>CAYQOV010000005.1:0-84265 GCA_964419245.1 uncultured Bacteroides sp. | reverse complement strand
CCTTTTCAGAATTGCGATGTTGTATGGATATCCCCACTAAATTTCTACTGACCCTTTTATTCTTGTGCGGTGGAATTTATATTGGATAGTTCTGGTGGAAATGAAAATATATAAAAAGGAGGCTGTTTCTATCATTGGGAACAGCCTCCGTAAATGCTCTATGGGTTATTTTAGTCTTTTACCATCCCTGGTTCTGACCTAAGTTGGGGTTAAGAGTAATCTGACCACTGGGAATTGGATAGAGATAGTGCTTTTTGTCGAAAGTACGTTTGTTCGTTCCATATCCATCGATGTAGTTGCCATCCAGTTCCATTTCGTGACTTGGATCGTTGATAAGGTTTGCTCCTAAGCGGATATCAGGATTGGTTTCGGTATCCAGTTTGTCTAGTTGGTGCCAGCGGATTAGATCCCAATAACGGAAGTCATTGTCGAGCATCAGTTCGCAACGGCGTTCGCGGCGGATTTCCCAAATCAGCGGACTTACATCCATATCGTTGTCACCTGCATCTGCTACTTTTGTTGTGATAGGCGGCAGACCAGCGCGGGCTTTCAGTTTGTTAATGGTCTTGTTCAAATCGTCATCAGTAATGGTGCCGAGTTCCGCTTTGGCTTCTGCGTAGTCCAGATAGATGACCGACAACCAATACAAGGGGGCGGAAGTGTAGTTCTTTCCACCGGTCTGGCGATAGGTGGGTTCCATTTCATCTACATTGTCGAACTTGCAGATGCTATAACCTGTAGAAGCTGTCATGGCGATACCGCCTGCAATGCGTTGCCAGCCTTTTCCGGAATAGCACAGAACTGAGTCTATGATTTGTCCCAAACGTTTGTCACGTACTTCCAGCAGATTTTGGATATTCAAGTGATCTGATCCATCGTTGGCTGAAGCTTTCATTTCGCCGACATCGGTATTGTTGTACGTAGTGTTGGCCGCCGTTTTTCCGTCCAAGAAAAGGAAAGAGTCAAAGGCATCCTTTGATATACCGTCCATTTGGGTACTGGTGCAAGTATAGTCAATAGTAGAGTGCCCGAAATAATCTTTCTTGTATTCTTTATAGAAAATAATTTCGGGGTTACCGGCGAGCGTAATGGAATTGTAGGTAGCCCGATAGCTGGCAATATCTGTGCCTAACGTATAGTTAGGCATAACCTCTTCACAGGCATCTGCGCAGGCTTGTAAGAATTTGTTGGCTCCTTCCAAATCGGCTGCTTTCCCGTTCTCGGCTTGAGTACGATATTTACGAAAAGTCCCTTCCCATAAGCATATGTGGGCTTTCATGGCGTTGGCCATGTTGCGTGACCAGGTTGTCTGAGAGTTGACCTCTTCAATATTGTTGCATGCAAAATTCAAGTCTTCCAGTACCTTGTCCATGATAGCGTCGCGGTCTTCGCGGGCTGCGAAAAGAAGCGGGTCGTTGATGTCGGGTACATGGTCGAGCCAGGTGCAGTCGCCGTATTTGCGAACTAAGTCCCAGTATTGCCATGCGCGCATCAGTCGAGCTACACCGATCCAATGGTTCTTGGTGGCTTCGTCCATGTCGGTCGCCTGTTCGTTCAGAGAGTTGATCATGGCGTTGGCGCGGCGTATTTCGTCCCACGTGGAGGACCAGTTACTGTCTGAGGCCGGTACATTGATGTATTTCCAGTTCTTAAATCCTGCGCCAACTTGGTCGTCGCTGAGAGACGTGAAATAGAAATCGCCACTACCTCCTCCGTTACCGTAACCGGTAAAAAGATTGTAGAATGTTGCAGCATAGCCTTCTACGCTGGATGGATTGTTCCAAAACAACGGGCTGTCCGTAAATTTGTCGAGCGGCTCTTTGTCGAGCATGTCGGTGCAGCTTGACCATGTAAGCGAACCGAGCAAAAGTGCGCTATATAATAATGTTTTCTTTTTCATGATTCTTGTCTTTATGGTTTAGAATGTTACTTGGAGTCCGAAAGAAATGGTTCGTGTGATGGGTGCTACACGTCCCCATACACCGTTGCTGTTGCTGCCAGTATCACTGGAGTCTATTTCTGGGTCTACAGGAGCATAACTGTTGTTGATCAGCTCGCAGAGGTTTTCGGCCGTGAAGTAGATTCGTGCTTTCTGCATAAAGCATTTCTTGGTCCATTCTTGAGGCAGAGTGTAACCTACGGTCAGATTCTTGAAACGCAGGTAAGAACGGTCAATCAAGTATTTGCTTTGCGGATAGAAGTTGTTCTTTCCGGCTGCGATACCTGATACGGTTCCTGTAGCTCCGTTGCCCGGATAGAGGCGGGGATAGAATGCATCAGTGTTTTCTTCTGTCCAATAATCCATCTGGTTGGCATAGATACCATCGGCACCGCGAGAGAACGGCATTACAAATGCACCATAAGACCACTGATCCCATTTGCCGACACCTTGGAAGTACATGTCGAGGTCAATGCCTTTCCATGAACCGCCCAAGCGGAAGCCATACTGGAAACGCGGAGTAGAGTTACCGATGACTTTCAAGTCGCCCATGTCGTCTTTTGTTCCATTACCACCATCGATGACGCCGTCGCCGTTCAAATCTTTGTACTTGATGTCGCCGGGGCCATAAGCGAATGTACCACCACTGACCAGACCATCTTGATCGGCGATGCCCTGTGCGTAACCGGTACGATTGCCTTCAGCATCGTAGGTGAAGTCGTCTTTGGTGAAATAACGGTCTGTTTCAAAGCCGTAAATGTCGCCATATACTTTCCCGCTGAAATAATCGCTTAAGATACCTGTAGGGTTGTTCCAGCTTGTAACAATGGTCTTGTAGTCAGACAGATTACCGTTCGCATATACGGTGAAGTCACCGAACTGCTTGTTCCAGCTGACGTTCAATTCCCAACCACGGGTGCGGAGTGAACCGGCGTTGGTGTAAGGCTCAGTTGTTCCCAGCATATCAGGCAGGGTAACACCCGGTGCCAACATGTCCAATGTTTTGCGTTGATACCAGTCGAACGATACATTCAGTTCGTTGTTCATGAAGCCCAAGTCGAGGCCGATGTCGAAGGTGCGGATACGCTCCCAAGTCAGTGTGTTAGAAACCAAAGACGGAGTATCGTACATGTTGACGAATGTTCCGTCGCTTCCTAACCAGTATTTGCTGCTTAGAGCATTGATGGTAGATATGAACATGTCTTCACCGACGGCTTCGTTGCCGATTTCACCGAAAGAGGCGCGGAGCTTACCGTTGCTGATAATGTTGCGCAGGTTCTCAAAATAGTTTTCCTGGCTGAAGCGGTAGCCCAGTGATCCAGAGGGGAAGAAAGCCCAGCGGTCGCTGGCGGGGAAAGAGGATGAGCCATCAAGACGTCCGTTTAGTTCCAATAACCAAATCTCGTTCCAGTTGTAATTGATACGGCCGAAATAACCGGCAGTAGCAGAGTGGATATGACGTCCGCTTACGGTCTGGGTACCATTGGCCAAATTGAATTCGGGCTGGTCCGGATTCAACAGACCTTCTCTCTTGGAGCGGTGCCAGAAATATTCTTCTCCTTCTGCATTGCCGCCAACCATAATATTGAAGTTGTGCTTGTCGGCCAAGGTGAATTCATAGTTGGCATAAAGGTTGAATGCATAGGACGTGGTCTTTTCACTTTGTTGCTGTAGGTATGAATCGGTTTGGATGTCAGTGGGTGCAGCCATGTTGCCCCAAGTATTGTATCCCGATACCGGCAGACCTACCATATCTTGGAACAGATTCTTTACATTGTAGGTGTAGTCGGCATTTACGGTCAGGCCTTTAGCCAGTTTGGCTTTGGCAAAACCTGTCATACGTACGTAGTTGGTGGAAGTTTCGGTGTCGCCTGCTTGCTTCAGATACATGATCGTGTTGCGCAGGTCTGTGCCGTTGATGGTACCCAGCGGTTCGAAGAAGCTACCCCAACGCCACATGTACTGGTAGGGAGTACGGCGGGTATTAGGCTCGGTATACGTACGGTCGGTAAAGCTGAAGCGCCCGCCGATTTGCAACCAGTCGGTTACGTCGGAGGAGATATTGGCATTGACGTTGTATCGTTTCAGCTTATCGGTGTTGAAGTTCAGTTGTCCTTCTTTCTTGTCGTAACCTACAGACAGGTAATAAGTAGTTTTGCCACTGGTTCCTTGTACGTTTACGTTATGGCTTTGAGAGGGTGCCCAATCTTGGTACATGATACCTACTACATCCCAGTCGGCATAGAACATGGCTGTGCCTGTGGTGGGGTCCAGATAATAGTCACCTACGTTGTCCATGCTTTGGAAGGGCTGCATTTCGCGATATCCTGCTTTTTTATGTCCATGCTGCTCTTGCCAAGCTTCGGCATAGGGAAGCATCTTATCCAGATACATACCAAACAATTCAGGATCTGTCCCATTGCGTTCATTAACTTCGATCAAGGCTCTGAGCTGGGAGGGAACATCTGCATATTCAGGCAGAATGCTCGGAGTACTCCATGCGAAGTTGTTGGAGTAGTTGATGGTGAATTTGTCTTTCTTCGTACCTTGTTTGGTGGTGATCAATACGACACCGAAGGCGGCACGCGAACCATAGATGGAGGTAGAAGCGGCATCCTTCAGTACAGATACGCTGGCAATGTCTTGCGGATTGATAAGCGAAAGGTCGTCCAAGGGAACTCCGTCGACGATAATCAAGGGGTTGCTTGTCTCGCTGTTGCTCAGGGTACCGACACCACGGATGGTCATGCTGGGCTGTTCGTTGATACCACCTTGGGTATTCAGAATGGTCAGACCGGGAACTACACCCTGCAGGGCTTTGGTTACATCCATCTGCGGTTTGGCTTCCAAAGCCTTGTTGACGTCTACGGTCGATACGGCGCCGGTCACATTAACTTTTTTCTGTGAACCATAGCCAACAACGACTACTTCGTCCAGCATCTCATTGTCTTCTGCCAATACGACTTTCATCGTATTGGAGGTAGCTTTTACTTCTTGCGTCTTGTAGCCGATAAAGGAAATTTGAAGGATAGCTCCCTGGCGTACGTTGAGGATGAATTTACCGTCCACATCGGTCAGGCTTCCGTTGGTGGTTCCTTTTTCGAGGACGTTAGCTCCGATGATGGGTTCGCCGTTTGAGTCCACTACCAGACCGTTGACGGTCAGGGCTTGCATCTGTTCCATCGTTTTGGGAGTCTCACTGGAAGTACTCGGAGCAGCGTTGGCTGGTCCGTTGCTTAGGAGCAGTGTACCGCATAAGGCCACTGTCGTGAGAAGTTTACCTCTGGAGGTAAATTTCAATAGTTTGTGATCTTCAGTCATAAAAGAAAAGATTTTAAAATGGTTTGACAATGTAGTTGACGCTGATTGGGGAATGACCTTTGCTTTATATAAGGAAGCGAAGGGTAGCGGTCGTGCAGGCATTCTGCGAGGCAGATTTCCTTTGCGTCTGAAAATCAATGAGGTGAAAATTTGGGGTTCATAGGCATTCCTTTTTCAAAGTTGATATCTGAAAAGTTGTTTACAAAACAAAATAACCTCTCTGCTTTTTAAAAGATTCTTTTGCTTTCTTTATCACAAAGATATATTATTTTTTTAGAAAAAGAATAAAAGATAGTAGTTTTTAGTATTTAAATATTGTTTTTTATATTTTGCAACATTTCGGGCGCAAGATAGTTTCCTTTTGAATGGAATGTCGCAGGAGGTGATTGTTTGTGCTTGTCGGTCGTGTGGGAAGCGGCTCATCCTTCTTCCACTTCAATATTCATGGCATGGTATTCGATCAGTCCGTTGATGGGGGTCTCCTCGATGACTTGCAGGTTGATGCCGAACTCTTGGGCGACATAGCGCAGAAGGTCGGCATAGTGATAGGCCAGCGAACCGACGAAGCGGACGGGGTAATTCTGGTAGTCGTACTGGCAGACGCAACGGGTGAAGAAGTTGCGCAGGTTGCCGGTGATCATGGCGTAGACGTAGTCGTTGTCCAGGTAGTCGGCCAGGAAATAGGAGAGGGTGCCGAGGAAACGGTTGGGGAAAGGACGGTTGTAGACAGACTCCATCACTTCGTTGGCATTGATGCGGAATTTTTCGTAGAAGTCGTTGGTCACGTCCTTGGGGGCAAGCCCTTTCAGTACGTCAGACAGAAACAGTTTTCCCATGACGGCACCACTGCCTTCATCTCCTAATATATAGCCGCCGGCCTTGACATTCTTTACAATGATTTTGCCGTCGTAGAAGCAGGAGTTGGAACCGGTGCCCAGGATGCAGGCGATGCCGGCATCGCATTGGAAGAGGCCGCGGGCGGCTGCCAGCAGGTCGCTTTCCACTTGGATGGGGGTCTTGAACTGGGCGACAAGCGATGCACCTACGATGTTTTTCTTTTCATGGGAAGTGCAGCCGGCGCCATAGAAATAGACTTGTTCCAGCTTTTTCTTGAAAAATAGCTCGGGCAGGCCCAGCCGTACGCTTCGGCTGATTTCACGACGGGTCTGGAAGAACGGGTTGAGTCCTTCCGTAAAGGCTCTTTGTATCAGGGTGTTGTCTTCTACCAAGGCCCATTCTGTGCGTGTAGAACCGCTTTCAGCTATTAGTTTCATGGCATGCTGTTTTTGTATTTTCCGTACAAATATATAGATTTTTTTAGAAATTATCACAGATGGGGCAGATTTAACTTTTCTGTTGTCTGTCCCATCTGTGGTGAGGTGAGTATGAGGGGAAAGTCCTCTCTGGATGTCAGAGGGCGTTTTCCTTGATCAGATACTCGGCTATCTGTACGGCGTTCAGCGCAGCGCCCTTCTTGATCTGGTCGCCTACAATCCAGAAGGTCAGTCCGCAATCGTTGGTCAGGTCCTTGCGGATGCGGCCTACGTAGACGGGGTCTTTGCCGGCTAGGAAGAGGGGCATGGGGTATTCCTTTTCGGCGGGGTTGTCCATCAGCACCAGTCCTTCGCCTTTGCTAAAGGCTTCGCGGGCTTCTTCTACCGATACGGGGCGTTCAGTTTCCACCCAGATGCTTTCGGAGTGGGAGCGCAGGGCGGGTACGCGGACACAGGTGGCGCTCACTTTGACGTCGGAGTGCATGATTTTGCGCGTCTCGTTATACATCTTCATCTCTTCCTTCGTATAGCCGTTGTCGGTGAAGACGTCGATCTGCGGGATGAGGTTGAAAGCCAGCTGGTAGGCAAACTTCTCGACGGTGACAGGCTCGCCAGCCAGCACCTGGCGGTATTGGGTGTACAGCTCCTCCATGGCGGCGGCTCCGGCACCGCTGGCTGCCTGATAGGTGGCTACGTGAACGGTCTTGATGTGCGAAAGCTGTTCGATGGCTTTCAGGGCAACGACCATCTGGATGGTGGTGCAGTTGGGGTTGGCAATGATGCGGCGCGGACGGTCCTTGGCATCGGCGGCATTGACTTCGGGTACGACCAGAGGTACGTCGGCATCCATGCGGAAGGCGCTGGAGTTGTCTATCATCACGGCTCCGTACTTGGTGATGGTCTCGGCGAATTCTTTCGATGTGCCTGCGCCTGCGGAAGTGAAAGCGATGTCCACACCTTTAAAGTCATCGTTGTGCTGCAAGAGTTTGACCTCGATCTGTTTGCCGCGGAAGGTATATTTGGTACCGGCGCTGCGTTTCGAACCGAACAAAACTAACTCGTCCAACGGGAAATTTCTTTCATCGAGCACGCGCAGGAATTCTTGTCCTACGGCTCCGCTTGCTCCAACAATTGCTACTTTCATTTCTTTTCTTTGCTTTAAGTGGTTTATAAAAAAGTCAATTCAAGGTGCAAATTTACAATATTCTATGATTATAACGATGGAAGTCGTTTTTATTTTTTGATAAAAACATGCCTTGTCTGTGGGGTGGCTGGCGGCGGATGGCGGAAAGCATTGCTTTCGCCCTCGGAAAACGGCGTATTTGTCCTTGGAAAGCAGTGCTTTCTGCCAGAAGAAAGCGGGCGTTTTGTTGAAAGTAGGCGGGGAGGGTAGTTGGCAGTGAAAATTTTTTTGCTATTTTTGCACAAGAAATCAAAAAGACGCAAGCCTATGGAATGGTTAGACTTCAGTTTGAAACTTCCCGTGACCGACCCTACATGGATTTTTCTCCTTGTACTGCTCATCATTTTGTTTGCGCCCATCCTGCTGACCAAGCTGCGTATCCCCCACATCATCGGCATGATTCTGGCGGGCCTGGCCATCGGCGAGCATGGGTTCAACATCCTGGTGCGCGACAGCAGTTTCGAGCTTTTCGGCAAGGTAGGTGTCTATTATATCATGTTCCTGGCGGGGCTGGAGATGAACATGGCCGACTTCAAGAAGAACCGTGGCAAAGCGGTGGCGTTGGGCTTGCTGGCTTTCATCATCCCCATCAGCATCGGTATGGTGACCAACGTGCTCCTGCTCAAGTACAGCCTCATCACTTCCATCCTGTTGGCCAGTATGTATGCCTCGCATACGCTGGTGGCTTATCCCATCGTCATCCGCTACGGCATCTCGCGTCAGCGCAGTGTGAGCATCGCCGTGGGCGGTACGGCCGTCACTGATACGCTGACGCTGCTCGTGCTGGCCGTCATCAGCGGCGTGTTCAAGGGCGAGGCGGGCGGCCTCTTCTGGCTTTGGCTGGTGGTGCGTTTCGTGGTGCTGGCCATGCTCATCATGTACTTCCTGCCACGCGTCGGGCGCTGGTTCTTCCGCCGTTACGACGACAATGTGATGCAATACATCTTCGTCCTGGCCATGGTGTTCCTCGGCGCGGGGCTGATGGAACTCATCGGCATGGAAGGCATCCTGGGGGCTTTCCTCGTAGGTCTGGTGCTGAACCGCCTCATTCCCCACGTGTCGCCGCTGATGAGCCATCTGGAGTTTGTGGGCAATGCGCTGTTCATCCCCTACTTCCTGATAGGCGTGGGCATGCTGATTGATGTCAAGGTTATCTTCGGTGAAGGTGATGCCCTGAAGGTGGCGGGCGTGATGATTGTGGTGGCGTTGGGCGGCAAGTGGATTGCTTCGTGGCTGACGCAGAAGATATACCGCATGTCGGTGCTCGAACGCGAGCTGATGTTCGGCTTGAGCAATGCGCAGGCGGCAGCCACGCTGGCGGCCGTGCTGGTGGGCTACAACATCATCCTGCCCGACGGCAGCCGTCTGCTCAACGAGGACGTGCTCAACGGCACGGTGCTCCTCATCTTGGTCACCTGCATCGTCAGCTCCTTCACCACCGAGCGGGCGGCACGCAAGATAGCCATGGGTGAGGCCCATCCCGAGGAAGACCGCTCGCGCGAACCCGAAAAGATACTGATACCTGTGGCCAACCCCAATACAATCGAGTACCTGATGAACCTGGCACTCGTCATCCGTGACCCCAAGCAGAAGGACAACCTGCTGGCCCTGAACGTCATCAACGACCATTCGGGCACCGATGCCCTGGAGCAGCAGGGCAAGCGCTACCTGGAGCGTGCGGGCAAGATTACGGCTTCGGCGGGCGTAAAGCTGAAGTGCATCAGCCGCTACGACCTGAACATTGCCGCCGGCATCATCCATACGGCTCGCGAGCATGGGGCTACGGATGTCATCATCGGCCTCCACTGGAAGGTGAACATCGTGGATTCCTTCTTCGGCATGCTCACCGAGAACCTGCTGAAGGGACTCCATCGCGAGGTGATGGTGGCCCGCTTCCTGATACCCATCAATACCCTGCGCCGCATCATCGTGGCCGTGCCGCCCAAAGCCGAGTACGAGGCCGGCTTCCAGAAGTGGGTGGAGCACTTCTGCCGCATGGGCAGTACGCTGGGATGCCGCGTCCACTTCTTTGCCAACGAACAGACGGGCAACCTGCTCCAGGCATTGGTGCAGAAGAAGCACAGCGATACGCTGACCGAGTTTTCCCGCCTCGACGAATGGGAAGACCTCTTGCTCTTGACCGGCCAGGTGAACTACGACCACCTGCTGGTAGTCATCAGTGCCCGTCGCGGCTCCATCTCCTACGACAGCTCGTTCGAGAAACTGCCCGGCCAGTTGGGGCGCTACTTCACGAACAACAGTCTCATTGTGCTCTATCCCGACCAGCTGGGCGATCCGCAGGAAGCCCTTTCCTTCTCCAATCCGCAAGGCAGCAACGAGAGCCAGCACTACGAGAAGGTGGGCCGATGGTTCTATAAATGGTTTAAAAAGGAAAACTGATGGAAGACTGGAAACAACGTACACGCCTGTTGCTGGGCGAAGAGAAGAGCGAACGCTTGCGCCAGGCCCATGTGCTGGTAGTAGGCGTAGGAGGTGTGGGTGCCTATGCGGCCGAAATGCTTTGCCGCGCAGGGGTGGGGCGTCTGACGCTGGTCGATGCCGATACCGTCCAGCCCACCAACATCAACCGCCAGCTCCCGGCCCTGCACTCCACGCTGGGGCAGCCCAAGGTCGAAGTCCTCGCCGCCCGCTTCCGCGACATCAACCCTGAGGTGGAGCTCACCGTCCTGCCCGTTTTCCTCAAGGACGAGAACATCCCCCAGCTGCTCGATGCCGCCCGCTACGACTTTGTGGTCGATGCCATCGACACCCTGGCTCCCAAGTGCCACCTGATAGCCGAGGCCCTGAGGCGGCGCATCAAGATTGTCTCCAGCATGGGGGCGGGCGCCAAGAGCGACATCACGCAGGTGCGTTTTGCCGACGTCTGGGACACTTACCATTGCGGCCTGAGCAAGGCCGTGCGTAAGCGGTTGCAGAAGATGGGCATTCGCCACAAGCTGCCTGTCGTGTTCAGCACCGAGCAGGCCGACCCCAAGGCCGTGCTGCTGACCGACGATGAACGAAACAAGAAATCGACCTGCGGCACGGTGAGCTACATGCCCGCCGTCTTCGGCTGCTACCTGGCGGAGTACGTCATCCGCCGGATATAATAAAAGAAAAAAGTTATGATACGACTCGAACAGATAACCAAGAGTTTCGGTAGCCTCCAAGTGTTGCGTGGCATCGACCTCGAGATACAGAAGGGCGAAGTGGTGAGCATCGTCGGTCCCAGCGGTGCCGGCAAGACCACGTTGCTTCAGATTATGGGTACCCTTGATCGCCACGATACGGGTACGGTCTGCATCGACGGCGTGCGTGTCGACGGGCTGAAGGAGCGCGAGCTTTCCGCCTTCCGCAATCGCCGCATTGGTTTCATCTTTCAGTTTCACCAGCTCCTGCCCGAGTTTACTGCCTTGGAGAATGTCATGATACCTGCCTTCATTGCCGGGCAGGGGCGTCACGAGGCCCAGGCTTCCGCGCTCGAGATGCTGACAATGATGGGCCTTGCCGACCGTGCCTCGCACAAGCCCAACGAACTTTCGGGCGGCGAGAAACAGCGTGTGGCCGTGGCGCGTGCCCTTATCAATCGGCCGGCCGTCGTGTTGGCCGATGAGCCTTCGGGCAGCCTCGATACCCACAACAAGGCCGAGCTGCACCAGCTCTTCTTTGACCTGCGCGACCGTCTGGGGCAGACGTTCGTCATCGTGACCCACGACGAGAACCTGGCTTCCATTACCGACCGCACCATTCATTTGAAAGACGGAGAGGTCGTAGCAGACAATATTACTCAAAACTTAGGTAGTGTCCAATTCTCTCCAGGTCCTCTTGTGTAAATTCTTCATAGAGTACGAACGGCTTGAGGCTTTTCAGCGGACCGTGTTTGCGGCGGTATTCTATTAGTGCTTTTGCTTGATAGAAGTTGAGGTAAGGATGGCGGCGCAGGCGGTCCACGCTGACGCGGTTGACGGGGATGCGGCGGATAGCGGTGGTGTCGATACGGAACCAGTCGTTCAGTTGGCGATAATCGAGATTGATTTCTTCCAGCTGGCTGAGGCTATAGAAACCACCTAACTGCTGGCGATATCCGCTGATGAGACGTGCGATTCCACTTCCTATGCCAGGAATCTTTTTTAATTCGGTGGTATCGGCACGGTTCAGGTCGACCAAAGTACCAGGTGCGTATTTCAACGGCTTTGCCTGTTGGATGCTGTCCTTGTACTGTTTGGCCAAAAAGAGGGAAGGGTTATGGTCGGTACTGTCTGTGGCTGGAATACGGATGTAGGGCCGTAATGCGTTGTATTGTTTTTCTGTCAGGCCGTATATCTTGCGGAAATCTTCTGTTCGGCGGAAGATACCTCCCTTTTTACGGTAACGCAGGATGTTGCGGGCCATCCAGGCAGGGAGCCCCAGCTGGCGGAAGGTGGCCGAGTCGGCAGTGTTGGGATTGAAGGGAACAAGTATGGGCGGCACGTCGTTTTCCTCTTTCCATGCTGTATAGTGGGACTTATGGCTCTCCTTTTCCTCTTTCTCTTTTTCACGGACGGAAGCACTGAAGGCTTTATATTCCTCCATCGCCTGTTGTTGTCTTAACTGGTCGTCAAATTTGTCTACCTGCTTTGATTTTAAATGAACGTATATCTCTCCTCCTAGGAAAAAGAGGAGGGAGATGCCCAGCAACACCAGAATGCCTCGTCTTTCCCCTCGGGAGTAATAGAAAAATTCATTGAACCACTTTCGCATGAATTACCTTTTTTATTTCAGTAGTCCCAATTCATTAATGAAAATGAAGCCGATACCTATCGGGGCTATGTACTTCAGTAGGAATAGCCAGATACGATAGACTACTTTTGGCAGAGTACCGTTGTTACTTACCTCTTCCCATACGATACGTTTGTCCAGATACCAGCCAGTGAAGATGGCGATGAAAAAGCCGCCTAATGGGAGCATGATTTTGGCCGTCAGGAAGTCGAAGAGGTCGAACAGAGTTAGGCCGAAGATGGTCAGTTCTTTGCCTATACCCAGCGAGAGCGAGCAAAGTACACCTAAGATAGTGCAGCCCACTGTTACCAATTTGGCTGCCCGGCCGCGGGTCAGGTTGAACTCCTCGTGCAGGTAGGCCGTCACCACCTCGTGCAGGGAGATAGTCGATGTCAGTGCGGCCAGGGCAAGAAGCACGTAGAACATGATGGACAAGATGACTGCTAACCAAGGCAGGTTGCCGAAGGCCTGCTGGAAGACGTTGGGCAGCGTAATGAATAGCAGGCTGGGACCTGCGTCGGGTTGGATGCCCACTGAAAAGGCAGCGGGAAAGATGATGAAACCAGCCAAGATGGCCACCATCGTATCAATCCATCCCACGTTGAGTGCAGTCTTAGGCAGGTTGGTGTCGTTGCGGAAATAGGAAGCATACGTACAGAGACATCCCATACCCAGTGAGAGTGAGAAGAAAGCCTGTCCCATAGCGCCCAGCAGCACGTTGCCGTCCACCTTGCTGAAGTCGGGTTTCAGCAGGAACTCGATGCCTGCCCTTGCACCTGGTAGGGATACGGAGCAGACGGCCAGTACGATGAGCAGCAGGAAGAGCATTGGCATCATGATTTTAGCTGACTTCTCAATGCCTTTTTCTACACCTTTCACAATGATGAAGTGGGTCATCAGCATGAAGACCACCATCCACAAGGCCGGTCGCCATGGATGGGCGATGAAACCGTTGAACGAGGCGATGAAGTCGTTGGCCGACTGCCCAGCAAAGGCATTCGTGCCTGCCTGTACGATGTATTCCAGTGTCCAGCCTGCCACTACCGAATAGTAGCCCAGGATCAGGAAACCTGCCAGCACACCCATGCGGCCCACCCAGCGCCAGTGGGTGCCGGGCGCTAGCTTCTGATAGGCGCCAGCCGTATTGGCCCGTGAGTGTCGTCCGATGGAAAATTCAGCTACCATGATGGGGATGCCGAAGAAAAGAACACATCCTAGATAGATCAGGATGAAGGCGGCACCGCCGTGGTTGCCCGTTTCAAAAGGAAAACGCCAGATGTTGCCCAGCCCTACGGCCGAGCCTGCCGAAGCCAGGATGACACCCAGCTTGCTTCCGAAGTTTGCTCTGTTGTTCTTTGTCATAAATCGTGGTTTTTTCTTTCATTTTGTTACTAATACCTGCAAGAAATCTCAAATATAGAAAATGTTCTGTACATTTGCATCTCGTATTGAAATATATTTGAATATGCTGTATTACATTCGTAAATATCCCGTTTCGCTTCTCATTATCTTGACGGTAATCTATTTGTCTTTCTTCAAGCCGCCCCAGACGGAGATGGAATCCATTCCTGGCATCGATAAAGTGGTGCATGTGTGTATGTACTTTGGAATGTCGGGTATGTTATGGTTGGAGTTTATACGGGCACATAAAAAAGCACGCGTACCGATGTGGCACGCGTGGTTGGGAGCCTGGCTCTGCCCCGTATTGTTCAGTGGGGCGGTAGAATTGCTCCAGGCTTATTGTACGACTTATCGAGGTGGAGACTGGTGGGACTTTGCTGCTAATACCTCAGGAGCTACGCTGGCATCGCTCATTGGCTGGTATTGGATGAGGCGTCATCCCTCTTTATAAATAGTCAACGACTGTGCTCAGCCGTATCCCGTTGGACCCCTTGATGAGAATGGTTTTTCCTGTCGGCTTTTCTTGCTTCAGCGCTTCAATGAGGGCGGGAGCGTCGGCATACGTCTCGTAGCTGTGGCGCGTGGCGGCAAACTGGCTGCCTACCAGGATAATGCGTTCGAAGTCGCATTCTTCCAAGTAATCCACAATCTTCTGATGTTCCTCTGCGCTGTCTTGTCCCAGCTCGCGCATGTCGCCCAAGATGGCTACCTTGTGAACCACCTCCATTTGTCGGAAGTTGGCTAGCGAGGCCATCATGCTGGTGGGGTTGGCATTGTAGGCGTCGATGATGAGGGTGTTGTCGGCTGTCTGTTTCAGTTGCGAGCGGTTGTTTTGGGGCGCATATTCCGTCAGAGCCTGGTCAATCAAGGCGGCATCCACGTCGAAATAAGTGCCTATGGTGACGGCAGCTAGGGCGTTGGGCAGGTTGTAGCTGCCTATCAGTTGGGTTTGGACTTGATACGTTTCAGTTTCTCCCTGTTTTTTCCATGCAAAGGCTAGGAAAGGCGAGCAACTGGTCAGCTGGCCAGAGATATAGTTGGTGTCTCCCTCGCCGTAGGTCACGTGCGGCAGGCCTGCGGCCATTTGGGTCAGGTAGGGATTGTCGGCATGCAAGAAGATGACGGGAGTGGGCAGTTTGCGGAGCCAGTCGTAGAGTTCACCCTTGGTGCGCATTACGCCTTCGAACGAGCCGAAGCCTTCAAGGTGTGCCTTTCCTACGTTTGTGATGAGGCCCATGTCAGGCTCAGCTATCTCCACCAGCTCGTGGATGTCGCCTGGATGGCTGGCACCCATCTCGACGACGGCCAGTTCGTGCTCGGGCTTGAGGCGGAGCAGGGTGAGAGGCACGCCAATATGGTTGTTCAGGTTGCCTTCCGTGTAGAGCAGATGGTAGCGACGGCTCAGTACGGCGGCTATCAGTTCCTTGGTCGTGGTCTTGCCGTTGGTGCCAGTGATGCCGATGATGCGTGTACCCAGCTGGCGGCGGTGATGGCGGGCCAGGCGCTGGAGCGTCAGCAGGCAGTTATCGGTCAGCAGGTAACGGTCGTCGCCAGGCACGAGATATTCGGCTTCGTCGATGACGACGTAGGCACATCCGCTTTCCAATGCCTTGGCGGCAAAGGCGTTGCCGTTAAATGTGTCTCCCTTCAGGGCAATGAAGAGGGAGCCTTTGGGGCAATGACGGCTGTCGGTCGTCACGCCGTTACATTGGTTGAATATCTGGTAAAGAGTCGAAATTTCCATATCTTTTCTGTTTTTGTGATTGACGGCTACAAAGGTAGTCTTTAATTAAGAAACGAGAATAGGGAAAGGAAAATTTTAGTCGCAAACATTTTTCCTTTTTGGGTGTTACTTATGCATGTGTTTTTTCTGTATATTCGCCCTGAATTCAGGAAATAATCATTATTGAAGTCAAACCAAATAAAATTGTAGAGTATGATGTTTTCATTATTGAGTGCCGCGTCTGTCATCAACGTGGAGAATTTGCTGGACCGCTTGCTGAACTATGGTATCGAGCTGGGTAAGAGCCTGCTGGCCGCTTTGGTCATCTACATTATCGGTCGCTTTATCATCAAGTACATCCTGCGTTTCATAACTTCCCTGATGGTGAAGCGCAAGGTGGAAATCAGTGTGCAGACCTTCCTGCGCAGCCTGCTGAAAATAGTGCTGAACCTGATACTGGCCTTTGCCATCATTAGCAAACTGGGTGTCGAGACCACCAGCTTTGCCGCCCTGTTGGCCTCTGCCGGTGTTGCCATCGGTATGGCTCTGTCGGGCAACCTGTCCAACTTTGCGGGCGGACTGATTATCCTCGTCTTCAAGCCCTTCAAGGTGGGCGACTATATCGACGCTCCTGGCGGAAGTGGTACGGTTAAGGAGATTCAGATTTTTCATACGCTGATTGCCACGACGGATAATCGCATGATCTACATCCCCAATGGTTCGCTCAGCAGCAATGCCGTGACCAACTACAACAAGCAGGAGACACGTCGTCTGGAGTGGGTTTTCGGCGTGGAGTATGGTGAAGACGTTCAGAAGGTACGTGCCGTCCTCCAGCGAATCGTTGATGCCGACCCGCGTATCCTGACTACACCTGCTCCGATGATTGTGCTGAAGACACTGAATGCCAGCAGTGTGGATGTCATGGTTCGTGTCTGGACGAAGACGGAAGACTATTGGGACGTGATGTTCGAAGTGAACGAGCTCGTCTATGACACTTTCAACAAGGAAGGTATCGGCTTCCCCTTCCCACAACTCACAGTACATCAGGCAAAAGATTGAAACTAAGTTTGTCGCATCTGTATGGGGCGCGGAGTGTTCGGATGGAGGTTATCTATCCGCATGCTCAGTGTCTGTTTGTAGAGGTCGCTATGCCTTGTGGTTTTTAAAGCAATGCTTTCCTGGTCGTAAAGCATTGCTTTAACGCCTTTAAAACGGTGCTTTATTGGGGAAAAAGATATTTTAGTGAGGCAGGAAGAGGGAAACCGAAAATAATGGGACGATTTTGCGGTCGTGCCTTTCTTTTTGTTTACATTTGCAGGGATTAATTGTAGAAAGACGATTTCCATGAATCAGGAACAAACGAAATACTTGAATGTCAACGGCCGGCTGCTCGATCTCTCGACGCCTTGTGTGATGGGTATTCTGAACGTGACGCCCGACTCCTTTTACAGCGGGAGCCGCATGCAGACGGAGGCAGAGATAGAAGCCCGCGTGCGGCAGATTCTGCACGAGGGCGCGGACATCATCGACGTGGGCGCCTATTCTTCGCGCCCCAATGCCGATCACGTGTCGGCCGAAGAGGAAATGAATCGTTTGCGCCGGGGGCTGGAAGTGCTGCGCCGCACGGCTCCCGAGGCCATCGTGTCGGTCGACACCTTTCGGGCGGACGTGGCACGGATGTGTGTCGGCGAGTATGGCGTGGCCATCATCAACGACATCGCCGCAGGCGAGTTGGACGGTGACATGTTCCCGACGGTGGCGGAGCTGAACGTGCCCTACGTCATGATGCATATGCAGGGCACGCCCCAGGACATGCAGCAGCATCCCCACTACGACAACCTGCTGCGCGAGGTGTTCCTGTACTTCGCTCGCAAGGTGCAGCAGCTGCGTGACTTGGGCGTGAAGGACATCGTGCTCGACCCCGGCTTCGGTTTCGGCAAGACGCTGGAGCACAACTACCGGCTGATGGCCCATCTGGAGGAGTTCCGCCTTTTCGGACTGCCGCTGTTGGTGGGCGTGTCGCGCAAGTCGATGGTCTACCGCCTGCTGGACACGACGCCCCAGGAGGCGCTGAACGGCACGACCGTGCTCCACGCGTTGGCCCTGATGAAGGGGGCCGACATCCTGCGGGTGCACGACGTGCGACAGGCGGTGGAGGCGGTGCGGATTGTCGGGGCTGTGAGGGAGAACGGGTGATGGGGAGCGGTTAGCGGTAAGTGTTTAACGTATAAATATATATAAGTATAGTTGTGTTTTTCGAGTTTGGCATAAAGGACTTTATAGATATTCTGCTGGTGGCTTTCCTGCTTTACTACACCTACAAGGTGATGAAGGCATCAGGCTCTATCAACATCTTCACCGGCATCCTGGTGTTCATCCTGATTTGGCTGGTGGTGTCGCAGGTATTGGAGATGAAGCTGCTCGGCTCCATCTTCGACAAGCTGGTCAGTGTGGGCGTGCTGGCCTTGATTGTCCTCTTCCAGGAGGAAATCCGGCGTTTCCTTGTGACGCTGGGTTCGCACCACCACGCCAGTGCGCTGGTACGCTTCTTCACGGGCAACAAGAAGGATGGTATGGAGCACGAGGACATCATGCCCATCGTCATGGCCTGCATCAGCATGGGTAAGCAGAAAGTGGGAGCGCTGATTGTCATCGAGCGCGACATGCCCCTGGACGACGTAGTGCGTACGGGCGACGTGATAGACGCGAACATCAACCAACGGCTCATCGAGAACATCTTCTTCAAGAACAGCCCGCTCCACGACGGGGCGATGGTCATCAGCAAACAACGCATCAAGGCGGCGAGCTGCATCCTGCCCGTGTCCCA
The DNA here is from genome assembly GCA_964419245.1 of uncultured Bacteroides sp. Taxonomy (GTDB): domain Bacteria; phylum Bacteroidota; class Bacteroidia; order Bacteroidales; family Bacteroidaceae; genus Bacteroides. The sequence goes on along the minus strand of CAYQOV010000005.1, from coordinate 65,839 downwards.
CAATCTGGACATCCCCAAGGAGCTGGGCCTGCGCCATCGGGCGGCGATGGGCATTTCGCAGGTGTCCGACGCGCACGCCATCATCGTGTCCGAAGAGACGGGCGCTATCTCCGTGGCATACAAGGGGCAGTTCTACCTGCGCCTGAACGCCGAGGAACTGGAGCGGCTGCTGACGAAGGATAATTGATAATGGTGGGCTTAACTCTCCATTATCAGTTCTCCATTAATTAAGCATCAAGCTCATATAGGGATGCCGTGGAGCCAGCACCTTCGCGGTGAGCTCGGAAATCGTAAGTGCCAGATGGCTTCCCGGCAGCCGTTTGGCACTTTTCATACAGTGGCCGTTGTTCAGGTAGTAGTGGCCGTTGTTCGTGTCGAGCTGTTCGTCTGTAATGGTAAGGTTCCATTCGACGTTCGGATGAGTTGCGGCGAAGAGCTGGAGGACGGCATGGACGTCGATGATACGGGCCATGCCCAGCTTTTCCCCTTTCCCTTCTTCGGAAACGGGGCAGAGCAGGCGCAGGCCGGTTTGTCCGTTCATTTGACAAATATGCTGAAGCAGGAGGTGGGCTTCTTCTTCCGAGTCGGCCAGCAGTTCGCCTACCAGTAGACCGTTTGGTTCGTCTGGATAAACGAAAGCCATAGCTGCTGTTGCATCGTATTGTTGCATCGGATGCAGAAGATATATATGGCCGCCGCTCAATTGCAGGTCGGCCAAGATCACCTTGAAATCTTCTGCCGTGTGCTGGATACAGCAGGGGCGGTGCTGCATCTTTTGTTCGAAACAGGCGTAGAGTTGTGTATCGAAACTATCTGTAATTGTAATTGAATAGTCGGGTGTCAGGATGGAATCGGTATCTTTGGTGAAGATATCAGTCTGCACATGAAAGACGGGGGCATATCCGCTGCGGGTATAGTAATCGAAGAGCCAGGGCTCGGCAGGAATGAGCGTGGACAACAGTACGCCCTGGGTGTGCATTCGTCCAAAGGATTCGGCCAGCAGTTCGCGCATGACGCCTTTACCTCGGAAATCAGGATGAGTGCACGCTCCCGATATATAGGAGGTGTCTATCGTTTTTCCACAGAAAGTCATGGGATAGTGGAGCATCTGCAAGGCTGCAATGACAGATTCGCCGCTTTGGATGGCGATATTAACCTTGTTGCTGTATCTCATCCGAAAATACAAGTCGGTGAAGGCGGGACTGTCATGGAAGCATCGTTCCCATAGTTGTCTGACTTTCTCTTTCATGATGCTAAGCTTACCATTTGATGGGTTCTACAGGCTCGTCGCGCAGGCAGGCGGTGTATTTTTCCAGAATAATGGCAGGCTGATAAGACAACTTGGCCTTACGTAGTCCTTCGATGCCCAGGTCTTCTTCGCGATTGATGTAGACGTATTGTTCGGGAATGTGGTTGGCAAACTCATAATTGATCATGGCGTACGAACCTTCAATACGAGTATCTGCCTTTTCCACATGTACGCCGAAGGTGTCTTGGTTGATGGGCATACCAAACGTGAAAGCAGCGATGCGTCCGTCTGCGTGTAGAATACCTCCCGTCAGGCCCAGCTCCTCGAAGTGGTGGAGAGCGTAGACTAGTGCCCGCCGTTCGTTGCCCGTTCCTTCATGTTGGTCGCAGTTGTTAACCTTGCACCATTCGGCTTCCAGTTCGAGGCATTCTTGAATGCGGTCGGGGGTAATGGGAGTATATTCGTAGTTGGGATACATCCGCTTGAATTTGTTCACATGGTTGCGCTTGGGTTGGAATTTCTTGCCTGCCAAGGTCGCCAGGTCGGTGCGCAGGTACAGATAGTCGGCATAGTCGCGGTCGGCCGTAAACCGGAAGCGGCCGGGCATTAAAGCCTCCAGCTCTTCACACATGTCTGTACAGATACCTAGCAGGCAGAAAGGTGCCTTTTCTTCATGAGCATCTTGTATCATAGCCTCCAGCACTTGACCCAGGTTGCCTTGTCCGATAGGCATCATGTATACCAATTCGTCTTCAGCCCAGAACTTCAGTAGCAGATAACCGTTCAGGACAGCAAACTGGGTGTTGTATAGAAAACGCCAGCTGCATAAATTCGAGAATGACAGATCACAGTTCCTTCTTAAACTGTGTTGTGTAAAGGAGGTTATCAATTCTTTGTCCTTGGGGGTGATATCTTTAAAGTCAATCATAATCGTTTGTTGTAAGGGGCCTGTTATTAGAATGACAAAGATAGGAAGATTTTGCTAAAGTAGTCCCAGGAGCCTTAAAATTGTAGGCGTAAATAATGCGGTAAAGATGCCGTTTAGAGTCAGACCTAAGCTGGCAAAAGCACCGTATTTCCGGCTGACTTCCATCGCTGTTGAGGTGCCGACGGCGTGGGCAGCTGTTCCCAAAGACAATCCTTGCGCCATTGGACTTTCAATATGAGTCAGTCGCATGGTCTTGAAGCCTAATATTCCTCCCAACAAACCGACACAGACTACTACGGCAGCCGTAAGCGAAGGAATACCGCCCAACGATTTGGTTACTTCCATCGCAATGGGGGTAGTGACAGATTTGGGGGCTAATGAATAGATGATTTCATCAGAGGCTCCCATCCATTTGGCAATCAGTACGACAGATACTACACCCACGATACAGCCGGCCAGCTGGGATAACAGGATAGGCAACAGTTGTTTTTTGATCGTTTCCAATTGTAGATAGAGGGGGACTCCTAAAGCTACAACGGCAGGTTTCAACCAGAACTCAATGAGATGTCCGCCTTGGTTGTAGGTCTCATAGCTGATGCCTGTCATTTTCAGGAACAGGATAAGCAGGGCAATGGTTAGCAATATGGGGTTGAGCAACATGATGCCTGTCTTTTTCTGCAACAGCTTGGCGAAGAAAAAGATGCCGAACGTGATGGCCAGCAAGAAAAATTCGTTTTCCAGGAAGTTCATTTGATTTTACGTGTTAATTGGTGAACCCATCCGGTGACTACTATTACCAATAGGGTGCTGACGAGCGAAGCGGTGACGATGGGCCAGAATTCAGCCGCAATGACATTGAAGTACAGCATCAGTGCCACGCCGGGCGGCACGAAGAAGAAACCGAGGTTGGCAACCAGAAAATCGGACATACCCTGTACCCAATGTAATTTGATCCAACCTAACTTGAGGAATAGGGTAAGTAACAGCATGCCGATGATGCTTGATGGTAGTTTGATGCCTGTTAACCAGACAATCAGTTCACCCAAAGCCAAACATCCGAAAAGAATGGCGCATTGACGAATCATAACTAAAAAACTAATACCTTCTGTTACTGTATTGAAAAACGGGTGCAAAGGTAGTTATTCTGTCTATAGGATGTACTTCTCCTGCTGAAATTTCTTCTGGAACTTGAAGGATGGGGTATAAGGAAGGGTAGTAGTGTTAAATATTATAATAATTGCCCCTAAGCAGATAATTATTCCCTAAATTGCAATGTGGATATTGCAAAATTGTGTATTTTTGCAGCGTGATAAACACGTATTTCCGAGTATTTAACACACAATCTTAATATATCATGCAAAGATTAATTAATGAAATTCTTGAACGCGCAAAGGCTGATCGCCAACGCATTGTTCTTCCCGAAGGTACTGAAGAACGTACTTTAAAAGCCGCCAATCAAATTCTGACAGACGGAATTGCTGACCTGATTCTTTTGGGTAATCCAGATGAAATTCATGCTTGTGCCAAAGAGTGGGGGTTAGGTAACATTAGTAAAGCTACTATCATTGATCCTGCCAACCATCCAAAGCAGGAGGAGTATGCACAGTTGTTGTGTGAATTGCGTAAGAAGAAAGGTATGACCATTGAGGAAGCCCGTAAACTGGTACTCAATCCTTTGTATTTGGGCTGTCTGATTATCAAAAATGGCGATGCTGATGGCCAGTTGGCGGGTGCCCGCAATACGACAGGCGACGTGTTGCGTCCTGCTTTGCAGATTATTAAGACAGCTCCGGGCATTACATGCGTGTCTGGTGCCATGTTGCTGCTGACTCATGCCCCTGAGTATGGAAAGAATGGTATTCTGGTGATGGGTGATGTTGCCGTAACGCCGGTACCCGATGCTGCTCAGCTGGCTCAGATTGCTGTATGTACGGCACGTACGGCACGTGCTGTTGCCGGTCTCGATCCGAAAGTTGCTTTGTTGAGCTTCTCAACGAAAGGTTCGGCTAAACATGAAGTCGTAGACAAGGTTGTTGAGGCTTTGAAGATTGCTAAGGAAATGGCTCCTGACATTGCCATTGACGGTGAATTGCAGGCAGATGCCGCTCTGGTTCCCGAAGTAGGTGCCAGCAAGGCTCCCGGTTCGTCCATTGCCGGACATGCCAACGTATTGGTTGTGCCGAGCCTTGAAGTAGGTAACATTTCTTATAAGCTGGTACAGCGCTTGGGACATGCCGATGCTGTGGGCCCGATCCTTCAGGGTATTGCCCGTCCGGTAAATGACCTGTCACGCGGATGCTCTATCGAAGACGTATACCGTATGATTGCCATTACAGCCAATCAGGCTATTGCAGCAAAAGCCAATAAATGATTAACCTTAAATAGACAGTAAGATTATGAAAGTTTTAGTTCTCAACTGCGGTAGTTCGTCTATCAAATACAAATTGTTCGATATGGACCACAAAGCTGTTATTGCACAGGGTGGTATCGAGAAAATCGGTTTGCCTGGTTCATTTTTGAAATTGACTTTACCGAATGGTGAAAAGAAAATTCTGGAAAAAGACATTCCAGAACATACGGTAGGTGTGGAGTTCATTCTGAATACCCTTACTTCTCCTGAATATGGTGCTATCAAGTCGTTGGATGAAATCAATGCTGTTGGTCATCGTATGGTACATGGCGGTGAGAAGTTCAGCAAGTCTGTCCTGCTGACTCAAGAAGTGCTCGATGCCTTTACTGCTTGTAACGATTTGGCTCCGCTGCACAATCCGGCTAATCTGAAAGGTGTTCATGCGATCGATGCTATTCTGCCGAATGTACCTCAGATCGGTGTATTCGATACAGCTTTCCATCAGACGATGCCTGACTATGCCTATATGTATGCTGTTCCCTACGAACTGTACGAGAAATACGGGGTGCGTCGTTATGGCTTCCACGGAACTTCCCACCGTTATGTTTCAAAACGTGTGTGCGAGTATTTGGGTATCCAGTCTGAAGGAACAAAAATTATCACTTGCCACATTGGTAATGGTGGATCTATCTCGGCAATCAAGGATGGTAAGTGTGTAGATACCAGTATGGGACTTACTCCGCTGGAGGGATTGATGATGGGTACACGTAGCGGTGACATCGACGGCGGTGCCGTAACATTCATTATGGAGAAGGAACATTTGGACGCTGCCGGTGTATCCAGCCTGCTCAACAAGAAGAGCGGTGTGATGGGTATTTTCGGTAAGTCGAGCGATATGCGTGACTTGGAAAATGCTGTTAAGGAAGGTGATCCGAAAGCCATTCTGGCAGAAAATATGTATTTCTATCGTATCAAGAAATACATTGGTGCTTATGCTGCTGCTTTGGGTGGTGTTGATGTCATTGTCTTTACAGGTGGCGTAGGCGAAAATCAGGCTTCAGCTCGTTGGGGCGCTTGCTCTGGTTTGGAATATATGGGTGTGAAGCTGGATGCTGAAAAGAATAAGGTACGTGGTGAGGAAGCGGTTATTTCGACCGACGATTCGAAAGTTAAGGTAGTTGTAATTCCTACTGACGAAGAGCTGATGATTGCTTCTGATACCATGGCTATTTTGAATAAAGAGGCATAAACCAATCTACACGATAGTGTTAGGAGAGGATGTATTCTGATGGATGCATCCTCTTTTTTTTAACATAATCTTCATTTCTTGACGGAGGAGATTTCTTATCTTTGTCCAGTTAAAAAAAGCAATATCCATTTTAATATAGTATCATTATGAAGAGATTGACTTATTTGTTGCTTTTTGTCCTGGTGGCCAGTATGATGTATGCCCAGCAGGCCAAGTATGTATTCTTCTTTATCGGTGACGGTATGGGAGTGAATCAGGTGAATACCACTGAAATGTTTCAGGCTGAAATGGAAAATGGACGTATCGGTACTCAAAAGCTTTTGTTTGGTTCGTTTCCGGTTTCCGGCATTGCCACATCTTATTCTGCCAGTAATTCGGTAACAGACTCTTCGGCAGGCGGTACTGCGTTGGCTACAGGCTCGAAGACCTATAACGGTGCTATCGGTGTAGGCGTTGATAAAGAACCTCTGGAAAGTGTGGCTTATAAGGCTAAAAAGAGTGGAAAGAAGGTGGGTATTGTCACCACGGTTAGTGTAGACCATGCTACACCGGCAGCTTTTTATGCTCATCAGCCCAATCGTAACATGTATTACGAGATTGCTTTGGAGTTGCCTAAGAGTGGCTTCGACTTTTTTGCCGGTGCCGGTTTCTTGAAGCCTACGACGACTTATGACAAGCAGGAGGCTCCTTCTATTTATCCTATCATGGAAGAGGCCGGTTATACCATTGCACGTGGATTGAAAGAGTATGAAGAAAAAGTTGCTTCTGCTAAAAAAATGATACTCCTCCAAGCCGAAGGAACTTCTGCGGATTGTCTGCCTTATGCCATTGATCGTAAAGATGGTGATTTGACTTTGGCGGATATTACGAGAAATGCGATAGATTTTCTGACTAAGGATAATAACAAGGGATTTTTCCTGATGTTGGAAGGCGGAAAGATCGACTGGGCTTGCCACAGCAACGATCCAGCTACAGTCGTGAAGGAAGTGATCGACATGGACAATGCAATTCGTGTGGCATACGAATTCTATCAGAAACATCCGAAGGAAACCCTGATTGTCGTTTCTGCTGATCATGAAACTGGTGGCTTGGGTATGGGTACCGGTACATACACACTGAACCTAAAAGCCTTGGATTATCAGAAACAGTCTGTTGACTTATTGTCGCGTGCCATGACAGATTTGCGCAAAGCTAAAGGCAGCAAGGTGACATGGGAAGAAATGAAAGCTCTGTTGACGGAGCGTATGGGCTTTTGGAAAGATCTGGAACTGACTTGGGAGCAAGAAAGACTGTTGCGCGACGAGTTCGAAGATTCGTTTGTAAAGAATAAGGTTGTTTTTGAGGAAAGTCTTTATTCCAAGACCGAACCCTTGGCTGCAGCAGCCAAGAAAGTGATGAGCCAGATTGCCCATTTGGGATGGACCAGTGGAAGTCATACGGCAGAGTATGTTCCTGTTTATGCCATAGGAGCCGGATCTCAATTATTTATGGGTAAAATGGATAATACGGACATTCCCAAGCGCATAGCCAAGGCTGGAAGATACAAATAGCATAATAATTATATGTTTGTTTCATGTACCACTGCATGTCCCTGAAAGAGAAATCAGACAGGGAAACATGCAGTGTTTTTTTGTTGTTACAGGTTTGCTTCGGCCACTACCTGTCCGTCGAACAGGTTGATGATGCGGTCGGCAAAGCCGGCATCGTGCTGTGAGTGCGTCACCATGACGATGGTGGTACCTTCCTTGTTCAGTTCCTTCAGCAAGTCCATCACTTCCTTACCGTTCTTCGAGTCGAGATTACCGGTAGGCTCATCGGCCAGAATCAGTTTCGGATTGGCCACCACGGCACGGGCAATGGCCACACGCTGCTGCTGACCGCCGGAGAGCTGCTGCGGGAAGTGCTTGGCACGATGGCTGATGGCCATGCGCTCCATCGCCTGCTCGATGCGTTGCTTGCGTTTACTGGCAGGCACGCCCATGTAGAGCAGCGGCAGTTCGATGTTCTCATACACGTTCAGTTCGTCTATCAGGTTGAAGCTCTGGAATACGAAGCCAATGACACCCTTGCGCAGGCTGGTACGCTGTGCTTCGGTATATTTCGACACTTCCGTGCCGTTCAGGTAATATTCTCCCGCCGTGGGATTGTCCAGCAGGCCCAGGATGTTGAGCAGGGTGGACTTACCGCAACCAGACGGTCCCATGATGGCTACAAATTCGCCCTCGTTCACTTCGATGTTCACATCGTTCAAAGCCAATGTCTGTACTTCTTCCGTACGGAATACTTTCTGCAAGTTTACTGTCTTGATCATAATCTTAAAGTTTTTGTGTCTTTTCCATTTGATGGAGAAAGACGGATTAAATATACTGGTTAATTTATAAAAATCAGTCCTTCAGTGTCCTTTATTTTTCTTATTCTCTTTTCATCACCTCCGCCGGATTCACCTGCGACGCACGGCGTATCTGCCACAGCACGGTGAGCAGGGCGATGACGGCCACTGTCAGGCCCGCCACAAGGAAAATCCACAGCGAGAGCGGGGCGTGATGGGGGAAGTTCTCCATATAGCGGTGGATGCCGACGTAGGCAACAGCGGCACCCGTCACGAAGGCGGCTCCCAACAGAACGAGATACTTGCGCAGCAGCAGGCGGCAGATGTCGGCCGTCTGTGCGCCGTGCACCTTACGCAGGGCTATCTCACGGTAGCGCTGGCGGATGTCGTAGAGCGACAGTCCGAACAGTCCCAGACAGGCGATGACGATGGCTATCAGGGCAAAGGTGATGACGATGCGCGTCACCTTCCGGTCTTCCTCGTGCAGGCGGGCTATCTCGTCCGTGATGAAGGAATATTCAAAGTCGCCCCGGCCTACAGCCTCCTGGTAGAGGTCGCTGAGGAAAGCGATGGCTTCCTTCCGCTTGCCGGGGGCGATGGAGAGGAACGTGAAGTCGCGCCAGTCGTCCTGATAGATGAAGACAACCGGCAGGTTTCCGCCCGACAAATGGCCGGTGCGGAAGTCGTCCACCACGCCTATGATGTCGTAGGAGGGTACCTCGTTCCAGTTTTCACCCGAACGGTACCAGAAGCGTTGGTTCGGCGTGACCTTCTCCGTCTGCCAGTCCCGGATGTGCAGAGCCTGGAGGAAAGCCCGGTTGGCTATCAGCTTGCAGGCATATTCGTCCTCGTCCTCGTTCCATTCCCGGCCTTCCAACAGCCGGAAGCCGAAGAAGTCCATGTATTCGCGCGAGGCCCAGAGGTGGCAGGCCTCCACCTCCTGACCGTCGTCCGTACGGAAGCGGGTATCCGGTTGCAGATCGTAGGGCGGGACGCCATAAGTCATTCCCGTAAACAAGGGTGACTCCCCGATGCGTTTTTCCAGCAAGGCAAAGGCTGCATTCTTCTTCTTCATCTCCTGCTGTCTGATTTCCCAGTTGTTTGAGGCTGCCGGATTCTCTTTCCAGAACGGGCACTGAATGATGTCCTCCGTGCAGTAACCCACGTCCGTATGCAGCAGAAACTGCAAGTGGCGGCTCAGGTAGATGGCGGCCACCGTCAGGCAGAAGGCGATGACGTATTGCAGGAAGAGGAACACCGTGCGCGAGCGGGTTGCCTTGCCTCCTACTCCCACCTGGCTGAGCGAACGCATAGGCGCGGCATGCGCATAGCGCCAGTAAGGCGGCAGCATGGTGAAGAGCGGCAGCAGGAACAGCACAGCCGCGGACAGCAGCAGGTCGAAACGAAGGTCTCCCTGTACGGGAATGTCGAACCATGCGTCCACCATCCACCGCGTCACCTCTACCAGCAGCCAGGCCAGGAAGACGACCGCCGCGTTCAGGCAGACATTCTCCGCATAGAGCTGGAGGAAGATTTGCCCCTTGCCGGCTCCCAGCACCTTCTTCATGCCCAGTTCGCGGCCCCGCTTCAGCATCACCACCGAATAGAGGTTCATGTAGTTGAGCAGGCCTACCAGCAGAATCAGCCCCGCCACCAGTCCGAGCAGCCGGAGCACGTCCGAACGGCCCTGCGTTACCGATTCGGCAAAAGCAGATACCTGCCTGCTCAGGTAGAAATCTTTGAGCGGGACGAGCTGGTAATAGACGGCCTGTTGTCCATAGCATATCAGTTGCATGGGGGTACGGTTGGCTTGGTTTACCTCGTCCCCGTCCTCCGGGCGGTGCAGGCGTACCACTTCGTAGGCCACTCGGCTCCAGTTCTTCATCAGGTACACGGACAAGACGACATCAAACTGGAAAGAGGACTTCGTGGACGGTTCCTTCAGGATACCTGCCACACGGACGGGCTTGCCCGACGACGTAACCAGCTCCTTGCCCACCGCATGCTCGGTCCCGAATATCCGCAGGGCGGCCTGTGGTGTCAGCAGGGCTTCGTCGGGCTTCAGTTGCAGGCTGCCTTCCTTGCAGCTGTAAGGTATCAGGTCGAAGAACAGGCTGTCCACGACCATGGTGTTTACCGCATAGCGATAGTCGTCCTTCGTCACAAAGTCATCGTCAAACATCATAAACCGGCTGAACGCCTCCACTGCCGGATGATCCAGCGGATTGCGGTAATTGGGGTCGTCGTTCCGGTCCCCGCTCTCGCCCAGCTCCCCTCTCGGTTCTCCTTCCTTGAAAACGGCTGTCAGGAAAGTCCGGTCGGCTTCGGGCACAAAATGATTGACGGTACGCTCCTGGTGGATATAGCGCACCAGCATAAAGACACAACCCAGGCTCAGGGCCAGTCCCAGCACATTGATGGCGGTGTAGGTCCTGAAGCGCAGGATGGTACGGATGGATAAGAGTAATGCTTTCATATAGTCATTATTTATTTTATTCATTCTTCATTGCCTCCACCGGCTTCACCCGGCTCAGCATCCAGCCTTGCAGGCAGACAATGAGGGCCGACACGCCCCACACCACAACCAGCGGCCACACAAAGATGCCGACCGAAAGCGGGGCACGGTAGGCAAACTGCTCCAGCCAGCGTTGCATCAGCCACCAGGCGACGGGCATGGCCAGCACGTAGGCCACTGCGGCGTAAAGGCAGAAGGGCTTGTTGAGCAGCCAGATGATCTGTCCGCGCGTGGCGCCGTGCACCTTGCGGATGCTGATTTCGCGTATCCGCTGGCGGGTGGCATACCAGGCGATGCCGAACAGGCCGAAGCCCGTCAGCAGCAGGCCGATGAGGGCGTAGAACGTCAGGATGCGCGACAGCGAAAGCACCTTCCCGTTGCGCTTCATGAAGTCCTGGTGCATGTCCGTGTATTGGAAGGGCTGGCCGGGATGAAGCTCGTTCCACACAGCTTCAATCTGTTGCAACGTCTCCGCACGGTTCTCGGGGCGCAGGCGGATTTGCAGGCAGAAGGCTTTTTCCAGACGGGACATCGGCGCGATGCTGACCACCGTCGGAGCAATTTCCTCTTCCAGCGAGTTGATGGGGAAGTCGCGTATTACGCCTGCAATGACGGATAGTGTGTCCTCGTCAGCCGTGTCAAACTCACGCAGCGAACGACCGATGGGGCTACCTTCCGGCGTCAGCGTGCGGACGAAGCTCTCGTTCACCAGAACCGGATAAGCGTAGCTCTGCTGAATCTGTCTGATGCTGCCGCCTTCCAGCAGTTCGAGGCCGAGGGTGCGCACCAGGGTAGAGTCGCCCGCCAGTTTCAGCAGATGGGTACGTATTTCTTCTCCGCCGGGACGCTGGACCGTCAGCTGGCTGATCCAAGCGTTCAGTACGGAGCTGAACGACAGGGTGACGGACTCGATGCCCTGCACGCGTTTCTCCAGTTCCGCCTTGAACGGGCCGGCGGGAGGACCAAACATATCGCCCGTCTCGATGCAGTTTTCGTAGCGCGAGGCCTGCCGTTCGGTCAGAGACATCTGGTTGCGCGCTACGAGGGTGGCCAGCAGCAGGCCGATGGAGATGGCAAACTGAATCGTCACCAGCACGGCCACGAAGCGCTGCTTGCGCCGTCCGCCGTAGAGTGTGCGGTACTGGCTGAACGACAGGCGCGACAGGCGGCGGCTGATGTACCAGGCCGGTATGACGGACATCACCAGAATGAACGCCAACAGCCAGGGCAGCATCTGGCTGCTGAAGAAGAAGCCCATCGTGAGCCGCGAGCCCAGCAGGCCGTTGAACACCGTCAGGCAGTCGTTCACCAGCAGGATGGAGAGGAGGAACGCCAGCACCACCGTCAGGAAGGCGTCGCCGAAGAGTTGCAGGCGGATGTTGCGCAGCGTGCTGCCCATCAGCTTCTCCACGTGGATCATGCGGAGCTGTTGCAGCAGGCGCGAGAGGCTCATGTTGGTGTAGTTGCAGCAGGCGATGACCAGTATCAGCACCGCCGCCAGCAGGCTGATGTAGAGCGTCTGCACGGGCGTCTGGCTGATGTAGTCGAGAACTTGCTGCGAAGCGTCGTCGGGCGTGGTGAAGCAGACGGCTTCCAGCGGGTCGAGGTAATACTTCGTCTGGTCGGGCAGCATGGTGGGCACCTTGTCGGCGTTTATCTTGTCGGCCAGGCGGGCGGCGTTTGTTCCTTTCGAAAGCTTCAGCAGCGTTGGGCCACCCCAATAGTTGGCGGCCGAAGCCGTCAGCATGTCGAAGCGCAGGAGCGACTGCTCACGTTCCTTGAGTACCGCCGCCACTTCGTACGTCTGCCTGTCCCCGCCTTCCATCTGTACCTCGATGTGCTGCCCCACGGCCTCCCTGCTTCTGAAGAGCTTGCGGGCACAGGCTGCACTCAAAGCCACTTTGTTCGGCTGGCGGAGTGCCTGCTCCAGGCTTCCTTCCGCCGCACGGTAGTCGAAGAAACGGGTCAGCGTCGTGTCGGTCGAGAGGACGATGAAGTTGCTTTCCACCTTCTGCCCGTCCACCTTGCAGCCGAGCAGGTGCAGCGTGCCCATGCGCAGGTAGTCTTCCACCTCGGCATAGCTGTTCTTCAGCCGCTGGGGGATTTCGGCAGCGGCGTAGGCCACGCGCTTGCCTTCGTTCATCGGGTCGTCCTGTTGCAGGAAGACGATGCGGTCGCGGTCGGGGTTGCGCCCCTCCAGCCCGTGTTCATGTACAAAATACGTCATCAGCAGATTGGTGCAGGCCAATCCCAAGGCCAGACTGGCCACGGAGACGAGGAAGAACACCTTGTTCCGCCACCAGCTCCTGAGAATCATTTTCAGTGTTACGTTCAGTATCATAGTCGTTATTGTAATATGTTGTTATTCAGTCGTTAATCAGTTTATTTTTGTTTATCCGAAATAAACTGTCAGTTTAATGGCTTTAAACTGCCAGTTTAAACGGACTAAACTATCAGTTTAAACGGAGTAAACTGCCGGTTTAAACGGGTTGTACTGGTGCCACGAAGCGTGTTGTTGTCAGGCATGCAGTTATTCTCTTTTCACCACTTCCGCCGGGTTCACATGCGCCGCGCGGTGCACCTGCCACATCACGGTGAGCAGCGACAGCAAGGCGGTGACGAGGACGGCCACGACGAAGAGTCCGGGCGTCAGCGGTGCCTTGTGGGCGAAGCCTTGCAGGTAGAGGGTGATGGCCAGCCACGACAGCGGCACGGACACCAGCGTCGACACGCCCAGCACCGCCAGATACTTGCGGAGCAGCAGCGGATAGATGTCGCGCGCCTGGGCACCGTTCACCTTGCGAAGGCCTATCTCGCGGCGGCGCTGACTGATGTCGAACAGCGCAATGGCCAGCAGGCCCAGCAGCGAGATGAGGATGGCCACGGCGGCGAAGAGCGTGTAGATGCGCACCACGCGGCGGTCGTCCTCGTACATCTTGGCCAGGACGTCTTCTATCAGCGTGTACTCAAAGTCGGTGCGGCCGGTGCCTTCCTCGTACAGGCCGGACAGGAAGTCGATGACGCGCGCACGGTCTTCGTGGCGGTAGGCGGCGGTCACGGTTTCTGTTCCCCATGCTTCATCCTTGAAGAATATGACGACGGGCGGGGTGGCTTTGGACAGGTGGCGCATGTTGAAGTCCTTGATGACGCCCACAATCTCGCAGGGCGGGTTGTAGTTGTCGGGCATGTAGCTTGCTGCGAAATGGGGTTCTTCCTGTAGCAGTTTCTCGCGGGTGATGTCCTTGATGCCCAGCACCCGTTTGGCGGTTTCGTTGATGATGCACTTGAAGCTGTTCCGGGTCCATGCCTCGTCTACAGAATCGTTCCACAGGCGGCCTTCCACCGGTTGCAGCCCGTACATGTCCATTTCGCGTCGGGACATGAGCAGGCGCAGTGCTTGGTGGAAACCGTTTTCGGGACGTTCGCGGGCAATGTTTATCATATCACCATTGTCGGGCAGCAGTTTGCTGCTCCGGTTCCAATATTCAAAGAGGGTACTCTCGGCCATGCGCCGGTTCACCAGCTCGCGGTTGGCTTTCATCCGTTTGCCCTCGTCCAGCAGATTCTCCTTGCTGTCCTTGTACAGGCCCAGCGGATTGTGGTACATGGTGGCGTTGATGATGTCGTGCGTGCGGAAGCCCAGGTCGGCATGCAGCATGTAGTCCAGTTGCTTGACAAAGAACAGCGAGACGCTGATGATGAAGATGGTCAGCACGTACTGCACGCCCAGAAACACCATGCGCGAGCGCACGGAAACGCGCGAGGTCGTGATGGCACGGATGGAGTTGACGGGCAGGCTGCGGGTAAATTTCAGGTAGGGATAGACGGTGGTGAGCAGCGGCAGCCCCCAGAGCACGATGGCCGAGGCCAGCAGGTCAAAGCGCACGTCGGAGGCCACAGGGATGTAGAGCTCGTTGTAGAACAGGTAGCGGGTCACCTCCAGGATGGTCCAGCACAGCAGCAGGGCAAAGCCCGCCAGCAGCATGTTTTCCACGTAAATCTGTACGAAGATGTCCGCCTTGTCCGCTCCGAACACTTTCTTGATGCCGAACTCGCGTGAGCGGCGCGACATGATGACGGTGTAGATGTTGACAAAGTTCAGCAGCCCGATGAGCCCCATCAGAAAGGCGACCGCCGTCAGCACGCTGATGTAGCCCGGATTGCCGTAGCGGTACATGGGATTGTCCCTTTCGAGGTCGGTGTCGAAGTAGAGTTCCGACAGGGGCAGGTATTCGTAGCGTCGGGTCTGGTAGGAGGAGGCCCATGTGCTGCGCACTTCTTTGTCGTGCTTCCGGTTCAGTGCCTTCAGGTCGTAGCCGGGCACCATGCGCAGGGCGTAGGTGGGGCTGTAGAACAGGAAGGCATCTATCTCGTCGGACATGAACAACTGGGGTTGCCAGGAAGTCTTGGTGGCAGGGTCGTCCACTACGCCGATGATGGTGAACTTCCGTCCCTGCCCGTTGGTGAAGTTGCCGCCCACCACTGGCCTGCCTTGTAGTACCTCTTCCCAGAAGGAGCGGGTGATGACCACGTCGCCCGGTCGGCGGATGCGGTTGCTGCCCATCAGTACTTTATAAGGAAACAGCTTGAAGAAGGTGCTGTCGATGGAGAACACCCGGCTCTGCACCTGCTGCTTGTCGAAGACCAGCGTCAGGTCGCTCACTGGAGTATAGGTCGTAAACTCCTCCACCGCCGGGTCGTCTTCCAGCCCCGAGCGGTAACCGCCCAGCGAGCATTCGCCGTTGCTTATGATGGATTTCACCAGGCAAATGCGGTCGTAGTCGGGGAAACAGTGGTTCACCGTGTTCTCCTGATGGATGTAGCGCGCAATGGTCAGCACGCAGGCCAGGCTGACGGCCAAGCCCACTACATTGAGCACCGTATAAGCCCTGAACTTCAGCAGGGCGTTGATGGATAGGATAAGCAGTCGCATAGATTATTTTTATTTTAGTAGACAAGAAAATATGTTTTCATTCTCTTTTCACCACTTCCGCCGGATTCTCGTTCGCCGCCCGCCACACGCTTCGTCCGATGCTTGCCATGACCACGACGGCCATCAGCAGAAATACGGAGAGGAAGGGCAGCACGCCCATTTCCACCTGACGGGTGTAGGTCTCCATCCAGCGTTTCACGACGGCATAGACAACCGGGAAGGCCAGTGGGCCGCCACGCCCAGAATGGCCAGATATTCGCGGCAGAACATGGAGAGCACATCCTTTGCCGTAGCACCGTTCACCTTGCGGACGGCTATCTCCTTGCGGCGCTGTTCGCAGGTGAGGGTGATGAGGGAGTAGATGCCGAAGACGGCCACCAGCCCACACACCAGGGATGCGAAGATCAGCAGACGGGAAAGCATCTGCTCCGAATGCAGGAACTCGTTGTACGACTCTTCTTCATTGTAGAGTTGCATTGCTTTTCCGGGTGCCTCCGTGCGGCACAGGTCTTCAATGAGGGCGCGGCACTCGTCCCATGTTCCTTCCTTATATTTGAAGAGAATACCGGCAAAACGTTCCATGATGCCCACTTCTTCGCCGAAGATGAAACCGGTGGCAGGCATCGGCTCCGTAGGCGGAACGTATTGGAAATCTTTCACGACTCCCGTAATCGTTTTGTCGGCTACCATGTTGGTCGTGCGGATGTGTTTCCCGATGGCTTCTTTCGGCGTATAACCCATGCGACGTACCAACGACTCGTTGAGCACAATGTCCTGATAGGATTGCAGCGTGCACTCACCGGCCAGTGGGGTCAGTCCGTAGAAGCGGAAGAAGTCGTCTCCACCCAGATAGAGGTTGACGGGCAGCGGCGCGTCCGGCTGATGTTCCGCCCCTTCCCAGCTGAGTATCTGTCCGATGGCTTGCGGACCTATGGAAACCAGGGGATGATAGGCCGTAGGAAGCACTTCCGTAATCAGCGGCAGGCTTTTCAGCTTCGCTTCGAAGGGATAAGTGTCGGCCGCTGTCTCAAGGGCAAAATAGGCCCGGTTCTCCAACTCCATGCCCAGGTCGTACTGACGGAGGTAATCCAACTGACGGTTCATCAGCAGCGTGCCCGTGACGAACAGCATACACACGAACAGCTGGAACACCAGGCTGCCCCGGCGCAAGGCAGAGCGCAGGCGATGGTGGCCGACCGCACCGGCCGAACGGCTGAGGGCTTGTTGCTGCATGCGGTAGATGAATCCCAGGGCCACCACCAGCAGCACCAGCATCATCAGGCCCAGAAAAGCCATTGCCTCGCCATAGAGCATCGTGCGGGTGATGTCTATCTCTGCCAGCCGGATGAAGGCGGTAAACAGCAGTTCCATCAGAATCATGCCCACGAACAGGGCTGAAAGCATCAGCATCAGGAATTCCATTCCCAGCATCCGCACCAGCGAACGGAGCGACGCGCCATGCACCAGGCGGAGCGCCATCTCGCGTTGGCGTACCTGCATGCGGTTGACAAACATGGTGAGGTAATTGATCAGGGCACATACGATGACCAGCACACCCACCAGCGAGAAATAGACGATATAGCGGAAGGTGATTCCTCCCTTGCGGCTGTCGCGGAAGTCTTTGGTGTAGCGCAATTCCGTCAGCGGGGTCAGAGACAGGCGCTCAATTCCGGTGTGGCGCGTCTCGGTCGGATGAATCAGTTCATGCGGCAGGGAGGCGGTCATCTTGTCCTGTAACCCGACGACGTCCGTACCTTCCTTCAGTTTCAGCACGATGGTCCACAGATGATACCACCAGTTGTTTCTTCCGCTGCTCAATTCCTGCATCAGCGAGAAGGGATAGTTCGTATGGCGGCAGTTCACCCTGACGACTGCCCCTATCTTTTTCTTTCCGTCCGACTTCATGTCCACCTCTTTGCCCAGCGGACTTTCCTTGCCAAACCACTGCCGGGCAGCTTCTTCGGTAATGGCTACCTCGTCGGAATGTCTCTGCATGAAGTTGAAGCTACCGTCCACCAGCTGTGCATCGAGCAGCTGTATCCAGGCACTGTCTGCCGACGACACGTTGACTTTCCGTTCCACTCCGTCCACCTCAACCCTTTCGCTTGTAATCTTGAAATAGGCGGCAGACTCCACTTCGGGATAATGCTCCGTCAGGTAGGCGGCCATCGGTACCGGAAGCCTTTCGGTCATCTTTCCGGCCTTGTAGCCGTCGTTCACCCTGGCCACATAGAGGCGGTCGGCATCGCGGCGGAAGTTGTCGTAAGTCATCTCGTAATGTATCCAGAAGGCCGACAGCGCAAAACAGACGAATCCGGCCGCCAATCCCAAAACACTGACGGCGGTCTGCATGCGGTATTTCAGCAGGTTGCGCCAGGCTATTTTCAAATAGTGCAGTATCATATTCTTTTTTTATTTAGCAGGTATTATTCTCTTTTCACCACTTCCGCCGGGTTCTCGTTCGCCGCCCGCCACACGCGCCAGCCGATGCAGAGGGCTACCAGCAGTGCCATGCCGAGGAAGATGACGGCATAGATCCACCAGCTGAGAGGCGTCTGCTCCACATAACTCTCCAGCCAGCGTTTCATCAGCACGTAGCCCACGGGGAAAGCTACCACGGCAGCTGCGGCGAGCAGTAACAGGTATTCGCGGGCAAAGAGACTGAGGATGTCGCCCACCCGTGCCCCGTTCACCTTGCGGATGGCCACCTCCTTGCGGCGGCGTTCGCAACTCAAGGTTATCATGGAGAAGATGCCGAAAGCAGATACCAGGATGCAGACGGTAGAAACAAAGGCCAGCAGGCGCATCAGCAGGTGTTCGGCCTTGAGATAGGCATTATACTCGTCCATGACGTTTACCAGCCGGTAATGCACTTCGGGATAGTCCTTGGCAAAGAGGCTGTCCACGCGATGACGAAGTTCGGGCCAGGCTCCTTCGTGGTACTTCAGCAAGACGTGGCTCCCGCTTGTCCAGTCAAATCGTCTCACGTAGAGCGTGGGCTGGACGGGAATGGTAGGCGCCGTGATGTGGAAGTCGTGCACCACGCCGACTACTGTGGCTTTCTGCTTGTTGCGGTAGGTAAGGGTCATCCCAATGGGATCGGATATACCTATAGCTCGTACGGCCGACTCATTCAGCATGACCTGTCCTTCTCCGGCATCCTGACGGATAAACTCACCTGCGGCCAGGCGGATGCCGTAGAAGTCGGCAAGCGTATCGTCCAAGCAGGTCATACGTGTGTCCTTCATTTCGAGGTCTTCCGGTTTTCCCTCCCAGTCGATGGAAACGGAACTTCTGGCTCCTTCGGGCAGGAGGCCGTAATAACCCGTGAGTACCCGGCTGACGAAAGGCATCTGGCGGACACGGTCCACAATCTCGTCTTTCGCATTGTCGGGATAAAGGAGGGTGAAGGCAGCAATGTTGCGGCGCTCCCAGCCCAAGTCGGTGTGTTGCAGATAGTTCAGCTGCTTCATCAGCACCACCGTACAGAAGATGGCCAGCAGACTGATGAAGAGCTGCAGGCCCACCATCACCTTGAGACGGCGGCCCGACCGGCTACGTTCAGGGCGCAGGGAAGAATAGCGGAAAACGAAAGGCAGCAACAATACCAGAGAAAGCGCCAGCACCATCAGGAAATAGAGCAGCGACTTGCCATATACGTTGCCTTCCACGCCTGAAAGCCGCTGGAAGGACGATTGCAACAGCTCGACCAGCACAAAGCCTAGGAAGCCCGACAGCAGGACAAGCAGGGAATATTCGGTAGTGAGCATTGCGAAGAGCCCCCTGCCGGAAGAGCCGCACGTACGCCGCAAGGCTAGCTCGCGACGGCGGATGTCCATGCGTGAGAGGAACAGGGCCAGGTGGTTGAACAGTGAACAGAGGATGACCAGCCCACCTGCCGCAGCAAACAGTACGAGGTAGGAGAAGCTGACAAGCCGTTCCTCGTTGAACGGAGCCTGACGGACTTCGGAAAGAGGCATCAGGCGCAGGCGGTCGGTAAT
Source organism: uncultured Bacteroides sp. (assembly GCA_964419245.1). Lineage (GTDB taxonomy): Bacteria > Bacteroidota > Bacteroidia > Bacteroidales > Bacteroidaceae > Bacteroides. The sequence continues at coordinate 46,285 of CAYQOV010000005.1, read as the reverse complement.
CTTGCGGTAACGGTCGTCTGTCTGCTCGGCATAAGCACGGAACTTCTCTTCCAGCGCCTGGGGCGATACACCCGGGGCAAGGCGTACCACTATCTCGAAACCTGCGTTGTACCACACGTTCTGCCACTTACGGAAGTAATCCCCTTCGCAGATAAAGCCGAACGAGAAGTTGCTGTGCGGCAGGTCGTTGACAACGGCGGAGACGGTAGCTTTCTGGTCGTTATACACAACCGTGCGGCCCAGCACATCCGTCGTGCCGAACAAGCGCCGCGCCGTCCGTTCCGTCAGGGCTACCTGACCGTCCGTATAAAGGAAATCGGGGGTACCTGCCAAGATACGGATGTCGAAGAGATCCATGAAACAGGAGTCTAACTGTATGCTGGGGAATTCCAGAGCAGGTTGTCCCTCCAAACCCAACTCCCAATTCGGATAACGGGTGAAGGCACAGGCCGCCTCCACTTCGGGGAACTCCTGCTTCAACAGTGTGGAGGTCGGATAAGACACATTGGGTGAGAACCCTCCGGACTCGATGGCCGACTCGGTGTAAATCAAATACATGCGGTCGGCTGCTTCGTAACGGCTGTCGAACGATGCTTCGTAGCGCATCCACAGGTTGGCAAAGGCGAAGCAGGCAAAACCAACGGCTATCCCCACCACATTGACGGCAGTCTGCATGCGGTACTTCAGCAGGTTGCGCCAGGCGATTTTCAGGTAGTGTAGTATCATATTTGTTTATCTTTCTTATTATTCACTCTTTATCACTTCAGCCGGATTCTCGTTCGCCGTCTTCCAGATGCGGTGACCGATACTGGCAGCCACACAAACGGCAATGCCGGCAAAGATAAGCAGAAATGGCAGTACACCGATTTCCACCTGACGGTTATAATTCTCTATCCAGCGCTTCATCGCCCACCAGGCGGCGGGGAAAGCGATCAGTGAGGAAACGACCAGCAGCAGGGCATATTCGCGGAAGAACAGAGCGAGAATGTCTCTCACCGTGGCGCCGTTCACCTTGCGGATGGCAATCTCCTTGCGGCGCCGTTCGCAGGCCAGCGTCACCAGGGAGTAAATGCCGAAGATGGAGATGAGGATGCACACCACCGACGAGAACCCGAGCAGTGACGACAGGGCGTCTTCCGACTTCAGATAGTTGTTGTAACATTCTTCTTCACTATAAAGGAAGAGCTTGCGGTCGGGCAGTTCGGCTCGCTGCATCTCCTCGATGCGACGGCGGCATTCGTCCCACGTACCCGGACGGTATTTGAAGAGGACGAAACAACGGGCATGCATCCATTCCATCCGGTCGGTGTTGACAAATACCGTGTTGGGCAGTTCGGCGGTGGGCGACTTGTAGGCACAGTCCTTCAGTACGCCGATGACGGTCATAGGCTCCACCTTGCGGTTGACGAAGAACAGTTGTTTGCCCACCGCCTCTTCGGGACTCCAGCCCATGCGGCGGGCCGTGCTCTCCATGATGTTCACCTGGCGGTTGTCCGACTTGGCCGATACCCATTCACCGGCCAGCAACTGCATGTCGTAGAAGCGGAAGAACTCTTCACCTGCCAGCACTTCGTCGAAAGTCAAGGGCTGCTCCAGTCGGCCTTCCATGCCCGTGTATCCATCTATCAGGTACGACGAATAAGCCCCCTCGCCCAACAGCGGCCAATAGGCCGGGCGTACCACTTCCGTCACCATAGGCAGAGCCTTGATTTTCTCGGCCCACACGTTCATGTCCACGCCCATCCAGATGCTCATGGCCGCCCGTCCGCGATAGTCCAGCCCTGTATCCACACTACGCAAATGGTGAAGCTGCATCTGCATGACTACCGTACAGAAGATGAAGGCCAGGCAGACCGTCAGCTGTAGGACGACACTCCCCTTACGCCAGACCGTGCTCGAGAGGGCGTTACCCGTATGGATGTTTCCGTGCAACGATCGCTTCTGGAACAGCCATACCGACAGGACGACAACGGCCATCATGACTGCCGAGACGCACGTGATGTAGAGCAGCGCCGAACGATAGACCGAGAAATCGGCGTCCTGAATGAGAGAATAGCGCAGGAAAGCCGGCATCAGCAATTCCACCAGCACCATGCCCACCACCAGCGAGGCCAGCACGGTGAGCAGAAAGTCGGTACAGAGCAGTGCCACCAGCGAACGCAGGCCTGATCCGCAGATCTGCCGCAAAGCCATTTCCCTGCGACGCGTACGGAAGCGATCAGCGTAGATGGTCAGGTAATTGAGGAAGGCACAGACGATGATGAGCACACCCACGGCGGCAAACCAGGTGATGTAACGGAACTGCACCGTCTGATTGTTTTTGAGGATAAAGCCCTCCGTGGCACGAAGACCCGTCAACGGTTCCAGATAGAAACGGGTGAGTCCTGTAGTTGCCCGGTACTTGCTTTTGGTCAGCTCTTCGGGGAAGTGGGCATTCATCTTCTCCAGCAGGCGGGAGACATCCGTACTCGGCTTCACCTTGACAAGCGTCCGGTAGGTGTAGTCGTCCCAACCTGTCCGACCACTTCCGCAGCCCAGGAAGGCGTAGGGAAAATTGGTGTGTGCTCCCCAGTCGCTCACTACGGAACCAATGGTGTATTCCTTGTTCCAGTTGGGATTGATCACGGTCTGGCCGATGACATCCGTCGTGCCGAACAGCAGGCGTGCGGTCTTCTCAGTAATGGCGATACGGCTGTCTGCCTCACTGGCGGAGCGGAGGAAACTCTCGTCACCGTCCAGCGTCCGGATGTCCAGCATACGCAGGGCGGTAGTGTCGGGCTTGAGCATAGGAAGCTCCAGCATCCGGTTGTCTTTTACGACAAAAAACGTCCCCGACTCGAACAGGCAGTAGTCCTCAATCTCCGAATAGTGTTCTTTCAGGTAACGGCCCAGCGCTTGGGGCGTGTAACTTGCGGAAGAGCCTCCGAAACTGTCATCGTTCACCCCGACCAGATACAGACGGTCGGCATCACGGTGAAAACTGTCATAAGTCATCTCGTAGTGCACCCAGAAGGCCGAAAGGGCAAAACAGGCCAGACCCACAGCCAGTCCCAGGATGCTGACGACGCTCTGCGTGCGGTATTTCAGCAGGTTGCGCCAGGCGATTTTCAGGTAGTGTAATATCATATCTTTCTTTATTTAATTATTCTCTCTTTATCACTTCCGCCGGATTCACCCTCGTAATGTTCCGGATGCGTACATACACTGTCAGGATCGTGAGGAGAACCACGCTCAGGAATATGCAGCCATAGAGCAGCGGGCCGACTGAGATGAACGACGCATACATGCTGCTGAAGGCCTGTAGCAGCCATCCTGTCAGCGGGAAAGCCAATGCGGCAGTAGACACCAGCAACACCACATAGAGACGGGCGAAGAGCAGGGCTATCTGCCGGACGCCGGCTCCGTTCACCTTGCGGATGGCCATCTCCTTGCGGCGGTATTCGGTGTCGAGCGTGATGGCGGAATAGATACCCAGCATCGAAATGAGCAGGGTCAGGACAGCCATGAACAGAACAATGCCCCGAAGTTTGAACTCCAGTGCCTGCTCCTCGCGGATGTCGTCCATGAACGTTTGTACACGGGGGACAATACTCTCGGGGAACGAACGGCGGAGCACATCTTCCACGTATGCCTTGGCACGTTCTTCGCCGTCTTGGCCGCACTTCAGGTAACAGTGACCGAAGTTCCCTTCGGAATAGAAGGGCACGAATATGATGCCCTTGCTCCGATTGTAGGCGTTGGTCTGGAGTTCTTCGCAAATTCCGGTTACCGTATATCCGTCCCTATAGTTGTATAGGGTCGTACCAAGCACATCCTTACCGATGCGTTGGTGCAGCTTGCTGTCGATGACCATCTCGTGCATGTTTCCCAGTGGTTCTCCCGACTTCATCCTAATCTTCATGAAACGGAAGAAGTTGGGACTGACGCGCACAATGTTCACATCCATTCTGGACTCCTTCGTCAGTTCTTCGGTGAGAGAAATGGAGGTTTCCCAGGCTCCTTCCACATAATTATTGTTGGCCAGCAGAACTTCTTCGATATCGGGACATTTGCGCATCTCGGCCACAAGACGTTCGCGTTCCGCGTTTGTCAGGAACTTGTAGTCCATCGGGACGCTGAGTATCTGTTCCTTTTCCGCTATTGTCAGGGTGCCAAACAGCAGGTTGCCCGTGTGGCGCGACTGCAGGTAAAGGGCGGCAGTCAGCGTGAGGAATATCCAACCGATGAACAGTTGTACCCCCAGCAGCAGGTTACGGATGCGATGCCGCCCGTACTTTCCTACACCGCCAAACAAGCCGATACGGATGTCCGTCCGCCGCATGCGGAGCATGGCCAGCAGGCTGACCACCGCACATACGCCCAGCAAGTCCAGCAGATAGACGGCGGTCTGCTTCATCAGCAGGGCAGCCTCTATGCGGAGGGTAAAGTCGTGCAACGAAAGCTGGAGGCTCGGTGTAAGCAGTTCTATCAGGATATAAGTCAGGAAACCGGCGGCCACAATGGAACAGGCCATCTGCACGAACAACAAGGCGGACAGGCTGAGGAAACCGGCCCCATTGACCCGTCGGATGCTGTACTCGCGGATACGGGTGAAGAACGAGCCGATTCCGAAATGGAAGAAGTTCAGCAGCCCCACCAGCAGTACCAGAATGCCGGCTACCAGTGTAATGCCCGCAAAGTAAGGAGCCGGACCGTTTTCCCACAAGCCGTTTCCGAACGGATAGGCACAGACTGTATATTCACGGCGCCCCAATACTTCACAGACAAGCTGTCTCCTCTCGACAGACTCCATGAATTGCGCTACCGACCTGTCTTCGGGAAGCAAGGCATAAGTCAGCGAACCGCTCACACTCTTGTCGGCATCGGTATGAATCACTCCCTCGCTGTCGTTCACAATCAGGGCATCAGTCTGGCGCAGGAAGTTCAGGCTGTTGTTCTGTGGCAGGTCCTCCATGACGGCCTGTACCGTATAGGCAATTCCTCCGTCTTCGGGAGTTGTATCTGGTGACGACCACAGGCGGTGAGTCAGTATGAGCTGCTTCCCTATTGCTTCCGGAGCCGAGCCGAAGATCCGTTTGGCTACCGATTCGGACAACACTACTGCGTTGGGCGTATGTGCCACCTGCTTCCACTCACCGCAGAGGATGCGGGGAGTAAAGACCGTACAGAAAGCTGAATCCGTTTCCAGCACATCCAGGTCGTAAGGCAGCATCTTTTCTTCGGACAGCACAGCGTTGAAGGTACGGGACTCCGGTCCGTCCACCGTGCAGAAGCTCTCTGCCTCGAGGCCCTGTTCGCGAAGGTAGGCAGACAGCCCACCCGGAGTTCTCCGGTACAGTTCGCCTTCTGCATTCTTTACGCAGATTTCCACAATCCGTTCCCTGTTCCGGAAACATTCGTCTGTGCCGTAGATGTATCGGCTGCAATAAAGGCAGACACAGAAGCAGAACAGTGCCAGCGATACGCCGCAAATGGCGATCAGGTTCTGCATCTTGTACTTCATCAGGCTGCGGACAGCCACTTTCAGGTAGTGTAGTATCATATCTTTGTTTTTAATTATTATTCTCTCTTTATCACTTCAGCCGGATTGAGTCTCATGACTTGCCAAATCTTCATTCCTAAGGTAACGACTACCAGACAGCCTACCGAAATGAACATCAGCAACGGCCATTCCCAACGATAAATACAGTCTATGGTGTAACTCTCCAGCAGCGTTTTCATGGAGAGGAAAAGCAGCGGATAGACCAGCAGGAAAGTGAAGGCAAACAGCAGGATGTAAACCTTGCCGAACATCCAGGCAATGTTTCTCGGAGTGGCTCCGTTGATTTTGCGGATGGCCACTTCCTTCAGGCGGGCTATTGTGTCCATGGAGATGGCGGAGAAGATGCTGAGTACCACTAACAGCAGACTGACAACTGCCAGTACCGACATGGCCACGCGCATGGTCTTGATGATATTCAGACCTTCGTCGGACTCATTCAACATCATCAGGTCAATCGGCAGGGTGGGCGGTACAAATTCGCGGCAGAGGTCGTCCAGCCGTTTCAGAAAGACAGGCAGGTCGGTCGCTTCGGTTACCTTTATATAATAGAGCTGTGCATCGGTACTGGGCATGAAGACAGAACCAGTGTATTTGGGGTCTTCCACCTCGTTGAACAATGCCTTGTAAACACCTGCTATCCGATAATCCTTGTTATCCAGGCGGACTGTTCCCGTATTGCCGTCGGCATTCAGCAGCTGCTTGAAGGCCTCGCTTACATAGACCTCGCCTGAAGCATCATCGGGGACTACCTTCCCCTGCATCGGTATATGGAAGAAACGGAAGTAACGGGGACTGCCGCTGGACATGACGATATGGGCCACGCTCTTGTCCTTGCATTCGTATTCGGTATAAACGTGGAAGTTGATCGGGTTGGAAATGCAATAACTGATGACGTCTTCCACTTCGGGCATCTTGCGTACCTCTGTCAGAATGGGCTGTATGTTGTTCTCCAGGTATTGGGTCTTCAGGGGAAGCACCACAATCCGTTCCTGCTCTCCTTCGGGCAGGGGATTGTACATCTTGTCGAACAGCAATTCGTTCGACGCGAGCCAGGTCAGGGCGACACCACCCGCAAAGAACATGGAGATGACCAGTTGCAGACCGATCATTGCATTGCGGAACGTGTGTCTTTTGCGGCTTTGCTGAAGGAAGGCATACAGGGACACCTGACGCAGCTTGCGCAGTGGGAAGCTGACAATGAGCAGGCAGACCGCCACGACGACCAGGTAAACCTTCAGTTGGGTCAGATAGACATCCTGCAAACGGATATCGGGCACTTCGTCCATGGGCAGAAGGCTGTAAGCCAGGCCGAATGTCCATTCCGTCAGCAGGAACGAAAGAAGCAGGGCAGCCGTCATCATCAGGATGACTTCCGACGCAAGCAGGCCATACAGACCTTTGGTGTCGGAACCCAGACACTTGCGCAAGGCCAGTTCGCGCTGGCGGTTGAAGAACATTTGGATGGTGAATTTCAGGAAGTTGATCAGTCCAGACACCAGGATGAGGGAGACGACCAGCAGAAACAGCAGTTTGGCAAGCAGGGTCTGTCTGTGCTGGCTGCTTTCCGATTCGACTTGAAACTTTATCGGTTTGCCTTGCGAATCGGTCCAGGCAATCTTTTCCAATAAGGACCGGAAACTGTTCAGGTCCATCTTTTCGGGCCGATAGCAACTGGCGTACAGGATGTGGTTGTCTGACGGCTTTGTTACAGGAAAGTAACAGTCGGGAACCGTATTCGGATCTTTCCCCGTGGCCACACCTGCTACCTTGAACAACTGGCCCGACTGGTCGTTGACGATGCGCAAGGTCATTCCTGTCGGATTGGCGTTACCAAAAGCTTTTCGGGCAAAGGCTTCGGACAGCACCACGTCCGTAGGCCCGAATTCATTCGTTATCCCTGTTACCGAAATGCCGTTGTAGGTATAGTAATAGGCATCGGCATTGCGATAACGGACCAGGAAAGGACGCTCCTGCCCCTCTTGGTCGAAGAATACCACTTCCCGGGTATGCAATCCTTTGGAATAGGCTGTCACAGCTTCTACCCCCCCCCCCGCATGACGGAGTTCTTCCTCCATACGTGTAATTTCATTGGAAGAAAAGGCCCGGTTATTTACCAGTGAAAGGTTTAACCGGCGGTCGTAGTGGGGACGATGGTCGGTGGGGGCTACCGTCTCCACAAACTGATAGGTATAGCTGAAACATACAATGCCGGCAGCCAGGCAGAGAGCCGATATCAGACTCTGCATCTTGTACTTCATCAGGCTGCGGGTAGCCACTTTCAGGTAGTGTAGTATCATATTTTTATGTTGTATTTAGTAGGTATAGAAGTTAAAGAAGTTATCACTCCGCTGTGCTCCGTTAGAAGTTATAGCCGATACTTCCCGACTATTCACATCCGTTTGCTGTACTACCGGCTTTCACTTCTCTAACTTCATCTAACTTCTTATCATATTATTCTCTCTTTATCACTTCTGCCGGATTCTGTCGCGCCGTACGCAGGATGCGGAAGATAACCGTTAGCGCCGTAACAGCTGCCACCAGAACAAATACGCTGGTCCAATAGAAGAAACCGCAGTCGAAGAACACGATGTACATCCGCTTCCATTGCTGCAGTGCGAATCCGACCAGCGGGAAGGCCAGCAGTGCACTGATGGTCAGCAGCACGATGTACAGGCGGGCGAAGAGCAACATGATCTGCGGCACCCCTGCTCCATTCACCTTGCGGATGGCTACCTCCTTCTGCCGGCTTTCGGTGTCGAGCGTGATGCTCGAATAGACGCCCAGCAGCGTGATGAGGATGCTGACCACGGCAAAGAACAGCACGATGTTCTTCATCGTGTATTCCAGCGGCTGACGGTCGTGGATGTCGTCGAGCAACGTGCCTACCCGTACAGGCACGCTTTCGGGCAAAGCCTCACGGAGCAGTTGCTCCACCCGTGCCTTGACTTCCTGTACCTGGCCACTGTGGCACTTCAGATAGCAGTGACCGATGTAGTCGGACGGATTGTAAAGGAGGAAGACGTAACCGATGCTCTTCGAATAGGTGTCGGTCTGGAAAGGCGCACAGATGCCACATACGGTATAATCGTGTTGCGAGTCGTAAAGAGGCATCCCCAGTATGTCTTTCTCCATCCGTTGCTGCCAGGTACGGTCGGCCACGATATCGGCTTCTGTCTTCGGAGAGCGTCCCTGCTCCAGCGGGATATTCATGAAGGAGAAGAAATTGGCGGGGACACGCATCACTTCAACTTCTATCCATGAGTTGTCGTTGCCTTTTTCGGTCATCATCAGGTTGCCCGACGAACCTCCCAGATAACTGACGTCTGCCAGCAGGGCATCTTCTACAGCAGCCAGGCTCTTGAAGCGGCCGATCAGGCTCTGCTTTTCCGCATTGTTCAGGCAGGAGTAATTCAGCGGGATGCTGAGAATGGAAGCCTTCTCCTGCATGGAGAGGGTGTGCAGCAGGGTGTCGCTTGTCTTCTCGGACTGCAGGTAGAGGGCTGCGGACAGGGCGACAAACAGCCAGCAGAGAAAGAACTGTACCCCCAGCATGAAGTTACGCCCCCGATGGCTCTGACGCCGACGGCGGCCTCCGCCAAGTCCGTCCTGCACCGATATGCGGCGGATGCGCAGTGTGGCCACTAGGCAGATACCTGCGCAAAGCAGTACCAGCAACCCGATGTATTGGGCGGCATGGCGCATGAGCAGCGACTTGCTGAACGTCATCGACATGAATTCGACAGAATAGTCCAACCTTCCGTCGGTCACTTCGATGCCCCACAGCATCAGCAACGAGGCTGCCAGTACCACCAGCAAAGACTGTACAAAGAGCAGGGTAAAGAGCTGCCCGCCGCTGCATCCATTCACCTTCATCACGCTGAACTCTTTCGTACGGTTGAAGTAGGAACCTATCAGGAAATGGAAGAAGTTGAGCAGTCCCACCAGCAGGATGAGCAGTCCCATGGTGCCCGTAATCCAGCTGGTGATGGACAGCTGCCTGTGCTCGTAGGGAAAGCGTCCGATGGGAAATACTTGCGCTTCATAGTCCCTGTCGTACAGGCGCCAGCTGTAGTCGCGCTGCATGAACTGCTCTTCCAACTGACGGATGTCGGCATCGGGTGCCAGCAGGGCAAATGTGTTGCCTCCCGTCATCTCGTGGCGTCTGTTGCTTTGCAGCAGACCTTCGCTGTCGTTCAGCACCAGCATGTCCATCGTTTCCATGAAGTGTAGGGAATTGTTGAGCGGCGTGTCTTCCATGACGGCCTGCACGGTATAGGTGATGCCTCCGTTGTGGGGAGTGGTCGATGGCGAGGTGGGCAGCCGGCGGGTCATGACACATGTCTTTCCGATGGCTTCGGCCTCGCTGCCGAAGATGCGGACGGCCGTCGAACGGCTCATCACCAGCGCATTGGGCGTATGGTTGGCCCCCTCCCAGCTTCCGGCCACGATGCGGGGCGTAAAGATGCGGGCATAGAGGTTGTCCGTCTCCATCCGCTTCAACTCGTAGGGCAAGGTCTTGCCGGGCCTTACCTCGATGTCGAAGGGCATTTGGCGGGGATAGGAGACAAACGAAAGGGCCTCTACCCCCTTTGCCCAGCCGCGCATGTCCTCGCAGAGCGGTGCGGACGTGCCGGAGAAATAATTGTCCTGTTCGCTATCGTACAAACTAACCAGTACAATCCGCTTGTAGTTGTCGAAACAATGGTTGGTAGACTGTATGAAACGGCTGCAATACAGGCAGACGCAGAAGCTGAACAGGCCTACGGCCAGCCCGATGATGGAAATGATGTTCTGTGTTCTGTATTTCAGCAGGTTTCTGATGGCAAGTGTAACGTAATGTAGTATCATATTCTATTCTGCAATATTCTTCTTATAGTCCTTTTTCTGAAAAGTGTCAAAATCGAAATGGTATGTCCCGTTTACAACACCAGCTCCTCGGCGTCGCCAAAGTTGTCGTATCCGGTCGTAATCACCCAGTCGCCAGGCTGGAGGCCGTCGGTAACTTCGTACTGTTGTGGGTTCTGTCGGCCGATGGTGAGAGGCACGCGCACGGCACGCGTCTTGTCCTTGTTCAGCTTGTAGATCCACTGCCCACCCGTAGCCTGGTAGAAATTGCCGCGTGGAATGACGAGGGCGTCTTCGGGCTGACCCAGCTCGATCTGTACGCGGAAACTCTTGCCCACGCGGACGTTGTCGGGCATATCGGCGGTGAAGACGAGATCGACGTCGAACATGCGGTCCTTCACTTCGGGCACCACCTTGGTGATCTTCAGCGGATAGCGCTTGCCCTGATAAAGGATGGTTGCGGGCAGGCCGGTGGTGATACGGTCGATGTAGTATTCGCTGAGCGAGGTGTGGACCTTGAACTGGTCGAGCACCTTGATCTCACCGATACTTTCCCCCGACTGTACCTGCTGGCCGGGCGTCACGCTGACGAAGCTGAGCTGCCCGCTGATGGGGGCGCATACTACCAGGTCGTTCAGACGTTGGCGCGAACGTTCGTACTTCTTCTGTTCACGGTCGCGGTCGTTCAGCAGCAGGTCGCGGCGGATGATGGAGACAGCCGAATCGTGGCGCAGGCTCTGGCGTTGCAGGCGGGCTGTCTTTTCCTTGTAACGGTATTCGTCCTCGGAGACTTGGAGCTGAGCCTTGCTCTTGATACCCATGCGAAATTCTTCTTTCTCCAGTTCAAAACTCTTGCGCAGTTTCTCCAGTTCGTAGTCAGTTTGCAGGGCTTGTTGCTGTAGGGTGAGGCTTTGTTGTTCCATTTCGATTTCCTTCTCGCGGTAGGTAATGAGCTGTTTTTCCCACTCGTCGCGTTGGTCTTCGATGGTACGCAGCAGATCGAGATTCTCCAGCACGAGGATGGTATCGCCTTTCTTCATCATGTTGCCTTCTTCGCCCACGATGCGGCTCACACTACCAGCCTCACGGGCGTTGACCTTGATGGTGAGGATGGGCTGCACGAGTCCTTCGACGTCGACATATTCCATGAATTTGTCGTTCTTTACTTCAGCCATTTGCAGGCTCTCGGGGTCGATACGCAGTTTGCGCGGTCCGGCCGAGAGAATGATGACATAAATCAGGAAGGCGGCAAATACCACTCCGCCTGCTAGGTAGTAACGGTAACGGATGTACCAGGGTTTCTTTTCGAGTTTGATATCCATTTTATTAATTGATAATTGAAAATTGATAATGGGATACTATTTTGTAGTGAGAATTTATTTGATAAGTCGTTCCAAATCTTCCTCCAACGGCCGGTCCTGCCCAAAGTCGTAGAGCGTAAGACTGCGCAGGGTGTAGTACAGGCTCCAATAGTCGTAGAGGGCTGTCACATAATTGCGGCGGGCAGAATCTTTTTCGGTAATGGAAGCATTGAGGTCGAGGATGGTGGACTGTCCCAGCAGGTAGAGGCGGCGGGCTACGTCGGCACGGCGCTGTGCGGTAGCGTCTGTACGGGCGGCAATGTGTACGCGTTGGGCTTGCAGATTGAATTGCTTCACCAGTTTGCGGATGTTCAGGTCGAAATCAGTCTTGTCCTGTTCCACTTGCGTATGTACCAGGTCGCGGTTGCTCTTGGCTACGCGTACCTGGCCCTTGCCACGTCCCCAGTCGAGGATAGGCAGCGAGATGCCGAGGCTGACGTATTGCTGGTCCATGGGGTTGCGCCAGGCGTTCTTCCAGCGGTCGGCAGTCTGCGTCAGGCCGAAGCGCAGGTAGATGTCGGCTTTCAGGCCGGCGTTGGCACGAGCCTGGGACACGGCGCTTTCACTTTCCAACTTGCGGCGCTGCATGTTCTCGATGTCGGGGCTATTCTGGGCGGCCAGCAGTAGCGCCTCGTTGAGGTCGATTTGAAGATCGGGCACAAAGTCCTCGATGCGGACCTTCAGTTCCACGTCCTGCTGGATGCCCAGGTACGAACGGAGTTCCTGCATGGCGTTGTCTACTTCGATGCGGGCGTTCATGCGGTTGGTCTCCTCGGTAAGCTTGTTGATTTCGAGTTGCAGCATCTCATTCTCGCTGATGGTACCGATGTCGTAACGGCCGCGCGCATACATATACAGCGTGTCGGCATTGGCGTAGTTGGTGCTGGCTATCTCGTAGTTGCTCTGTGCTGTGGCCAGGGCGAAGAACTTCTGCGTGGCGGCAGCGGCTACCAGCTCCAGTGTCTCAACATAACGTTTGCGTGCCTCGCGGTAGCGCACAGGTTCTATGCGGCGGTCCCACTTCAGGGAATTGTATCCGAAGAGCGACTGGCTGTAACCAATGTTGACGGGCGACGTCTGGTACGAGTGGCTATCGTCGCTGAAGAGATCGATGCGCTGGGCCGAGGTTTCCACGAAGAAGGTACCGCCTGTCCAGGGTACATTTTGCGTCAGGCTCAGGGTGAGGTCGGTGGCGAGCAGATTCTGTTCCACAAACTTCACACTGCCGTCGCCCATTGTCACCTTGTTGATGGCGCGATCCAGGTAGGGGTTGGACGTCAGCGTCAGGTTGGGCAGGTAGTTGGCTCGGTAGTAGCGATAGTTCCAGTAGGAGGAACGGAAGCTGTGGCGGGCACTCTGTGCATCGGGCGACTTTTCCTGCGCATGGTGGATAGTCTGTTGCAGGGTCAGTTCCAGGGCCTCCTGGGTGTGGAGGACTGTCCCCATGCCGCAAGTGGCCGCTATCAGTAAAAGGATACGTTTGAACATAGTTTTTCCATTATTTTATAAATAGATATCAAAATCTGTGCCAAATGGTTAACTGGTTGTTGGCCAGTAATTAAGCGAAATACTCTATGGGGAACTTACGTGCACTATCGCACAAAAATAGTGCGGAAGCGCACGCATAGCACACGGATATTATGCGTATCTTTGTAGCAGACACCGAATGATTATGGAGAAACTTGGAAAAATACTGATTGTAGACGACAACGAGGACGTGCTTTTCGCCCTCAACCTGCTGCTCGAACCCTATGCCGAGAAGATAAAGGTCATCACCGGCCCCGAACGGCTGGAATACTTCATGACAACTTTCCAGCCCGACATTGTCCTGCTGGACATGAACTTCAGCCGCGATGTGGTGAGCGGGCAGGAAGGCTTCGACTGTTTGAAACAGATTCTGCACATAGACCCGCAGGCGGTGGTCATCTTCATGACCGCTTATTCGGATACCGACAAGGCTGTTCGAGCCATCAAGGCAGGAGCCACGGACTTCATTCCCAAACCCTGGGAGAAAGAGAAACTGCTGGCCACGCTCTCGTCGGGCATGAAGCTGCGCCGCTCGCAACGCGAAGTAAACCTGCTGAAGGAGCAGGTGGAAGCCCTGAGCGACGGCAATGCCGACGAACGCATCATCGGCGAATCGGAGGCCATGCGGGCTATCTTCGATACGGTGGAGAAGTTGCGCGATACGGACGCTAATATCCTGATTCTGGGCGAGAACGGTACGGGAAAAGACGTCATCGCCCGCCTGCTCTACCGCCATTCACCCCGCTCGGGAAAGCCCTTCGTCACCATCGACTTGGGTAGTATCCCCGAACAACTGTTCGAAAGCGAGTTGTTTGGCTACGAGAAAGGCGCCTTTACTGATGCCCGCAAGGCCAAGGCGGGGCGTATGGAGGTGGCCACGGGAGGTACGCTCTTCCTCGACGAGATAGGTAACCTCTCCCTGCCTATGCAGGCTAAGTTGCTCACTGCTATCGAAAAGCGCCAGATCAGCCGCTTGGGCAGCACGCAAAATACGCCTATCGACGTGCGGCTCATCTGTGCCACCAATGCCGACATCCGCCGCATGGTGGAGGAAGAACGCTTCCGCCAGGATCTGCTCTACCGCATCAATACCATTGAGCTGCACATCCCGCCCCTGCGCGAACGCGGTAACGACATCCTGTTGCTTGCCGATCACTTCCTGCAACGCTATGCCCGCAAATACCAAAAGGAAATGCGCGGTCTGACGCGTGAGGCCAAGAACAAGTTGCTGCGCTACACCTGGCCGGGCAACGTGCGCGAACTGCAACACACGATGGAACGTGCTGTCATCTTGGGCGATGGCTCTCTGTTGCGCCCCGAGAACTTTGTCTTCCAGGCCGCGGCTCCCACTCGTTCGCACAAGGAGGAGATGGAAGTGCTCAATCTGGAGCAGCTGGAGCGGCAGGCCGTGGAGCGTGCCATGCGCCTGAGCGAGGGAAACATGACCAAGGCAGCTGAGTATCTGGGGATCACTCGGTTTGCTCTGTACCGGAAAATAGAAAAATTAGGCCTATGAGACGTTATTCCTTCATCGTCGCTCTCCATATCCTCGCCATTGCCCTGTTGGCTGTGGGTGTCTACCTGCTGGCTGCCCGGGAGTTGTGGTTCAGTGCCCTGATGGTGTTTCTCGTACTTGTGGCTGTAGGCATCAACCTCTACCGTATGCAGATGGTGCAGATACGCATGATGCGCCACCTGGCCGAAAGCTTGCGTTTCGACGACATGATGCTCTCTTTCCGTTCGCCCTATCGCAATCGTTCGATGGAGCAGATGGTGGGCGAATTGTCCGAAGCCATGCGCAACTTTCGCACCCGCGTGCTGGAGCACAACGAAATGACTGCCTGGCAGAAACTGATCCGTGTGCTGACGCACGAAATCATGAACTCGTTGACCCCCATTATCTCCCTGTCCGAAACTTTGTGCGAGCGCGAAGTAGACGAGCGTAGCTATAGCCTGATGCACCAGGGCATGCAGACTATCCACCGCCGCAGCAAAGGGCTTCTGGAGTTTGTGGAAAATTACCGCAAGCTGACTCGTCTGCCTGCTCCCGTCCGCCGTCCCGTGTCACTCGTAGAACTGCTTCAGGACCTGCGCAAGCTCTTTCCCGAAGATTATATTCACATCTATCTGCCCGCCGACGACCGCACCCTCCAGATAGACCGTACGCAGGTGGAGCAGGTGCTCATCAACCTGTTGAAGAACGCACGCGAGGCCTGCACACGCCGCTCAGAGCCCTGTATCGATGTCCGTGTACTGCCTGCCCAGTCGTGGCAGTGCCGCATCACCGTCAGCGATAACGGCGATGGCATTCTGCCCGACGTGGTAGACAAAGTGTTTGTGCCCTTCTTCACCACCAAGTCCGGTGGGCAGGGTATCGGCCTGAGCCTTTGTAAGCAAATCATGAACCGCCACGGCGGCAATATCACGGTGGAGTCCGTTGTGGGGCAGGGCACGTGCTTCACTTTGCTCTTTAATTAAAATACTGATTTATAATTAGATGATATATGTCGGGTAGCTACCGCAGTTTCCAGCCCGCTGAGGTATTTCAGCAGCCAAAAAGACGTAAAAAAACGGGGACGCTCAGTTCGAGCGTCCCCGTTCCTATGTATAGTCGGAAACAAACGGTTTATTTCTTGTTTTCTTCAGCAGGTTCGGTAGCATTCTTCTTGATCAGCGAGTATGCGATCGGAGAAGCGACGAACAGTGAAGACAGCGTACCGAATACCACACCCAGAATCATAGCGAAAGCGAAGCTGCGGATGGAGTCACCACCGAGGATGAAGATACACAGCAGCACGATCAACGTACTCAGTGAGGTATTGATGGTACGGGCCAGCGTCGTGTTCAGTGAGTCGTTGAACAGTTGGTACTTGCCACGCTTCGGATACAGTCCGAAGAACTCACGTACACGGTCGAAGATTACCACCTTATCGTTGATGGAGTAACCGATAGCTGTCAGGATGGCCCCGATGAACGTCTGGTCGATTTCCAGCGAGAACGGCAGGATACCCCAGAACATGGAGTAGGCACCCAAAATGACGATGGTGTCACAGCACAGAGCGGCTACAGAACCGATACTGTAGGCGATGTTACGGAAGCGGAGCAGGATGTACAGACCGATAACGATCACAGCCAGCACGATAGACCAGATAGCCGATACCTTAATGTCATCAGCAATGCTCGGACCTACTTTCTGCGAGCTGATGATACTACCGCCCGTGTGGTTCTCGCGGTCGATGAAGGTTTCCAGCGAGATATTTTGCGTCAGCAACGGCTTCAGTGTTTCGTACAGATAAGCTTCGATTTCAGAGTCAACGTTGTTGCCTTCCTCTTCAATGCGGTAGTTGGTGCTGATACGTACCGTCTTACCATCCGTACCGATGGCGATAACGCTCACGTTGGCGTCGCCGAAGCGGCTGGAGATCAGTTCACGAACCTGTTCGGGCTCTACTTGCTTTTCGAACTGTACCTTGAAGTTACGTCCACCGGTGAAGTCGATGCTCTGGCTCAGGCCGCGTGTAAAGAGGAAGCCCAGGCAAACCACGATGACGATAGCCGTTGTAGTGAGCCACGTCTTGTTGCGTCCCATGAAGTTGAAGTGAACATTCTGCATCAGGTTCTTGGAAACGCTGGTGTGGAAACTCAGGTTCAGCCACTTGTCCTTGTTCATGAAGTATTCGTAAACCAGACGGGTCATAAATACTGCGGTAAAGAACGAAATCAGGATACCGATGATCAGTGTCGTAGCGAAACCGCGGATAGGACCTGTACCGAAGTTGAACAGGATGATACCCGTCAAGATAGAAGTCAGGTTCGAGTCGAAGATAGCCGAGAAGGCGTTGGAATAACCGTCGGCCAAGGCTTTCTTCACGCCCTTGCCTGCGCGGAGCTCTTCTTTCGTACGTTCATAGATCAACACGTTGGCATCCACAGCCATACCCAGTGACAACACCATACCGGCGATACCAGACATGGTCAATGCGGCCTGGAACGATGAAAGGATACCCAGTGTGAAGAACATGTTCAGCACGAGGGCGCCGTTGGCAACCATACCCGGAATGAAACCGTACATGGTACACATATAAAACATCAGCAGCACCAATGCCACAATGAACGAAATGATACCGGCGTTGATGGAAGCCTGACCCAGTGACGGACCTACGATGTCTTCTTGAACGATGTGTGCCGGAGCGGGCATCTTACCAGACTTCAACACGTTGGCCAAGTCTTTGGCTTCTTCGGGAGTGAAGTGGCCGGTGATTTGTGAGTTACCGCCGGTGATTTCATTCGATACAGTCGGAGCAGAATATACGTAACCATCCAATACTATGGCGATGCAACCTTGCGTAACAGCCACTTTCTTGGTCAGCTGTGCCCAGCGGCGTGCACCGTCGGTATTCATAGACATACTTACAGACGGTTTGCCATATTGGTCGAAGTCATCCTTGGCGTCTACAATCACGTCACCTTCCAGTGGAGCGCGGTCGTTACGTTCTGTCGAACGGATGGCGTACAATTCGAAAGTTTGTTTCTTGGGATCGAATGCGGCTGCCGATACACCCCATTTCAGGCGAAGGTCTTTCGGGAACTCGGCTTGTATTTCAGGCATAGCCAGGTAACGGTTGACTTCAGCCGTATCCTTGGCCAGTGCATAAGCTGCAATCGGGCCTCCGCTGGGGTTCACTTGCAGGATGGCAAGTAGCGGATGGTCTTTCTTGTACTGGGCCAGGTCCGCTTCCTGTGATGCGGTGTTTTTGCCTTTTAATGCAGCAGCAAGGCTGTCTGTGGCACTTGTTGCGGCAACAGTGGCAGTCGTATCGATTGCTGTGGCTGTGCCGGTAGTATCGGTAGAGGCAAGAAGGCTGCGCAGTTTGGCGTCTGCCGATTGCATGTAAGGAGCAATTTCATTGGCATTGTAAGTTTCCCAGAATTCCAGATTGGCAGAACCTTGTAATAATTTTCTTACACGTTCGGGTTCTTTGATACCTGGAAGTTCCACCATGATGCGGCCCATTTTGTCCGCCAGGCTCTGGATGTTGGGCTGAACCACGCCGAAACGGTCGATACGCGTACGGAGGACGTTATATGAGTTGTCTACAGCGGCTTTAACTTCCGCGCGCAACACTTTTTCAACTTCTGCATCGGTTGACTTCTGGTTGACCTTATCTTTTAGTTGCTGAGTGGCGAACAGCTGTGCAAGCGGAGCGTTCGGAGCCAGACGGTGATATTCGCGGATGAAAAGCGTGATGACATCATCCTGGCTGGTAGTAGCCTGCTGGGCAGCTGTGGCCAATGCCTTATTGAATGTCTCATCCGGTTTGTTGTCTGCCAGCGCCTTGATGACATCGGGTACGGAAACTTCCAGGATGACGTTCATGCCCCCCTTCAAGTCCAAACCCAAACTGATTTCCATTTCTCTACAATCTTTCAGGCTCCAGTTCCATAACCATACCTTTTCGTTGGCGAGCGAGTCCAAATAATTTTGTTCTACCTGCGGGTCTCCATTTGCGATTTCCCGTGCCTTGTTTGTGTAATGGCGGGTCACAAATGAGAACGATAAGTAGAACACGCATACCAAGGTCAGCAGTATGGCAAAAGCCTTTACAAATCCTTTGTTTTGCATGTTACTTTTAGTTTATTATGATTACTTTATTGATTAATTTCTACGCATTTACAAGGCTGCAAATATAGTTCTTTTTTCACAATATATTACTTCGTGGCCTTATTTTTTTAAATTTCAGAAGCCTTGACGCAGTTATTTCTCTTTGAAAAAGAAGTGGCACCAGATGGGATAGTGGTCAGAATCTTTGATGCTTTTGTCTACTGTGCAGTTATAGGTTTGCAGGTTTTTGCTGGTCAGAATGTGGTCGATGCGGAAATAGAACTTATTCTGGTTGTACGAGATGCCCAATCCTTGGCCGGATTGGGTGAAAGCATCGTTCAGCCCTTGGCCGGCCACGCGGTGGGTGTACGAGATGGGCGTGTCGTTGAAGTCGCCGCAGACAATGACAGTCGGATGTTTCGATTGTTCGACCGCCCTGGCTATGGCATCGGCTTGCGGGGCTCGCAGGGCTGAGGCTTCGGCCAGCTTCCCTAATAACAGGCGTGCGCCGCTTTCCACTTTATCGCGTTGGGTGGACGCCAGCATGTCTTCGTAGACCACCTTGTCTTCTTTGGTCAGTTTGTTCGACTCCAGATGGTTGTTGATAAGGGTCAGTGTGTCTTTCCCTATCTTTAGTTCATAGACGACCGAACCGTTGTAGCTGCTTGGGTAATCCAGTTTGCGGGCGGATAAGATAGGGTATTTGGAATAGCAGGCTATGCGGTTGGTGGTAGCTTCTGCTTTCCCCAGTTTGTCGATACGATGGTAAGGATAGTCTTTCAGGGCTTGGTCGACATCTTTTTGTGTCAGGTGCTGTTGGGAGTCGGAAGTGGCATATTCCTGCAGGCACAGGATATCTGCTCCGCTCTCTTGCAGATAGGTGAGTATCGGGTTCTTTCCGTCTTTTTTTGTGCATCCGTTGAAGCCCATGATGTTGTATGAGAGTATTTTCAGGCTTCCTTCAGGAAGGTGGTCGGTGTGGAAATTGACAGGCATGTAGGTGCGTATCTGCGGATAAGCCAGCAACATTCCAGCCAATGGCAATAGAGCCAGTTTGTAGTGTCGTATGATCAGCCAGAAAAATAAAAAGCAGATGTTTACTATCAGGAAAATGGGAAAAGCCAAACCCAGACAAGAACGCAGCGGGTGTTCGACAGGTTGTATATAAGGACTATAGGCCGTGAGCAGAAATGCCGCTGTGAAAGCGGCATTCACGGCTCCGATTGTGAGTGTTGCGACATTTCGGAGGAGTTTCATGTGCGTTGTTTATCTTTTGCTGGCATCGAACAGGCTTTTCTTTTCTTCGGCAGTCAGGCTTTCGTATCCTGATTTCTTCAGTTTGTCCAGGATGCGGTCTATTTCGTCTGACTGACTTTTCTTCCGTGCGTTGTATTCGTAGTCTTTCTGACGGTTGCCACCATAGTTTATTTTCATTTTAGGTTTGCGGGGACGGGGGCTGAACAGGTTTTCTATGCTATCCAGCGGGCGGTTGAGCCATGCCGTGATGTCTCTTCCTTTGCTTAGGGAGGCTGCAAACCACAATCCTGCCAGTGCGCCTCCAAGGTGGGAAATGTGTCCTCCGGCATTGCTGGAGGTAATGAAGAGCAGGTCCATACCAATGACGATCAGAGCCAGGTATTTCAGCCGGACGGTTCCGAACAGGAAAAGCTGTATCGGGTAGTTGGGTTCTCTATATGCGGTAGCGGCGACAATGGCCAGTACCGATGCCGATGCTCCCAGCAGGAAGGAGCCTTCTACCATGTATTGGAAATAGGGGAAGATATTGTAAGATACCATGTAGAGCAACCCTCCGCAGATACCTCCCAGCAAATAGACGCCACGCAGGTGCTTGGCGGAGAAGAATTGCAGGAACAGGGTTCCGAACCAGTAGAGCCACAGCATGTTGAACAGGATATGCAGCAGTCCTGCATGCATGAACATGTAGGTCAGAATCGTCCAGGGTTGTATCATGAAGCGGCTGAACGAGGCAGGAAGTTCCAACCAGCTTAGCCAGCCGCCCAATGAGTGGTTGAACAATTGGAGCAGGATTCTGAGCAGCGTGACTATGACAAAGACGGCAACATTGATGTAGACCAGCCGTAGGCAAATGTTGCCTCTGCGGAACTTTTCTTTCAGATCAGTTATAATAGTAGCCATTTCCTCTGTTTTTGTTTCTCCAATACATAATTAATAGGAATCCGAAAATCATTCCACCCAGATGGGCGAAATGGGCAACATTGTCGCCGGCACTGTTGGCCAGTCCCGAGTAGAGTTCTATCAGTGCGTAGCCCATGACGAAATACTTGGCCTTGATGGGGAAGGGCAAGGGGAAGATGAACATGGGCTGATTGGGGAACAGCATGCCGAAGCCCAGCAGGATGGCATATACCGCGCCCGAAGCTCCTACCGTGGATGAGTTCAGCACCAGATTCAAGCTTGCCATCGCAGGATCTACGAAATTCATGTTCGATTGCAATGCTTTGGATCCCTGTTCAAAAACGGCTTGGATGGCTTCCGGGCTCATACCCGATTCGATAGTGAAATAGCGGACGGCTGTTACAGCTTCCTGTATCAGTCCGGCACCGATGCCACAAATCATGTAGTAGGTCAGAAAACGCTTGGGACCCCATACTTGCTCCAGGATACGTCCGAACATCCATACGGCGAACATATTGAAGAAAACATGCGTGAAACCGGCATGCATGAACATGTAAGTGATGAGCTGGCCGACATTGAAACGGTCGGATAGTACAAAATGCAGTCCCAGGTAATCGGCAAGATCTATTCCATAGCCTTCGGCTACGAGTGTACCGAGAAACATCAGTACATTAATAATCAGCAGATTTTTGGTGACTGTCGGAATGTTGTTCATATAGAATTCTTTTGAGATATTAAGCTGCAAAAATAGTGAAAGGTGAGCGGAGAGACAAACGAAAAACAAAGTTTTTCAAGTTTGGCTGTCCCGGACCGCATCCTAATTTTTGTGCAACAAAAGTACGAATAAATTCTGTTATACAACAGGATTTGTGCATCTTGTTGATTCTTTTTCAGTATTCATGCTCTTTTTTCTTCTCTTTTTATTTGATATTCAGAATATTTGCTATATTTTTGTGGGATTGACTCAGAATTCTTCTCTTTTTTAAAACAATATACATTTCAAAAGAATTAAGGTTATGAATAAGTCTGATTTGATTAATGCCATGTCTGCAAATGGCGACATGTCGAAGGCGGGTGCTACAAGAGCGTTGAATGCATTCATGAGAGTAGTGGCGGATGCGTTGAAGAAAGGTGAGAAAGTAACGTTGGTGGGGTTTGGTACATTTTCAGTAGCTAAAAAAGTTGCTCGTACAGGTATTAATCCCATAACTAAAGAGCAGATTGAAATTCCTGCCAAGAAAAGAGTGAAGTTTAAAGCAAGTGCGGAATTGTTACTTGATTAATAGAGGATACGTCGGACAGTATTGTTCTTTATTGAGGAAACACAGGTTGCAGGTTTCATCACAGATATTTTTTCTGTGGAAACATGCAACCTGTGTTTGGTTAAGGAGGATTGCGTAGAGGTGTCGGATGAGGGAAACTTGAAAACATTGTTTTCCGCTTTGTACTTCCCTCGGTTTGCACTATCTTTGCAGCAGGAAATAATTAGAAACTATGGATATACAACAAAAACTGGTAGCGTCCGTCATCAGCGGACTGAAAGCACTCTACGGGCAGGACGTGCCTACTGCGCAGGTGCAGTTGCAGAAAACCAAGAAAGAATTTGAAGGACATCTGACGCTGGTCGTGTTTCCCTTCCTTCGCATGTCGAAGAAGGGACCCGAGCAGACGGCGCAGGAAATCGGTGAATTCCTGCTGGCAAACGAACCTTCGCTCGTAGCCAAGTTCAATGTTATTAAAGGATTCCTGAATCTCACCGTTGCCTCGTCGGCATGGATCGAGCTGCTCAACGGCATTCAGGCTGATCCGCACTACGGACTGACTGACGCTACAGACCAGTCGCCGCTGGTGATGATCGAGTATTCATCGCCCAACACCAACAAGCCTCTCCACCTGGGACATGTGCGCAACAATCTGCTGGGCAACGCGCTGGCCAACATCGTTGCCGCCAATGGCAACCGCGTGGTGAAGACCAACATCGTGAACGACCGCGGTATCCACATCTGCAAGTCCATGCTGGCCTGGCTGAAGTATGGCAACGGCGAGCCCCCCGAGTCGAGCGGCAAGAAGGGCGATCACCTCATCGGCGACTACTACGTGGCATTCGACAAACACTTCAAGGCCGAGGTGAAGGAGCTGATGGCCAAGTATCAGGCCGAAGGCATGAGCGAGGAAGAGGCCAAGGCAAAAGCTGAAGCCGAATCGCCCCTGATGAAGGAAGCCCGCGAGATGCTCGTGAAGTGGGAAGCTGGTGACCCTGAAGTACGTGCCCTGTGGCAGAAGATGAACGACTGGGTATATGCCGGCTTCGACGAGACCTACAAGATGATGGGTGTCAGCTTCGACAAGATATACTACGAATCGAACACATACTTGGAAGGCAAGAAAAAAGTGCTCGAAGGACTGGAGAAAGGCCTTTTCTACCGCAAGGAAGACGGTTCCGTGTGGGCCGACCTCACGGGCGAAGGCCTCGACCACAAGCTGCTGCTCCGTGCCGACGGTACGTCGGTTTACATGACGCAGGACATCGGTACGGCCGAACAGCGTTTCTCCGACTATCCCATCGACAAGATGATCTACGTGGTTGGTAACGAACAGAACTACCACTTCCAGGTGCTGTCCATCCTGCTCGACCGTCTGGGCTTCGAGTGGGGCAAGAGCCTGGTACACTTCTCGTATGGTATGGTGGAACTGCCCGAAGGCAAGATGAAGAGCCGCGAGGGTACGGTAGTCGATGCCGACGACCTGATGGAAGAGATGATCAACACCGCCAAGGAAACCAGCGGCGAGCTGGGCAAGCTGGACGGTCTGACACAGGCCGAGGCCGACGACATCGCCCGCATCGTAGGCTTGGGTGCGCTGAAATATTTCATTCTGAAGGTGGATGCCCGCAAGAACATGACGTTCAACCCCAAGGAATCCATCGACTTCAACGGCAATACCGGTCCTTTCATCCAATATACTTACGCCCGCATCCAGTCCGTCCTGCGCAAGGCGGCCGAAGCAGGTATCGTTATCCCCGAGCAGCTTCATTCGGGCATTGAGCTGAGCACGAAGGAAGAAGGTTTGATTCAGATGTTGGCCGACTTTGCCGGCGTGGTGAAGCAGGCAGGTGAGGACTACAGTCCTTCAGGCATTGCCAACTACTGCTACGACCTGGTGAAGGAGTACAACCAGTTCTACCACGACTTCAGCATCCTGCGCGAGGAGAATGCCGACGTCAAGGTGTTCCGTCTCGCCCTATCGCGCGAGGTGGGCAAGGTAGTCCGTCTGGGCATGGGACTGCTGGGCATCGAAGTTCCCGAACGTATGTAAGCCATAGTGCTTATTTGATATAGTTTTCAGCAGGGGAGCGCATCGTGTGGGTGCGCTCCCTTTTTTATTGTTTCTGTCAGATACCTTCTATGATATAGTCTTGTTCTTGGGAGAGGGGTTTCAGCGTATGTGTCCATTCCTTTCCGTCGGAAGAAACCAATCGCAGGGACTGGATGTCCTCCTTTTTGTCGGTTTTGAACATGAGGAGGCCGTCCTTGTCCGTTGTTCCTCTGTATTGTTGGTTGGCGTAGATTTTTATGTTTCCCGTTTCGGGGCGGGAAGGGCTGGTTTTGACCATCAGGATGAAGCCTCTTTCATTCTCCTTCAGTTCGAGCCAGCTGACCTCTTGGCGGGTTGTACAAGTGTCGGTAGGTTGGCTTTGGAAAGCGGAGAGGGCGGAGAGGGATGCGTCTGTTATGGTGGAGGTAAATGTGAATTTCCCGTTTCTGATTTGTACGCTCTCGGGAGCGATGCCGAGTGTCTGTAGCAAAGAGTCACGCTTGGCTTTGGGAAGCATGGGGAGAAAGATGCGTTTCCCGTTAGGGAACTCGGCGCTTTGGCTGCCAAAGGGTTGCGCCTTTCGTTGGTTGGCGTGGATTCTGTCCACGTAAATCAGGTATTCGTAGTTCAGGATATGGCCCTTGCGGTAGTATTCGGTTACGAACGGCAGGTATTTGAGTTGAGTTTGGGAATCGGCATGTTGCAGCACCATGAAGCAGGCTCTCCAGCTGCTGTCCGACAGGCCTTCAAGCCGGCCGCTGATGATGGAGTCGACGATGGGCTGGACTATCGACTGGTTGATGGAGTCGGTTCTGTCCCATTGGCGCAAATAGGCCTCCTTTTCTTTCGGGTCATGGCTTTGATTGTAATCGCGTCTCACTTTCTGGTCGTTGTGCAAGACTACTTGGAGTAGCGAGTCGATTGTGGCGGCTGGCCTTTGTTCTTGAGCCTTGGACGGATGGGAGCAAAAGGCAAGAAAGATCAATAGAAGCAAAGTGTTTATGAATTGTTTCATGGCAGAATTATTTTTCATTACTACAAATGTACAGAAACAAGCAAATACCTGCAAGCGCTTGAAGGCTTAATAATATCCCTCTTTACGCTCCTCAAGTTCATAATTAGCCTGCTCAAGTCCATAGTTAGCCTGCTCAAGTCCATAGTTAGCGTCGTAAAGTAGGCTTTGGCATTTTCTTTTCCGGCAATCGTTTTCGGTAAAACATCGTTTTCTCGTGTGTAAAGCATTGCTTTTTATGGGAGAAAACATAGTTTTCTTAAAGGGAT
The DNA here is from genome assembly GCA_964419245.1 of uncultured Bacteroides sp. Classification (GTDB taxonomy): domain Bacteria; phylum Bacteroidota; class Bacteroidia; order Bacteroidales; family Bacteroidaceae; genus Bacteroides. Next base: position 20,655 of record CAYQOV010000005.1, on the reverse strand, counting down.
TTCATGAATGGGTGAAGGGTGTACAGACTTTTTGTGCTTTCTTTCAAATTGGTTTCATGCTTTCACGAGAGTATAAGTTTCTGTTTTACAGTGGATAATTGTGAAAGATAATCCTTCACACCTGTGAAGGATATTTTTCTGTGACACCTTGACACCCTATATTTATAAAATCCACGCGCGCGCGGGCGAGAGTGACTGTTAATTCTAATTTAACATTAACAGTTGAGTAGTGAATTTGTTATCTATATAATAAAAGTTTGTTTTTTGCGTGACAAGGTGTCACACCCTTGTTGAAACTGTCTATTTGGATGATTTTTTGTAGCTGGTTTTCAGACTCTTGCGATTTTTTTCAAAGAAATCTTCAAAAATAGGATTAGGTTTTTCTCTCCTGTCCGTCTTTATAACAGAACGAAATCTGAAATTATGCAGAATCAAGATCCCATAGAAGAAGCACGGCGCCATCCGTTGGTATCCTACTTCAAGTCTCGAGAAAAGGAAGTGCCCGAGGAAGAGATTGACCGACGCTGGAATGATTTGGCTCGCCGCTTGCAGCGTGAATCCGCTCCCCGTCGGAGTAAGGTGTGGCGCTTGTATGCCGAAGTGGCTTGTGCGGCTGCTTTGTTGGCGGGTGTGCTTTGGGGTGGAAAACTCTATATAGACCGTCAGTCCCATTCTTTGGAACAGGCTATTGCCCAGCTTGACCAGTGTTCCATCGATACGGCCAGGCAGGTGTTACTTATTACTCATGCCGAACAGCGTATCGAAGCCGGTAAGGATGCCCGCATAGCCTATTCGGAGAAAGGTAAGGTTTCGGTGAACCAGCGCCAGGTGGAAGAGGCTCCACAGAAGTTGGAATACAACCAACTGATTGTGCCTAAGGGCAAGTCGTCCCAGCTATTGCTGGCCGATGGAACTTCGTTGTATGTCAATGCCGGTACGAAAGTGGTCTATCCAAGCGTATTTGCAGGCAAAACTCGTGAAATCTATGTGGACGGTGAAATCTACATCGACGTCAAGAAGAATACCGAGCAGCCGTTTATTGTCAAAACTCCCGGCTTCGATATCCGTGTGACGGGTACAGCCTTCAACGTGAATGCCTATAAGTCGATGAGCGAGTCGGAAGTGGTGCTGGTGCGTGGCTCCATCATTGTGACCGACCATGCCGAACGTGAAACAGCTGTGAAACCCAATGAACTTCTTCGCCTGACCGACGGTGTGGCCCGTTCCAAACGTCAGGTCGATGCTTCTGAATATACAGCTTGGACACAAGGATATTTCCCTTTGCAGGGACGCAGCATGGAAAGCATTCTTCAGCGTTTGTCGTTCTATTACGGTTGTGACCTGACGTGCGATCCTTCTGTCAAAGACTTGTCGCTACAGGGTACCATTGATATGAGCGTTCCCCTTCCCAAGGTGCTCGAACGAATTGCTAAAATACATCCCATCGGCATTCGCCAGACGACCGATGGTTACCATTTGTTTATAACCCCAAATACTAATCTTTAAAAAACACGGACTGCCTATGAGAAAGGAAATATGAAATGCACACATCTGACAGGAGAAACCCAAGGTTTGGTTCTGTCTATTTAATCTTATACAAAAACTTTTTATTAACCCTTATGGCAGAGTTTCACTCCATAAAAAGCCCGGACAACCCCCATTGTCCGAGCCCTTAAAGTGTGATACTTAGCTGTAAGTATCTAATCAATCATGCAAAAATATGGATTTTTCTGTAAGAAAACAACTGATTTCAGCAATGTTAGTATTTTTTGCATTGCTTTTCCCGCTAGCACTTCCTGCTGCGGAACAATATAACAAGAACTTTTCATTCGAATTGCGCGACGTCACTGTCAAAGATATATTCCGTTACATCGAGCAGAACAGTGAATACGTTTTCCTCTATGCTTCCAATAAGAACTTGTCGAAGAAGGTCAATGTGGATGTGAAAGACAAGAATGTCAAACAGATCTTGGACGAAGTATTGGAGCATACTGGACTGGTCTATGAGATTGATGGGAAGCAGATTATTGTGAAGGAGCAACGGACTTCTACGTCTACTGATCATCAACAATCCACTCTTCAGCAGACTAAAAAAGTCTATGGTGTCGTGAAGGATGAATCCGGAGAAACAATTATCGGTGCAAACGTCTGGGTGAAAGATACGACTACGGGTGTTGTTACGGATATTGACGGACGTTACCAAATTAACCTGAATAATTCTAAAGCGATTTTGGTCTTCTCCTATTTAGGAATGAAAACGCAAGAAATTGTAGTTGGAGACAAATCTGAGATTAATGTAGTGTTGAAGGCGGATGCTGAACAACTAGATGAGGTTGTGGTTGTGGGATATGGCACGCAGAAAAAAGTGAATTTGACAGGTGCGGTCGCTAGTGTTAAGATGGACGATGTATTGGGTGATAGACCTGTTACTAATGCGATGGCTGCTCTCCAAGGGGTCGTGCCAGGATTACAGATTACAAATGCTGATCCAAGTCCCAGTGGTAAAGTTGATTTGAATGTACGTGGCGTGAATTCAATTAATGGAGGTGAACCATTAGTGCTTGTTGATAATATGCCTATGGATTTTAATATGGTAGATCCTAATGATATAGAATCTGTAAATGTATTGAAAGATGCAGCAGCTTCTGCAATCTATGGAGCTCGTGCAGCTTTTGGAGTAATATTGATTACTACCAAGAAAGGTTCTAAAGGCGATAAAGTGAAATTAAATTATAATTCAAATTTTGCGTTCTCAAACGCATATAACCTGCCGGAGGCAGCATCTCCTTATTATGCCGTTAAAGGTCTTAAAGACTCTGGTGCTGGTTCAGATCCAAGATATGCTGCTGATGTAGATAAATGGCTGGAACTATTGAAACAATATGCTTTGAATCCGTCAGATTTTCCTGATGGTTATTATACGGATGAGATAGGAACTCGTTATTATTTAAAGGAAAATGATAGGATCGCTGATATGATGGATAATTTTGGTTTTCAGCATTCTCATAATGTCTCTTTTTCTGGTGCGACAGAAAAAACGTCATATAGAGTGTCTCTAGGAATGACGAACCAAGATGGGATATTGATTACGGATAAAGATTCTTATAGAAGATATAATATCTCGTCTTTTGTATCCACTAACCTTGCTAAATGGTTACAGGTTCAGGCTGACTTAAAATATACGGATTCAAATAGTTCGTGGGTTGATTCAAGAGTATGGACGACGTCGGTTGATAGACCTTCTTATGAACCAATTTCGGGCGAAGAAATTAATGGCGTTTTTCAATACCATGAAACGCCAAGGACTCATATATTGTTAGGTGAACCTATAAAGCGTAAAGAAAAGAATCTTAGAGCGTTAGGAAGGGTGATTGTTACTGTGTTACCAGAACTTAATGTTACAGGTGAATATTCTTTTCTAAATACGCATTATGAAAAGAGAAATCATAATAAGTTGTATCACTATATAACCAATGTTACAGAGGTCCGTCCTAGCACGAGTAATACAAAATATAGTATAGACAAAAATAGTGGAGTAACTCATAGTTTAAATTTATTTGCTAATTATTCAAAAGACTGGGGGAAACACTCGTTCTCGGCTATGGCGGGATATAATCAAGAGGATTATTTTTATGAATCTAATTGGATAAGCCGTTTGGATTTGATAAATAATGATTTACCTTCTATCGGACAGGCAACTGGTGTTCTAGATGGAGGTGATGGCTATTCTGAATATGCAACACGTAGTTTGTTTTATCGATTGAATTATTCTTATGGCGGTAAGTATTTGTTTGAAACCAATGGAAGATATGATGGTTCATCACGTTTTCCCAAGAAAACAAGATTCGGGTTCTTCCCGTCTATGTCTTTGGCTTGGCGAGTGTCTGAAGAACCTTTTTTTACTGATCTGACCTCGATATTTTCTAATATGAAAATAAGATATTCATTTGGTGAAATTGGTAATCAGTCAATTGGAAATTATGATTATATACCGGGGATGGAGGCTTATAAAACTTCATGGCTAGTTAATAATACTCAGGTTACTACTTTAAAAGCTCCAGCATTAGTAGATCCTCAGTTTACTTGGGAAAGGGTGAGAACTTCTAATTGGGGAATAGATATTGGCGTTTTAAACCAAAAGCTTGATTTTTCTTTTGATTATTATATAAGAAATACTCTTGATATGTTAGCTCCAGGAATGGAACTACCTTCAGTATTGGGAGCTGCAGCCCCTAAGGCAAATGTTGCAGATTTAAAAACTAAAGGTTGGGAGATTAGTTTGAATTGGCATAGTAATATTAATGATTTTAACTATCGGATTGGTTTTAATCTTTATGATTCAAATACTTATATTACAAAATATGATAATGAGGTAGGGTTGTTAGGTGATAATAATTATCGGATAGGTCAAAAGCTTGGAGAAATATGGGGATATGAAACCGATCGATTATATCAGGAAAGTGATTTTGATGAAAATGGAAAGATTAAACCTGGAATTCCTGTAGTTGAGGGAGTTATTCCTATGCCTGGTGATGTATTATACGTAGACCAGAATAATGATGGAATAATAAATAAAGGTTCCAACACTGCATTTGAACCAGGTGATATGAAAATTATTGGTAATGACTCGAAAAGGTTTCAATATGGTATAACAGGTGGATTTAGCTATAAGGATTTTGATTTTTCTATATTTTTTCAAGGTGTTGGGAAACGGGATTTATGGCGGTTGAATTATTTGTCATTCCCCTATTATAGTGAATGGTCCAACATATTTACTCATCAGTTAGATTACTGGACACCTGATAATGCAAATGCTTTTTATCCTCGTTTATATGAGAAGGCAACAGGTAATACTTCAGCAAATAGATATGTGCAGAGTCGGTATTTATACAATGGAGCATATTGTAGACTAAAAAATGTGACATTGTCTTATACATTACCTCAAAAATGGTATAGAAAATATAATATAGGAAGTATTGGAGTTTTCTTTAGTGGTGAAGATTTGTGGACTCATTATAATACTCCAAAGGGGGTTGATCCGGAAGTTGATACAAGTGGATTAGGATGGGCTTATCCAAATATGCGAAAATTGTCTTTTGGTATTAATATTAGTTTATAGTATATAGTATTATGAAATATATTAAAACTTTTACATTGTTGTGTGTGTCATCATTATCATTATTTTCTTCATGTTTGAATAATGATTATTTAGAGAAATATCCGTTAGACCAACAAACGGAGAATACGGCTTTTGTTTCTTATGAGAATTTCAAGACTTATTCATGGGGATTATATGAAGTCTTAGGTGGATATGATTTGGATGGAATGTATGGTCCTGAAGCTGAATCTGATAATATGTTTGTCGGTTTGAAGAATTCAGAGACGAAATGGGCATGGCAAAAGGTAAAGGTCCCAGAGGAAGATGGTGGCTGGGATTATTCATTTATAAGAAGGTGTAATCTGATGTTGGATAATATAGAAGATTCTGAACTTCAAGAATTTGAAAAGGCTCATTGGAGAGGAGTTGGACTCTTTTTTCGTTCGTTTAAATATTTTGAATTACTCTCAAAATTTGGAGATATTGTGTGGGTAGAACATACTTTAAATTCGAATTCGGAAGAATTATATGCTCCTAGAGACTCTCGTGATTTAGTTGCAGATAACATTCTGAGAGATTTGAAGTATGCTGAAGAGAATATTAAAGAGGAGGGAGATGGAGCAAATACAATTAATCCAGATGTTGTCAGAGCTTTAATTTCGAGATTTACATTATTTGAAGGTACATGGAGAAAATATCATGGATTAAAAGATTCTGAAAAATATTTGATGGAATGCAAGAGGGTTTCGTCGTTGTTAATATCTAAATATCCTAATGTACATCCGAATTATGATGAAGTTTTTAATTCCAAGGACTTGGGAAGTGTGGATGGCATTCTTTTGTATAAGCAATATGAACTTGGACTGAGTGAACATATGATGACTAGATTATTAATGTCTGCTTCTTCTCGTTATGAGCTGTGTAAAGATGCCGTAGATTCATATTTGTGCAAGGATGGTAAAACAATTGCTAATAGTGATTATTTTGAGGGCTTTGGTGTTCATGAGGAATTTAGAAATAGAGATCTTAGATTATTGTTTACGGTTTGTCCACCTTATAAGGTAAATACTCCACCTACGGCTTTTACGATGGAGTGGTGGCATACGGATAATCCTCTTGATCAAGAATATTTTGATGTTATGGAAAGGATCTCTTCTCCGGGGTATAAAGTTTTTCCTATAAAACAGAATGGTGGGAATGTGTTGAAATTTTGTCCGCATTTTACTCAGCATAATGGAGGATTCGGCTTCCAGGTTTCTGAAGGAGGATATTGGTGTTATAAGCATTTGAATCATCAAGACCCATTACCTCTTGGTGGAGGTAGCTCAAATGATGCTCCTTTATTTCGTATGGGAGAGGTAATGCTTAATTATGCTGAAGCCATGTGGAAATTAGGTGAATTTACTCAAGAAATTGCTGATGCAACGATTAATAAGTTGAGAATTCGGGCAGAGATTGCTCCGATGATTGTAAATGAAATAGATGAAACTTTTGATTCTACTAGAGATTTGAGTGTAGCTCCCGTTTTGTGGGAGATACGTAGGGAACGTAGAGTGGAATTAATGGGTGATGGATTTAGATTTAATGATCTAAGACGTTGGAAGAAATGTGAATATATTAATAAACAGAAATTAGGACGTTGGTTGAGTGCTGAATGGTTAGTACAGCAAGGTTTAATAGCGAATATCAGTGAATGTAAATTGAAGTTTAGAGGAGGAGATACAGAAGGATTTATTGAATTTTTCGGTGATCCTGTCAAGGAAGGTTATGGTTGGAAAGATCATTATTATTTATATCCTCTGCCTTTAAATGATTTAGCATTAAACCCCAACTTAAAACAAAATCCTGGTTATGAATAATATTTCAGTCTTTCTTGTAAAGGATAGTATGGATTTTTAATAGATTTATATTGTTAAATTTTACGAGATTATTGCTCATCTAATATTGGGCAAATTGCATATTTGCCCAATATTATTTATTCTTTATATACAAAATTATAGTAGAATAGTTTTATTGTTTATGTTGTTTCATTTGTCTTGTTTTCTGTAAATTGATATTAACGGTAGATTTCGCTCTTATATTTAGTTGGTGAAATATGAACCTTAATTACCTGTAATTTTAATAGTGCGTTATATGAAACGAACCTTATTTTTGTATATTATCTTTTGTTTTGTTACTGTTTCGACGGCTTATGCTCGTGAGAAAGTAATATTAAATGATAATTGGTATTTCACTTTATCGGATAATCTAGCATATAAAGAAAAAAAATTTGATGATTCAGAATGGCGAGTCTTATCTTTACCTCATGATTGGGCTTTTGAAGGCCCCTATTCTTTACACGGTCAGCAAAAAGCAGAAGGTGGTTATAAAAGCGGGGGAATTGGTTGGTATCGAAAGACCTTTACGATTAGTCATAAAGAAATAGATAAACGTTATTTTTTAAATTTTGACGCTGTTTATATGAACAGTGAGGTTTGGATCAATGGTTTCTATTTAGGGAAAAGACCTTATGGATATATCAGTTTCAGTTATGAAATAAGTCAATATTTACAGGAAGGAAATAATACGATAGCTGTGCGAGTAGATAATTCCTTGGAGCCTAGTGCACGATGGTATCATGGTTGTGGTATATATGGAAATGTTTATTTGGTTAAAACCTCTATCGCAAAGTTCATTCGTGATGGAATCTTTATACAAACATTGTCCATGACAGAAAAAGAAATACATGCTTCGATAGATTGTGAGTTGGAAAATGTCAGTAATGATTACGAGCTTAGATGTTCTTTGTATAGTCCAGAAGGTAAATTAATTAATAATGTTAAAGTATCTAATGCTCAACATATGGAAATGGCTCTTTCTATGGAAGACATTCGTATGTTGAATATTGATTCTCCTATTTTATATTCTTTTAAAGTTATGTTGTATCAGAATGGAAAGTTGGAAGATGAAATTATTCTACCGTTTGGATTTAGGAGTATTAAATGGGAAGCACAAACTGGATTTTGGTTAAATGGCAATAACTTGAAAATTAAAGGTGTTTGTGAGCATTTGGAAGGAGGACCTATAGGAGCAGCATGGACAAAAGAAATGATTAGGTGGAAAATCCGTTTATTGAAGTCAATGGGATGTAATGCTGTCAGAACAGCTCATAATCCACAGGTTCCAGATTTTTATGATGTATGTGATGAAGAAGGGATGTTAGTTCTAGATGAAATCTATGATGGTTGGAGAAAGAAAGCGGCTCATGATTATGGAAAGCAAGCATTTGAGACTTGGTGGAAAACTGATATTCAAGATTGGATTAGGCGTGATCGAAATCACCCTTCTGTTATTTTATATAGTGTTGGAAATGAAACCTCTGGACAAATGGCTGATGAACTGGTTACACTGTGCCACACAGAAGATCCTAGTCGTTTAGTGACTTCTGGGCATTCAGGGACAAAATTCATGGATATTATAGGAATGAATGGGCTGAGTGAACAAAAGAGTTTTATAGATTCGTATATCCCTAAGGACAAAGTTTTTATTGCTACAGAAGCTCCGCATACATGGCAGGTGCGTGGTTTTTATCGAACGCAGACTTGGTATAGGGATGGATATTATGATAAAATTTATGCGACCCCAAATTTAACAGAGAAGGAAATTTTTACCTACGATTGGATTTGCCCAGACAAGAAAAAAATTCTAAGCAGCTATATAATTCATCCTATGATAATGCAACCGTTAGAATGAATATTCGACAGAGTCTGGCAATCTTAAGAGATTCTAATTGGTACTCTGGAAGTTTTCGATGGACAGGGTTTGATTATTTGGGAGAAGCTGCCTATGTTCATGGTGGGTGGCCTTTCAGAGCTTTTATGGGTGGAATTATCGATTTGGCAGGTTTCCCAAAAGACAGCTATTTCTTATATCAGAGCCAATGGACAACTCAACCTATGCTACATTTGTTTCCGCATTGGACACATCCTTATATGAAATCTGGGACCTTGATTCCTATATGGGTTTATACAAATGCTGATGAGGTGGAATTATTTCATAACGGGCGTTCATTGGGGCGGAAATCGAGAGGAAAGGATTGGGGTAAAATGCAGTGTGACTGGCTAGTTCCATGGGAGTCTGGAGAAATTAAAGCCATATCGTATAAAAATGGGAGGGCTGTTCATACAAAATCATATAAAACGGCCTCACAACCTTCAAAACTGAAATACAAGATCCAAAATATAAATAGAGATGCTGATGGTAGTTCTTATTCGATTGTAACATTAAGTTCTGCTGACAGTACAAATAATATATATCCTTATGGAGAAAATTCAGTTTACTTCATGTTGGAAGGTCCTGCAGAAATGAAATCATTGGAAAATGGATGTCCGACAGATACAACTTCTAATTATGGGGTGAATAGTAGAAAAATGTTTTTTGGACATTTGAGAGCTTTTATACAAAAAAAAGAAGGGAATGCACCAGTCTCTCTATTAACCGCATCAATTATGGGTGATAAACAGTTGAAGATATCAGATAAGATTTCTATTGATTATCAACAAGTCGCTCTAAGAGGAGTTTTACCTAGGCGTAACATAGAAATATATTATACACTTGATGGAAGTATACCAAATAAACAGGATTTTCTTTATACTGCTCCATTCTCTGTTGCCAGAGGAACTAAGGTTATGGCCGCATTGTATGTGGAGGGTAAATGCCAAATGATATTGGAGGAAACTTTTGGAGGAAAAGAGGGGCTTTATTGGAATGAGGATGGTAAAACATATCGGAAATCAGGTGAATATATTGACCTCTCAACTTGTACTCTTTTAAATGGAGAAGTTGTTAAAAATAGTAATGAAGAGTTTATTCGGATATATAATGAGGGAACTGCCAGTTTTTATCAAGAGAATGATGGCGAGGAGCGTCTTATAGAAATCTGTATTGAATGTAAAAACGTTCAAAAACGGGAAGCTTTTGTAATGAATAAGGATGTCAACGAAAAACAGTTTTTATCACCTACAAATGGTTGGAAGAAAATAATTTTTAACACTATTTTACATAAAGGTACAAACAATTTTATAATAGGAGGAATAGATTATATTAAAACAATAGAAATTAGACGTAAACATTTATGAAAACTATATTATTCATTTGTTTATTGTTTTTGAGTGCATATACAATAAATTGAAGTACTCCTAAACGAAATATCTTTTTGCTTATTTTAAAAGGAATGGAGAGAATGGGCTACATTTTGCAGATAGCCAAGATGGATATATATAGTAAGCATTAGCTGATGATTCATTTTTTTAACATTAGGTTGGGGAAAACTCATGCGAGATCTGTATGTCATATTAAGAGGTGATGGACTATACCATATGGTTGGGACGGTTGGATTGAACAGTCTTTCTATTGGTTATACTGGTAGTAAAGACTTGAAAGAATGGCTTTCACAAAAATTGATTCCTGTGATGGAAAAAGAAACCAGAATAAGAATCTGTTGGGCATCTGAAATAACATATAATCCTTTAACAAAGTCTTCTATCATTTATTGGGCTTCAACCAGAGATGGGCAATTCACGGAAACTGCAGAATTTAAAGAGAAAAACTACTATCATCGCATATGTTATATCCTTACAAATGATTTTAAGATATTTCCCAAGTCTAAATTATTGTATGAACCGAGGCTCAATGTAATTGATATAACTATAGTACCTTATAAAGGTAAATTTTTGATGTTTGTCAGAAATGAAATCTTAATTTCTGTTCATAAATACATATTTGTTGCTACAGCAGATAGCATGTGCAGTCCGTACTCTTCTCTTTCTTCTCCCATTACTGGGTTTTAAATCAATGCGTTAGTTTTAGCGTTTTTGACAAATGTAATTATAAAAATATATTATTTATTTTATTTCTTATGGATAAAAATAAGACCGCTTATTCTGTATTATTTGGCATTTTGCCTACAATTTGTTGCGTTTCTTCTTGCTCTATTCAAGAAGAAACTAAGAAACCTAATATTATCTATATTTTAGCTGATGACTTAGGCCGTGCAGATATCGGTTGTTTCGGTCAGGAGAAAATAGAGACTCCGAATATAGATCGTCTGGCTCAAGAAGGTATGTGCTTTACAAACCATTACAGTGGTCAGGCCGTTTCTGCTCCTTCCCGTTGTTCTCTCTTTACAGGGTTGCATATGGGGCATGCCTATATTCGTGGAAATGATGAGTGTGCCGAGCGTGGAGAAGTCTGGAGCCATGAGGCGATGTTGGCCGACTCTTCGTTGGAAGGACAACGTCCTGTTCCTGCCAATACAGTGATGATTCCCCGTAAATTGAAAGAGGCAGGATATACGACCGCATGTATCGGCAAGTGGGGGTTGGGGTATCCAGGTTCTGTCAGTACGCCCAACAAGATGGGATTTGATTTCTTCTATGGCTACAATTGCCAACGTCAGGCTCACACTTATTTCCCGCCTTTCTTGTGGCGTAATGAGCAGCGTGAATATCTGGACAACCATCTCTTAGTACCGGGTACAAAACTTGACAAGGGAGCAGATCCGCGTGATGAGAAGAGTTATGCCAAGTATGTTCAGAAGCAATATGCTCCGGATCTGATGTATCAGGAGATACTGGATTTTGTGGAGCGTTCCAAAGACGAGCCTTTTGCCTTGTTCTGGACCACTCCCGTTCCTCACGTACCTCTGCAAGCCCCTGAAAGATGGATTAAGCATTATGTTGAGAAATTTGGTGACGAGGAACCTTATATTGGTGATAAGGGCTATTTCCCCTGCCGTTATCCTCGTGCCACTTATGCAGCCATGATCAGTCATTGGGATGAGCAAATAGGTGATTTGGTTGCCAAGTTGAAAGAATTGGGTTTATATGAAAATACACTTATAATTTTTACCAGTGACAATGGTCCTACTTTCAATGGCGGTTCCGATTCTCCGTTCTTCGATAGTGCCAAACCCTTTAAGAGTGAAACAGGTTGGGGTAAATGTTCCTTACGTGAAGGCGGTATCCGTGTACCGATGATTGCTTGCTGGCCGAATCATATTGAAGCCGGCAGTCAGTCCGATCTCCTTTCTGCTTTTTGGGATATGATGCCTACGATGTGTGATGTTGCCGGTGTGGAATGTCCTCCGACAGATGGTATCAGCATGCTTCCTACAATGCTTGGAGAGGATAACAAGCAGGAAAAACATGATTTCCTGTATTGGGAATATCCGGAAGCCGGTGGTCAGAAGGCCGTTCGCATGGGTAATTGGAAAGCATTCGTGAAGAATGTTCGTAAGGGTAATCAGGATGTTGAGCTATATGATTTGTCCGTAGATCCTCGCGAACAGAATAATGTGGCTGCGGTTCATCCTGAAATCATAAAGAGAGTACTGGAGATTTTCCGTACCGAACATACAGAGGCTGAGATACAACAGTTTAATTTACCTGTATGGTAAATCTTTGATAGATATCCTAATTCTACTGACCTTCAATCAATCTCTTATAAATTAACTTTACCCTCGGATTATTTAGGAATGATCTGGTATCAAGGTAAAGATTGTATCAAGAACGTACTGTCCTTCAGCACTTTTTCGCGCTGAAGGGCAGTTTTTTTATTTGTCATTTCACACTAGTGAAGCTCCTGCTTTTACCCTAATATTAATGTGAGTTCGGTATAAAATAAAAAAAAATAGTAAGTTCTCCGTCAAATAAAATAGATGCTAATGGTGGGCTTCTTTTCAAAAAACAGTATGCTGCAATATTCGACAAAGAGCTGGTTATAAAGTTGTTGAATGAACGATGCCTGGAGTGTTTAATCTGTGCAGTGTTCTTTAGTTCGTCATTGATCGTTTCAATCAAAGCTCTTTTCCTGAGCAGAAGCTTGTTAGTAATGCTATTTTTTTATAATAGTATTCCCCTTAATTTTCGTAATGCTTTCGATACCGAGTTCATAGAGACCTGAGGTGTAATGTCTAAAATCTCACCGATTTCTTTGTGAGACAATTCTTTGATATAGAAAAGATAGAGAATTTGCTTCTGTTGGGGAGGCAGGTTATGGATAGCCTTCAACAAAGAATGGTACTGGTGGATTTCCTCATCGTCACGGCTGAAGAAATGACGGAAGGAATCTTCGTCGTCTGAAAGAGAAAACTCGATATCGTCGATATGCAAGCTGTCATGAAGAGTGGCATAATGGTCGTAGATCGCATTCCGAAGGGCACGCAACAGGTATACTTTTAGGTCGTTGATATCATCAGCATTGCCACGTTTGCAGAGTTTGACGAAAATATCTTGGATGAGGTCTTCTATCAGGGCTGGGTCGTTGATAAATTTGAGACCATAGTTGAAGAGCAGGTTGTAATGTGTTTTGTAGGAAAGTTCCAATACTTCCAGGAAGTTACCGTTTGCTTTAGAGCTATTTTTTGATATCAATCTCATTGTTTTCCCCTGTATCAGAACTTACCAATTAATAAATTGTCGGCTAAGGTAGTAAAAAGAAAGGATAAAACATAGAAAAAATGAATAAGAGTTCGTTTTGTAGAAGGAGGTGGCTATTCGTATGGAAAAAAGTTGTATTTTTGTTTCCTGTAAAATCTTGTAATACTATTATTTCGTTATGAAAACCTTATTATCTATCATTCTCTTGTTGGGAACGTTGGGTTGTTTCGCTCAGACAACAGCTTTGAAGGGTTTCGCCTATGGTCAGACCGAGGCACCGACAGGCAAGGAGTGGGAAGCTCCCGAGGAGTTGGCGCTGAACAAGGAACAGCCGCGGGCGTGGTTCTTTACGTTTGCCGACGTGGAAAGTGCACGGCGTGTCCTGCCCGAGCACAGCAGTTATTATCAGTCGTTGAATGGTGACTGGAAGTTCCATTGGGTGGGTAACCCCGAGGAACGTCCAATCGATTTTTATAAACCCGAATTTGATGTAACGGGATGGGACGATGTGACCGTGCCGATGCAATGGAATGTGGTGGGTATCCAGAAGGATGGCAGTCTGAAGTACGGAGTGCCCATCTATGCCAACCAGCCGGTCATCTTCCAGCATAAGGTGGCCGTGGGCGACTGGAAGGGAGGCGTGATGCGTACGCCGCCTACGGATTGGGTGACCTACAAACACCGCAACGAGGTAGGTTCCTACCGCCGTTTGTTCACTATCCCTGCCGGTTGGGAAGGACGCGAGGTGTACATCAACTTCGACGGTGTTTCGTCTTTCTTCTACCTTTGGATCAACGGGCATTACGTGGGGTTCTCGAAGAACTCGCGCAATACGGCTTCGTTCGACATCACGCCTTACTTAAACGAGAAGGGAGACAACATAGTGGCGGTCGAGGTCTATCGTAATTCGGACGGCTCCTTCCTCGAAGCGCAGGACATGTTCCGCCTGCCGGGTATTTTCCGTACCGTTTCGCTGACATCGACGTCGCAGGTGCAGGTGCGCGACTTCCGCGTCTTCCCCAACCTGGATGCCAACTATGAAGACGGTACCCTTCGCGTTGAGGCCGACCTCCGCAATCTGAGCAAGAAGAAGGTAAAAGGATATACACTGTCCTATTCGCTCTATGCCAACAAGCTTTATTCGGATGACAATGAGCTGGTGGAAGGTGTAGGTGGTACATTTAAGCTGGACGAAATGGAGAAGGGCGGCAAGCTCTGTTCGAAGACAGAGATAGCCGTACCCAGTCCGCGCAAGTGGTCGGCCGAGGCTCCCTATCGTTATGTATTGGTGGGTCAGTTGAAGGATAAGAAAGGCCGTGTCGTAGAGACGTTCTCTACCGCTCTGGGCTTCTGCAAAGTCGAAATCAAGGATACGCCTGCCAGCGAAGACGAGTTCGGACTGGCTGGACGCTACTACTACGTGAACGGCAAGACGGTGAAGCTGAAAGGTGTCAACCGTCAGGAAATCAATCCGGCTACAGGCAACGCCATCACGGTGAAGCAGATGGAAGAGGAAATCATGCTGATGAAGCGTGGCAACATCAATCATGTGCGCAATTCGCACTATTCCAACGATCCGCACTGGTACTACCTCTGCGACAAGTATGGCATCTATCTGGAGGATGAGGCCAACATCGAAAGTCATCAATATTATTATGGTGAAGCTTCTTTGTCGCACGTGCCTGAGTTTGAGGCTGCCCACGTGGCCCGCGTCATGGAGCTGGCACATGCACACGTCAACCATCCGTCGGTAGTCATCTGGTCACTGGGCAACGAGGCCGGACCGGGCAAGAACTTTGTGACGGCCTATAACGCCCTCCATCAGTTCGACCCTTCGCGCCCCGTGCAGTACGAGCGCAACAACGACATTGTGGACATGGGTTCCAACCAGTATCCGTCCATCGCGTGGATGCGTGGTGCCGTGACAGGCAAGTACGACATCAAGTACCCCTTCCACGTATCCGAATACGCTCACTCGATGGGTAACGCCGTGGGCAACCTCATCGACTACTGGGAAGCCATCGAGTCGACCAATTTCTTCTGCGGAGCCGCCATCTGGGACTGGGTGGACCAGGCGCTCTACAACTACGACCCGAAGACGGGCGACCGCTACCTGGCTTACGGAGGCGACTTCGGCGACAAGCCCAACAGCGGTATGTTCTGTATGAACGGTATCCTCTTCCCCGGCCATCAGCCCAAGCCTCAGTACTATGAAGTGAAGAAGGTTTATCAGAACGTGGGCGTTAAGGCGGTGGACATGACGAAGGGACAGATTGAAGTCTTCAACAAGCGTTACTTCGAACCGCTGACCGATGTCTATATGGTATGGTCGTTGTGGAAGGATGGAAAGAAGGTGGAGGAAAGCACTGCCTTCAAGGGTCCGCGCAACATCCTCGGCCCGCGCGAGAAAGTGGCCTATACCCTGCCTTACGACTACAGCAAGCTGGCTTCCGAAAGCGAATACTTCGTGAAAGTACAGTTCCTGCTGGCTCAGGATATGCCTTGGGCCAAGAAGGGTTTCGTGCAGATGGAAGAACAGCTGCCCGTGAAGGCCGCCGGTGAGAAGCCTGCTCTAGCCTCTGTGACGGCTTCGATGGAACGTCCGTCGGTAGAGGAAGCTGAAGACTTCACCACCGTATCGGGCAACGGCTTCACGTTGAAGTTTGACAATCGCGAAGGTACCATTTATAGTATGGAATACAACGGTCGCAAGGTCATCCTTGACGGCAAGGGACCGAAGCTTGATGCCCTTCGCGCCCCGGTGGACAACGACAACTGGGCCCGCGACCGCTGGTTCGAGAAAGGCTTGCACAACCTGAAGCACAAAGTCCTGAACTATGCGTGGATCAACGCCAAGCAGAAGGGTGACAATACGGTTCAGCTGATGTACACCGTCGAGTCGCAGGCACCGAACGCTGCTGTACTCGAAGGAGGTAACTCCGGCCGTAACTCCATAAAGGAACTGACTGACCGTCCCTTCGGTCCGAACGACTTCAAGTTCGTTACCAACCAGATATGGACTGTCTATCCCGACGGTTCGGTAGAGCTCCAGTCGAGCATCACGTCGAATGATCCCTCGCTGGTGTTGGCCCGTTTGGGTTATGTGATGGAACTCCCCGCTGAACTTCAGCAATATACGTGGTACGGGCGTGGTCCGTGGAACAATTATAATGACCGTCTGACAGGTTCGTTCATCGAGCAGCATCAGAGTCTGGTGAAAGACCTCTTCGTAAACTTCCCCAAACCGCAGAGCATGGGCAACCGCGAGGACGTCCGCTGGTGTGCCCTGACCGATGCCAAGGGCGATGGTGTGGAGTTTGTGGCTGGTACCCGCATGTCGGCTTCCGCTCTGCCCTGGTCGGCTTTGGAGATGACATTGGCTCCCCATCCATACCAATTGCCTAAGTCTACGGGTACTCACCTACATATCGACTTGGGTGTGACCGGCTTAGGTGGTAATAGCTGTGGACAGGGCGGCCCGTTGGAACCCGACCGCATGAAGGCCGGTGACCACAACATGAGCTTCATCATTCGCCCTGTGCGTCAGGCTGATTTTACTAAGACAGCTTGTGTTTCGACATCCGGTGAAATGCCATTGTCTATCTCGCGTAGTCGTAATGGAGAAGTGACTATCAGCACTCAAAAGAAGAATGCAGAGATTCTTTATACCCTGAACGGCAAGAAGAAGGAATATCTCTATATTGAACCCTTTAACCTGCGCGAGGGTGGTGTAGTAACAGCTCGTTATAAAGATAACAAAGCTGTATCCGTAACGATGAAGTTTGAAAAACAGGAAAGTGTTCCGATGACTGTAGTGTATGCATCGAGTGAAGAGACTGGCGAAGGAGCTGCTTCTCATCTGGTGGACGGTAATCCGAGTACGACGTGGCATACGATGTATTCCGTGACCGTGGCCAAGTATCCTCACTGGGTGGACTTCGATGCAGGTGAAGTGAAGACTATCAAGGGCTTTGTTTATCTGCCTCGTCAGGATGGTGGAAGCAACGGTAATATTAAGGACTATAGCTTGCATACGAGTATGGATGGCAAGGCATGGACTGAAGTAACGAAGGGAACCTTTGGTAAAGGTAAACTGGAACAGCGTGTGATGCTGGATAAGCCGGTGCGCGCCCGTTATATCCGTTTCACGGGACTTAGCTCACAGAACGGAGCTGATTTTGCCGGCGGAGCTGAATTTTCGGTAATTGCAGACTAGTTCTGTGGTTGAATCAGTGGAAGAGCCACTCTCTGTATAAGAAAATACGGAGTGTGGCTTTTATTTTGTGTTAAGCTAATATCCAGGATGATTTTAGTAGAAGGATCGTTTGACATATTCCCAAAGTTATTCCATCTTTACCCATCAGGGCGCGAAGCTTCAATAAGGCTCGATTGGTCAGGTTCATGGAAGACTGTTCGTTAATGTCCATTATAATTGCTATCTCTTTGTGTGAGAGTTCCTTGACATATCGTAGATAGAGTGCAGTTTTCTGGTGGGGAGGAAGTTGCGCAATAGCTTTTAACAGATGTTGTGCTAAAGCAAAGTCATGATCGTTTTGTGGAAACATCTGTTCAAAGAGATCTTCGTCAGTAGGTATCTCAAACAAAGATGCGTCCAACAAATCTCTTTCCCGTTCCTGTCCGATGAGTTTGTTGAGCAAGTTGTTTTTCATAGCCTTTAGTAGATAAGCTCGTACGGTGATGCCATTAATGCAGACGCGTTTGTTTCGGTAAAGGTGGACGAACAGGTCATGGATACAATCTTTTATCAACTCTCGGTCAGAAGTACACTTCAAGCCATAATTCAATAATAAGAGATAATACCGTTGGTAAATTATCTCCAGTGCCTTGCGGTTGCCCTCTGTCAGAAGGTTCCACAAGGTAGTTTCGTCTGCCTGTTCAATGCTTGTTATGTCTTTCATGTTTTTGTATCCCTTCTGCAAATAAAAACATTTTTTATATTCCTTCCAAGGTAAAGTTGAAATATTGCGTATATCGAAAGGCTTTTCTATTATTTTTCATTTTCCTGAAAAAAAGTTTCGGATAAGTGAGTAGGTTTTCTTTTTGAATCCATTATAGATACAAAGGTCTGATTTATGAAATATGAAATAAGTGACATAAAGCGAATTTTGTTCCGGTTGATTTCTTACTTCCGAGCTCAAGAAGATGCTTCTTCGCAGCAAGAAATGGATGATTTATGGCGTCGGATTGATCACAGCATTGATTCCCGTCAGCGTAAGCACCGGATTGTTTGGTGGAGTAGTATATCAGCGGCTGCGTTGCTGGCAGGATGTATTTGGTTGGGTGCAGAATATTATATGGGGCAACAACCTGATTTATCAGTTGTAGCAGCCCGTTTGCTTGAAGAGTCGGTAGAAACTGATGAAATTCAGCTGATTGTAGCGCCGGAAAAAACTCTTCATGTGAAAGATGGAGGTACAGTAACTTACTCGCAAGATGGAAACATCCATGTGAATGAAAGCAAAGTAGAGGAAAAGGAGGCACACAATAATCCTTATGATCAGATTATTGTGCCTAAGGGACGTTTCGGACGTTTGATTTTGGCTGATGGCTCAGAGCTATATATTAATTCGGGTACCAAGGTCGTCTATCCTAAGCGGTTTGAAAAGAATCGGCGTGAAATATTTGTAGATGGTGAGATTTACATTGATGTGAAGCGTGATGAGAAAGCACCGTTTATAGTGAAAACAGCTAGGTTCGATGTCGAGGTTCTTGGAACGGCTTTCGATGTCAAAGCCTATAGCGAGGAGAATACTTGTGGTGAAATCGTTTTGCTCCGTGGATTGGTGAACGTGAAAAGCACGTCGGGGTCTGAGGCTATGTTAACTCCCGATAATAAGGCTGTTGTTCCCTCTCAAGGAACAATACGTACAATGGCTGTAGATGCGGCTGACTATATTCTTTGGACAAAGGGAATTTTACCGCTCAACAATGGCACTGTAGGGGATATTATAGATGATTTAGGACGATATTACGATGTGAAGATTGTTTGTGGTGAGGATATTAGACAAATAAGAATTACTGGGAAAATTGATTTACAGCGTGGGGTTGAAGAAGCTCTTCGAAACTTGTCGCTTACAGGTGGATTTGTTTATTCAAAGCAGGCTGAAACCTATATTCTTAATCTTTCAGATGAAAACTAACCATGAAAATGAGAGAGCAATTATAATGTCTAACTTTAAAATAAAGCCTATGAGTACATAACTTTACATGTCAATCAAGAAAAGTCCGAACAATACTGCGAATATTGTCCGGACCCGTGAAAAACACCTAATGTTGGTATTTAAATCAAGCTTACAAATTTATGAAAAAAGAAGTGAAAAACGCAACCATGATGCCTCGGTTAACGAAATTTATGTTTGTGGTGGGATTTTTATTGACCACAATCATGAGTTATGCCAATAATTTGGCGTACGCACAAAATCAAACTTTTACATTTCATTTAAAAAATGTATCTATTAAAACAGTTTTGCAAACTATTGAAAAACAGAGTGAGTTTATTTTTATGTATCGTTCCGATCTGCTGGATACTTCTAAAAAAGTATCAGTGGATGCTGACAAGAAAAGTGTTTCCCAGATTTTAGATCAGATTTTAGAAGGAACTGCTGTTACGTATGAGATTAATGACAGACAGATTGTTTTGAAGAAGGTCAAAAGTGAGGTGATTCTTCCAGAACAAACTAAAAAAAAGAAAGTTACTGGTAAAGTGACAGATTTGAATGGTGATCCTGTTGTTGGTGCTACAGTTAAGGATACAGAGACATCTAATGGAACGATAACAGATTTGAATGGGGCGTTTGTTCTTGAAGATTTTACAGGGGAACAAATAGAAATTTCTTATATAGGTTATGTATCTCAACGGATGGAAGTAAAGACTGGTGAAACGTTAAAAATCGTTTTGCGAGAGGATACGGAGATGCTGGATGAGGTTGTTGTTGTGGGATATGGAACACAAAGAAAAGCAACTTTGACAGGTGCAGTAGCTAAAGTAGACGGGAAAACCTTGAGTAAATCAGCTGAACCGAATTTAGTGAATTCCTTGGCAGGGCATGTACCCGGTTTGATTATTAACTCAAGTTTCGGATTTAGATTCTAAGCTGTTTGTGCATAGGCCTGTAGTGC
>CAYQOV010000004.1:0-86402 GCA_964419245.1 uncultured Bacteroides sp. | reverse complement strand
TCTACAAAGGTACTAACTTTTTTCGCTTACACAGGTTTTTTACTATGCGCCGTATTTCCCTGTTCTAAAGTCCTACTTTAGCTTGCTAAACATCTACTTTACGACCGTAAAGAGGCACTTTATGACATTTGCATTTATCATAATGTGTGAAAGGATACATTCGGTCGTTTTTGTGGCATTATGTAGCTCTTAGTACATTAAGTATGAATTCGGATCTGATCTTTCACGCTTTCACAGTCTTTTTTATATATTGATATTCATGTAGATATGGTGAAATGGCGTATTTCACTGTGAAAGTATATGCGTTTGCAATCGTTTGCATTGTTTCAAGGGTATCTTTAACTCTTTTGCTGACCTGCCGTAATCTTTAAACTTATATTTTTGTCGTGATATGCTATGGCCTTTTATTTAATCTCATGGCTAGATAGTATTTCGGATTTAATTCGGAAAATGATAATAATTTATTGTTAACTTTAATTTTTTAGATGCATGAAGCAAGTTAATCTTAGAATCTTTCGAACGATTCTACCCCTTCTTTTAGGGATGTTCTTGTGTGTTAGCGCTTATGCACAGACAGTCACCGTGAAAGGACATGTGAAAGATGCCTTAGGTGGTGTGATTGGCGCGAATGTTGTAGAGAAAGGTAACACTTCTAACGGTACGATTACCGATTTTGATGGTAATTTTACTTTGACTGTTCCGCAAGGTGCCACTTTGGTTGTTTCATTTATCGGTTACAAAACTCAGGAAGTTGCAGCAGCTCCTTCAGTCGTAGTGACATTGCAGGATGACGCCGAGTTACTGAATGAGGTTGTGGTTATTGGTTATGGTTCGGTAAAGAAGAACGACTTGACAGGTTCTGTGACAGCTATCAAGCCCGATGAAATGAACAGAGGTTTGGTAACTAATGCTCAGGACATGATGCAGGGCAAAATTGCCGGTGTAAATGTTCAGACCAATGGTGGTCAGCCTGGTGGCGGAGCTACCATTCGTATTCGCGGTGGTTCCTCTTTGAATGCTTCGAACGACCCGTTAATCGTGATTGATGGTTTGGCTATGGACAGTTATGGCGTTCAGGGTTTGTCCAATCCGCTTTCTATGGTAAATCCGAATGATATTGAAAGCTTTACTGTGCTGAAGGATGCTTCAGCTACAGCTATTTATGGTTCTCGAGCATCAAACGGTGTTATTTTGATTACTACAAAGAAAGGCTCCAAGAGCTCTAAACCCAAGGTCGCTTACAATGGAAATGTATCGTTCAGCAAGGTTAAGCAGACGGTAGATGTTCTGGATGGTCCTGCTTATATGGATTATATTCAGAACTTGTTCGGTTATTCGGACGAAGAGTTCTTGAACAGTGCTGAATACCAGTCTTTGGGATATTATGATGCAAACGGCAATCACTTGTTCGCCAATACCGATTGGCAGGATGAAATCTATCGTACAGCTATCAGTACAGACCATAATATTACAGTTTCAGGTGGCTTGAAAAACATGCCCTACCGAGTTTCTTTTGGATATACCAACCAGAGTGGTATCTTAAAAACCTCAAATTTTGAGCGTTATACTGCAAGTTTCAACATAGCTCCTTCGTTCTTTGATAATCACTTGAATTTCAATTTGAATGCGAAAGGTATGTATTCAAAAACAGATTATGCCGATGAAGGTGCTATTGGCGCAGCCGCTTCTATGGATCCGACAAAACCAGTGTATGACAATACTGAAACAGGTAAGAAAAATTATGCTGGTTACTGGCAATGGCCATATGCTTCAGATTATGACCCCTCTTGGCAATATGGTGTAAACAACCTGGCGGTTGGAAATCCCGTGGCTATTCTGGATCTGCATTCCAATACGGGTAAGTCTAAAGTGTTGATGGGTAATGCGGAAATTGACTATAAGGTACACGGTTTTGAAGATTTGCGTCTGCATGTCAATGGTGGTATGAACCTGTCTTCGGGTAAAACTAATCAAAGCTATTCTCCCTATTTCTATGATACGGGCAACTATTATTACGGCAACTATGGTTGGAATACGATGGATACTTATAATCTTTCATTAAATGCTTATGCGCAATATACGAAAGATTTTACGGAGGATCACCATTTCGATATCATGGCTGGTTATGAATGGCAGCATTTTCATAAGGAAACCGATTATTTCTATTGTGGATATTATCAAGATACTCATGAAGAATTCCCAGGTCAACAGTATAATCCATCAGAGAATACATTGTACAAAACTGAAAACTACTTGGTTTCTTTCTTTGGCCGTTTGAACTATTCTTATAAAGATAAGTATCTGTTAACAGCAACTTTGCGTGGTGACGGTTCTTCACGTTTCTCTCCTGATAATCGTTGGGGTATATTCCCTTCTGTTGCTTTGGCTTGGCGTTTGAAGGAAGAAGCGTTCTTGAAAGATGTAGATGTGTTGTCTGATATGAAACTTCGTTTAGGTTATGGTATTACCGGACAACAGGAAGGTATAGGTGATTATACCTATTTTGCTTCTTATACTCCTAACTCTCAAGGTGCCTATTATCCGATTGTGGGTAATGGAATGACTTATCGTCCTGATGCATATAATTCGGATTTGACTTGGGAAAAGACAACAACTTATAATGCAGGTATCGACTTAGGCTTTTGGAATAATCGTTTGACAGCCAATATCGATTATTATTATCGTAAAACGACAGACTTGATCAATACCGTGTTTATAGCTGCAGGTTCAAACTTTTCCAATAAATTGACGAGCAATATCGGTTCATTGCATAATCAAGGTGTGGAACTGGCATTGACTTGGCGTGCTATCCAAATGAAGGATTGGAGTTGGGAACTTGGTTATAATGTAACCTGGAATTCCAATGAAATTGATGAACTGGTAGCCAGCCAAGGTGATGACTATGTTGTGCAATACGGTGGTAGTGCCGTAGGTGCAGGTAGTTCGGATGGTATTAAAGGTTGGAAAGTAGGTCAGCCGTCTACTGCTTATTACACTTATCAACAGGTTTATGATGAAAATGGCCAGCCCATTGAAGGTGAATTTGTAGATCGTGATGGTAATGGTGTGATCAATGGTGATGACCGCTATTTCTATAAAAAAGCAGATCCTGATGTTTTGATGGGACTCACTTCCAAGTTAATTTATAAGAATTGGGATTTAAGTTTCTCTTTGCGTGCAAGTTTGGGTAACTACAATTACAATGCGGTTGAGTGCAGCAATTCCAATCTTTCTTCTTCCAGTACTTATTCCGGATCTACGTGGCATAATGTATTGGATATGACTAGACCTAAAAAATGGCAACAAGTGTCTTCTACCGATGCCTTGTCTGACTACTTTAT
The DNA here is from genome assembly GCA_964419245.1 of uncultured Bacteroides sp. Classification (GTDB taxonomy): domain Bacteria; phylum Bacteroidota; class Bacteroidia; order Bacteroidales; family Bacteroidaceae; genus Bacteroides. The sequence goes on along the minus strand of CAYQOV010000004.1, from coordinate 83,061 downwards.
CCAAAACGCATCTTACTTGAAATGTGATAACATAACTTTAGGATATTCGTTTGATAAAATTGGAGCATTGCCAGTGGGTGGACGTATCTATTTCACAGCCCAGAATGTGTTTACCATTACTAAGTATAAGGGATTGGATCCTGAAGTTAATGGTGGATATGACAGCAATATTTATCCCCGTCCTTTTATGGGAATTTTGGGAGTTAGTCTAAATTTCTAATATTAAATAATAGTGCAATATGAAATTCAATAAAATAAAAGCATTTATTTCTGCAGCAGGTCTGGTACTATTGGTAGGGACTACATCTTGTGTTGGAGATCTGGATGTGACTCCAATTAACCCGCAGCAGACTATGGAAGCCGATTACGACGCTTTATTCAATAAAGTATATGCTAGTTTTGCTTTGACTGGTCAGACAGGACCTGCTGGTAGTGGTGATGTGGCTGACATTGATGAGGGCCAGTCTGATTTTTATCGTATGTCTTGGTATTTGAATGAGTTCACAACCGATGAGGCTCATTGGGTGTGGGCAACAGATGCCGGAGTGCCAGATTTACTTCATAATTCTTATGGGGCAAGCAATGTATTCTCTGTAGGTTTTTACTATCGTTTGTACTTTACTATTACATTGTGTAATTTCTATTTGGAACAAGTTCCCGAAGATGGTACTACGGAAACAGCAATGAGACGTGCTGAGGTCCGTTTTATTCGTGCCTTACAATATTATTATGTAATGGATATGTATGGTAATGCAGCTTTTATGACGACTGTAAGCTCTGAATTAGCTGAACGTTATACTCGTTTACAATTCTTCAATTTTGTAGAATCTGAATTGTTGGATTGTGTAAATAGCATGGCCGATGCAGGGCAGAATACTTATGGCCGGGTGGATAAAGTTGCTGTATGGAATCTCTTGTCGAGACTTTATTTGAATGCAGAAGTATACACGGGTAATGCCCGCTGGGAGGATGCCATGGATTATGCTGACAAGGTGATCAATAATGGTTATTATCATCTTTGTACAGTAGGTGCTACCAATCCTTCGACGGGTGAGGTTTACTCTCCTTATCAGATGTTGTTCTTGGCCGATAATAATGAGACGGAAGCTCGTTATGAAATGATTTTCCCGGTAATGTTTGACGGTGTAACAACAAAAAGTTATGGTGGCATGAATTTCCTGATACTGGCAGCTTATAGTTCGGACATGAGTGTGAATGTACCTTCTGGAACAAATAACAGTTGGAACCGATGCACAAGAGTCCGTAAGCAGTTATTGGATAAGTTCTATACTACAACAGAGGCGCCGGCTGGCAATTCGGTTGCTACCATGACCGCTGCGGCCAATGATGATCGTGCGCTTTTCTATGGTGAAGGTTTTACTCCGTCAATCGAGAATGAAAGTGAGCAGAATGCGGGTTATGGTTGTGTAAAATTCCGTAACGTACGTTCAGATGGTCAGGCCAATCAAGTTATAGACTATGTAAATACAGATTTGCCTTTGTTCCGTATAGCTGAGGCTTATTTGACTTACGCTGAGGCTTCGACCCGGTTAAACGGAACCAATAGTGATGCTTCTGAAAAGATTAACGCTTTGCGTCGACGTGCCAATGCAGCAACTCAGAATATTTATACATTGGATAATATTCTGGATGAATGGTCTAGAGAATTCTGGTTTGAAGGTCGTCGTCGTATGGATCTGATTCGTTTCGGTCGGTTCGGTGGACAAGCTTCCTATAAATGGGAATGGATGGGAGGAACTTATGACGGTGCTCAATTCGGCAGTTATATGAACATCTTTGCTATTCCGGAAAATGATTTGACAAATAATGGCAATTTGACTCAGAATCCAGGTTATTAATTTATAAAATGAATGAAGTATGAAAAAATTTAATATATTGGCTGGACTTTTTTTGGGGGTAGGGTTGAGTCTGTTTTCAGCTTGTGAAGATGACAATGATTCCAACCCTGTTGTACAACAGCCGGAAACCTTTGAGTTGAATACACCCGCATTGAGTGGCAATGTATACGATCTGGAGAAATCTACAACTATACAGTTGACCTATAAGCAGCCGGATTATGGCTATACAGCTGCTGTTACCTATTATGCACAAGTATCTATGAATGATACTTGGAATGAGGCAACAGAAGAGGCCGACGCTACATACGTTGAACTGAATGGAAATTCATCTACTTGTGAGTTCAATGTAGAGGCTTCGCAGATAGACCGTGCAATAATGCAATTAGGAGGATATGATGAAGAAACTGTTCCTGAAGAACCGTTGACAATTTATATTCGCTTGAGAGCTACATTGAATGCCGGATATGCTTGTTATTCTAACTCCATAGCTTTATTGGTATTTCCGTATTATATGCCAGTTATAGATGCAGAACCTGAAATCTGGTATCTGGTTGGTGATTGCATTGGCGATGGTACTTGGGGAAATAATGGAGTTGAAAATATTGGAGTTTCATTGATACCAATGTCTATTGTAGATGGATATGAATACAACTCTACTACTGGGCAGGGTGAAATTCAGTTTACAGGCTACTTCTTGGCAGGAAAAGGATTTAAGTTGATCAAGACACCCGGTAATTGGGATGATCAATGGGGTAATTCTTCTGCTGCAGGAATTGATAATCCGGTAAAGAACGACGGTGGATCTTCAAATTTGCAAGTATCTGCAAGTGGATATTACTCTGTCAAATTGAATACTGCTACGGATGTATTGACAATTGAGGCGGTAGATGCTCCGGAGATATACCATATAATGATGCAAGGTGATTTCAATGGATGGACAGATGTTGAAATGGCTCCTGTAAATACTGTGGATGGCATGAATAATCATATTTGGAAATATGAATTGGATGCGACTTCTGGTGATACTACAGCCAAATTTAAAGTAGCGCCGGGTGAAGGTGGTAGTGCTGACGGTTGGGGCGTCAATTGGGGAGGAACAGGATTTCCATATGGCATCGGATCTAATGGAGGTGCTAATATTGCTGTTCCTGCAGGTCATTATAATGTTATATTTAATGACATTGATGGCTTCTATTACTTTTATTCTTTAGATTAATAGGGGAGTATATGGATGTACTTAAGGTTTAAAGGAGTACATCCACTACCTTTAGACATAAAAATATAATATTTATGAAAAAGAAAGCTTTATATATTTTGGCCCTTTTGGCGTTTGCTTTTGTCGGATGTGAAGGTGATTATACCGATTGGGCCGAACCGCAAGGTTTTGAACAGGAAGAAAGCCGTAGTGTTTCGTTGACGGCTACAGCAGCGGACCCTATTGATATGGCAGAAGTTACGGCTGATTCTATTGTCTTGTTTACTCCTTCTGTGACGAAGGGCGAGACGGACGTCGTTTCTTCTTATCAGTTTTTGTTAGGAGGAACTTATGATTTGCCGGTTAGTCTTGAAGGAAAGGCCAAAGTTTCTGAATTGGCCGCAGGTGTAGTGTCGTTATTTGGTCAGGCTCCTGTTGAACGCACAATAGTCAGCACTTTAAGTGCTTTTATATCTACAGGAGAATCAGTAATGAAGGTTTCTACTTCTATTGAACTGAAAGTGACATTAGTTGTTGATTTTAGCGAGTTCATTTATATGCCTGGTAATCATCAGGGATGGGATACTTCGAATGCCCCTGCGTTGCGTTCGCCGAATTTTGATGGTGTCTATACTGGTTTTAGTTATTTGGATGGCGATTTTAAGTTTAATAAAAGCCGTGATTCCAGTTGGGCTGATGGAGAATATAACTTTAATGACTTCTCAACTTTCAGTCCTGAAATATCTCAAGGTGAAGGTACAAACTTTAATGCTTCTACTCCTGCATTCTATTATGTTGTAGCAGACGTTGCTACTGGTGACTTGTCTGTTACGGCTACAACATGGGGTATTGTAGGTGATGCTACTGGCAGTTGGGATATTGATCAACCGTTGACTTGGGATGCCACTAAAGGTTGCTGGGCTGCTACGGTAACTTTGACTGATGGATCTATTAAGTTCCGTGCAAATGGTGGATGGGACATTAATGTGGGTGGAACCATCAATGACCTTGTTTTCAATAGCCCTGACAATATCAATGTAACTGCCGGTACTTATCTCGTGGAGTTATACTTGCAACGTATTGACAGTGAAAAGATGTATTGTAATATGACAAAACAATAAATAAAACCTGACTTTAGGCAGATTATAAATTTGTATATAAATCGACTGCGCGAAGGAGCGATATTGTTGTTAAAACAAGGTAAAGCTTCTTCGCGTTGTTGTTATTAATTAATTTCTTTTATTTGAGAACTACCTATGAAGCATTATTTATACTCTTGTTTTTGTGTGCCATTTTGGATTTGTTTTATTGCTTTGATTTGTCTCTCATGTAGTGATGATGAGGCTGGCAAAATTTCAGGGGATGACAATCCTGGATGGTCCTCCATCACCGTAGCCCCCGACACTTGGGACAATCAGAAGCGAGCTGATATTTCGTATCAACTTCTAGTATATTCCTTTGCCGATAGCGATGGAGACGGATGTGGTGATTTTAATGGTATTACAGCCAAGCTGGACTATTTGCAGCAGATGGGAGTGGGAGCCATTTGGCTTTCACCTATTCATCCAGCTATGTCGTATCATGGATATGATGTGACTGACTATACGACGGTCAATCCTCAATATGGAACGATGGCCGATTTTGAACGCTTGGTGACAGAAGCACATCAGCGGAACATCAAGATTTATCTGGATTATGTGATGAACCATACAGGTAAGGAACATCCTTGGTTTGTTAGTGCTAAGTCGTCGCCCGATAGTGAATATCGCAACTATTATGTTTTCTCACAGGATCCGGCTGCCGACATTGCAGCGGGAAAGATTCCGATGATTGCTACAGAAGGGGCGGCCGGATATAATGCAGGTGAATGGTTTTCGACAACTTCTGCCGATGATGAAATGACGGGATGCTATAAGTTTGTACTTGATTGGTCGGATGAAGCCCATCCTACAGTGACGGTGACGAAAGCCGAAAAGCCTGATGCTGATAATCCCGATACAAGTACCGCTGGGGCTAAGTATCTGTATTATGGCAATGAGGTCTGCAAGAAGTTCTATGATCGTGGAAATGATATTTATGATTTAACGGTGGACTTTGCTTCGGCATGGGGCTTTTTGATCCGCACCAGCAATACAACATGGGATGGAGGTACGAAATATGGCGCTTCATCCAAGTCTGCTAAAATAAAGTTGGGAGAACCCTTTGCATTGGATAACAAAACTGCTGCTGATATCCTGTTTGAGTCGATGAACTTGTGGTATTATCACTCCCATTTCTATACCGACTGGTTTGCTGATTTGAATTATGGAAAAGTAGATGAGGTCTCTGCCAATCCAACCTATCTTGCTATGGTTAGTGCGGCTAGGGGCTGGGTTGATAAAGGTGTGGATGGATTGCGTTTGGATGCTGTGAAGCATATTTATCATAATGCTAAGTCAGATGAAAATCCTCGTTTTCTGAAAACATTCTATGACGATATGAATGCTTATTACAAGCAGACGGGTAAGACGGATGATTTCTATATGGTAGGCGAGGTGCTTTCAGAGCATAACGAGGTGGCTCCTTATTATGCAGGACTCCCTGCTTTGTTTGAGTTCTCCTTTTGGTATCGGTTGGAATGGGCTATCAACAATGCTACTGGCTGTTACTTTGCCAAGGATATCATGAGCTATCAGCAGGAATATGCCTCTTACCGTAGTGATTATATTGAGGCGACAAAACTGTCTAACCACGATGAAGATCGTACAGCCTCTAAGTTGGGCAAATCGGGTGATAAATGTAGGTTGGCAGCGGCGGTATTGCTGACAACGGCCGGCTCTCCATATATCTATTATGGAGAAGAACTTGGATTGTATGGAACCAAAGAGAAAGGAGATGAGTATGTGCGTGGTCCGATGCTGTGGGGCGATAACTATACGACTTCCTATACTGACAAAGTGGATGCAGGAGTGGCTTCGTCGGTAAAATCTGTAGCTGAGCAACAGAAGGATGAAGGCTCATTGTTGAATACGTATTTCACTTTTGCACGCCTTCGTAACACCTATCCCTCTTTGGCTGAAGGAACCATGAGCAGGCATTCTGTTTATAATGAGACGAATGAAACCTATAAGTCGTTAGCTGCCTGGTATATGACAAAGGATGAAGAAAAGATGCTTGTACTTCATAATTTTGGAGGAGCGGATATTCAGTTTCCTTTGACTGATGATGTAGAAAAGGCCGTAGCTGTATCAGGGAGTGCGGAACAGACTATTGAAGAAGGGCAGACGCGTGTGAAGTTGGGGGCCTATTCTTCTGTGGTATTTAAGCTGAAATAGACAGTTATTTATAAATCCATGTCAGCACCCGGTTGAGCCACTTCCAGCGGAAGCGGAACCAGCGTCGGGTGCTGATTTGTTTTCCGCCAAATCGAAGAACAAACTCGCGGTAGCCATGGTGGCGGAAGGGAAGTCCTACGTCCAGAAACTCCAAATGGCGGTATCCCTGTTGGCGGGCATCGTCTAAGGCTTTCCATACAGCCAATACGCCAGGATATTGCAAGGCGTAGGTTTTGCGCATGCCGCCCGAAAACCAAAGGTAAGCATTGTCGCCCGAGTAGATACAGGCACTACCACCGATAATCTTATTTTTGTAAGTGACGATAAAGATGCGGCTTTGCCGCTGAGGGTCAGTAGCCTGTAGGGCCAGTTGTCGGAAGAATTCCCGACTGGGGAAATGACGGCGTATTTTCCATGAATAGACGTGGTGCAGCATATGGGCAAATTCTTTGATTTCGTCGATAGTGCGTGCCACACGTACTTCGGCACCGTTCTTCAGACCTTTCTTTATCTGGCGGATGCGTGACGGGCTGAAACGTACTTCTGTGCGAGGTGTATCATGCAGGGAATTGCGCACGCGTAGCCAGTTGATAGGAAAGTAACTGCATGAGCGGAACGAACGGTAGCCGAAACGGGCGTCGGGCAAGTTACGGAATTCGATGAGGAAACAGCTTCGGAGAGCTTCTTCAGTAAGCCGCTGGAGCATGTCCCTGAAAACAGCTTCGCGATCGATGCCTTCGATCAGGTATTCGCCGTTGCCGAAGACTTCACAACGATGGATGATACTAGGCGGAAACAGGCGTACACTGCGACGGACAACGGCCAGCAGCTTGGCAACGGGCTGCCCCTCGAGACTGGCCACGATGAGCAGGGGACTGTAACCTGGTGTCGCCTCGTAGATGCGGAACAGGGTCGTCGAATGGAAGGTATCATTTCCCGGCAGGGGAGGAATGTCGCTTCCTGTGTGATATGTCGTCAGTTTCAAAGGCATCGACGGCAAATTTAGAAAATATTCTCGTATCTTTGCAACGTTTATCAAGTTTAATCAGGAAGAGATTGCTCTCTTCGCTACAAATAGATGATTCAGTTATGGAAAGTTTCAGCGAATTGATAAAGAACCGTCGCAGCATGCGCAAGTTTACGGACGAAGAATTGACGCAGGAAGAAGTGGTAACGCTGATGAAGGCGGCTCTGATGGCGCCGACATCAAAGCGAAGCAATGCCTGGCAGTTTGTCGTGGTAGACGATAAAGAGACGCTTCAGAAGTTGTCTCGTTGCAAGGAACAGGCTTCGCAGTTTATAGCCGATGCGGCGCTGGCGGTGGTGGTCATGGCCGACCCGATGGGCAGCGACGTGTGGATCGAAGATGCCTCTATCGCTTCCATCTACCTACAACTGCAGGCCGAAGACTTGGGGTTGGGCAGCTGCTGGGTTCAGGTGCGCGAACGTTTTGCTGCACCAGGTGTGACGTCGAACGAATATGTGCACGATGTGCTTGATATCCCCCTGCAGCTTCAGGTGCTCAGCATCATCGCCATCGGACACAAGGGAATGGAGCGCAAGCCCTTCAACGAGGAACACCTGCAATGGGAAAAAATCCATCTGAACAAATACGGAGGAAACAACGGTGAGTGCGGCGAAGGCGAATAACAACAAGGATACCTATAAGGCTACTGGCATTACGCTGATGGTCTTTGGCGTGCTCTACCTGCTAGACAAACTGGTGCATTTTGCGGCACTGGGGTTGCCGTGGGTCATGCAGAAGGACAACTTTCTGCTCTATACGGCCATCATTTTCCTGCTGGTCAAGCACGACAAGTCGGTCGGCCTGGTGCTGGCTGGCCTTTGGCTGGTGCTGAACTTTGGGCTGATTACTGCTCTGCTGGGCACCATGTCGGCCTATCTGCTGCCGCTAGCCCTGCTGGTGATAGGTATCATCCTCTATTTTATAGCTACGAGATAACGAAACGAAATCCATGATAAAAAGAAGTATAGAAGATACGTCCATCGTGTTCATAGGTGCGGGCAACTTGGCCACCAACCTGGCCCATGCCTTCTACCGCAAAGGCTTTCGGGTGGTACAGATATACAGCCGTACGGAGGATTCGGCCCGTACACTGGCTCAGGCCGTAGAGGCCGACTATACCACGAGTTTGGAAAATGTGGTGCCCGACGCTCAGCTCTACATCGTGTCGCTCAAGGATGACGCCTTGGTGGAACTACTGCCGCAGATTGTAGCAGGTAAGGGGAAAGGACTTTGGGTACATACGGCAGGAAGCATCCCGATGGACATCTGGAAGGGGCATGTGGAGCGCTATGGCGTGTTCTATCCCTTGCAGACTTTCAGTAAGAGTCGCTTGGTGGACTTCCACGAAATTCCAGTCTTTGTGGAAGGGAGTTCGGACGAGGAAGTGCATTTCCTCAAGCAGATAGCCTCGGCCTTGTCGCGCAAGGTGCTGGAAGCCAATTCTGAACAACGGCGCAATCTTCATTTGGCAGCTGTTTTCACCTGCAACTTCACCAACCACATGTATGCATTGGCCGAACATCTGCTGCAGAAGCACGGCTTGCCTTTCGATGCCATGCTGCCCCTCATCGACGAGACGGCACGCAAGGTGCACGAGCTTTCTCCTCGATTGGCGCAGACGGGTCCTGCTGTTCGTTATGACATGGGTGTCATCGGTAAGCACCTCGACATGTTGGCCGACGAACCCGAGATGCAGCAGCTCTATCGCTTGCTTAGCGATGATATCCATCGGCTGGTATAGGCTTTTTGCAGGAAAGCACTGTTTTCTTGCAAAGAACTCATCGCTTTCTGCTCTAGAAAACGATGCTTTCTGTTTTTGAACCTTTAGTGAAACCCAATTAAACGAATGATCCTATCGTGAGTACTATCAATTATGATTTAAAGAAGATACGTGCTTTGCTCTTCGATGTGGACGGCGTGCTTAGTGCAAACGTCATTCCCATGAGCTCCGAAGGCGAGCCTATGCGCACTGTCAACATCAAGGATGGCTATTCGCTTCACCTGGCAGCCAAGATGGGAGTACTGCTTGGTATCATTACAGGTGGACGGACTGAGGCTGTACGCCGTCGTTTTCTTTCTTTGGGCTTGAAGGAAGAAAATATTTACCTGGGTTCGTCGGTCAAGATACATGACTATCGTGACTTTCGCGATCGTTATGGTTTGTGCGACGAAGAGATACTCTACGTAGGCGACGACATCCCCGACCTTGAGGTGATGCGTACCTGTGGCCTTCCCTGTTGTCCGCGCGATGCAGCCCCAGAGGTAAAGGCTGTGGCTCGTTATATTTCGTATGCCGACGGCGGTTATGGCGTAGGGCGCGACGTGGTGGAGCAAGTCCTCAAGGTACAAGGCCTTTGGATGGCCGACGAGAGGGCTTTCGGTTGGTAGTTATTGGTTTTTATTATTCACTGTATATTGTTTTTATGCTGGACAATCTGAAGAAATACAAAGTGATTCTGGCGAGCAATTCGCCTCGGCGCAAGGAACTGCTTTCTGGTTTGGGCATCGACTACGAAGTGCGCACTTTGCCTGATGTTGATGAATCATATCCTGAAACGTTGCAAGGCGGGGATATCCCTCTGTACATAGCTCGCGAGAAAGCAGCTGCCTATCGCGACCTGATGCAGGCAGACGAGCTGATGATAACGGCCGATACCATCGTTTGGTTGGACGGTCGTGTGCTGGGCAAGCCTGGCGACCGTGAGGATGCCTTGCAGATGCTTCGTAACCTGTCGGGGCGCACGCATGAAGTATTTACAGGAGTTTGTATAACAACGACGGAGTGGCAGCGTAGCTTTTCGGCACAGACCGAGGTACGCTTTGCACAGTTGACGGAAGAAGAAATCTGTTGGTATGTAGACCATTACCGTCCGATGGACAAAGCAGGAGCTTATGGCGTACAGGAGTGGATAGGCTTCGTAGGGGTGGAGTACATCTCAGGCAGCTATTTCAATATCATGGGCTTGCCCGTACAACGACTTTATCGTGAACTGAAGTCTGTAGAGTGATGCCGAACACGCAGTACGAAGAACGTTTGGGTACCGACCGTATGCTGCCGTTGGTCTTCCGCATGGCACTGCCGGCAGTAGCTGCCCAATTGGTCAACCTGCTCTATACGTTGGTAGACCGTGTCTATATCGGCCACATACCCGACATCGGTACCGATGCGTTGGCAGGGGTGGGGGTGACGAGCTCGGTCATTATCCTTATTTCAGCCTTTTCGGCCATCGTGGCCGGAGGAGGCGCTCCGCTGGCTGCCATCGCTTTGGGACAGGGGCATCGCGAACGGGCGGGAAAAATATTGGGCAACGGTTTTGTGCTGCTGGTACTCTTTGCGGTGGTTACCTCGACCGTATCCTACCTTTTCATGAAGCCCATTCTGACGTCCATCGGCGCGTCGGTCCACACGTTGCCCTATGCGGTGGATTACCTTTCCGTCTATCTGCTGGGTACACTCTTCGTCGAGGTGGCCGTGGGGCTCAATACATTCATCAATTGTCAGGGACGTCCGGGCGTGGCTATGTGCTCGGTCATCATCGGAGCCGTGCTCAACATTGCGCTCGACCCGCTTTTCATCTTTACCTTCGGCATGGGGTGAAGGGGGCTGCTTTGGCCACCATCCTGTCGCAGGCATGCAGTGCCGTGTGGGTACTGGCATTCCTTACTTCCAAGCGTGCTTCGCTACAGCTCGAACGCAGGTATCTGCAGCTGGATCGTCGTATCGTGGGGGCTACGTTGGCTTTGGGCCTTTCGCCCTTCATTATGGCCAGCACTGAGAGTCTGGTGGGGTTCGTGCTGAATGGTAGTTTGGAACGCTATGGTGACATCTACGTCAGTGCGCTGGCAGTGATGCAGGCGGCTATGCTTTGTGTCAGCGTGCCGCTGACAGGTTTTGCCCAAGGTTTTGTTCCTGTAGTCAGCTATAATTTTGGGCACGGTAACCGTGAGCGAGTGAAGGAATGCTTCAAGATAGTGGTGACTGTGATGTTTCTCTTCAATTTTCTACTGGTATTGTTGATGATACTTTTCCCTTCGTTGGTGTCTGCTATCTTTACTAGTGATGCACATTTGACGGAAACCGTGACTCGTACGATGCCTGTATTTCTGGCTGGTATGACTATTTTCGGGCTGCAACGTGCTTGTCAGAACATGTTTGTCGCTTGGGGCAGGCTAAGGTGTCTATCTTCATTGCCTTGCTTCGCAAGGTTATTTTGTTGGTGCCATTAGCCTTGTTGTTACCCCGATGGATGGGTGTGATGGGGATCTTTGCTGCTGAAGGAATCTCCGATGCCGTGGCTGCTATCTGCTGTACTACGATTTTTGCATTCTTCTTTCCCCGTATATTGGCAAGGATGAAGGTTGCATAACCTTTCACAAGTTTAATATTATATATACTGCTGTAGATTTTACGTGACTTTTACAGTTGCTTTTCCTCAACTTATGTGGTATTATTCCCCAAATTAGTCTGTTTCTGTGTAGAATTTATTCTTTTAATTGCTTGTTTTATAAGTGGTTGCTTCTAGAACGGAATTGTGGCATTACATTTGTCCTTAGTTAGGCAGATAGCTTGATCAACTATTCTATTCAATAAGTGTTTTAACTATTAAACTTTACGATTATGAAAAAATTGTTTTTTGTAGCAGCTATGACATTGAGTTTAGGAACCGCAGCTTTTGCAACGACTGTCGATACGAACGATATGATGACCGTTCAAGTAATGGATGATTTTGTTCCCGTTAAATTGGAAGAAGTTCCTCAGGCTGTAGTTGATGCTGTAACCAAAGCTTATCCTGAGCAAACGCTGAAGGAAGCGGCTGTACGTCAGGAAGAAGAATCTGAGACACAGATCTATAAACTGACATTGGTAGCAGAAGACGGAACAGAAACGTCAGTCCTCTTTACTGATAAAGGTGAAGAAGTGAAATGAGACTTGCTGTTCGTAGAATGAATATTTTTTAAGAGACAGGCCGGGAGTAGTAGAAAAATCTTCCGGCTTGCTTCTTTTTTATACTTTAATACCAACGTTTTTAATTGGCAATGTCGGCCATTAGCGGTATGTCCTCTTCATGGATACCATGTCTGATAAGTATATCGCGGTCTTTATCGAACAAATCCAGAAAGTCACTTTTATTTCCATACATTGCGATTGCTTTTCCGTAGCGTTCGGCTGCAACGTCAGGTTTATGTTGTACCCATGCTACGTGTCCTGCATTGAGCCAGTCTGTAGCAAGGACTTGCTTTTCTTGCAGTAGCTTCTGATAATATTTATCGGCTTGCTCATATTTTTCAGTCATGAAAGAACACCAAGCGATCCCTCTCCAGGCTTTTATAGAATGGCTGTCCAGAAAATCCATCTTGAAAAAATATTGCAACGCTTCCTTGTATTCTTCCAATTCGGCATGGCAACTTCCAATAAAGAATAGTATGTTGGCGTTTTCGGGCTGTATGCCTTCCGCCTTCAGATAGTAATCTAAGGCCATGCTGAAATTGTGTATTTGTCGGTAACAGGTGGCTAAGTGACGTATGGTCCACAGATGGTCAGGCTTCAGGATATCCGCCTTCCGATAGGCTTCGATGGCTTCTGCATATTTCTTTTCTTTCTGCAGGCAATAACCAATTTTCTGAAAGAGGTCTGCATGGGCTTTGTTCTTAGCTTCTAGTCGTCTGTAGAGCACAAGGGCTTCGGAATAGTGTTCCTTACGGAAGTGGAAGTCAGCTATAGCAGTCAATAATTCAGGCTTATCCAGAATGCCTTTGAGGATAGGTAAGTCATAGAAAGCGAAATCATCCTTAAAGGGGTCTTCGAATTCACGTCGGCGTGGGTTTAGCTTGAAGAAACGGTATAGGTCGTGTATATATTGGTTGCTAATGACTTCAGGGCGTTCGGCATACTGTTTCATCATTTTGGCCTGCTCGTTGTCCATTATCTCATTCAATTCTTGAGGGGTAAGCTGGTGTAACATGAGGTTTCGTTGGGATGGAGGTAATTGGGCCATGGTGAAGCAGAGTGAGTATTTGTCGCTATTGCAAAAGAAACCTGATTGTAGGATAACATTCAAGACTGCATTTTCACCTGTATCTGACGGACCGAATAGGGTCGACACGCTGGAATGTAGCGGATCGAATGGATAGAACCAATTGGATAACTGGCCGAAGAAGGGTCCTGATTTCAATTGTGCAAATGTACTCATGTAGATGTCTGCACCTTCCATCTGCATTTCGTTCATTTCACGAATCTTATCTCCTAACCCTGATTTATCGAAAGTATTTTCCCAATCGGGATTACGATCGTTTTCGTCTGCCGTTTCTTCCAACCCAAGTTTCATTCCTTTGATCATGCTGACATTCTTTATCATTTCAGGAATGATTTCTTCACGCATTTTTTTGTCTATCTTTTCAGTTTCCTGACTTTGCAGTAATTGGAGACTAATACGGTTCAGTTCTTTCCCTAACCATCCGTTTTCGTCAGATAGGTTGATGCGCGATTTCAGTTCTGGATAGAGCAGGCATTGGTCGGGGTATGTGTTCAGAGTCAGGAGTAGACCGATCAGTGCACGTTGTCTCACAATCGTTTCTTGGTGTTGGCTGGCTTCAAGTAGCCACAGGCACTTGCGAATGTCGAAACAGGCTTGAAGACTCATGGTTACGGCACTTACAACCAAACAAAGGTCAATGGAACGTAATAAACTAGAAGAAAGAAATGCTTGTGCTTGAGTGTCCTCTTCGGCCGTCCATTCACTATTACCCCAAATGGATTGGAATAACTTTTGGTTTGTTTCTTCATGGCGTTTCTGCAGGTGGTTGAAGCTTTGGTTGTTGTCGGTAATTAGCCTACATACGGCTACGTCGTCCTGAAATGTTTCCAGTGCATGCAGGTATTCGTCCAGATGAACAGCTGTATGGCGATTCTTGTAGTGTAATGTCTGGTAATAGCCATAGGCAGAAGATGTTTCGTCGAGCAATATCAGTCGTGCTTGGTTAGCAATAGCCCATGTCTCTGCTAGGAGTTTTATATATAGTTTGCCTCGTTCAGGATCGTCTACGCCTTGCTTCATATATTGCAGCATGTAGTTATAAGAAGTCTGTGCTTGTTCCAATCGATTATGTAATGTCCAGTCGGGACAGGTTGCCAACACGGAGGTCAGTTGGGTTTGTGCTTCTTTCAGGCGTTTGCCTTTTAGTAGAGCAATGATGCTGTTATGTTGTTCGTTGATGGTTTGTTCGTCCATAATAGAATAATGTGGTGTCCAATCGGGAGCAAAGATAGTGTAATTATGTCGGATTTCCATTGTTTTTGTCTACCTTTGCACCCGTAAAAATGTTTAGGTGAAATAGATATGGCAGGATTGAATACTCCCACAGCGTTGGGTACAGAAAACATTGGAAAATTATTGATGCAGTACGCCGTTCCTGCAATCATTGCGATGACGGCTTCTTCTTTGTATAATATGGTCGACAGTATCTTTATCGGCCATGGTGTAGGGCCATTGGCCATTTCGGGCCTGGCGTTGACTTTCCCGTTGATGAACCTTGCGGCGGCTTTCGGTTCGTTGGTTGGTGTAGGGGCTTCCACGCTGGTGTCGGTCAAGTTGGGCCAAAAGGATTATGATACGGCTCAATGCGTATTGGGTAATGTTTTAGTACTGAATATTTTACTAGGTGTTGCTTTTACGTTAGTGGTGATGCCATTTCTTGATCCCATTCTTTATTTTTTCGGTGGTAGTGATGATACAGTGCCTTATGCACGTGACTATATGGAAATTATTCTTATTGGTAATGCTGTTACGCACTTGTACCTTGGATTGAATTCTGTGCTGCGTTCCTCTGGGCATCCGCAGAAGGCAATGTATGCTACGGTGGCTACGGTCGTCATCAATACCATTCTCGACCCTTTGTTTATTTATGGCTTCGGGTGGGGTATCCGTGGTGCGGCCATTGCTACGATATTGGCTCAGATTATAGCATTGATTTGGCAGTTTAAACTCTTCAGTAACCGTAATGAACTGCTTCATTTCCATCGTGGTATATTCCGTCTGAAACGTAAGATTGTTTTTGATTCGTTGGCTATCGGCATGTCACCGTTTCTGATGAATATGGCTGCCTGTTTTATTGTCATTCTGATTAACCAGGGATTGAAACGTCATGGCGGCGATTTGGCTATCGGTGCATTTGGTATTGTCAATCGTCTGGTATATATTGTCGTAATGATTGTGATGGGATTGAATCAGGGTATGCAGCCTATAGCCGGCTATAATTATGGAGCGCAACTCTATCAGCGCGTGACCAAGGTGTTGAAACTGACCATTGTATATGCTACGGTCGTAACGACTTTTGGCTTTGTTGTAGGTATGGCTGTACCGCGACTGGTTGTGAGTATCTTTACTTCGGACGCCGAACTGATAGATTTGTCGGCTCGTGGACTGCGCATTATCGTTATGTTTTTCCCTATAATAGGTTTTCAGATGGTAACAGCCAATTTCTTTCAGAGTATAGGTATGGCTGGAAAGGCTATTTTCTTGTCGCTGTCTCGTCAGTTGTTGATTCTGCTTCCATGTCTGCTGATCCTACCACATTTCTTTGGCGCGTTAGGTGTATGGATCAGTATGCCTGTGTCCGATTTGTTGGCTAGTATTGTTGCTGCAGTCATGTTGTTGTTGCAGTTTCGTAAATTTCACAAAGCGGCGGTTCGTCAGTCTTTATCTGTGTGAAACATTTTTTGCTATGTGTTCGTTCGTTTGCGTGAGAATTTTTATATTTGCCTGCAGCAAACGTGTTAATAATAAAGGTTTATGGAATATTTTGTAGTGAATATCGGCCGTCAGTTGGGAAGCGGCGGGCGCGAGATAGGCGAACGTCTGGCTCATCGGTTGAATATATCTTTTTATGATAAAGAGCTGATTCAGTTGGCATCGGAAGAAAGTGGATTGTGCCGTGAGTTTTTTGAAAAAGCGGATGAACGCCCTTCTCAAGGCATTATGGGCGGATTGTTTGGAATGCGTTTCCCGTTTATAGGTGATGGAACTATCCCGACCAACAATTGTTTGAGTAATGATTCATTGTTTAAAGTACAAAGTGATGTTATTCGTCGGTTAGCTCATGAGAAGTCGTGCCTTTTTGTGGGACGTTGTGCTGACTATATTTTGCGTGATCATCCTCGCTGTGCCAATATATTCATATCTTCAACGCCAGAAGATAGGATGGAACGTTTGTGCCGTATTCACGGTATATCCAAGGAAGAGGCTGAGGAAATGATGGAAAAGGCGGATAAAAAGCGTTCGGAATATTACAATTATTACAGTTATAAAACGTGGGGAGCTGCTGCTACTTATCATTTATGTATTGATTCATCTGTTTTGGGTATTGCCGGTACGGTGGATTATATAGAAGAATTTGTACGTAAAAAATTGAATTTGGATATTACTATCCGTTGATGTGTATTCGTTTAATAATTCAGGCGCAGATTGTACAGCCTTTTGAAGTGTGCAATTTGCGCCTGATATTTTTATATTCCTCAAGGAGGATACTAAAGCATGGCCAACAGAATCATTTGACCGGCAATGATACGCAGGAACATGGACAGCGGGTATACGGTAGAATAACCAACCGAAGGTGCATCATTGCCCGATACTACTTGATTGGCATAGGCCAGTGCAGGGGGATCTGTATTACTACCGGCGATAAGACCCATCAGAGTGAAGTAGTTGACTTTGAAATAAAGACGCGCTATGGCACCGATAATGAGTAGTGGAATAACTGTGATGAGGAAACCGTAACCGACATACAATAAACCGTCTCCATGCACCACTGTTTGTACAAAATGCTCACCTGCCTCTATTCCTACACTTGCCAGGAAGAGTACAATACCTATTTCGCGTAACATCAGATTGGCACTCATTGTGGTATAGGTTACTAGTTTTAACTTGTGTCCAAAACGTCCAATGAGGATGGCTACAACCAGAGGTCCACCAGCTAAACCTAGTTTTACGGGAGTAAGCATGCCTGGGAAAGCGATAGGTAGACTACCCAATACGATACCCATGAAAATACCGACAAAGATTGTGACGATGTTCGGAGTATCCAGATGCTTTAACTGGTTGCCCAATACACCAGCTACCCGTTCTACAGCATCCTGCTGGCCTACGACCATAACGCGGTCACCCACCTGAAGAATTAGGTTCGGATCAGCGAACAAGTCCATACCAGAACGATTTACGCGGGTTACATTGACACAATACATGCTACGGAAGTGCATACTTCCTAATTTCTTTCCGTTTATTTCTGATTTGGTGACCAAAATTCGTCTGGAGACCATCGGCATGTCTTGTTTTTCCCAGTCTACTTGAATTTCTTTACCGATGAAAGCAGTGATGGCTTCGGCATCTTCTTCAGAGCAGACAATGAACAGTTGGTCTCCGGTATAAAATACCGTTTCATGATTCGGGATACTGACATGGCCTTCGTGGCGGATACGCGAGCAGACAAACGGACGTCCCAGGAAATCTTTTACCTGTAACAGCGTCTTGCCGTTGATGGATTCATTGCGTACCTCCAGATGCATGTTGTGGGGCTTGTGCTTCGTGTCATTGTCTTGTACTTTAATTTGCTCATCTTCTTTGGAAAGGGAAATACGGAAGATGTAACGGATAGCAATAATGGAGCCGATGATACCTACGACGCCGAGCGGATATGCGCAGGCATAACCCAAAGCTATAGGTTCACCTGTGTAGTTCAGCTGGTTCAGGGCTTCTTGGGCAGCACCGAGACCTGGTGTATTGGTTACGGCACCATATAGTATACCAATCATCATTGGTAGGTCCACACGACCGTTGGCTATAAAATAAATAGCCAATGTAACAGCAATATTCAGCAAAACGATGCCGACAGCAAGCAGATTTAATGTCATACCGCCTTTTTTGAAAGACGAGAAGAACGACGGTCCTACTTGTAAACCAATGCAGAATACAAATAGAATAAGACCGAATTCACGTAGGAAATGCAGAATGTGAATTTCTCCTGTAAATCCCAGATGTCCCATCAGAATACCCGCGAAGAGTACGAATGTAACTCCTAACGATACTCCAAAGAACTTGATTTTACCCAGCAGTACACCTAGTGAAATGACAAAGGCATAAAGGCACACAATATGTGCTACGGAAGCTGGGTCCCATAACAAGCTTTCTAACCAATTCATAATATTTTTAACACATCTTTATTTATAGTTGAAAAACAATTTTGCAAAATTAGCTAATTCAACAATTGTAGCCAAAGTTTTTTCTTAATTTTTCGATTTTGCAATGTCGACTTGACACTTGTTTAGTGGTAGGTATGAAATTTCACTAAAAAGGATTGTCTTTAATTTGATTTGAGTATATTTGCATGTCTATTGACGACAAAATGATGAATAGTATTTATCTATTTTAAATTTATAAACTATGGCAGACAGTAAAGAAAAACTCTTCTCAGACTTTTCTCCTGTTACCACTGAACAGTGGATGGAAAAAGTAACAGCAGACCTTAAGGGGGCTGATTTTGAGAAGAAACTCGTTTGGAAGACAAACGAAGGATTTAAAGTGAAACCTTTCTACCGTAAGGAAGACCTTGAAGGACTTAAGACAACGGATGCACTTCCTGGTGAATTCCCTTATTTGAGAGGTAACAAGAAAGACAACAATGAGTGGCTGGTACGTCAGGAAATCAGAGTAGATGATGTGAAGGAAGCTAATGCCAAGGCCTTGGATATCCTGAACAAAGGAATTGATTCTTTGTCGTTCCATGTAAAGGCCAAGGAACTGAATGCCGCTTATCTGGAAATGTTGCTCGAAGGTATTTGTACAGAATGTGTCGAGTTGAACTTCTCCACTTGCCAAGGGCATGTTGTTGATTTGGCCAATTTGTTGGTAGAATATTTCCAGAAGAAGGGATATGACCTGAACAAGTTGCATGGTTCTATTAACTTCGACTATTTGAACAAGATGTTGGCCAAGGGTAAGGAAAAAGGTAGCTTGGTAGATACGGCCAAGGCACTGATTGCCGCTACGGCTGCTTTGCCCGAATATCGCGTCATCAATGTGAATGCACTTACTCTGAACAATGCAGGTGCTTATATTTACCAGGAACTGGGATACGCATTGGCATGGGGTAACGAATATATGAACCAACTGACCGAAGCTGGTATTCCTGCTGCAACGGTTGCCAAAAAAATCAAGTTCAATTTTGGTATCAGCTCCAATTATTTCTTGGAAATTGCCAAGTTCCGTGCTGGACGTATGTTGTGGGCCGATATCGTGAATTCGTATCTGGCCGAAGGCGACTGTAAGTGTGCTGCCCAGATGAAGATACATGCTGAAACATCTTCTTTCAACCTGACAGTTTTTGATTCGTATGTGAACCTGCTTCGTACGCAGACTGAAGCAATGAGTGCCGCTCTTGCAGGTGTTGATTCTATGACGGTGGTTCCTTTCGACAAGGCATACGAGACTCCGAATGATTTCTCAGAACGTTTGGCACGTAACCAGCAGCTGTTGCTGAAAGAAGAATCTCATTTCGATAAAGTAATTGATCCGGCTGCGGGTTCTTATTATATTGAGAATTTGACGGTATCTATTGCCAAGCAGGCTTGGGATTTGTTCCTGGCTGTTGAGGATGAAGGTGGTTTCTATGCGGCAGTAAAGGCTGGCAAAGTACAGGAGGCTGTGAATGCCAGCAACAAGGCGCGTCACGAGGCTGTGGCCAAGCGTAAGGAGATTCTGTTGGGTACCAACCAGTATCCTAACTTCACCGAACTGGCCGGCGAAAAGCGTCCGTTGGAAGCTGTCTGCTGCTGTGGCGGACACCATGATACTTGCGAAAAGGATGTTCCTTCTTTGAACTTCGACCGTGCCGCCAGCGAATTCGAGGCTTTGCGTCTGCAGACCGAAACTTCCGGCAAGCGTCCGAAAGCATTCATGTTGACGATTGGTAACTTGGCTATGCGTCAGGCACGTGCACAGTTCTCTTGTAACTTCCTGGCTTGCGCCGGATACGAAGTGGTGGACAACCTGGGCTTCTCTACTGTAGAAGAGGGCGTTGAAGCTGCCGTAGCTGCGAAGGCCGACATTGTAGTACTCTGTTCGAGCGATGACGAATATGCCGAGTATGCAGTTCCCGCATTCAAGGCTTTGAATGGCCGTGCTATGTTCATCGTTGCCGGAGCTCCTGCCTGCATGGACGAGCTGAAGGCTGCCGGTATCGAGAATTTCATCCATGTTCGTGTCAACGTGCTGGAAACCCTGAAAGAATACAACGCTAAACTTTTGAAGTAAGATGAGAAAAGATTTTAAAAACTTAGATATATATGCCAATTTCAAGCCCGTCAATGGTGCTGAATGGCAGAAGGCTAATGGCATTGAGGCTGATTGGAAGACGCCGGAACACATCAATGTGAAGCCTGTTTATACCAAAGAGGACCTTGAAGGTATGGAGCATCTGGACTTTGCTGCCGGTATTCCTCCTTACCTGCGTGGCCCGTACTCTGTAATGTACACCCTGCGTCCCTGGACAATCCGTCAGTATGCAGGCTTTTCTACGGCCGAAGAATCGAATGCATTTTATCGCCGTAATCTGGCTTCCGGTCAGAAAGGTTTGTCTGTAGCGTTTGATTTGGCTACGCATCGCGGTTACGACCCCGACAACGAACGTGTAGTGGGTGACGTTGGTAAGGCCGGTGTATCCATCTGCTCGCTGGAGAACATGAAGGTGTTGTTCGATGGTATTCCCTTGAACAAGATGTCCGTATCTATGACGATGAACGGTGCCGTACTGCCCGTCATGGCGTTCTATATCAATGCCGGTCTGGAGCAGGGTGCCAAGCTTGAAGAAATGGCCGGTACCATCCAGAACGATATTCTGAAGGAATTCATGGTGCGCAATACCTATATCTACCCGCCTGCATTCTCCATGAAGATCATTTCCGACATCTTTGAATATACTTCGCAGAAGATGCCGAAGTTCAACTCCATCTCCATCTCCGGTTACCACATGCAGGAAGCTGGTGCTACGGCAGATATCGAGTTGGCTTATACCTTGGCCGACGGTCTGGAATACCTCCGTGCCGGTGTGGGTGCCGGACTGGACATCGATGCCTTTGCACCACGTCTGTCTTTCTTCTGGGCTATCGGTACCAACCACTTTATGGAAATTGCCAAGATGCGTGCTGCACGTATGTTGTGGGCCAAGATTGTAAAGCAGTTCAACCCGAAGAATCCGAAGTCACTGGCTTTGCGTACACACTCTCAGACTTCAGGTTGGTCATTGACCGAGCAGGATCCGTTCAACAACGTAGGCCGTACCTGTATCGAGGCTATGGCAGCCGCATTGGGACATACGCAGTCTCTGCACACCAACGCCCTCGACGAGGCCATCGCTTTGCCTACCGACTTCTCTGCACGTATCGCGCGTAATACGCAGATCTATATTCAGGAAGAGACCAATATCTGTAAAAACGTTGACCCGTGGGGTGGTTCCTACTATGTAGAGTCGCTGACCAATGAGATTGCCCACAAGGCATGGGAGCACATCCAGGAAATCGAGAAGCTGGGTGGTATGGCCAAGGCTATCGAAACCGGTATACCCAAGATGCGTATCGAAGAGGCTGCCGCACGTACGCAGGCCCGTATCGACAGCGGTGCGCAGACCATTGTCGGTGTGAACAAGTACCGCCTTGAGAAGGAAGCTCCGATTGATATTCTGGAGATTGACAATACGGCCGTTCGTCAGGAACAGTTGGAGAACCTGAAGCGTCTGAAGGAAGGACGTAATCAGGCAGAAGTGGACAAGGCACTGGATGCCATCACCGAATGTGTGAAGACAGGCAAGGGCAACTTGCTGGAATTGGCTGTTGAGGCTGCCCGTGTTCGCGCTACTTTGGGAGAAATCTCGTATGCTTGTGAGAAAGTTGTAGGACGTTATAAAGCTGTAATTAGAACTATTTCAGGCGTGTATTCATCAGAAAGTAAGAGCGATGCAGACTTCGCCAAGGCATGTGAACTCTGCGAGAAGTTTGCCAAGAAGGAAGGCCGTCAGCCCCGTATCATGATTGCCAAGATGGGTCAGGACGGTCACGACCGTGGTGCGAAGGTAGTTGCAACCGGTTATGCCGACTGCGGTTTTGACGTAGATATGGGACCGTTGTTCCAGACTCCGGCCGAGGCTGCCCGTGAGGCTGTTGAGAACGACGTGCATGTAGTAGGTGTGTCTTCACTGGCTGCTGGTCACAAGACTTTGATTCCACAAATCATTGCCGAACTGAAGAAGTTGGGCCGTGAGGATATTGTAGTGATTGCCGGTGGTGTAATCCCTGCACAAGACTATGACTTCCTGTACAAGGCTGGTGTAGCCGCTATCTTTGGCCCCGGTACTTCGGTTGCCAAGGCTGCTTGCCAGATTTTGGAGATCTTGATGGATGAAGAATAATTTATTGATTTAATTGTTAAAGAAGGGCGGAATGTGTTTACATTTCCGCCCTTCTTCTTATTAAAACGAACAAAGGCTGGGTTCGGCGGAGCTTTTTTATGCGGTTAAGAGAGCATGAAGGGAGGATAAGTCTGTAGGGTTGCAGTGATCATATGTTAATTTTATTATAGATAGCGGGATTTATTTTCCAGTTGGGAAAATCTTTTTCCCCAGTCAAGTAAAAATATTCCCTCAGTTGGAGGCTGAGAATTTTCCAGTTCTTCGTTTTTTCATTCTTTATTAAATCTGTATCTTTGCCCGATAAAAAACAACTGAAGAAGTAATGATCGTTTGCATAGCCGAGAAACCCTCTGTGGCACGCGACATAGCCGATGTGCTGGGAGCGAAGGAGAAGAAAGACGGATATATCGAAGGAAACGGATACCAGGTGACCTGGACGTTCGGCCATCTCTGTACGCTGAAGGAGCCGCATGAATATACGCCGAGCTGGAAGACGTGGAGCCTGGGCAGCCTGCCCATGATACCGCCCCGCTTCGGTATCAAACTCATCAGTAATCCTACCTACGAACGTCAGTTCCACGTCATCGAGGGGCTGATGCAGAAGGCTGACATGATCATCAACTGCGGTGATGCCGGCCAGGAGGGAGAGCTCATCCAGCGGTGGGTGATGCAGAAAGCTGGAGCCAAATGCCCAGTGAAGCGCCTGTGGATATCTTCACTGACCGAAGAAGCCATCCGCGAAGGATTCTCCAACCTGCGGGATGCTGCCGACTTCCAGCCTCTGTACGAAGCGGGCTTGAGCCGTGCCATCGGCGACTGGCTGCTGGGCATGAATGCCACGCGCCTGTATACCATGAAATACGGGCAGAACCGCCAGGTGCTTTCCATCGGGCGGGTGCAGACGCCTACACTGGCCCTTATCGTGAACCGCCAGTTGGAGATTCAGAACTTTGTGCCCAAGCAATACTGGGTGCTCAATACCGTTTACCGCGATACTACTTTCTCGGCCCTCATCCGCAAGAGCGACGAAGAGCTGGCACTGGAAGCAGAGAAGCAGAAGGAAGCTCTGGCCGCCGGCAAGAAGCCCAAGAAGGAGGAAGAGAACCGCGGTATAGATCCCATAACAGACCGTGCGAGAGGTGAGGAACTGCTGGCACGCATCAAGGATGTACCGTTTACCGTTACCTCTGTGACGAAGAAGGAGGGCCGTGAAGCACCGCTCCGTCTTTTCGACCTGACCTCCCTGCAGGTGGAGTGCAACAAGAAGTTTGCCTACTCGGCCGACGACACGCTGAAGACTATCCAGTCGCTCTACGAGAAGAAGGTCACTACTTATCCTCGTGTAGATACTACCTTCTTGAGTGACGACATCTATCCCAAGTGTCCCTCCATCCTGAAGGGGTTGCGGGGCTATGAGACCTGGACCGCGCCGCTGGAGGGAACCATCCTGACGAAGTCGAAGAAAGTGTTCGACAATTCGAAGGTCACGGACCACCATGCCATTATTCCTACCGGCCAACCGCCGGTCAACCTCACCGATGTAGAACGACGGGTATTCGACCTCATTGCCCGCCGCTTCATCGCCGTGTTCTATCCCGACTGCCGCTTCTCGACCACGACTGTTCTGGGTGAGGCGGACGGAGTGGAGTTCAAGACATCCGGCCGGCAGATACTCGATCCGGGCTGGCGGGTGGTGTTCACGGCCAATGCCTCCGCTCAGGAAGGAAGCGGCGATGAGGGGAATAAGGAGAATGGCGAAGAAGACCGTGTGCTGCCTGCCTTTGTCAAGGGGGAGAGTGGTCCCCACGTGCCCGAACTCGTGGAGAAATGGACGCAACCTCCGCGCCCTTACACCGAAGCCACTCTGCTCCGTGCCATGGAAACCGCCGGTAAGCTGGTGGATAACGATGAACTGCGCGATGCCCTGAAGGAAAACGGTATCGGCCGTCCTTCCACCCGTGCTGCCATTATCGAGACCTTGTTCAAACGTAACTATATCCGCAAGGAAAAGAAGAATCTGATAGCTACCCCCACGGGTGTGGAACTGATTCAGACCATTCACGAAGAATTGTTGAAGAGTGCTGAACTGACGGGTATCTGGGAAAAGAAGTTGCGCGAGATAGAGCGTCGCACGTATGATGCCTCTCGTTTCTTGGAAGAACTGAAGCAGATGGTGGCTGAGATTGTGACCAGTGTACTGTCGGACAACAGCAACCGCCACATTACGGTACAGGCGCTTCCCGTAGCGGGTAAGGTTGCGCGTAGTACTTCCGACGACCAGCCGAAGAAGGAACACCGCAAACGCTCGCCCCGCAAGAAGAAGACCGAGGCTGCCGGTGCCGGAACAGCTCCGGCTCCTGTGGTGCAGCCCGATGAATGGGTGGGGCGTCCGTGTCCCTTGTGCGGAAAGGGTACCATTATCAAAGGAAAAACGGCTTACGGTTGCTCCGAGTGGCGCAATGGTTGTACCTTCCGTAAGCCGTTCGATGCTTGACGTGTCTGTTTAATCGTAATTCAAGTGGAATTCGACCACCGCTTCGATGCCTTTGCGCAGGATATCGAGCGGCATGTTTTCGTTGGGTGAGTGGATGGCGTTGCTCTCCAGTCCGAATCCCATCAGTACCGTTTTGATACCCAGCACCTGTTCGAAGGTCGAGATGATGGGAATGCTTCCGCCGCGGCGCACGGCCAGCGGCTTTCGTCCGAACGCTTTCTCAAATCCTTTCTCGGCAGCCTGATAGGCGGGCAGTGTGATGGGGCAGACATAGCCCTGTCCGCCGTGCATGGGCGTTACCTTTACCTGTACCGTAGTGGGGGCAATGCTCTGGATGTAGTCGGCAAACAGCTGTGAAATCTTGTGGTGGTCCTGGTGGGGAACAAGGCGGCAAGACACCTTGGCATAGGCTTTCGACGGCAGTACCGTCTTCGAACCTTCGCCTGTATAACCTCCCCAAATGCCGCAAACGTCGAACGACGGGCGGCAGCTGTTTCGCTCCAGCGTGCTGTAGCCCTTCTCGCCCGCCAGTTCCCGGACGCCGATGGCTGCCTTGTATTTCTCTTCGTCGAAGGGGATGCGGGCTATCATCTCGCGCTCGGCTTGCGGCACTTCCTCCACGTCGTCGTAGAAGCCAGGCGCGGTGATGCGTCCGTCGGCATCGACCACGCGCGCCAGCATCTGGCACAGCACGTTGATGGGATTGGCCACGGCTCCGCCGAAGTGGCCAGAATGCAGGTCGCGGTTGGGGCCCGTCACTTCGATTTCCCAGTAGGCCAGTCCGCGCAGGCCGGTAGTCAGCGAGGGCAGGTCGGCGCCCAGCATGCTGGTGTCCGACACGAGGATGATGTCGGCCTTGAGCAGTTCGCGGTGTTCCTGGCAGAAAGCTTCGAGGCTGGGCGAGCCTATTTCTTCTTCGCCTTCGAAGATGAACTTCACGTTGTGCGTCAGCAGGCCTTTTTTCACCAGATATTCGAATGCCTTCACCTGGATGAACGACTGGCCCTTGTCGTCGTCGGCGCCGCGGGCCCAGATGCGGCCGTCGTGCACTTCGGGTTCGAAGGGAGCGCTCCTCCACAGTTCCAGCGGTTCGGCGGGCATCACGTCGTAGTGGGCGTAGACGAGGACGGTCTTTGCTTCGGGGTTTACGGTTTTCTGTGCGAACACCATCGGGTTTCCCTGCGAGGGCATCACCAGGGCTTCGTCGGCGCCGGCCTCGAGCAGCAGTTGGCGCCAGCGTTCGGCGCAGTCCAGCATGTCATCGTGGTGTTCGGGTTTGGCGCTGATACTGGGGATGCGGATGAGGCTGAACAGTTCGTCCAGCATACGGGGTTCGTTTTCGGAGATGTAGGTTCTGATCATAAGTGGAAGAGGAATAATGAATGAAGGGTTATACATTATATATATGGGAGAGGCTTTTACAGTTGCGTTGTCCGGTCTATCAGGTAGAAGTCCAGGATGGTGAGTGCGGCCATCGCTTCCACGATAGGTACGGCGCGTGGCAGGACGCAGGGGTCGTGGCGTCCGCGGGCTTTCAGCGTCGTGTCCCGTCCGTCAATGTTCACCGTGTGTTGCTCCATGAGCACGGTTGCCACTGGCTTGAAGGCCACGCAGAAGTAGATGTCCTGTCCGTTGCTGATGCCCCCTTGGATGCCTCCCGAGTGGTTCGTGTGCGTGGTGATTCGTCCGGCGTTGTTGTAGAATACGTCGTTCTGCTCCGAGCCCCTCATCTTCAGCCCCTTGAATCCGTCGCCGTATTCGAAGGCCTTGGCGGCGTTGATGCTCAGCATGCCCGATGCCAGCGCGGCCTGCAGCTTGCCGAACACCGGCTGTCCCAGTCCGACGGGACAACCCGTGATGACGCAGGTGATGACACCGCCTATCGTGTCGCCCTCGGCCTTCACCTCGGCGATGAGCTGTTCCATTTCCTTCGCCTTCTCTGGGTCGGGACAGCGGACGGGGTTTGTTTCCGTCAGGTCCAGGTCGTAGGCCGTGTAGTTCTCTTCCAGCCGGATGGGACCCACTTGCGACGTGTAGGCCGTGATGCGTATGCCCAGTTGTCGCAGGGCCAGCTTGGCCAACGCACCCGCCACGACGCGCGAGATAGTTTCGCGGGCCGACGAGCGTCCGCCGCCGCGATGGTCGCGGATGCCATATTTCGTCTTGTAGGTATAGTCTGCATGCGAGGGACGGTAGACGTCCTTCATATTGTCATAGTCGCCTGAGTGTTGGTTCTCGTTCCATACGATGAATCCGATGGGGCAGCCTGTCGACTTGCCTTCGAAGATGCCGGAGAGGAATTCCACCCGGTCGGCCTCCTTGCGTGGAGTAGTGAGGGCCGACTGTCCGGGGCGTCGGCGATCCAGTTCCTTCTGTATAAAATCCATGTCGATGGTGATGCCTGCGGGAAATCCGTCGATGACACCTCCGATACCTTTTCCGTGCGATTCGCCGAAGCTGGTCAGGCGCAGAATGTTTCCGAATGAGTTGAACATAGTCAATTTGCTTTAAAGGGTTATGAATGAGTTTGATGTACTTTAATGGCCTTGAAGGGCATGTTTCAGCTCAATAAAAGTAGGCAATAGTTTTCGAAACCACAAATTTTGATGGTTATTTCTTGTCTATTCTTTCAATCGTTTTAATGGCCTTTTATGGAAGTTAAAGGTGAAAATATTAAAAATGGAATATTAAATTATGAGAATGGAACTTGTATAAGTCG
Source organism: uncultured Bacteroides sp. (assembly GCA_964419245.1). GTDB lineage: Bacteria > Bacteroidota > Bacteroidia > Bacteroidales > Bacteroidaceae > Bacteroides. The sequence goes on along the minus strand of CAYQOV010000004.1, from coordinate 55,003 downwards.
TATAAAACGCTTTTCTTTGCAGCGAAATGAAAAATGGGATATTTAAATCCCTATGAAGTTTAATTATTAACCAACTTGTTTTGTGATGAAAAAAAGTTTTTTTTATTTGTTCGCTTTGATTTGTGCGATGGTTTTTTTTACAGCTTGTAGTGATGATGATGAAAAGAGCGAAGTAACCTTGTCGCAAGTGATTGAAAGTGATTTAATTGGTACTTATGAAGGAAAGTTATCCATTACTGTAGATGGTGTGTCAATAGCGACTGATATAGAACAGAATATTATATTGTCCGCTTCCTCCACTGAAAATGCAGTGAAGCTTGAATTGAACGATTTCTCTTTTATGGGAATGGAATTGGGTGATATTGTAGTAGATCCATGTGCTGTTACTGAAGAGAATGAAACTTATAATTTTCAAGGCAGTGAGACATTGACATTGGATATTGTAGGTTCTTGCCCGGTAGAAGTGGCAGGTACCATAAGCGGTAAAAATATTGATATCGCTATCACTGTAGATGCAACTTTGCTTCAACAATCCGTCGATGTGACTTTTACAGGAACGAAGGCCGATTGAGTATGATTTCTGAATAAAAGCGTGAACCCGGAGTTTCGACTTCTTGAGACATAAGATTGCCCCTGTTACAAATCATTTGTAGCAGGGGCAATTCCGTTAAGAACCGATGAGGAGTCTCCATGTAGGGGATTCTCTTCCATTAAACAATCAGAATGAGTATCCGAATCCTACATTCAGATAAATGGGATACATGGCAAAAGTGATGGTTTGAAAATCTTTTTGAAAAATATCATTCAGTCCCCAGTTCAGATTAGCGTTTACATTGAGATGTTTGAAGGCACGCCAGCTAATTCCTCCCTGAAGGCCGTATTGGAAGGTACGTAAGTTGTCAGAAAAGTCATAAGGGACGTTAGTATCACTGTCAAATTCTACTTTATTGCCTGTCGGGTCGCCCTCTCGTAAATACCCATCGAATACATAACCGGAAAAGTCGCCGTTGGTCATAATGGACAAATAAGGACCGAGTTGCAGGTGCAGGCGTGGATTGGCTTTCCAAGTTGCTAATATGGGAATCGTGAAATAAGAAGCGCGGAATTTGGTTTTCACCATACCGGTCCAGTTTCCTTTCATTCGTTCTCCTCCGCTACCGATAATTTCCATACTGTAATTCTTGGTACGGGCTTCTGCTTCCATTCCTTTATTTTCGAGGCGCAGTCCAAGAATGATTCCCCATTCCTTTTTTTTCCCAAGCCATTTGATGATGTCTCCTTCGATAGAAAAATTGATATTAGGCGAGTACCCGGTCAGGTCGCGTATTTCTTGAGGCAGTGGTAAAGGAGTGGTTCCGCCGATGTTGAATCCGGCTTTGATTTCATATTCCAGTCCGTAAAGTGCTGACTGTATAATGCCTCGGTTACGATCTTCCTGAGCCTGAAGGTGGATGGTTGTTGTCAACATAAAGCTCATTACGAGCCATGCAAAAATATGATGATGTCTCATGATGTTTTTAGGGATAATACGTTTTGGGTCTATTCGTCATAATTGAGGGTAACTTCGTCAATACACAATGTGCTTCCGGGAGCCCCTTCAAAGTAGTCTCCACGTGCGCTCGATGCAAAGACGATGGTAAGGTAATATTTGCCTTCCTGCAATTTGGTCGTGTCGATACTCTTTCCTTCTCGCAATTGGAAAGGCAAGTCGAATTCAGTCCATTCGTCTGTTTCTTTAGCATCCTCAATTTGTGCCACAGAAATGATTTGTTCATTATCTTCGGCAAGGATGTTTGTTCCGTCCAGTATGGGACATTCTGTCGTACTTTCGTAAAATACAGCATATATGTTGAAAATGTCTTTGCGGTCTGGTACAGGTGTCAGTTTGTCTTCTGCCGTTGTATCCAGCATGTAGAATGTTTCTCCGGCTTTGAATTTGTAATATCCATGTAGAGAAGTTGGGACATATTCAAATTGTGAGCCAAGTTGAGTTGCCTTCAAGGCGTTGGTTAATGCGTTGGCCAAGTTGAATGAACCGATAAACAAATTTCCGGAAGCGATAGGCATGTTAACGGTGTTGCCCAAAGACCCCGTTCTTCGAGTTACTAAAGTCAGGCATTTGCCGTTATATCCTCCGTCTGCTTGGTAGGTGGGGAATTCTTCTGGTTGTGAGAGGGTATTATCTGTTAATGCATAACCAGGGTTAGCACTGGCCCAAGTCATTGTTTCGATTCCCAGCTGATCTGTTTCATAAAAGATGTGGTATTTTCCATTTCCCCCTAGTCGTACATACTCAAAACCATATTGTGTGCTGGTAAGTCCCGTGCTTGTGACTTCTATACGGTAATTGCGTTGCCATTCTCCGTCTTCCGAAGTGACGATGTAGTTCTTGGGGGTATTGAAGTCCAATACGGTTCCGCTTGCAGGTACGATGGTAGCGCCGGGCGTCAGTGTGAACTCTGGCGCTAACTGGCTCACGTCCGTGCTTTTTTTAACATACAGTATGATAGGATAAATCTTTCCGCCTGTTTCGTCCGTGATAGCGTCGAGTTCTACGGAACGTACCAGTACATCACCCGGCAGGCTGACCGATTCAATGTCCGCCTCGGTGTTCGGGGCTTCATCCTGTATACAAGAAAACAGCATGAACGTAAGTAGCAGGGGTAGAGATAATAGATAATACTTCATGTGGTTTTATTTTATGCAATGAATAATATTGCGCCAAAGTTACAGTTCTTTTTTGAATTAAAAGAAATCTCGATTGATATTTTATATTTTCTGACTATTTGTTTAATAAAACGTTTTTCCTACCTTTGCAAGGACTAAAATTTCGTGACACAATGATAAATGATGCAGAAAGACAACAGATTATAGCTCTCGTGAAACGGGAAGTGGTTCCGGCTATCGGATGTACGGAGCCTATTGCCGTTGCCTTGTGTGTGGCTAAGGCAGCAGAAACATTGGGTGTTAAACCTGAAAAGATAAGTGTATGGCTTAGTACAAACATACTGAAAAATGCGATGGGTGTAGGCATTCCGGGTACAGGGATGATAGGTTTACCCATTGCCATAGCATTGGGGGCTTTGATCGGAAAATCGGAGTATCAGCTGGAAGTGCTGAAGGACAGTACGCCCGAGGCTGTGGAAGCTGGAAAACGTTTTATTGACGAAAAGCGCATATCTATTGCACTGAAACCGGACATCAGCGAGAAGTTATATATAGAGGTATGTTGTGAGGCGGGATCAGACCGTTCGACGGCTATCATCGCAGGTGGGCACACATCGTTTGTTTATGTGTCACGCAACGGCGAAGTTTTGCTTGACAAACAGGCTGCTTCTGCTGAAGAAGAAGAGAACGCCGTGCCTGAGCTGTCGTTCCGCAAGGTATATGATTTTGCTATGACAGCACCATTGGACGAGATCCGCTTTATCCTCGATACAGCCCGCCTGAACAAGGCTGCCGCCGAGCAGTCCTTTACGGGCGATTATGGTCATGGGTTGGGCAAGATGCTCCGCGGTACATACGAACATAAGGTGATGGGTGACAGTGTCTTTTCCCATATCCTTTCTTATACGTCCGGGGCCTGCGACGCGCGTATGGCGGGGGCTATGATACCGGTAATGAGCAATTCGGGCAGCGGTAACCAGGGTATTTCGGCCACGCTTCCCGTGGTGGTCTATGCCGAAGAAAACGGCAAGTCGGAAGAAGAACTGATACGTGCCTTGATGCTGAGCCATCTGACTGTCATCTATATTAAGGAGAGTCTGGGACGTTTGTCCGCTTTGTGTGGTTGTGTAGTAGCTGCTACGGGGTCCAGTTGCGGTATTACTTGGTTGATGGGAGGCACGTACGAGCAGATTACCTATGCCGTACAGAACATGATAGCCAATCTGACAGGTATGATCTGTGACGGAGCCAAGCCAAGTTGTGCTCTGAAAGTGACTACCGGCGTATCGACTGCAGTCCTTTCCGCCATTATGGCGATGGAAAATCGTTGTGTCACTTCCGTTGAGGGCATTATCGACAAGGATGTGGATCAAAGCATCCGTAACTTGACCAAGATTGGGTCTCAGGGAATGAACGAGACAGATAAACTGGTGCTCGACATCATGACAAGTAAATGAAGAACTAATAATGAAGAATGAAGAATTTCCTATTTGTGTTTTCCCAATAAAGAAATACTCAGGAATTCTTCATTCTTCATTATTAGTTCTTCATTGATTAGTGGCAGCAGCCTTCACCACAGTCGTGCTCGCCGCAACCTCCTCCGCAACTGTCGCAACTGCATCCGCAACCGCCGCTCATCATCCGTGCCATTTCGGCCAGTTCTTCGTTGGTTGCCGGACGGTTGGTCACCACTTCCCCCACAAAATTCAGGTCGCATCCGGCCAGGGGATGGTTCATGTCCATTACGACAACATCGTCTTTCACTTCTACGACACTTCCGTTGATATGCTGGCCCTCGGCTGTCATCAGGGGGACAATAGCACCTTCTTTAATACGCGTATCGTCGAATTTGCCGTCGATGAGGAAGATATCCTTGGGCAGGTCGATGACGTGGTCTTCGTCATATTCGCCGTAGGCGTCGGTACAGGCGATGGTGAAGTCGAATTTGTCGCCGGCATTCAAGTCTTTCAGCTGGTTTTCGAAAGCTTCAAGGGTCAGTCCCAGCCCAGAGATGAACTGGAATGGATGTTCGGTGGTTGCTTCCTCCGTGAAATCGCGTTCTCCGTCTTCAATGGTGTATAGCTTGTAAGCTACAGTAATGTACTTGTTTGTTTCCATTTTTATATAGAATCTTGTTTAAAGTGAATAATCTTGTTTTTGGTCCGGGCAAAGATACGAATCTTTTGGTGTATGTTGCAAAAACTTCTTATCTTTGACACACTTTTCCTGTATTGACGCGGAAAAGATATGAACGGATGACGAAGATATGATAAAGACGGCATTCATAGGCATGGGGTATAGGGGGATGCAGCTGCTCCGCCTGTTACGTCATATTCCTGCTTTCCGCCTGGTGGCTTTTGCTGATCCCGGTGTGTCGGATGTGGGTATGGCTGATGTGGCCTGTTATGATAGGGGAGACTGTGACTATCTGAATATGCTGGAGGAACAGGCGCCTGCACTGGTATTTGTAGCTTCTCCCTGGCTGTGTCATGTGCAGCATGCCATTCATTGCGTGGAGCATGGAGCAGATGTTGCTTTGGAGATAAAGGGCGGGTTGTATCTGGATGAGTATAAGCCGTTGATAGAACTGGCTGAACGTACCGGGCGTAGAGTTTATCCGCTGGAGAACACGCTTTTCATGCGTGAGAATTTGTCTGTCTATAATCTGGTGCGTGCCGGTGTGCTAGGCGAGATTGTTTATATGCGCGGCGGTTACCGTCACGACCTGCGCCGTCTGCTACTGGACGATGACGGGACCTTGGGAAACCGAGACAAAACGGAAAGCGTCTGGCGGAGCCGGTTCTATCAGGAAGAGAATGGTGACCTTTATCCCACGCACGGCCTGGCACCTCTTTGCCTGATAGCGGGCATCGGGCGTACCGACCGTCTCAAGTATCTGACTTCTTTTGCTTCTAAGCCTGCCGGCCTGATGCAGCGTATTCGTGATCTGGGAGGAAGCACCGATGTAAAGATCACGTTGGGTGATGTAGTGGTTACGCAGTTGGAAACGGAACGGGGAGTACTGCTTTCGCTGACGCATGATACGACCTTGCCCCGTCCTCGTAGCCTCGACTTTGAGATACAGGGTACGCGTGGCATCTGGAACGGTGACCGTCGGATGATTTATGTGGAAGGAATCAGTCCTGATGAATCTTGGGAACCGGACGATGCTTATATCGACCGCTATGAGCATTCTTACTGGAAGCAATGGGGGCGTGAAGCGCTCGAAATAGATACCCATCATCATGGTATGGACTACGTGATGTTGAAAGCTCTGGAGGAAGATCTTCGGGGTGGGGTGTCTTATCCTGCCGGCATTGCCGATCTTGCTCTGTGGACTTCGGTTACTCCGTGGTCCAAAATGTCCATCGCCAGTAGACGGACACTCGTTTTAAACGAAAACAATTGATTATTAACTTATAAACGCTTGTTTCATGAACAACAACAAACTTCTATCGGCCTTATGGCTTTCCGCATCTTTATCAGTTGTGATGTCGGCGTGTTCTTCTACGCATGTCAAGGCTCCTGAGCCTGTTCTGCCTCTTCCCGAACCCAAGCAGGTGGAGTGGCAGAAGATGGAGACATATGCCTTTATCCACTTTGGTCTGAATACGTTCAACGACCGTGAATGGGGATATGGTGACACACCGGCGGAGGTGTTCAATCCTTCTCGTCTGGATTGCGAACAGTGGGCCAAGACTTTGGTGGCAGCAGGAATGAAAGGAGTCATTCTTACGGCCAAGCATCACGATGGCTTTTGCCTTTGGCCGTTTGCCGGCACCGACTACAGTGTGGCAAACAGTCCTTATAAAGATGGTAAAGGAGACGTCGTGCGCGAATTGTCCGAAGCTTGCAAGAAATATGGATTGAAATTTGCTGTTTATCTGTCACCGTGGGATCGTCATCAGGCCAATTACGGTACTCCTGCCTATCTGGATTATTTCTATGCTCAGTTGCGTGATTTGTTGACCAATTATGGTGAAGTGTTCGAAGTTTGGTTCGATGGCGCCAATGGTGGAGACGGATGGTATGGCGGAGCTAAGGAAACGCGTACCATCGACCGTCGTAATTACTATAATTATCCTCGCATTTACGAGATGCTGGACAGTATACAGCCGCAGGCAGTCGTCTTCTCCGACGGCGGTCCCGGTTGCCGGTGGGTGGGCAACGAAAAGGGTTTTGCCGGTGCCACCAACTGGTCTTTCCTCCGTAAGGGTGAAGTATATCCCGGTTACGACAAGAGTTACCAGCTTCAGTATGGTCATGCAGATGGCAACCAGTGGGTGGCAGCCGAATGCGATGTCTCCATCCGTCCGGGCTGGTTCTATCATCCTGAGCAGGACAGCCTTGTAAAGACTCCCGAACAGTTGGTTGATCTCTATTATCGCAGTGTGGGACATAATGCGACGCTGTTGCTGAATTTCCCGGTAGACAGGAACGGACTGATACATCCGGTTGACTCGGCCAATGCGGTTCGTTTCCATCAGCTGATACAGAAAGAACTGGAAACAAATCTGGTAGCCGGAGTGGTTCCCCAGGTGAGCAACGAACGTGGCGGCAATTATGTCGCTTCAGCTTTGACGGACGATGACTACGACACCTATTGGGCTACGGCCGACAGTGTGACGACAGCCGACATTACGTTCTCTTTTTCCTCTCCGACGCGGATGAACCGTATGCTGTTGCAAGAGTATATCCCTTTAGGTCAGCGTGTGAAGGCTTTCACAGTGGAGTATCGCGATACTTCGGGCGATTGGCAGCCTGTTGTCCTGAACGAAGAGACCACCACTATCGGCTATAAACGTCTGTTGCGCTTCTCTTCTGTCGTTTCCGACGGCATCCGCATCCGCATTACCGATGCGCGCGGCCCGTTGTGTATCAACAACATCGGAGTGTATGACGCCGGCGAGAATGCCGACAAACTTTTTGAAGCCGTTCCGACTGCCCGGATGCAAAGCCTTCCTTTCACCCTTTCCGGTGTGAAGCCGGAAGAGGCGGCTTTTGCTTCCGACCGTAGCGAGAAGACCACATGTTTTGTCGACGGTGATTTACTGACTATCGATTTGGGTAGTGAACGTTTTGTTTCTTCCTTCCACTTCTTGCCCGACCAGGGTGAGCCTAGCAAAGGACTGGTTTCCCATTATGAATTGTCCGTGGCCGGTGCCGACGGACAGGAGGTTCGTGTAGTCAAGTCTGGTGAATTCTCCAACATCCGTAACAACCCCGTGATGCAGTCGGTTTACTTCACGCCCATCAAGGCACGCTATCTGTATCTGAAAGCTGTCCGTATGGTAGCGGAAGGTGAGCCGATGGGCTTTGCAGAGATAGCCGTGCGCTGATCAAGATTGTATATCGGTTTTCAGCCTTTCTCACACAGTGCTTTCTGGCCCTTTCATGCAGTGCTTCGTCAGGTCTTCACGAAGCACTGTGTGACACCTTCATAAAGCACTGTGTCAAACCTTCACGAAGCACTTCGTCATGATTTCACGAAGTGCTTTCTTTTTTTCTCATCATAATATTATACTTCCTTGTCCTTTCGGAAACTACTTCCTGATGTTTGTTTTCAAGGCCGCTTTTCTATAGGTTTTTATTGTCCTTCTTCTCTTTTTTGTAGCTGAAATCGCAGTCTTATTTTATCTTATTTGTTTGCTTCTTATCACTTTTTTTATGTTTTTGTTCATCGTATTTGATTGATTTATAGTGGTTTGTGATTCTTGTTGAAAAAGAGTAAAAGAAAAAGCTAAAAGAGTAAACCTCTTCATTAGCTTCTCTTTAGATTTGCAGTGTTAAATTAAACCTAAGACCATGGAAACACGGTTCTGGGGGATATGAATAGATGGGAAAAGTTAAAACAAAGATAGTTATCTTAATCTAATTATCAAACTTAAAAAATGTCTATTTATGAAAAGAGGAAAAACATCTTCTGATTTTTCAAAGCGCATTTTGTTTTGCGCCTTGTGCACTCTTTCCGGTGCGGGCGTGATGGCAAGTCCTTTGAACGGAACTCTTTCGGACGCTGACATTGTGCAAGTGATTGCGCAGAACGGTAAGACCGTGAAGGGTGTAGTGACAGACAACTTTGGTCCGGTGATCGGTGCCAATGTTTTGGTGAAAGGAACAAGTAACGGTGTGATAACCGATGTGGACGGAAAATTCGTTTTGTCGAACGTTCCAGAGAATGCCGTATTGCAGATTTCTTTTATAGGTTATGTGACTCAGGAAATCAAGGTTGCCGGTAAGACGGAGTTTAACGTACAGATGAGCGAGGATGCCAAAGCGCTTGAAGAAGTGGTGGTGGTAGGTTACGGTTCGCAAAAGAAGGTAAACTTGACCGGTTCTATCGGAAAGGTCGATTCAAAGGTTTTGGAGTCACGTCCCATTACCAGTACAACCAGTGCTTTGCAAGGTACTATTCCTAACCTTCAGATTACGAACTCCAGTGGTGAGCCGGGCCAGTCGGCTAGTATCAATGTCCGTGGTACCACTTCTATTAATGGTGGTAGCCCGTTGGTATTGGTTGATGGTGTGGAGATGAGCCTTGATTTGGTAAACCCCAATGATATTGAGAATGTGACAGTGTTGAAAGATGCTGCTGCATCGGCTATTTACGGTGTACGTGCTGCTTTCGGTGTCGTATTGGTAACTACCAAGAATCCTAGCAAGGCAGAAAAGACCAGGGTCAGCTATTCCGGTAACTTCTCGTTTGCAAAGCCTTCTATTATGCCGGAATTTCTTGACAGCCAGTCGCAATTTGCCGAATGGATGAATCAGGCTTGTATTAACGGTAATGTAGCGACGAAGTATCGTGACGATGTAATAGCCAAAATGAAGGCTTACGAAGCTGATCCGAAGAACAATCCTGAATACGAGGTGATTGACGGACAGCTTTATTATTATGGCTATTCCGATTTTAAGGAAAAGATGATTAAGGATGTGACTCCCACTCAGCGTCATAATATCAATATTACCGGTGGTAGTGAGAAGACACGTTTTTATACTTCTGTTGGTTATCTGAACCAGGATGGTCTGTACAAGGTTGGGGATGATAACTATAAGCAGTTGAATACCCGTATCAATGTAGAGAACCAGACTACTAAATGGATGAAGTTAGGTTTCAAGACTTTGTATAACTACAGTACGCAGGACAAACCGTTTACTTACGATGGTAAGGACGTTTGGAAACGAGTAATCTATACATTGCCTACTGACTTTATCAATGCCTGGCAAAAAGATCCCCGGTATCCTGAATTGGATAAGTTTGACGGTTTGTACAGCGAGAACAATGCTTATTCTCTGTTGAAAGATGGCGGGCGTAATAAATATGACCAGCATGACATATGGTTGACTGCGACTGCCGATTTTGACATTTTGAAGGGATGGAAGGCTCATGTGGATTTCAACTACAACCTGAACTACAAGAAGGCTTCTGCTCATTCCAAACCGATTAAATTCTTTGATAATTCGTTCAATGAAACGTATGGACGTACGTCTACCAATTATTATCAGATGACGAATTATAATACCAGCTATTATTCATTCAATGCCTATACTGACTATGAACGGACATTTGCAGAAAAGCATTATTTGAAGGCTATGATTGGTTTCAACCAGGAACTTACCAAGTATTCTACATTCAGCGGAAAACGTTATGACATCTTGAACGACGAGCTTCCCTCTTTGAGCTTGGGTTCTGGCAATCATGAAGTTTCTCAGAATGGATATGAATGGGCTTTGCGTGGCGGTTTCTTCCGTTTGAACTATATTTATAATGACCGTTATCTGGTTGAATTCAACGGACGTTACGATGGTACATCTCGTTTCCCCTCCGACAATCGTTTTGTATTCCTGCCTTCATTCTCTGCCGCTTGGCGTATCAGTGAAGAGTCGTTCATGCAGGGTACCCGTGACTGGTTGGACAATTTGAAGCTCCGTGCTTCCTATGGTATATTGGGTAATCAGATGATTTCATCCAGTGACTGGAGTGGAAATACCAAATATTATCCGTATATCCCGTTTATGAGCAATAGTACATCTACATATTGGTTATTTGGCGATACGTATGCTACGACTATCAATCCGGGTAACTTGGTAAGTGCAGACTTGACTTGGGAAAAAGTTTCTACCATGAACTTTGGTATTGATATGACGTTCCTGCAGCAGCGATTGGACATGAGTTTCGACTACTATGTGCGTACCACTTCGGACATGTTGATCAAGACTTCCTATCCGGCTTTATTGGGTACGACAGCCCCTCCTGAGAACAGTGCCGAACTGAAAACTCGCGGATGGGAATTAACCATCAGTTGGCGCGATAAGATTGGTGACGATTTTTCTTATGATTTAGGCTTTGTATTATCTGATTCTCAAGCAGAAATCACCAAATATAACAACCCGACTGGAGATATCAGTACCTATTATGAAGGAAAGAAAGTTGGTGATATTTGGGGCTATCGCGTAGAAGGTTTGTTCCAAAGTGATGAAGAGGCTGCCAATTGGTATAGCCAAAAGGATATAGCCAATGTACAATGGGGCGCAGGTGATATTAAGGTAAAAGATTTAAATGGTGATGGAGTGATAGACGATGGTATCGGAACGTTGGATGATCATGGTGATAAGGAAGTGATTGGTAATACGACTCCCCGTTATCAATACGGTATTACGGCTAATTTTACTTATAAGAACTATTACCTGAACTTGTTTATGCAGGGTGTAGGCAAACGTGATTTCTGGCCTGGTGATGAGGCTTTCTGGCCTGCTGCTACTCAGTATTACAATGCACAGACCTGGCATGTTTATGACTCATGGACTCCTGAGAATCCGGGTGCCTATTTGCCTATAGCCCGTGCTACTGACTCTCGTAACCGCAGCGTTTATACCGATCGCTATTTGCAGAATGCCTCCTATTGCCGTATGAAGAATATTACGTTAGGATGGAACCTCCCGAAACAATGGATTAGTAAAATCTACTTGTCTAACGCTTCTATTTATGTAAGTGGCGAGAACCTCTTTGAGTTCACTAAGATTAAAGGCCCGTATGACCCGGAAGCTGCCGGCGGAAACGGTGTGATGCTTTATCCTTTTATGAGAACGTATTCTTTGGGTATTAATCTAACTTTCTAACAACGAAAAGACATGAAACGCATTTGTAAATATATGATAATGGGAGCGGCCGTGTTGGCAATGACGGCTTGTAATGATTCTTTTTTGGATCGGACTCCTACGAATGACTTGAATGATAATGCTTTCTGGAATACAACGTCAGATTTGGAGACTTATTGCAACGGCATTTATAATGAAGCTGCCAGCAATGGTACTTATCGTTTCATGATAGGTTTCCATAGTGACGCATATTCGGTGAAAGTGACCGGCCCTTATTCAATGGAGGCCATGTCTGACAATTTTGCAACCATGGACGGTTCGCAAACGTGGGCTGCTGCTGTTGCGGCTGGTATTGAGAATCAACCGAGCGGTAATCCTAGTTATGCAAGCTGGACTTGGAATCTGTTGCGTCGCATTAATGTATTCATGGCCAATTATGACCGGGTACAGACGGATGAAAGTGCAAAACTTCCTTATGTGGGTGAAGCGTTGTTCTTCCGCGCTTGGTTCTATTTGTATATGGTACAGAACTACGGAGATGTACCTTTGGTAACAATTCCGCTGGAAACTAATTCTCCTGAGCTCTACGGTGAACGTACTCCTCGTAAGGAGGTAATGGCTCAGGTATTGAAGGATATTAACGATGCTTGTTCTTATCTGCCTGCTGAAGAGTGGGGGGCCAACCGTCTGACCAAAGGAGCAGCTTTGGCACTGAAGGCACGTATCGGCTTGTATGAAGGTACGTATCGCAAGTACCATAACTTAGGTGATGAAGCTGAGTTTCTGAATGCCTGCGTGGAGGCTTGTGAGCAACTGATGACAATGGGATATGAGATTTATAATACAGGCAATCCGGGCAAGGACTACACAACTTTGTTTACGACGGACGATTTGTCATCCAATACGGAGGTGATTTTCTATCGTAAGTATGCTGCCGGCCTGAAGCGTCATCGTATGTGTGGTTATACTATTAACTTGCGTAATGGTGGCACGAAAGACTTTGTGGATGATTATCTTTGTCTGGATGCCGATGGAGTGGCCCGCCCTGTTGCTTTGAGTCATGATTATAGTAACGATACGCCGGAGCAGGAGTTTGCCAACCGTGATCCTCGTTTGTCCCAGACTTTCTTGGCTCCTGGTAACGATGCAGCTAAGGCTTTGTTTGAAGATGGCAATTTGGCTAAATTTACATTTCCACGTTTAGGTAATATGACCAACTGGCCTACGCTGACCGGATATCATGCTGTCAAGTATTACATACGTGAGCAGGATAAGAAAGGGTTTAATGAAGAAACTCATGACTATCCATTGTTCCGTTATGCTGAGGTTTTGTTGAATTATGCGGAGGCGAAAGCTGAATTGGGACAATGTACGCAGGATGTATTGGACAAGACAATCAACGTATTGCGCGATCGTGTTGGTATGCCGCACTTGACGACCAGTCCAGAAATGGACCCCAAATACTCTAAATATGGTTTGTCTGCATTGCTGATTGAAATCCGTCGTGAACGTCGTGTTGAGCTTAGTTTTGAATATTTGCGCTATCAGGATCTGATGCGTTGGGCGTGGGGTGAAAAACTGAAAGAACGTGTATTGGGTATGCGTTTGGAGGATGCCGATTTTGACGATCCTCGTTATGACGGTAACATCACCAAGGCCGGTACTTCGGATGCCGGTAGCAATCCTATCTATGTGTTTGTGGCAGAAGATGGCAAGCAATATATAGATGCCTATGGTGGAACGAATTATGCAGTAGAACGTCGTTCGTTTGACCCTGCTAAGGATTATCTGCGTCCGATACCTTCATCGGCAATTGCTGCTAATCCTGCTTTAGGACAAAATCCTGGATGGGAATAATAATATGATGTAATCCAAATCTCTATAGAAAAAGCGAAATGAATGGGGTTGTACTATGATGTATTTGATAGTATGGCCCCATTTTTATTTACTGTCCTTTGCTTTCTGTGAAACATTGTTGTGAAGGCATGTGAAAGCAGTGAAGCCTTCCTTTTTAGGGTATTGCTTTCACCTTATCCTCCTATAAATAAATGTTTTATGGAACGCTGTGAAAGCGTGAAACTTTTTGAATGAAAAACTGTTCCATCGGCAGAAGAATGTTTATGTTTAGTTTGTCTAAAGTCCATAGTTAGTCGCGTAAAGTTGATAGTTAGCGAGCTAAAGTTGAACTTTAGAGACCTCAAACAGGTATCTGTGTTTATTTTCTGTCCGATGGATTTTTGACTTTAGATAGAATATTTGTATTTTTGAACAAAGAAATATTTTTGAATGCTATGAGAATAAATTTAAGACTATGGATGGCTGTCTTTTGGATAGTAGTTTGCTTAGGGATTCCGGCTCAGGCACAAAATGGTTTACAGTCGGGCGACGAGTTTGAAACGTTGATGCAAAAGATCCGTCAGGACTTTGTGGCCAATCCCGCCATTGACGAGGCATTGGCTAAGTACAATGAACAGGACGGTTCGTTTACCGATGTAGATTATGCCAGTATACAGCGTACCAATTGGCCTCCATTGGTTCATGTAGAGCGTATCAGCGATTTTGTGTTTGCCTATACCAATCCGAAGAACAAACATTTTGGCGAGGAAGCTTTGTATGATAAGATTGTGAAAGGATTGGAGTTCTGGCATGAGCGTAATCCGTGGTGTCATAATTGGTGGTATAATCAGATTTCCGAACCTCAGAAGTTAGGCGTATTGCTTATTCAGATGCGTACCGGTAAAAAACAATTGCCGGCTGATTTGGAAAAGAAAATATTGGATCGTGTACGGGAAGATGGTGGTGATCCGGCTAAATGGACCGGTGCCAATCGTACGGATATTGCCCTGCATTGGATTTATCGTTCCTGTTTGCAACGGAATGCAGAGGATTTAGCCTATGCGTTGGAGAATGTGTACAATCCGGTTGTTTATACTACGAAAGAAGGATTTCAGCATGACAACAGCAACTTTCAGCACGGACAGCAGTTGTACATCGGCGGATACGGTGACGAGATCCTGAAAGGGGTAACGCAGGTTGCCATGTATACCCGCGGTACCCGTTTTGCCATGCCGCAGGATAAATTGGAGTTGATCAGTAAATTCATGCGTGAAACCTACTATGCTGTCATGCGGGGCAAGTATATGTCGTATGACGTACTGGGGCGCAGTATCAGTCGTCCGGGAATTTTGGACAAGTCGCATACCATCCTGTTTGCCAAGCGTATGGTGGAATTGGACAAGGAACATGCCGACGAGTTCCGTGATATTGTGGCACGTATGGAAGGAACGAAAGCACCGGGTGATGGTCTGCAGCCGAAGCATACCCATTATTTCCGCGGTGATTATACTTTGCATGTCCGTCCGCAGTATGCATTTGACGTACGTCTGGTCTCAGCCCGTACAGCCCGTTGCGAGTACGGAAATGGTGAGAACCTGAAAACATATTTCTTGTCGGACGGATGTACGAACATCACGACCCGTGGAGGTGAATATTTCAATATCTTCCCTGCCTGGAACTGGACCCGTATTCCCGGTGTGACGGCTCCTCAGCTCAAGGAAATTCCTTTGGCGGCAAGCGACTGGCAGTGCATGGGTACTTCTACTTTTGCCGGAGGTGTGTCCGACAGCCTTTATGGTGTCACGACTTATGCGTATATGGATACATATAAAGATATCAATACCGGAGCCCATAAAGCATGGTTCTTCTTCGACGACGAAGTGGTTTGCTTGGGATCGGACATCCGCTCGGCTTCTTCCGAGGCTGTCTATACGTCGGTTAACCAGTGCCTGGCTTCTTCTGAGGGTGCTGTAGTATCGGTAGGCGGCAAACAGGAAACACTTCCTGCTCAAGAGACCGTTTATGAGAAAGCCGACTGGGTGTTGCACGACGGTATAGGTTATCTGTTCCCTCAAGGAGGGCGTGTAGTGGCTGGCGTACAGCAGCAGAGCGGCACTTGGTATGACATCAACAACAGTGTGAACCGTAAGGAACCGGTAGTGGAAAAGGTATTTACTGTAAGTCTCGATCATGGCCGCCAGCCTGAGAGTGCTACTTATGCCTATGTGGTAGTGCCTGGCAAGCGTACAGCTTCCGAGATGGAGAAATATTGTAAAAACAATGCTATCGAGATTTTGAGTAATACGGCTGATATACAGGTTGTCCGTCATAAGAAATTGGATGTTTGGCAGATGGTATTCTATCGTCCGGGCGAATTTAAATATGGTAAGTTATCCGTTCGTGTAGACAAACCTTGTGTTTTGATGGTAAAGAAGGTCGACAGCCGGCGTCCGGTAGTTCATGTCGCCGATCCCGGTCAGACTGGACAGCCTATCCAGGTTAAAGTACGTATTTCCGGTTCGAAAGGTGGAGAGCAGACCATTGATTTCCGTCCATCAGACAATCCTATTTTTGCAGGGGCTACCCAATCGTTTACTTTAAAATATTAAGTATATGGAGACGAATAAATGGTTTGGCACAGCCTGTGCGGTAGCCGCTGGTGCTAGCTTGGTACCGGGTTACCTGGCGGCACAACAGAAACCACATATTATCCTCATTGTATCCGATCAGCATCGGGGAGATGCGATGCATTGCATGGGCAATTCTTCTGTAATCACTCCCAACATGGATGCTTTGGCCGATGACGGAACTCTTTTTCTGAATGGCTATTCGTCTACACCGAGTAGTACGCCTGCCCGTTCGGGTCTGCTGACTGGATTGTCGCCTTGGCATCATGGCATGCTGGGATATGGTAGGGTAGGAAGTCGGTATCGCTATGAGATGCCGCAGATGTTGCGTGACTTGGATTATTATACATTCGGCATCGGCAAGATGCATTGGTTCCCGCAGAAAGCTTTGCATGGTTTCCATGGCACGTTGGTTGATGAAAGTGGTCGGGTGGAGACCGACGAATTTATCAGTGATTATCGTCTGTGGTTCCAGATGCAGGCACCCGGACTGAATCCTGATTCCACCCATATAGGTTGGAACGATCATGGAGCAGCTACGTACCGGCTTCCTGAAGAACTGCATCCTACGGCATGGACTGGCGAGATGGCGCAGGAAATGATACACAACTATAAACATGGAAGCGGACAGCCTTTGTTTCTGAAGGTTTCTTTTGCCCGTCCACACAGCCCTTATGATCCGCCCCAACGGTTTGCTGATATGTATAAGGATAAGGATGTACCGGCTCCTTGTGTAGGGGAATGGTGCAAGGACAAGGAGTATGCTGTCTTGAAGAATGTTTCAGATGCGCCTTCGGATGCGGCTTATGGAAATTTCGGGGATGAATACGCCAAGAATTCTCGTCGCTATTATTATGCAAATGTGACTTTTATTGATGAAGAGATTGGCAAGATTGTGCAGGCATTGAAAGAGGAGGGCATGTATGATAATGCTTTGATATGTTACATCTCCGATCACGGTGATATGCTGGGCGATCATTATCATTGGCGTAAGACCTATCCCTATGAAGGATCGGTACACGTACCCTATATCGTGAAATGGCCTTCGTCTTGTGGTTTCCCGAAAGGTGGAAAGGTAGATGCACCGGTAGAACTTCGTGACTTGCTCCCTACTTTCCTTGAAATGGCTGGTGGACAGATCCCTGCCGATATGGACGGACAATCGTTGGTTTGTCTGATGGATGGAAGCGGAAGAAGTTGGCGCGAATATATCGATTTGGAGCATGCCACTTGTTATAGTCCCGACAACTATTGGTGTGCTTTGACCGACGGGAAGATCAAGTATGTATGGCGTTTCCATACCGGTACGGAAGAATTGTTCGACTTGGAGAAGGATCCTCACGAACTGAAGAACGTGGTAAATGATAAAAAGTACCACGAGCGGTTAGAAAAACTTCGTGCTGCCATGGTGCAGCATTTGTCCGAACGTGGAGAGGAGTTCGTGAAGAATGGCAAGCTTCAGGTGTTGAAGCGTACAGTTCTTTATAGTCCTCTTTTCCCGGATGAAAATCCGGTCGATACAGGAATCTGACAGGCTGAAGTCAGAAAGATGGAAGCCGTACAGGAATGGTGGGTATGTCGTTTTTGTACGGCTTCCTTTATGAGGATAGAATGAAATTACATATGGATTTATAGTAATGGTGATATTTTTATGAAAACGAAAATTCTTTTATTCCTTGGTTTGTTAGTCTGTGTCTTGGATACTTTTTCGGCAAATGCTAACTATCGGTTCAGGACGATGTCTCCTGAAGGTGGTTTTTATTACGATGGCGTGAAAGAGATCGAGCAGGATCAGACCGGTTTTATCTGGGTAATGATGGACTATGAACTTTATCGTTTTGATGGCTATCACTATAAAAAATATTATCCATACTTTGCAAAGCTGCAACCGACTCAGAAATGGCTTTTCAAGAATATGGCATCCGATTCGTCGGGCTGTCTGTATGTGAATACGAACAATGGAATCTATCGTTACGAATCGGTTACGGACCGTTTTGAGTGGATATACGATCCTGTGTCTACGGTAATGGTAGATAA
Source organism: uncultured Bacteroides sp. (assembly GCA_964419245.1). Taxonomy (GTDB): domain Bacteria; phylum Bacteroidota; class Bacteroidia; order Bacteroidales; family Bacteroidaceae; genus Bacteroides. The sequence continues at coordinate 36,737 of CAYQOV010000004.1, read as the reverse complement.
CATGGATCGCTTATGGGTGAGAGTACAGACTTTATGGCATCAGTTGGATGTGGATACAGGTGAGCTTTTGGCTCCATTGTATGACGGAAAAAAATAGACTATAGTAATGTCGCTTTTTGTGCCTATCATCAGGATCTGTATAGCTTTGTCCGACAGCGAATTTATCGCTTTAATTATACAGAGGGTCAGTTTGAGCTTTGCTATGTGCTTCCTGATACACAGGGAAATATCCGTTTTGCACAGGCTTGTAAAGGAAGTTTGTGGGTATTTGTAGATAGAGAAGGTTTGTATCAGATCGATTTGACAACATTCCGCGTAAAGAAACGCTTTAAACCTCTTTCGGAAAATGACGGATCTTCCCTGCGTTCTTTTTATGTGGACAACGATGGACAGGTATGGATGGGGACTATGGATGGGGTTTATATACTTGATACAGAGGATGGACAATTGTCTCATTACAGGCATTCCCGTACAGATCCGTTCAGCCTGCCTAATAATTCGGTTTGGGAAATATATGGTGACAAACAATCGAATGTATGGATTGGAATGTATTCGGGCAAGTTGTGTTGCGTGAATGTAAATGAAAGCAATGCGTTCAAATCATGGATGCCCAAGACGGGAGGATTGAATTACGCTCCGGTAAGTGCATTTGCTGAAGATGGCAACAGCCTTTGGATTGGTACGGAAGGAGGTGGTCTTAATCTGATGGATGTATCGACAGGACAGATTGTGCCTTTTGTTGATGAAGGAAAGACTCCTTTAAGTAATGTGAAATCATTGGTGTTGGATAATGATCGGAGGTTGTGGATCGCAACTTTCAGAGAAGGGTTGGATATGTATGATATCAGACGGGGAGATATGACCCATTATCGACATGATAAGAGTGATGAGCACTCATTGCTGGTAAACGATATGAGAAAAGTGGTACAGGAGGCGGATTCCGGGTTGTGGATAGCCTATCAGCATCCGAAGCCGGTTGTATCTTATTTTTCTTTTCGGACTCGTACTTTCGTTCACTATGAATTGGACGATAATACCAATTATTTATTTGATATTCAGCGGCAAGGTGAGAATAAATTGTGGGCTATCAGTAATGAAACACTATATTGTATGGATGTCCGTACGAAGAAAGTAGAAAAAATGATGCCTGGTGATTCTACTTATTTGGGGTTGTTTACTTTCTGTTTGGATGATTCCGGTAATATTTGGATAGGTACTATCGGCAATGGACTTGTGAAATTTGATACAAGCTCCTTACAGTTTATGAACATGAAAGATGTTTTGCAGCAAAATATCTATTCTATTTATACGTTGTGCTACGATGCAGGAAATGTATGGATGGGGACAGATGATGGTCTGTATTGTTATAATATAGCACAAAATCATTTGGCCCGGTTTGATAAAGGAGAAAACACACAGGGGCAAGTGTATTATCCATTGGCTTCCATGAAAGGGGCGGACGGCACATTGTATTTTGGTGGAACAGATGGATTTACAGCCGTAGATCCTAAAAAGATTTCTTATAATTCTTATAAACCGAGGGCGGTAATTTCTGATTTCTTCATAGATCATGAGTCTGTACATCCGGAATATAGGCTCAATGATTCAGTTCGTGAAGTTGTACTGGATTATGATCAGACAAACTTTGGCTTTCAGTTTGCTTCAGACAGTTATCATATTCCGGAAAAGAACCGTTTTAAATATCGGTTGCGGGGATATAATGATACGTGGATAACGGTCAATGCCCAGAATCGGACAGCCATGTATTCGAAGGTGCCGGCCGGTACATACTACTTTGAGGTTTATGCAGCCAACAATGATGATGTCTGGAGTGAGCAGCCTACTGTCATTAAAGTTGTACGAAAGACAGCTCCCTGGTTCAGTTGGCCCGCTTATTTGCTTTATTTGTTGATATTTACGGGAGGCGTTTATGCCGTTTATCGGCATTTCTCTGAGAAAAAGAAGTTCAAAATGCTGCTCTATCAGGAAAGTGTAGAACGTGATAAGAAGGAACAGATACATCAGGCACAACTGCGTTTCTTTACTAACATCTCGCATGATTTCCGGACTCCTCTTTCATTGATTATGGCTGCGTTGGATAAGTTAAGACGTGAGGGACTGAAGGAATATTATTATCGTATTTTGAATGGTAATGTACAGCGGCTGTTGAATCTGGTGAATGAACTGATGGATTTCAGGACTGTTGAGAATGGTATGATGAAATTAGAATTGGAGCAGTTGGATATCAATCGGATGGTGCAGGAAATTGGCAATGATTTTGCAGACTACGCGAAACAGCGGAATATTGATTTTCGGATGATTTTTGACAAGGATTTGCCAGCTTCTGTTTATGCGGATAAGAATGTTGTGGAAAAGATTGTTATGAATTTGTTGAATAATGCATTTAAATATACACGCGAGAAAGGCTCTATTTGTTTGGAAATCAGAGGACCCGGTGAACCCTTTGTTTCAGAACACAAGAATAGTTTTACGGTAGGAAGTTGTGGAGATAATGCTTTTAGCTTAGTGGTAAGCGATACGGGTGTTGGTATTTCAGCTGAATCAATCAGTAGCGTTTTTGAGCGTTTCTATAAAGTGAATACCGTTAATGCGGATTCACATCTAGGTACGGGTATAGGCCTGGCATTGGTTAAGAGTCTGGTATTACTGCAAAAAGGTTCCATTACAATTTATAGTGAGAGGGATAAGGGGACAGATATGGTAGTCCGCCTGCCTTTGGATACAACGCTTTTCCGCGATTCTGACTTTAAGAAACAACAAGTGGAAGTTTCTGACGCAAAAGTTGTTGCCTCTCAAGAAAATACAGATGTTGTAGAAAATGTGGAGGAACGATTGCAGAACGAGAATAAGAAAAAAATCTTGTTAGTAGAAGACAATGCGGATTTGCGTGCATTGATTGCCGAAGCGTTGGCCGATGATTTTCTGGTAGTACAGGCCGGAGATGGATTGGAAGCTTTGAGGCAGATGGAGGAATTGGAATTCGACTTAGTCATTAGTGATATCATGATGCCTAATAAAGATGGCGTTTCATTGTGTAATGATATTAAGAAGGATTTGAATACATCGCATATTCCTGTCGTTTTACTAACCGCTAAGACGAGCCTTGAAAGTAAAATCGAAGGAGTGGACTCTGGAGCTGATCTTTATTTTGAGAAACCGATTGATCTGACTTATCTGAAGCTATCATTGCTGAACATATTTCGTAACAGGCAACAATTGAAGGAACATTATGCGAAGAATTATTATGCAGATACCAGCGAATTGGTTACCAACGAACAGGATAATCGTTTCTTGAAACAGTTTGTTGATTTTGTAGAAACCAACATGGATCAACCTCATATGGATGTCAATCAGATTGCTGAAGAGTTGGGGATGAGCCGGAGTAAGCTGTATTCCAAAGTAAAAGGTTTGACTGGTAAATCGGTTGTTGAATTTGTGCTGAATTGCCGTTTGCGTAAGGCTGCTCGTTTGATAATAGAGGAAAATCTGACGATGCGTGAGGTAATGATGCAAGTTGGCATTGAGAGTCAGGCTTATTTTACCAATTCATTTAAGAAGGTGTTTGGGGAGACACCTACTTCGTTTGCCACAAAACATAAAAAATAAAGCGAAATAAGCGATTTGGATAAAACAAATGGCGAATAGAGTAAGCCTTCACGGCTGAAATTGGCTTTTTTGCATCCAGAAACTTTTATCGCATATTATGAATAAGCTTTGGGCAATTTTATTTTGTAGTTACTTTTATTGCGTAGGAAGTATCCATGCACAGGATCGGACGACACTATTGCCTGCCGATCAGGAAATCCAGTTAAAGTATGGAGCCGATCGTTTAGGAAAGCGTAGCGATGCTGCTATGCGGAAGTTCCGTGACAATAGGTTGGGTGCTTTTATACATTGGGGGCTTTATGCTATTCCTGGTGGAGAATGGAATGGAAAAGTATATAATGGTGCAGCTGAATGGTTGAAGGCATGGGCAAAGGTCCCTTCAGAGGAATGGATGAAGCTGATGGATCAATGGAATCCACAAAACTTTGATGCCAGGGCTTGGGCGAAGATGGCCAAACAAATGGGAGTGAAGTATGTGAAGATTACTACCAAGCATCACGAAGGATTTTGTCTTTGGCCCAGTAAATATACGAAATATACAGTAGCACAGACTCCTTATAAGAAAGATATATTGGGAGAACTGGTAAAAGCTTATAACGATGAAGGTATCGATGTACATTTTTATTTCTCGGTGATGGATTGGAGCCATCCTGACTATCGCTATGATATCCAGTCAAAAGAAGATGAGGAAGCATTTAACCGATTTTTGGAATTTACAGATAACCAACTGAAAGAATTGGCCACTCGTTACCCGACTGTCAAAGACTTTTGGTTTGATGGAACGTGGGATGCCAGCATCAAGAAAAACGGCTGTTGGACAGCTCATGTCGAGAAGATGTTGAAGGAACTGGTTCCGGGCGTTACTATCAACAGTCGTTTACGTGCTGATGATTATGGTAAACGTCATTTCGATAGTAACGGACATCTGATGGGGGATTATGAGTCGGGGTATGAACGTCGTTTGCCCGATCCTGTGAAGGACTTGAAGGTGACCCGTTGGGACTGGGAAACTTGTATGACCGTACCCGAAAATCAGTGGGGATATCACAAAGACTGGTCGTTAAGTTATGTAAAGACTCCGTTGGAGGTGTTGGAGCGCATTGTCCATGCCGTTTCGATGGGAGGTAACATGGTGGTGAACTTCGGTCCCCAGCCTGACGGTGATTTCCGTCCCGAAGAGAAGCAGCTGGCAGAAAGCATCGGCCGCTGGATGAAGAAGTATGGCGAGTGTATCTATGGTTGCGACTATTCTGGCTGGGAGAAGCAGGCGTGGGGATACTACACCCGCAAGGGCAAGGATGTATATATGGTTGTGTTCAATCCTCCTTATTCCAAGCATTTGGTTGTAAAGACTCCTGTTGGTACTGAAATTGTTAAGGCAGTGACTGTAAATGGAGGGAATGATGTGAAAATCACCGAAACAGCTCGTAACGAATACAATGTGGATATGCCGGATAAAGATCCGGGTGAACCGTTTGTCATTAAACTTGAAACAAAAGAAAAAACGTCAGAAACGGACAAATATCGGGATGCTTTGACTTGATTGTAATATATTGAGTCCGTTTTTATTTTAAGAAAAAGAGAACTTCTAACCTGATTTAAATATAGTTGATATCTAAAGAAAAATATTTAGTATGATGAAAAGTATAAGTTTATGTGTAATCTTGTGGCTAGTTACAGCTTCACAGATAGTAGCTCAGCCTAAATTTGACAAAGCTGAAGTGAAGTCTTGGATGAAACGGGTAGCTGATTGGCAAATAGCCAATCCTAATAAAGAGGCCGAACACGATGATTTGGACTGGACCCACGCAGCACTTTATATGGGGATGATAGACTGGGCCGAACTGACGGAAAAGGAAGACGGTGACAGTTCTTACTATCAATGGTTACTCCGTATTGGTCGGAAGAATCATTTTCAAGTAGGTAAGTGGATGTATCATGCAGATTTCATAGCTGTAGGCCAATCGTTTATTGACTTGTATCGGAAGTATGGTGAGATAAAGATGATAGCTCCTGTGATGGCGCGTGCCAATTGGGTGGTGGACAATCTGCCTGAAACGACTTTGGAGTTGGATTATAGTCGCATGGAAACGTTGAACCGCTGGTCTTGGTGCGACGCACTGTTCATGGCACCTCCCGTCTATGCCAAGCTCTATGCACAAACGCTTGACAAGAAGTATCTGAACTTTTTAAATAGGGAATATAAGGCTACCTACGATTACTTGTATGACAAAGAGGAACAAATGTTCTACCGTGACCGCCGTTATTTTGACAAGCGGGAAGCCAATGGTAAAAAGGTGTTTTGGGGACGGGGTAACGGTTGGGTCTTGGGAGGATTGGCCGAGATTCTTCAGGCGCTTCCTGGTGACGAACCTTCGCGCAAATTCTACCAAGACCTGTTTGTCACACTGGCCACTCGTGTAGCCGGCTTGCAAAGTCCGGACGGATATTGGCATGCCAGCCTGCTCGATCCTGAATCTTATCCTTCGCCCGAGACAAGTGCTACAGGTTTCATCGTCTATGCTTTGGCTTATGGAGTTAACGAGGGATTACTCGATAAAGCTACATTCCTGCCAGTTGTAGCAAAGGGCTGGAAGGCATTGGTTGATGCAGTCGATGCCGACGGTAAGTTGGGATATGTTCAACCTATCGGCGCCGACCCGCGTAAGGTGACCCGCGATATGACTGAAGTCTATGGCGTAGGTGCTTTCCTGATGGCAGGATGTCAGATTTGCCGTTTAGCTGAGAGTGCAGATTAAGTTAAGATAGATGATCATGAAAATATTGATTATAAAGAAGACCATATTACTGTCAGTCGTATGGCTGGCATGCTTGCTGGGCTTTGCACTGAAGGCGGAAGCTCGCGATGTGACGTCGTTCAACGACGGATGGGAATTCAAGAAAGGGCCGTTTGCGGCGGATGCCATGCAGGTGGCGGCCAAGTGGAATGCCGACTGGGAGAAGGTGACCGTGCCCCACACTTGGAATGCGGACGACATGCAGAAGAAGACCAACAGCTTCTATGCCGGCGTGGCCTATTATCGGAAACAGCATGTCTTCCCCAAGTCGCTGGAAGGCAAGCGCATCTTCCTGCGCTTCGAAGGCGTGGGCTCGTGTGCCGAGGTCTATGTCAACGGCTATCTGGTGGGGACGCACAAGGGGGCCTATTCGGCTTTCGTCTGCGAAATCGGCGCACAAGTCAAGTATGGTGAGGAGAATGAAATCGTGGTGAAGGCCGACAACACGGCGCGGCCCGACGTGATACCGGTCAACCACGGCTTATTTGGTGTCTATGGCGGCATTTACCGCCCCGTGTGGCTGGTGGTGACCGATCCCTGCAACATCGTGGTGAACGACTGCGCATCGCCGGGTGTATATATCACGCAGAAGAATGTGTCGAAGAAGTCGGCCGAGGTGTCTGTCAAGGTGAAGCTGGACAATGCCACGCTGGCGCCGGTTCCTTTGGAGCTGGAGAATGCCATCTATACCCGCGAAGGTAAGCTGGTCAAGACGCATCGCCAGTCTTTCGACCTGACACCTCAGGGTGTGCAGAGCTATGTATCCCATTTCAAGATCAGCAATCCTCACTTGTGGCAGGGACGCGAGGACCCTTATCTCTATAAGGTGGTATCGCGCCTGAAGCAGGACGGGCAGGTCATCGACGAGGTGGTGCAGCCCCTGGGCTTGCGCAAGTACGAAGCCATAGCCGGCAAGGGCTTCTTCCTGAACGGCAAGAAGTATCCCATGTATGGTGTCACTCGTCATCAGGACTGGTGGGGACTGGGCAGTGCGCTGACCAACAAGGAGCACGACTTCGACCTGATGCAGATTATGGAGGTGGGAGCCACGACCGTTCGCTTCGCCCACTACCAGCAGTCGGACTACATCTACTCGCGTTGCGACACGTTGGGCCTCGTCATTTGGGCCGAGATTCCTTTCGTGAACCGCGTCACGGGGCAGGAGTGGGACAACGTCCACCAGCAGATGCGCGAGCTGATACGCCAGAGCTTCAACCACCCCTCCATCTACGTGTGGGGCATCCATAACGAAGTCTATCATCCGCACGGCTATACGGCGGCGCTCACGCAGTCTGTCCACGACCTCTGCAAGCTCGAGGACCCCGACCGCTATACGGTGGCCGTCAACGGCTACGGCCATGTGGAGCATCCCGTCAACGAGAATACCGACATACAGGGCATGAACCGCTACTTCGGCTGGTACGAGAAGAAGATACAGGACATCAAGCCCTGGGTCGAGAAGATGGAGAAGGAATATCCCTGGCAGCGGCTGATGCTGACCGAATATGGCGCGGACGCCAATATCGAGCATCAGACGGAGATACTGGGCGACGCCCTGAACTGGGGCAGCGACTTCTATCCTGAGACTTTCCAGACAAAGACACACGAGTACCAGTGGAGCATCATTGCCCAGCATCCCTATATCCTGGCATCCTATCTGTGGAATATGTTCGACTTTGCCGTGCCCATGTGGAAGCGCGGCGGCGTGGATGCGCGCAATATGAAGGGACTCATTACCTTCGACCGCAAGACGCGCAAGGATTCCTTCTACTGGTACAAGGCCAACTGGAGCAAAGAACCTGTACTCTACCTGACGCAGCGCCGCAACACGGAGCGCGAGCGTCGGGAGACTTCCGTTACCGTTTACTCTAACCTCGGCACGCCCCGCGTCTACCTGAACGGCCGGGAGCTGGAAGGCATCCGCAAGGGCTATACCGATGTCCACTACGTTTTCGATAAAGTGACCCTGGCCGAAGGGCGCAACGTGCTCAAGGCCGTCATCACCTCCGATGGCAAGGAATACACCGACGAAATCGTATGGAACTACAATGGCGACCGTGTACGCCAGGCCGACTCCTACGAACATAAGAAGGAGCACGCCGGCTGGTAATTTTCAATGGTTTTTTGTTAGGCAAAGAGGATCGGACGCAGGGAGCCGGTCCTCTTTTGTTTTTCTTTAGTTTAGTCAGTTTAAATTCATAGTTTAGTCGCTTTAAACTTCCAGTTTAATCGTTTTAAACTCTCAGTTTATCGCCGTTAAACTGTCAGTTTATTATGGATAAACTGAAAATAAACTCGTAGGATAGGGCTTTTATGGTGGTTTGTCTGTATCAGCAGATCGGTACTCGGGCGCGATAAGCAGAGCGGAAAAGGATTGGCAAACGGTTGGAGAACGGTTGGAAAATATAATTCTGATGATAAAAGGAGACTTTTCCAAGCTGTTTTCTTACGATTATATAGAAAAATATGATTTTTTTCTTCAAACTGTTTGGATATTATAAAAAAGCCCTTACCTTTGCATCACATTTGGCAACAAAAGATAATTGAATTACCAATTTTAAAGAGATAAGAAAGATATGATGCTACATACATCCATTAACCTGGCAGTCCTGCACATTATTCGCGTCGTGGTCTTGAAATCAAGAGCGTGAGAAAGGTTTTGTGTATGTATCCATACCTCGGAAGATAATTATTGAAGCCTTTCTCACTGACGAGAAGGGCTTTTTTCATTGAAAGGAGAACAACAAAGATGAAACACCAGTTACGCAGTTCGTTCAGTACGCAGGGCCGCCGCATGGCCGGGGCACGTGCGTTGTGGGTGGCCAACGGCATGAAGCGCGAGCAGATGGGAAAGCCCATCATTGCCGTCGTCAACTCGTTCACGCAGTTTGTGCCCGGACACGTCCACCTGCACGAAATCGGCCAGTATGTCAAGGAAGAGATTGAAAAGCTGGGCTGCTTTGCCGCCGAGTTCAATACCATCGCCATCGACGACGGCATCGCCATGGGACACGACGGCATGCTCTACTCCCTGCCTTCGCGCGACATCATTGCCGACAGCGTGGAGTACATGGTCAACGCCCACAAGGCCGACGCCATGGTGTGCATCAGCAACTGCGACAAGATAACGCCGGGCATGCTCATGGCAGCCATGCGCCTGAACATACCTACCGTCTTCGTTTCGGGCGGACCGATGGAGGCGGGCGAATGGAAGGGGCAGCACCTCGACCTGATAGACGCCATGATCAAGTCGGCCGACATGACGGTGAGCGACGACGATGTGGCTAAGATTGAGCAGCATGCCTGCCCTACGTGCGGATGTTGCTCGGGTATGTTCACCGCCAATTCCATGAACTGCCTGAACGAGGCTATCGGCCTGGCCCTGCCGGGCAACGGCACCATCGTGGCTACGCACGAGAACCGCAAGAAGCTTTTCAAGGACGCCGCCAAGTTGATTGTGGAGAACGCTTACAAATACTACGAGGACGGTGACGAGAGCGTGTTGCCACGTAGCATCGCAACCCGCGAGGCTTTTCTCAACGCCATGACGCTGGATATCGCCATGGGTGGCTCGACCAACACGGTACTCCACCTGCTGGCTGTGGCTCATGAGGCGGGAGCCGATTTCAAGATGGAAGACATCGACATGCTGTCGCGCAAGACGCCCTGTCTCTGCAAGGTGGCACCCAACACGCAGAAGTTCCATGTACAGGACGTGAACCGTGCCGGCGGCATCGTGGCCATCATGGCCGAGCTGGCCAAGGGTGGACTCGTCGATACCAGCGTGAAGCGTGTGGACGGCATGACGTTGGCCGAAGAGATTGACCAGTATTGCATCACCAGCCCCAACGTCTGCAAGAAGGCGCTGAAGAAATACGCCAGTGCTCCCGGCGGCAAGTTCAACCTGAAGCTGGGTTCGCAGGACAACTATTATAAGGAATACGACACCGACCGTGCCGAAGGTTGTATCCGCGACTTGGAGCATGCCTACAGCAAGGACGGCGGACTGGCCGTTCTGAAGGGAAACATCGCACAGGACGGTTGTGTGGTAAAGACTGCCGGTGTGGACGAAAGCATCTGGAAGTTTACCGGCCCTGCCAAAGTCTTCGACTCTCAGGAAGCTGCCTGCGAAGGAATTTTGGGCGGCAAGGTGCAGAGTGGCGACGTGGTGGTCATCACCCACGAAGGTCCCAAGGGCGGCCCAGGCATGCAGGAGATGCTCTATCCCACCTCTTATATCAAGTCGCGCCATCTGGGTAAGGAGTGTGCCCTCATTACCGACGGGCGCTTCAGCGGTGGCACGTCGGGCCTGAGCATCGGCCACATCTCGCCTGAAGCGGCAGCCGGCGGTAACATCGGCAAGCTGGTGGACGGCGACATCATCGAGATAGATATCCCCAACCGCACCATCAACGTCCGGCTGACCGATGCCGAACTGGCGGCACGTCCCATGACGCCTGTCACTCGCAACCGCGAGGTGTCCAAGGCGCTGAAGGCCTATGCCAGCCTGGTGAGCTCGGCAGACAAGGGAGCGGTGAGACTGATATGAGAAAAATGAAGAATTAAGAATGATGAATGAAGAATATGGATTGTTCTTCATTGGAATAAAAAGATTATTCTTCATTCTTAGTTCTTCATTTACAAGATATTCTTAATTCTTCATTCTTAATTCTTCATTATAAAGATGAAAGATACAATTACAGGCGCAGAAGCCCTGATGCGTTCCTTGGAACACGAAGGGGTACAAACGATATTCGGCTATCCGGGCGGTAGCATCATGCCCGTGTTCGATGCCTTATACGACCATCGGAAGACGTTGAACCACATCCTGGTGCGCCACGAACAGGGTGCTACCCATGCTGCACAAGGTTTTGCCCGTGTGTCGGGTCAGGTAGGTGTTTGCCTCGTGACCAGTGGACCGGGTGCTACTAATACCATTACCGGCATTGCCGACGCCATGATAGACAGTACGCCCATCGTGGTCATTGCTGGGCAGGTAGGTACAGGTTTCCTCGGTACGGATGCCTTTCAGGAAGTGGACCTTGTAGGCATTACGCAACCCATCACCAAGTGGAGTTACCAGATCCGTCGGGCCGAAGATGTGCCTTGGGCCGTGGCGCGCGCCTTCTACATTGCCCGTAGCGGTCGGCCGGGCCCTGTGGTGCTCGACTTTGCCAAGAACGCGCAGGTAGACAAGATGGAATATGCTCCCGTGACGGTCGACTATATTCGCAGCTACCAGCCCGTGCCCGATATGGATATGGAAGCCATCCGCGAGGCAGCCGACCTCATCAATGCCGCCGAACGCCCGTTGGTACTCGTGGGGCAGGGGGTAGAGCTGGGTAATGCCCAGGTCGAACTTCGAGCTTTCATCGAGAAAGCCGGATTGCCTGCCGGACGTACCTTGCTGGGACTTTCGGCCCTTCCTTCCGATCATCCGTTGAACAAAGGTATGCTGGGCATGCACGGCAATCTGGGACCGAACATCAATACCAATAAGTGCGACGTGCTGATAGCCGTGGGTATGCGCTTCGACGACCGTGTGACGGGCAACGTAGCTACTTATGCCCCGCAGGCTAAAATCATCCACTTCGATATCGACCCTGCCGAGATAGACAAGAACATCAAGACCGACGTGGCCGTGTTGGGCGATTGCAAGCAGACGCTTCCTGCTGTTACCGAACTGCTGAAGCCCGCTACCCATCAGGAATGGCTCGACAGCTTCCGTACTTACGAGGAAGTAGAGGAGGAGAAAGTAATCCGTCCTGAACTCCATCGCACGACCCGCGAACTGAGCATGGGTGAGGTGGTACGTGCCGTGAGTGAGGCTACAAACAACGAAGCCATCCTGGTGACCGACGTAGGCCAGAACCAGATGATGTCTGCCCGCTACTTCAAGTATACCCGCGAGCGCAGCATCGTCACTTCTGGCGGATTGGGCACGATGGGCTTCGGCCTTCCTGCCGCCATTGGTGCCACTTTCGGCCGTCCCGACCGTACCGTCTGCGTTTTCATGGGCGACGGTGGTTTGCAGATGAACTTGCAAGAATTGGGTACGGTGATGGAGCAAAAGGCACCTGTCAAAATGATATTGATGAATAACAACTACCTGGGTAACGTGCGCCAGTGGCAGGCCATGTTCTTCAACCGCCGCTACTCGTTTACCCCCATGCTGAACCCTGATTACATGCAGATAGCCGCCGCATACGGCATCCCTTCGCGCCGCGTCATGGAGCGTTCGGAGTTGGCCGATGCCATCCGCGAGATGCTGGCCACGGACGGTCCCTTCCTGCTCGAGGCCTGCGTGGAAGAAGAGGGTAACGTTATGCCGATGACGCCTCCGGGCGGTTCGGTGAACCAGATGCTTTTGGAATGCTAAAAGATACAGACTATGACTGACAAGACATTATATACCATTATCGTCCATTCGGAAAACATTGCTGGCTTGCTCAATCAGGTGACGGCGGTGTTTACCCGCAGGCAGATCAATATCGAAAGCCTGAATGTGTCCGCTTCTTCCATTCAAGGTGTACACAAGTATACCATTACTGCGTGGACGGACAAGGATACCATCGAGAAAGTCGTGAAGCAGATTACCAAGAAGATGGATGTACTGCAGGCTCATTATTTTACCGACGACGAAATCTATCAGCACGAGATAGCCCTTTACAAGGTAGAGACTCCTGCGCTGGAACAAACGCCTGAGGTGTCGAAGGTCATCCGTAAGAATCATGCCCGCATCGTCGAGGTGAACCCCGTTTTCTCCATTGTCGAGCTGAACGGTATGAGCGATGATATCACGCACCTGTATCAGGAATTGCAAGCTTTCGGTTGCGTGCTTCAGTTTGTCCGCTCAGGGCGTGTGGCTATCACTACGAGCTGCTTCGAACGGGTTAACGAGTACCTGGCCGAACGGGAAGCAAAATATCTGGAAAGTAAAAAACAGAAAAGCAATGAGTGAAAACAACAAAATAGGAACCTATAACTTCGTGGCCGAACCTTTTCATGTAGACTTTACAGGACGGTTGACACTGGGTGTATTGGGTAATCATCTGCTCAACTGTGCCGGTTTTCATGCTACCGAACGTGGCTTCGGCATGGCTGAACTGAACGAAGAAAATTATACATGGGTGCTGTCCCGTTTGGCTATCGACATGGACGAGATGCCTTTGCAGTATGAATCTTTTTCGGTACAGACCTGGGTAGAGAACGTTTACCGCCTCTTTACCGATCGTAACTTTGCCATCCTCGCCAAGGACGGCCGCAAGATAGGATATGCCCGTTCTGTTTGGGCAATGATTAGCATGCAGACACGCAAACCTATCGACCTGCTAGCCATAAACGGTGGCGATATTGTAAACTACGTGTGCGATGGACCTTGCCCCATCGAGAAACCTTCACGTATCAAGGTGATGGCTACGGAGCCTGTCGCTTCGCTCACGGCCAAGTACAGTGATATTGACATCAACGGCCATGTGAACAGCATCCGTTATATCGAGCACATCCTCGATCTTTTCCCGTTGGAAAAGTATCGGACGCAGCGTATCCGTCGCTTTGAGATGGCCTATGTGGCCGAAAGTTACTATGGTGACACTCTTTCCTTCTTCTTAGATGACGATGGTAACGATGTGTATGGTGTGGAAGTGAAAAAGAACGGCGATGAAACCGTATGCCGTGCAAAAGTGATATTTGAATAAAGGAAATATATTAACCGGGCGAAAGCCACAAATAAAAACAATAACAACAATGGCACAATTGAATTTTGGCGGTGTTATCGAAAATGTGATGACCCGCGAAGAGTTTCCCTTGGAAAAGGCACGTGAGATTTTGAAAGACGAAACTATTGCAGTAATCGGATATGGTGTACAGGGTCCTGGGCAGGCTTGCAACCTGCGCGACAACGGCTTCAACGTTATCGTTGGACAGCGTCCGGGCAAGACTTTTGAGAAAGCTATTGCCGATGGATGGGTACCCGGCGAAACCTTGTTCGGTATCGAGGAAGCAGCCGAGAAGGGCACCATTGTGATGTGTCTGCTTTCCGATGCAGCCGTCATGTCTGTATGGCCTACGTTGAAGCCGCATCTGACAGCTGGCAAGGCTCTTTACTTCTCTCATGGTTTTGCTATTACTTGGAACGATCGCACAGGCGTGATTCCTCCCAAAGATATTGATGTGATTATGGTGGCCCCGAAAGGTTCGGGTACGTCGCTTCGTACCATGTTCCTCGAAGGTCGTGGCTTGAACAGCTCTTACGCCATCTACCAGGATGCTACGGGCAAGGCAATGGATCGTACACTGGCTTTGGGTATCGGTATCGGTTCCGGTTATCTGTTTGAGACCACTTTCCAGCGTGAAGCTACTTCCGACCTTACCGGTGAGCGTGGTTCGCTGATGGGCGCTATTCAAGGCCTGTTGTTGGCACAGTATGAAGTGCTCCGTGAGAACGGCCACACACCTTCCGAAGCTTTCAATGAAACCGTTGAGGAACTGACGCAGTCGTTGATGCCCCTCTTTGCCAAGAATGGTATGGACTGGATGTATGCCAACTGCTCTACTACTGCCCAGCGCGGTGCTCTTGACTGGATGGGCCCGTTCCACGATGCTATTAAACCGGTTATGCAGAAGTTGTATGAGAGCGTGAAGTGTGGTAACGAAGCTCAGATATCTATCGACAGCAACTCCAAACCCGATTATCGCGAGAAGCTGAACGACGAGCTGAAAGCTCTGCGCGAGAGCGAAATGTGGCAGACGGCCGTTACCGTCCGCAAGCTCCGTCCGGAGAACAACTAAACGTATCGGATTGAAGAACTCCAAGGGAGTGTATCGGAGTGCTTGGCACGGCCGGTACACTCCCTTTTGGGTATCAAATACCAAGCACAAACGACCTTGCAAAGTCCCTCTTTACGTCCGCCAAGTTCATGTTTAGCGAGCTAAAGTAGGTGTTTAGGAATGCAATATAGGCGATGAGTAATGGATTGTCCCAATTTGGTTTCAATCCTTCATTTGTAGTGTAATCTGTTAGAAGAAAGGGATGTAGGTTGAAAGAT
Source organism: uncultured Bacteroides sp. (assembly GCA_964419245.1). GTDB lineage: Bacteria > Bacteroidota > Bacteroidia > Bacteroidales > Bacteroidaceae > Bacteroides. Next base: position 21,265 of record CAYQOV010000004.1, on the reverse strand, counting down.
AAAGTTTCACGGCAGTGTTCATTGTCTTCGGCTTGTACAATAATGTGTCATCTTGCCCAATATGGATGTTTCAATATAAATTTCTTATTATCAGTTGTTTGTGGTGAAATCACATTGGGGAAATGTATTTGTAGAAAGAGAAATAAAAAAAACTGCTTCACTAATAGTGAAACAGTTCTTATTCTTCGTGGGCGTTGACGGATTCGAACCGCCGACCCTCTGCTTGTAAGGCAGATGCTCTGAACCAGCTGAGCTAAACGCCCTTTGCTTTGGAAAAGCGTGGCAAAGGTACGACTTATTTTTATATCTCCAAACAATAGACTCGTTTTTTTTAAAACATTGTTTGTTGCAGCAAAAAGGATGGGAGTGTGTAGAGGGAATGGGCGTTAAACTAACACCTATTCCCAGTTCTGCGATTCCTTTTGAATATGTTCCAGCAACCGTCGGTAGAAGGCGTGACGGTTCAGTGTGGAAGCCTCACCAAGGATGACCAGTTTCATACGAGCCCGGGTCATGGCTACGTTCATGCGACGTAAGTCGGAGAGAAAACCTATTTGTCCTTCGTCGTTGGCACGGACGAGACTGATGAAAATGACATCGCGTTCTTGTCCCTGAAAGCCATCAACGGTATTTACAGTCATCAGACTGCGATAGGGACGCAGGGTAGCGTCGTTTTTCAGTTTTCCACGCAAGTATTGTACCTGTGCCTTGTAGGGGGAGATAAGGCCAAAGTCGATGCGTTCGTCCAAAATACGTTGGCCGCCGATGCGTTCGATGTATTTCCGTAGTTCGCTGAGTAAGAGATCTGCCTCCTGACGATTGATACGGCCGAAGCTTTCGCCCACAAACTCTTCCTTAAAATCCATTTCCGATGTGTCGATCCACGAGATGGGTGTGTCCCAGTCGAGGATGCCGCGGTGGCGCACTTCGGGGGCGGCCTGCAACTGTCCGCCGTAGAACCAGTCGGACGAGAAGCGCATGATGGCTTCGTTCATGCGGTATTGGGTAGTGAGCAATGAGACGGTCTCGGGCTTGCGGGCTACGACAGTCTCCATTAGCGTGCATTCCAGTCCACCTCGTGCTGCATCATAGCACTTGATGGTGGGAGGCAGTTGTTGGTGGTCACCAGCCAGCACCACGCGATCGGCCTTACGGATGGCTATCCAGCAGGCTGCTTCGAGGGCTTGTGCCGCTTCATCGATAAAGAGGGTGCCGAAACGTCGGCCCGACAGTACACGATGGTTACTGCTGACTAAGGTGGAGGCAATGACGTGAGCCGAGTCGAAGAGGTCGGCATTGATCTGAACTTCCAGAGCTGTGGCTCGGTCGCGTAGGCGGGATATACGGCTGCGCACTCCTTCACGTTCTTCGTAAGTGCCACGGCGGGCTTTGCCATGTAGTTGACGTAGCTCTTTGCGGATGCTCCACAGTTCAGTATAGGCGGGATGAGCTTCGAAGCGGCGTTCGTAGGTGAAGGACAGCATTTTGTCATTGACGCGTGTGGGATTGCCGATACGCAGTATGCTGACACCTCGGTCTACAAGCTTTTCTGAGATCCAGTCTACTGCCGTATTGCTTTGTGCACACACCAGCACTTGCGGCTCTCGGTGCAGCGTCTCGTAGATGGCTTCGACCAGCGTGGTAGTTTTTCCTGTGCCGGGAGGGCCGTGGACAATGGCAACGTCGCGGGTACATAATACTTTGTTGACGGCCGACTCCTGTGTTTGGTTCAGCCAGGGGAAACGGACGGGGTAGAGTTCGCGGAAGCCGGGTTTCAGGGTACCCAGCAGTGTATCGCGCAGTTCGGCCAGCCGGTTGCTTTTGGCGCGGAGTACGTCGGCCAAAGCTTCGAACATGGTGCGATAACTGGTCTCATCGAAATAGAGCTGTACCCCTAAACGATCAGCTCCCTGTATGTCCATGATGGATCCAGCTCCGGGCATAACCACCACCATGCGTGTGTCGTCGGCATAGCTTACGGTGCCTTGGAAGTTATAGTAGCTGAGGCTCCCGTCTGCTGTTTGGTGGAAGAAGCAGACTGGACGTCCATATTCGAAATTGTGTTCGATATCAATATCTTCGGTACGGGTTATTTCCAGTACCAACTGATTGAGCGAGTTATAGTAACTTCGTCCGGCGGTAGCCGGAAACCAACAAAGCCCACGTTTTACTTTGCGTGCCACTCCCATGGTTTCCGTCTGGCGCCGGAATTCTTCCTTTTCGTATTCATATTCCAGGCGAAGTAACAGTTGTTGCCGCTGGAGGTGTAGGCTGGGGCTTTCAGTATCTTTTTCCTGTTTCATGGAAGCTTTTTTCACTTGACTTACCATTGGATCGGAGTCTCTCCATGTGCTTTCAGGTACTCGTTTGTGCGGCTGAAATGTTTGTTTCCAAAGAATCCGTTGTAGGCGGAGAGTGGAGATGGGTGGGCTGATGTCAGCACCAGATGACGGTTGCGGTCAATGAAGGCTCCTTTGCGCTGGGCGTATGCCCCCCACAGGATGAAGACCAAATGTTCTTTCTCTTCAGCCAACAGGCGGATAGCAGCATCTGTAAAGGTTTCCCAACCGCGGTTTTGGTGTGAACCGGCCTGATGGGCACGTACTGTTAGTGTGGCGTTCAACAGAAGCACACCCTGTTCTGCCCAGCGCGTCAGGTTGCCAGTGGACAGTGTGTCGGTGCCTATGTCACTTTTGATTTCTTTGAAGATATTGACTAAAGATGGTGGGAAAGCTACTCCATCGTTTACAGAGAAGCAAAGGCCATGTGCCTGTCCTGGGCCATGATAGGGGTCCTGGCCGATGATGACTACTTTTACTTTATCGAAAGGACAAAGGTTGAAAGCATTGAATATGAGTTTGCCCGGAGGATATACGGTGCCGTTTTGATATTCGGTTCGTACGAAATCGGTCAAGGTTTTGAAGTAATCTTTGTCGAATTCGGGTTGTAGACGTTTTTTCCAGCTCTCTTCTATTTGAATATTCATGGTAGTTGGATTATGAATTGATTTTTGGGATACAAATTAACGCAGATTTCTGCAAATGGAAAAACTAATCTTCTCCTTTGTTTGCAAAAATCTGCGTTCTATATCCTTAAATCAGATGAATGTTGTGTTCACGGCATTCTTGACGCATTTGTTCAGGCCAAATGCTGGCTTGTATTTCGCCGATATGTGCCTTGCGCAAATAGAACATACAGAGGCGTGACTGGCCTATACCACCTCCGATGGACAGGGGCAGGGTGTCGTCCATCAGACGTTTGTGGAAATAGAGTTCCAGGCGTTTTTCTTCTCCTGCCAGTTTTAGTTGTTTAACTAAGGCTGCCTTGTCTACTCGGATACCCATAGAAGACAGTTCGATGCTTCGTTGTAGAGGTTCGTCCCAAAGTAATAGGTCGCCGTTCAGTCCGGGCAGACCGTTCAGGCCCGGAGTTGTAAAATCATCATAGTCAGGAGCACGTCCGTCGTGTTTCTTCCCGTCTCCTAACTCACAGCCAATACCTACAATAAATACAGCTTTATGCCTTTTTGTGATGGCATGTTCGCGTTCTTTGGGAGACATATTGGGGTAGAGTTGGCGTAGTTCTTCGGCGTGGATGAAGTGTAATTTTTCCGGTAGACAGGGTTTAATCTGGGGATACATTTCGTATACCATGTACTCTGTGCGTACCATGGCGGCATAGATGCGGGTTACAATTTCTTTAAGGAATTCTACGTTACGGTCTTCGGCAGTGATGACACGTTCCCAGTCCCATTGGTCCACATAGAGTGAGTGCAGATTGCCCAGCTCCTCGTCGGCTCGGATAGCATTCATGTCCGTATAGATGCCGTAACCGGGTTCTATGTTGTATTCGGCTAGAGTCAAGCGTTTCCATTTAGCCAGTGAATGTACCACTTCAGCCTGTGCGTCGCCCAAGTCTTTGATCGGGAAGGAAACGGGACGCTCTACACCATTCAGGTCGTCATTGATCCCCATACCTTTCAGCACGAATAGTGGAGCCGTGACACGTCTTAGACGGAGTTCTGATGACAGGTTCATCTGAAAGAACTCCTTGATTTGTTTGATACCCAGCTCTGTTTGCTTTAGGTCTAACAGGGGTTTATAGTCTTTGGGTGTTATCAAGTAACTCATAGGATCTAGTTTTTAATGTTATGTTGCTAATTTATTTGGCAAATATAGATAAAATATTGTTTGGTGTATCTGTTTTGCTAAATAAAATATCAATTTGATTGTATATTCTTGTGTTGTGTTTTCATTTTAATAGTCTAATAGATGGTCTTGCTCTGCGAAATAATCTTGAAAAAAGCAGGCATATATTAGGAGAATGCTGATATTTTTTATACTTTTGCCTCGCAATTGAGGCCTGGTAGCTTAGTGAATAGAGCGTCAGATTCCGGTTCTGAAGGTCGTGGGTTTGAGTCCCACCCGGGTCACAAACAAAAAATCCGCTGGTAACAGCGGATTTTTTGTTTGCGGCTTTTAGAGAGTTCTGTATAAATGTTATTGTGTATAGCTTTTTCTTTTCTTGTTTGTACTTCCTTTTTTATTAAAGAATAAAGATTATATTTGCATATATTTATAAAGCATTACTTAATACCATGAAATTCAATACTATTTTCCTTTCAGGAATGGCTTGTTCGTTCGGACCTTTCTTTGCTGTTGCCCAGCAGGCGGCTAAACCGAATGTGGTAGTTATCATGGCCGACGATATCGGTTACGGTGACTTAAGTTGTTATGGAGAAAAGACCATCCATACCCCCAATGTGGAGAAGTTGGCCGATGGAGGCGTGATGTTTACGGATGCCCATTCAGTGGCTGCCACCAGTACACCTTCGCGTTATTCTTTTCTGACCGGGCATTATGCTTGGCGGCGTTCGGATACGGGAATAGCGCCGGGTGATGCGGGTATGATTATCCGTCCGGAGCAATATACCGTGGCTGACCTGTTCAAGGAGGCCGGCTATGCGACGGCAGCCGTAGGCAAGTGGCACTTGGGTATGGGCGACAAGACCGGAGAGCAGGACTGGAACCGGCTGATAGAACCGGGATTGAAGGATATCGGTTTCGATTATTCCTACATTATGGCTGCTACGGGCGACCGTGTTCCTTGTGTATGGGTGGAGAATGGCAAGGTCGTCAATGCCGATCCCGATGATCCTATCTATGTCAGCTACAAGACACCTTTCCCCGGTGAACCTTTGGGCAAAACCCATCCGGAACTGCTGACGGTGATGAAGCCGAGTCCCAATCACGGCCACGATCAGGCCATTGTCAACGGAATTTCGCGTATCGGTTACATGAAGGGAGGCAAGAAGGCTCTGTGGAAGGACCAGGACATCAACGACAGCATTGTGGCCCATGGCATTGCTTTTATGGAGCAGCACAAGGATGAGCCTTTCTTCCTGTATCTGGCTACTAACGACGCTCATGTACCCCGTGTGCCGCATCCGCGTTTTGCAGGCAAGAGTGGCATGGGGCCGCGTGGCGACGCCTTGATTGAGTTCGACTGGACCGTAGGTCTGGTGGTGGAGACACTGGAACGCTTGGGTATACGCGAAAACACTTTGATTATCCTGACGAGCGACAACGGCCCTGTAGTGGACGACGGTTATCAGGACCGTGCAGTGGAATTGCTGGGCGAACATCGGCCTTGGGGACCTTTCAGAGGTGGCAAGTACAGCAACTTTGAGGCCGGTACCCGTGTGCCTTTCATCGTGAATTATCCGGGCAAGGTGAAGAAGGGTGTGTCTAAGGCTCTGGTTTCGCAGATCGATTTTCTGGGAACGATGGCCGAATTCCTGCAGACCAGCCTGACGAAGGAACAGATGAAAGACAGCAACGGACAACTGGATGCCTGGTATGGCAAGGACCGCAAGGGGCGTGACTATGTGATAGAATATGCCGGAGCTTTGTCGGTGTCTGACGGCGAATGGAAATATATCTATCCCAACCATAAGAGTGCTTACAATAAACTGACGAATACGGAGTTGGGGAATGCGCCTGCCGAGCAGTTATACCATTTGAAGAAAGATAAGGGTGAAAAGGTCAACAGGGCCGGGCAGAATTCCGATAAGATAAGGGAACTGAAGGCTTATCTGGAGGCTGTGCGTTGACAATATGTATTACTATTTGACTTGAATTGATTTGTATCATTTGCGAAGACTTTGTTTGGTTATGAGAAAACTGTTTTTTTTCATTATATGTGTGCTGGTGGGAATCGATGGATATGCCGACATGGCCCGTTTTTCGACAGCCGGTTTTTATGAATTGCCGAATACAGGGCGTGAGGCCTATTCTTTGAATCAGGCCTGGCGGTTCTGGAAAGGTGAAGCGGAAGGAACGCCATACGCTGTGGACTATGACGATACGGGCTGGGAGGTCGTCTCGGTGCCTCACGGTTTGGAATATCTGCCGGTGGAGGCCAGCGGTTGTGCCAATTATCAGGGAGTGGCCTGGTATCGGAAACATTTCACTCCGGCCGACAGCCTGAAAGGCAAGCAGCTGTTTGTGCACTTTGAAGGCATTATGGGCAAAAGCGAAGTGTATGTGAACGGCAGCCTGGTAAAGAAACATTATGGCGGCTATCTGCCCGTCATCGTGGATGTAAGCACGCTGCTGAAGTTCGGTGAAGAGAATGTGATAGCCGTGAAAGCCGACAACAGTGACGATCCTACCTATCCGGTCGGCAAGGAGCAGAGCATGCTCGATTTCACTTATTTCGGATGTGTATACAGGGACTGCTGGTTGGTGGCCCACAATGATGTGTTCATCACGAATGCCAATTATGAGAACGAGGTAGCCGGAGGCGGTCTGTTTGTGTCGTACGACAAGGTATCCGAAGCGCAGGCCACTGTCAATCTGAAGGCCCATGTACGCAATGCTTCGGGAAGGAACTGCCGCGTGACGGTCTGCTTTGCGCTGAAGACTCCACAGGGTGTGATTGTGAAAGAAACCGAGAAGAAATTGTCGTTGAAGAACGGGAAGGCTGCTCATACGACAACTTCTATGGTAGTGGATTCTCCATCGCTATGGTCTCCGGAGTCGCCTTACCTGTATCATCTGGATATACTGGTCAAGGATGCTTCGGGGCATGTGATAGACGGATACCGCCAGCGTGTGGGCATCCGTAGCATTGAATTCAAGAAGACGGAAGGCCTGTGGCTGAATGGAAAACCGTATGAAGGCAAGATTATGGGTACCAACCGCCATCAGGACTTTGCCGTGCTGGGCAATGCACTGCCCAACTCACTGCAGTGGAGGGATGCCAAGAAACTGCGTGACGCAAGTATGAAGGTTATCCGTACCCATTATGTCATCGATCCCGCTTTTATGGATGCTTGCGACGAACTTGGCTTGTTCGCCCTGGTCGAAGTGCCGGGCTGGCAGTTCTGGAACAAGGAACCGATATTTGCCGAGCGTATCTATTCGGATATACGCAACATGATACGCATCCATCGCAACCATGCTTCGCTGTTCTTTTGGGAACCGATTCTCAACGAGACTCATTATCCCGAAACGTTTGCCAAAAGAGCGTTGGAAATTTGTGGCGAAGAGTATCCTTATCCCTATAGCATAGCCGCCTGCGACCACGGAGCGGCCGGTGACCAGTATTACGACCTGCTGCTGCGTCCTATCGAGTCCAAGCTCCGCAGTGACAAGACATACTTTATCCGTGAGTGGGGCGACAACGTGGACGACTGGAATGCCCAGAACTCCGACAGTCGTGTGGCCCGCGGATGGGGTGAGGTGCCGATGTTGCTTCAGGCCGAACATTATGCGAATCCGTCCTATCAGAAGGATTTCCCCATTTTGTGTTACGAGACCATCTGTCAGAAAACTGCCCAGATTGTGGGAGCCTGTTTCTGGCATTCGTTCGACCATCAGCGCGGATATCATGCCGATCCCTTCTACGGGGGCATGATGGATGCATTCCGTCAGCCCAAGACTTCCTATTACATGTTCATGTCGCAGCGCGAACCGGCGAAGAGCGACCTGCAGGCCGATAACGGACCGATGGTCTATATCGCCCACGAGCTGACACCTTTCTCACCGGAGGACATTACGGTTTACTCCAACTGCGACGAGGTGCGGCTCACTGTGTTCAAGGACGGAAAGACCTATACTTATAAGAAAGATCCTAATCATAAGGGCATGCCTTCGCCGATTATCAAGTTTGCGGATGCTTTCCATTTCATGGAGTGGAAGGCGAAAGCCCGTGCCCGTAAGCAGGACGAGGCTTATTTGCTTGCGGAGGGACTGATGGACGGCAAGGTAGTGGCTACGCACAAACGTTATCCTGCGGGGCAGGCCGACCATATCCGGTTGCGTCTGGACGACGAAGGAATGCGGATGGAAGCCGATGGATCGGATGTCGTGACCGTGATAGCCGAAGTGGTGGACAAACGTGGAACGGTGAAGCGCCTGAACAACTCCATCATCCGCTTTACAGTAGAAGGCGAAGGTCGTCTGCTGGGCGGTGACGTGGCTTGTGTGAATCCGATGCCTGTAGTATGGGGTTCGGCTCCGGCCCTGATACAGGCTACCGGCCGTGCCGGAAAGATCAAGGTGACAGCTGCGCTGGAAATTCCGGGCGAAGCACGTCCGTTGGAAGGTACGCTGGAGTTTGAAAGTATATCTACCGACCGCCGTCAGATTGCGGATGAGGCAGAAATGGCCGAGGTGGGCAAGCTGAAACAGACGGATGACCGGAAGACATCTGCCAGCGAACTGGAGAAAGAGAATGCCCGTCTGCGGAAGGAACTGAACCAGCTCAAGGTAAAGGAAGTGGAGAAACAGCAGACCCAGTTCGGAGTAGGAATCAATGATTGATAATGTTGAATGAAATAAAGAACAGTAACATGAGAAACAAGATGTTTGCATGCGTTGTCGGCTGCGGCCTGGCTCTGGTTTCGGCAGAGGGCTTTGCGGCGCAGCAGGAACAACCGAAAGTGCCTTATTGGCAGGACCTTCAGACGGTATCTGTCAATCGGGAGGCGCCCCGAACGTCGTTCATGACCTATGACGACCGCGAGGCCGCCCTGAGTGGTAAATACGAGAACAGCCGCTTCTACCGGCTGCTGAACGGAACGTGGAAGTTCCTGTATTCCGATTCCCATCGCAGGTTGCCTGACGATGTGACCTCGGCTTCAGCAGACCTGGCAGGGTGGTGTGACATTCAGGTGCCGGGCAACTGGGAAGTGCAGGGACACGGCGTGGCCATCTATACCAACCAGTGGTTCGAGTTCAAGGCCAGCGACCCTCAGCCCCCGCTGTTGCCCGACGACATTCCGGTGGGTGTCTATCGGCGCGAGATAGATATACCGGCCGAGTGGTTGCAGACGAGGGATGTCTATCTTCATCTGGCCGGAGCCAAGTCGGGTGTCTATGTCTATATCAACGGGCAGGAAGTGGGATATAACGAAGATTCCAAGAATCCGGCCGAATTCCTGATCAATTCTTATGTAAAGCCGGGCAAGAACAGCCTGGTACTGAAAATCTTCCGTTGGAGCACAGGCTCGTATCTGGAGTGTCAGGACTTCTGGCGTCTGAGCGGCATCGAGCGTGACGTCTTTCTCTATGCTCAGCCCAAGGTGGCCGTCAAGGACTTCCGGGTTGTATCGACGTTGGACGATACTTACAAGGACGGTCTCTTCCGTCTGGCAGTGGACATGAGAAGCCGGGCAGCCGGACAGAAATCCGTTAAAGTGGGTTACGAACTGCTCGATGCCGAAGGCCGTTCGGTGGCAAATGCGGTTCAGGAGTGCAGCCTGCCTGCCGGTGGTGTACAGACTGTGGACTTCAGCACAACGCTGGCCGGTGTGAAGACATGGACTTCGGAACACCCCAACCTGTACAAACTGCTGATGACGGTCGAGGAAGACGGCAAGGTGACCGAAATCGTTCCTTTCCACGTCGGGTTTCGCCGCATCGAAATCAAGCAGATTGACCAGCTGGCCAAGAACGGAAAGCCCTATACCGTGCTGCTCATCAACGGGCAGCCGTTGAAACTCAAGGGTGTGAACATCCACGAGCACAACGAGGCTACGGGACACTACGTTCCCGAGGAACTGATGCGGAAAGACTTCGAGCTGATGAAGCGTCACAACATCAACACAGTGCGCCTGAGCCACTATCCGCAGGACCGCCGTTTCTATGAACTGTGCGACGAATACGGCCTGTATGTATATGATGAGGCCAATATAGAGTCGCACGGCATGTTCTACGACTTGCGCAAGGGTGGAACGTTGGGCAACAATCCCGAATGGCTGAAGCCCCACCTCTACCGTACGGAGAACATGTATGAGCGCAACAAGAACTATCCTTCCGTAACCTTCTGGTCGCTGGGTAATGAAGCCGGTAACGGATATAACTTCTACCAGACTTACTTGTGGGTGAAGGAACGGGAGAAAGACCTGATGAACCGTCCCGTGAACTACGAACGTGCCCAGTGGGAGTGGAACTCCGACATGTACGTGCCCCAATATCCCAGTGCCGAGTGGCTGGGCTATATCGGTGCGAATGGTTCGGACCGTCCGGTCGTTCCGTCGGAATATTCGCATGCGATGGGCAACTCCAACGGTAACTTGTGGGACCAGTGGAAGGAAATCTACAAATATCCCAACCTGCAAGGCGGATACATCTGGGACTGGGTGGACCAGGGTATTCTGGAGACAGATGCGGCCGGCCGTCCCTATTGGGCCTACGGAGGCGACTATGGTGTGGATATGCCGAGCGACGGTAACTTCTGTTGCAACGGTCTGGTAGGTCCCGACCGCACGCCGCATCCGGCTATGGCTGAAGTGAAATACGCCCATCAGAACGTGGCTTTCGAGGCAGTGGATGCCGCAGCAGGCAAATTCCGTGTGTTGAACCGTTTCTATTTTACGGACCTGAAGGACTACGACATCCTGTATGAAGTGCAGGTCAATGGAGAGACCCGCAAGAAAGGTCGTCTGAACATGGCCGTAGCGCCGCAGCAGTCTGCCGAGTTCTCCATTCCGGTATCGGGCTTCCGCCTCAAGGCTGGCACGGAATGCTTCGTGCGTTTCGGTGTGGTGACCCGCCTCGCCGAGCCGTTGGTTCCAAAAGGCTATGAAGTGGCCTGCGAGCAGTTCCGCCTGTCGGCAGCACAGCCTGAACTGGCCTACAAGGCATCGGGACCGAAGCTGACGGACAGCCGCGAGGGCGACCGCATTGTGATTTCTTCATCCAAAGTGCGTTTCGTGTTCGATGCGGCAGCGGGCAAAGTGACTTCCTATTGTGTGGACGGCATGGAATATGTGTCCGACGGATTTGGTATCCAGCCCAACTTCTGGCGTGCGCCCAACGACAACGATTACGGAAACAGCAACCCCAAGCGTCTGCAGATATGGAAACAGGCCAGTCATGACTTCCGCATCAGTTCGGCCGACGTGAAGAAAGACGGCGATACCCGTATCCTGAGCGTGGTCTATGACCTGCCTACCCGGAACGAATACTTCGTGAACTACCGCATTTATCCGGACGGCGTGGTCAACGTATCGTTGAAGTTCACCCCGACCGATTTCAAGGCTGTGAAGACCGAAGTGCTGGAAGACACCAACCTGGCTACCTATACACCGGGCAAGAAAAAGGCAGACGGCAGTCAGCTCGAACTGCCCCGTCTGGGTGTACGCTTCCGGATGCCTGTCTCGCTGCATCAGGTGGAATACTTCGGCCGTGGTCCTGAAGAGAATTACATCGACCGCAATGCCGGTTCCATGATTGGCCGCTATATGACGACTGCCGAAGACATGTACGTTCGCTACGTGCGTCCGCAAGAGAACGGCCACCGCACCGATACGCGTTGGGTAGCCTTCTCGGACGGCAAGCGGAAAGGCCTGCTGGTAGTGGCCGACAGCATCATCGGCTTTAATGCCTTGCGCAATACGGTGGAAGACTTCGACAGCGAAGAATCTTCGCATCCTTATCAGTGGCGCAACCGCTCTCCGCAGGAGATTGCCAACAAGAATGAAGCCGAAGCCCGCAACGTCATGCGCCGACAGACCCACGTGAACGACATTGTTCCGCGCGATTTCGTGGAAGTCTGTCTGGACATGAAGCAGCAGGGTGTGGCCGGATACGACAGCTGGGGAGCCAAGGTACAGCCGGGCTATACCATTCCTGCCAACCGCCTTTACACCTGGGGCTTTACACTGGTTCCCGTCAAGGGCGGAAACTACGACAAGGCTTTGCAGTATAAGTATTGAGAAAGAACGTAGGTGATATTCGAAGCCGGCAGTCGGATACGGACGAAGGTACGTATCGCTGCCGGCTTTGGTTTATTTATGAAAAAACGAAAATCCATGAACAGATTGAGACTTTTAGGACTGTGGATGCTTCTGATGCCTTTGTTGGCCGTAGCATCGGAACCGAATTCTGTAAAAAAGAGGGTGGATATTGTTGTTCCTGACAGTGGGACACTTTATAATCGCATGATGGAAAAGGGACAAGCCGAGGCCCAGTTTGCCTTCACCAACTACCGCCGCTACTATCGGGAAGCCCGTGAGCGTGTGGCCGACGAGAAGACAGAGGCCGTGGGCAAGCTCCGCGACTACTTCTTCCACCATCCCCATCGGGCCGTGAAACCGGTGGATGAGGCTGAGGCAGCCCGGATGTATGCTTTGCTGGGCGGGGACGGAACCTTCTCCGACCTGAATCCGACGGAGGAGCAGTATCATCGTGAGAACGTCTGGAACCGCGGATATGCCAATACGCCCGACGACCGGGCAGGCATCTTCATCGCCGATGCGCTGAACCGTGTGTACCGTCTGGCCGAAGCCGCGCGGAGAGGCAGTCTGAAAAAAGATACCGAGTTCCTGAACCGCCTTTCACGGGCGGTGGTGCATTACGGCAATCTGGAGATAGCCCGCTCCAACGACAAGCCCCGCTTCCACGCTTCCTGCTTTGCCATCCCTACGGCGGCGGTCAACATCTATTTTGCCTGCATGGAGGAGATGGACCGGGCTGAGCGCGGAGAAGCCGGTGTCGAAGTGCGGGCGGCCTGCGACATGCTGAAGGTACTCGGCCTTCAGGCCTATACGCAACCTTTGCGCCGGGATGCTACGGACCGTAATGTGGTGTCGGTGGAACGCTTCCGCAACCACGTCTGGTGGGTAGGCGGAAATGCTTTGGCTTACCGTTCGCTGCTTCCGGTGGCCGTCATGTACAGTTCGGTGCCGATGCTCGATGTGCTGGCCGAGGTGTGCCAGCGCGGCATCAGCATCACGTCGCAGACTACCTACAGCGACGCCTTCTGGACCGAAGGCTTTACGGCCGACGGAGCCGGATGGGGACACGGCATGCAGTGCCTCATCTGGGGATATCCCATCCACGGCACATCGGCGGCGTTGGATATGCTGAAGATGCTTCGGGGTACGCCCTGGGCCAAGAGCCTGAGCCGCGAGAATGCCGAGGCACTGATGACCTTCTTCCGCGGTGGCAGCTGGTATTACCGCGACGGTTACCGCCTGCCGTGCCTCGACCGCGGTTCGTATGTATATTGCGACAAGGAGAGTGCCATTCCCTACCGCAACATGCTGCGCGACGTGGTGGATAACTGGAAGGAATCATTCACTCCCGCCGAGCAGGCCGAACTGGAACAGCTTCTGGCCGAAGTGGAAGCCAGACGTATCCGCATGGAGGGATACGCCGGCGGCATCTATCAGGGTACGCGCTGGTTCTTCAACAACGACGACCTGATGAAGCACACGGCAGACTACCACCTGATGGTCAACATGGCTTCCGTGCGCTGTGACGGCCTGGAGAGTGCCGACTTTGCCGACAACTACAACTTCTATCCCACCGACGGCATGACGCTCTTCCAGCGCCGTGGCGACGAATATTTCCGTATCATGGGCGGATGGGACGTGACGGCATCGCCGGGTGTGACGGCCCGTGAGGGCATGGACCGACTGGTGCCTGTGACCAACTGGCGGGGCTATTGCAGCCGTCATAACTTTGCGGCCGGAGCGGCCGACGGCGGTGACTATGCGGCCGGCGGATATATCTTTGAGAAGATGTACGGGCCGGATAAGGAAAATCCTGACTATAAAGGTGGCCATCCGAAGAAAAACGAGCTGCTGTATGGCTTCAAGGCCTACAAGGGATATTTTATCCTGGGCGACTACCTGGTGGCCCTTGGTGCCGGAGTTACCAACCTGGAACCGGAGCAGGAAGGAAACATACGCACGACACTGGACCAGACGGCAAGAACGTCGCCCGTGTACCTGCTGGAGAAAGGTCGGAAGAAGCCGTTGCCCATGGGCGTGACGACGCTCGACGCCCGTCAGCTGAAGAATGCCTGGATTGTTCAGGAAGGCCAGTTTGCCTACCGTGCCCTGCCGGACTACCAGTCGGATTTGCACGTTGCCTGCGAGGACCGTCCTGCCGACTGGGCCAGGATGAACGAGCAGAACCGTCAGCGGAAAGACCTTCCCGCCGAAGTGCCCGTCCTGCGTCTGTGGACCGACCACGGCCGTACGCCTGTGGCCGACACCTACGGCTATGCGGTCTATCTGGGTCAGGGCGAACCCGCCTGCAAGCTTCCCTTCGAAGTGCTGCGCAACGATACATTGGTACAGGCAGTCCGTTCCGCCGACCGCAAAGTCATCGGTGCCGTGTTCTATCCCGATGCGCCGGCTCTGGAGGCCAAGGGGCTGAAGCTGGAAGTGTCGGCTCCCTGTGCCCTCGTGCTCCGCAAGACAGAGGAAGCCTGTTTCGTCACCGTGGCCGATGCCTGCATGGACACTTCCCTGAAAGAGATAGTCCTGAAGTGGAACGGCCGCGACATACGGATAGCCCTGCCGCAAGGAATGTATAGCGGCAAGCCGGTGACTGTGCGGATAGACAGATAATCATTCTACGTTCATTGGGAAACCCGGATTGCGGCAACCTTTCCCCGTTTCCCCTACGAGGAAACGCCCGTTCCCCTATAAGGAAACAGGCGTTTCCTTTTAAAGGTAACGGGCGTTCCCCTTAATGGTAACGGGCGTTTCCTTATAGGGGAAACTGCGTTCCCCCTGCGGAAACACGTGGAAGCATGACGGAGGGCAGGAGAGTCCTCCGTTTATTCCCAGACAAAGCAGTCGGTATAGCCGTCGAAGCAGTTCTCGTCCGGCGCTCCCAGCGCGCGGAGCACGGAACGTATCAGTTTCTGTTCGGCGGGCGGGAGCAGCCGGTCTCCCTTGCGCGAGGCGTAATAGTTCTTTCTTCCCATCTTTTCTATCATCCGTTCGCGGAAAGAAGCCGCCTGCTTCACCGACAGCTCGTCGATGATTCGGGCAAAGCCTTTGGCATAGCGCACCTTGGCATTGGAGCAATAGTATTTGCATTTTCCCTGCGCCTGCCCGGCCATGCGTGGCACCAGCATTCGGATGAAAGCCTTGTCGGCGGGCAGGTGTTCGTAAGCGATGTGGCGCAGGCAGGTCGCAGCCTGCGGGCAGCTGGCCATGCAATGGCCGAATCCGCCGGGTACTACAGAGTAATCGAAATTTTCCATGGTTTGTACGATTGGCTTCTAACTGTTCCAAAGATAAGAAAAAGTGGGCAGAAATACAACAGGTAACCGAGAGATGCAGGAGAATAAAATTGTGTTATGTATTTTCTCTACTACAATATATCAATTTACAAAACAAATATTTTTGGTTTATATTTCAATAGATGGGAATTACCTTCCATTTGAAAAGATTCATAAAATAATGCGGCATTTGAGAAGACGATTCCATGGTGTTTCTCTGTACCGTAAGCTCCATGGATATGGCCAAAATAGTGATAGCGAGGTTTGACCTCCAATATCTTTTTTTTCAAATCGGCATTTCCCCAATGGATATTATTATCCTTATCTAGAATCATAAATGGAGGTTCGTGACTGACCAATACATCTGCATCAGGAGGAATGACTTGTTCGGAATGATTGTATGCCAGTCCAAAGAATGTTATGCCTTCTATTTTACTTCACTATCCTGAAGGAAGTGAACGTTTTTCGGTAAGTCTTCAATGGCTTCTGCATTCCAAAGGCATGTATCATGATTCCCTGTAACGAATATCTTGTGTTTATAAGGAAGCATAATGAACCAATTAAGGAAATCAAGAACTTCCTTTTCTGTGCCATTATCGGTAAAATCGCCACAATGAACAATAACATCAGCTTCCGGAAGATTAACCAGTAAATGATGTTTGTTGTGGGTATCTGATATTTGTAATATTTTCATTGACTGATTGTAAAATAAATTATTTGGAATTTATAATTCGGCATCAGCTTCCTTATGAATGCAGATAGTCTTTTTGGGGTTAATTGTTCTGATAACTTTTTCTATTGTTTTACGGTCCGCATGCCCTGATGTGTGTATATCAACTACATTATAAAACATTTCACGAAACTCCTTATATACAGGGTTTTCCTTAATCTGTTCTAAGTTTTTGTAGTAACCGTCCCATAATGAGTAAATAAGCAGTGTTTCTTCTTGAGGTAATTCTTTGATAATTTCTTTGATATGGTTCTTTTGTGATGAACCTGTAATCATGACCATGCCATTTCGTTTTATACTTCTCAATAGACGTTGGCTGTAGAATTTAGGATGGAATGAAAAAAGTCCACGGGAGAGTTCCTTTTCCTGTTCGGTAAAGAAAGCCATTGTTTGTTTCATAAACTTTGAACATACGTATATGGCTTTGTCTGACTTGTTTGCAGCTTCCTTAATAGCCGCAAGTCGCTCTATATCTGTTGCAGAAGCAAGTACAAATACATATTTGAAAGCACACATCATGTTCGTCATCTTCGCAGAAACTTCACGTTCATAAATGCATTTGTCATCCCGGTTCAACATGGTTCCTTCTGTAATAAGAGTATCAATGTTTGTTGCATACTTCTTCAAAGTAGGAATAAGCCCTTTGCCCATATATCCGTGCTCACGATAGTCACCGGTATGCCAAATCCGTTTGTCGTCAGCCTCAATGAGGAACATGTGTGAGTCATAAATGGAATGACAGTTAAAAAATGGTGTTACTTTTATGTCACCAATCATAATGCTTTCAGGCTTTTTTTGTGGAGCAGCCCTGTGCCAGATTCTCATCTGTTTAAGAAGCTTACATTTGTTTTCTGCTTGTGTGTAAAGATTGACAGCGGTACTATATTCTTCCGAAGAACAATTATTCTTCTGTAGTTCGTCCACTTTAAGTGATGCTCCTTCTGATAATAGACCATATTTAATGGAAAGAAGTTCTTTGGTTCCTGCGCTCATATATTGAGGAATTGTATTAGGAATATATTCAAATAGGCCCACGTGGTCTTCATGACCGTGTGAATAGAATATAGCTTCGTGTTTTTTATTGTTATAAGATAATATGGTCTTAACCAAATTCTCGTCTTCTTCCGGTGTAGAAGGCTTCCCACATCCAGGAAGATTCTGTCCAAAGTCTATGAAAATTCTGGATGTATCAGTAAAAATCTCTGTGATACATCCACCAATCTGCTCAAGGCCTCTATGTATTTTAATGTTCATCTTTAATATTTGAAATCTGGGTTCAAATCTTTGTTTGTCTTTATCATATCCTTATATAATCCATATCCACAGTACGATGCATTGATAAATTTACATTCATCCGGCAGGGTTTTGCATTCAACTTCAAGATTTGTACTATAGTGATGATAGTTACAAAGCAAGAACAGAAAATCCGGTTCGGCTTCTATTTCCGGATCTATTTCTATATATTGTTTCACTTCATTGCCTAAGGCATCTTTTTTAATAATACCTTTCTCAAATAGCTTATCCAAACCTTCAATAAGACCTAACTCTTTCTTCTGCTTTAGAACAAGAAGCATATCCTTAGCTACACTGTTGACATGTTCCTGATTTGATTTAAACGCGAGAAAGTCCTCGTAATGTTTCTTTAATCCTGGTGAGTTGTTTTTATCTGTTTTTATAGCCGTTGCGCCTTGTTTTACTTCTATCAAAGTTAGTTGTACGATATGGTTACGGTGCTCCATATGATTCCAACGGAAGGCAATGATGTCTGCACGACCATCCAAAACTTTGTTGTCTTCCCATTCTATATCAGCAATGAAATAGTCGGTATTACAGGCATTGACAGACAAATTATTTTCATATACAACCCTTTGTTGCATTTCTTTTTCACCAAGATTTCTATATCTTTTGGAGGCTTCATGAATATCCACTATATGTTTTGCATGAGCAAAATAATCGTGAATATGCTCAACAGTAGGTAAGATTCTGTTTGTATGAGTTGGTAGATAGTATTGATCTGCTAGTCCTATAAAAGTTCCTTTTGGGTCTACTGTAAGAATCTTTCCACCTCTATAATAAACCATGATACAATTTCCTCTCAGTTCCAGATCAAGATAAGGGTCTATTCTTACATACTCTGTGACAGCTTTTAAATCACCGCTCTTTAACTGCTTAAGAAAACTATCAGAAATACTTCTTTTGTTCATATGCGTTACATCTAATATTTGTAGGCTGATACTGTATGGCATGACTCTTATTAGAAATTCGAGCCGTCAATATCAATAATCAGTACTCCTTCATTTTGCAATTGTCCCTTGGATATACGTAATTCCTGTAAGATTTTTTTATATTTATTCTTCCATCCATCCTTGGGAATGGATTTGTTTTCTGTTTCCCAAGAACTGTCATTCTCAAAATTCAGAAAGATTAATTTGGCATCTTTATATTTGGCAACAGAACTTAATTCTTTCATTTTTCGCAGGAAAGCCAACCGGTTTGTAATCTGATAGTAGTGATGTAGCCATAGCTTATCGTCAGCATCAGGGGCGTAATATCTTTTAATATTTATAAGGGCATTCTTTTTAAGGTTGTAATTGGCATCCTTTTTTTCATTGGTGTTATTAGGCTTATAATTGCCTGATTTAATTTCTGAAAGATGAGATTTTGCTTCTATTAGATATAGAGTATGCTCATCATCCATTGCCAGTCCGTCCCATTGAGGCTGTCTTGAAGGCCAAAAATTGTCGAATGCATTTGAGGGGAGTCCTATCTTAGTAGATATAAAGTCTCCATTCAATTGATATTCTTTGAATTGATTTTCTTCAATAGGGGAAATCCAACTAAGATTCACACCAAGTTTTTCGTCCAATAGAGATTTGTGCTCTTTTACAAGGCACTGAATCATACCTTTGCTTCCTTTAGGATATTTATCCCTATTCATAATTATAATGGCTTAATGAGTTTAATAATCTACTCTTGATTTCTTCTCTTAGTTTTACAGGCTCTAGAACCTCTATTTTTTCACCCATTGCAAGCAGTTGACTTGTAAGTTCCGGTGTAAGACATAAGTGGTATTGAAAGTCACTGTATTGCTGATGCTTACATTCTATTTCCTCTTGGGTATGGTGAAGCGGAAGAGAACGCATGTATTCCACATGAATACCGTATGCTCTGACTATGACTTTTTGAGGCTTTAATTTGTCATTTACAAAGATTCCAACAGTATTGGAATAGTATTCCTTCGCATCGAAATTATTGGGACATCGGAATGTCTCTGTAGTAATTTCCATATTCAATGTTCTGTCCAAAGCTATATTGCGGATTTCTTCCTGCTCTTTCAGATATCCCACAATATACCAACGTTGATGGTATACCTTCATCGCATAAGGCTGAATGTTAAACGTAGCTCTACGTCCATTGAATGATTGATAGTCTATCATCAGTTCCTTATTCTGCTGCATAGCTTCAACCACCGTTTGAATATATTCAGCTCCCTTGGGAATGTCTTCGAATATAATTCTGTCCTTCATATTATGCCCGGCCTCGATCATGTTTGAGAGAGTGAATGAGTTGAGTAACCATTGACGAGTCCTGTCATTTCGTAAGGTTTCAGGAGATGATACGTAATATTCATAGGTAGAAGCATCACATGCCACTTCCACTCCGAACAGTTCAGCTATTGCATTTCTATGAACATGAAAAGTTCTTAGAGCAAGGGGCTTGCCATCACCGAGACAACTGTTTTGCCATCGGTTGTTAATTTCTTCAAAGGTTAATCGTCCATGCTGAAGTAAAGTATTCAACAACCAGATATATCGATTGAAGGTTTTACTAATCATACGAATTGTGTTATTATTTATTCTTCAAGTATTATCTGTAACATTTGTAATTTATACAATACTTTTTATTTATGCTATAAAAGTACATATATTATATGTAATAACACTGCATATGTGCATATGATTTTAATAATAGCGTAAGATATGCAGCGTTATTGCATATTGAAGGTGTTATTTTGCATTCAGAAACAAATAATCATTAGTATATACAACATTATGGCAACAAAGAAAAAAGACCTTCATAGGAAAGAGGTACTCGCAAGAAAAAGAGCAATCCAGTCTCTTGAGTTTCTTACATCGTTTGGATTAAAACGGATAGATGCAGAGCATACATTTCATAAGTATGCAGATGCAGAATTGAAAGAAATCATTGAGCTTGACCTATGCAAAGATTTATTGGAGATTAAAAAGTTAGTTGACGGTATCAAACAGCATTTTGATATGAATATCACTGAAAATAGGGGGGATCTCTGCAATAGTCCAGTGTGTATAGCTTTAGGCATTAGTCGTGTTGAGGATATTCACAATGTTAACATTCATCAAAACATGTGGAGGGACTTGTTAAACAAGAAAATCATTTCAATTTATTATCAGGATGAAATACGCAATAAAGCTGTAGGTTGGGCTAGAGAAAACGGTTATATTACATCTACTCATCTTGGGCAGCCAATAATTAAGTTGAGTAGGTTATTCTTGTCGATAAAAAGGAGCTTTCCCGGAGATGTCTGACATAAAAAGTATTTGCCATCTTTTCATTAGGTTTGGACTTTATGCTTAACTTCACTAAAAGTCGGGTGAACCACAAATTCTTTTGAGTAGCGGGTATTCTCTGACTTGATATCATCATAAGGAAAAGTGAAATACTTGCCTGTATGCAGATTCAGCCAACGGCGACGACGGACTATCAGATTGACTACCTTGTCACGGATTGGAAAGTCCCGTACTGTCACGGGAAACAAGAAGCCTTTTGATTCTATATTCGGATTATTCGGATAGTCAGAAGGCATTTCCTCATCCAGATGGATGGATATAGTGTTATCCGTACTTTCAACTTTTACGAGGGAAAATCTTGATAAGATATTTGAAGGAAGCATCAAGCTTACCAGTGATAATAGGCGCATAGTAAAAAACCTGTGTAAGCGAAAAAAGTTAGTACCTTTGTAGA
>CAYQOV010000003.1:0-104172 GCA_964419245.1 uncultured Bacteroides sp. | reverse complement strand
GAAAGATACTGCTACGATAGCTGCTGCCATCAAAACTAATTTTTTCATTTTCTTTTTACTTTAAAAAACGTAATACAATCAATTGCTTTATTAAAACGCCGCAAAGGTAGGGACTTTTTGGATATGTTGTTCTCGAAACCCCAACTTTTTTTATATTTTTTTTCGAAGCCTGTCTCTGAATGCCCTATGTCGGTGAGGAAATAATGGAATATAGAATAATAATGTGTAACTTTGCATCCGCATTAAAAGTTATGTGAGCAAATTATGATTGATACCAATATATTTCAGAATAAGACAGCTGTCTATTATACGTTGGGCTGCAAGCTGAACTTTTCGGAAACGTCCACTATCGGCAAGATGTTGAAGGAAGCCGGAGTGCGTACTGCCAGACGGGGAGAAAAGGCTGATATTTGCGTGGTAAATACCTGTTCGGTGACCGAAGTGGCCGACAAAAAGTGCCGTCAGGCCATTCATCGGCTGGTGAAGCAACATCCGGGTGCTTTTGTGGTAGTGACGGGATGTTATGCACAGCTGAAGCCGGATACAGTGGCCCATATCGAAGGCGTAGATGTGGTTTTGGGTGCTGAGCAGAAAAAAGATTTGCTGCAATACTTGGGCAACCTCCAGAAGCATGAAACAGGTGAAGCCTTCACGTCGGCTTTGAAGGACATCCGTTCGTTTGCCCCGTCGTGTTCGCGTGGCGATCGCACGCGCTTCTTTCTGAAAGTGCAGGACGGTTGCGATTACTACTGTTCCTATTGTACCATTCCCTTCGCCCGCGGTCGTAGTCGTAACGGTAGCATTGCTTCGCTGGTTGAACAGGCACGGCAGGCAGCGGTCGAAGGTGGAAAAGAAATCGTATTGACGGGAGTCAATATAGGCGACTTCGGCAAATCGACTGGTGAAACTTTCTTCGACTTGGTGAAGGCGCTGGACGAGGTAGAAGGTATTGAACGTTACCGCATTTCGTCTATCGAGCCCAATCTGCTGACCGATGATATTATCGACTTCGTATCACATTCCAAGCGGTTTATGCCTCATTTCCATATCCCGCTGCAATCGGGTTCGGATGAGGTGTTGAAGCTGATGCGTCGTCGGTATGATACAGCTCTGTTTGCTTCCAAAGTGCATAAAATCAAGGAGGTGATGCCCGATGCTTTTATCGGTGTGGACGTCATTGTGGGAACACGTGGCGAAACGGAAGAATATTTCGAGGAGGCATATCGCTTTATAGAAGGATTGGATGTCACACAGTTGCATGTGTTCAGTTATTCCGAACGGCCGGGTACGCAGGCGTTGAAGATAGATCACGTTGTGTCGCCAGAAGAAAAGCATCGCCGTAGCCAGCGTTTGCTGGAACTTTCTGATCTGAAAACCAAGGCTTTCTACGAGAAACATATCGGACAGACCTTGCCTGTGTTGTTGGAAAAATCCAAGCCTGGTACACCTATGCATGGCTTTACGCCTAACTACATACGGGTGGAAGTGCCCCATAACGATGCACTTGACAACTGTGTGGTGACTCTTCGATTGGACGAATGGAACGAGGAGGGGACCGCTTTGAAGGGTTTGCCCTTGGAATAAGCTATAGAAGAGAACGGTAGAAGATATGGAAAAGGTTGCAGTCGTCATATTAAACTGGAACGGATGCGAGATGCTTCGTTCTTTCTTGCCTTCGGTCGTGGCCCATTCCGAAGCGGATGGGGCCGTCGTATATGTCGCAGACAATGGTTCTACAGATGCTTCGGTTCAGCTTGTTCAGAAAGAATTTCCTTCAGTGCGTCTTATTCAGCTGGAAAAGAACTGGGGTTTTGCCGACGGCTATAATGAAGCCTTGAAGCAGGTAGAGGCGGAATATGTAGTGCTGCTCAATTCGGATGTGGAGGTGACGGCTCATTGGTTGCAGCCGCTTCTGGCCTATATGGATGCTCACTCGGAAGTAGCCGCTTGCCAACCCAAGTTGTTGAGCTGGCACTACAAGAGCGCTTTCGAGTATGCAGGTGCTGCCGGCGGTTTCATCGATTGCTATGGTTATCCTTTCTGTCG
This sequence comes from uncultured Bacteroides sp., assembly GCA_964419245.1. Classification (GTDB taxonomy): domain Bacteria; phylum Bacteroidota; class Bacteroidia; order Bacteroidales; family Bacteroidaceae; genus Bacteroides. The sequence continues at coordinate 102,126 of CAYQOV010000003.1, read as the reverse complement.
TGGACGCATTATGGGTGTTGTTGAAAAGGACAAGGGACAATATGATACGGTTGTTCCTGTCTTTTGGGCTACAGGGGCTGCTTTGTTCATTCGTCGGAAGGATTATTGGGAAGCGGGTGGATTGGATGGTCGCTTCTTCGCTCACATGGAGGAGATTGATTTATGTTGGCGTCTTCGTGCCCGCGGTCGGCAGTTAGTATGTATCCCCAAAAGTGTGGTTTACCACGTGGGTGGTGCTACGTTGAAGAAAGAAAATCCCCGCAAGACATTTCTGAATTTCCGTAACAATTTGTTGATGCTTTACAAGAACCTGCCTGCCGAAGAATTAGGCAAAGTGATGCGTGTTCGTTGGTTGCTCGACCAGGTGGCAGCTTTTGTCTTTCTGCTGAAAGGTCAGTGGGACAATGCTTGTGCCGTTTGGCGGGCACGTCGGGAGTATTGTCGGCTTCGTCCCTCGTTCCGTCCGTCGCGCGAGGAGAACGAAAAGAAGGCCTGCACATCGGTGATACCCGAGCGTACACGTTACAGTGTTCTGATACGTTACTATCTGCAGGGGAAAAAACGTTTTTCATGCCTGTAAAGTCTGTCTTTCTATATGCACCTCCACTCCTGCTGTTTCAATATCGGCTCCCATGGGTGGATTGCGTTTGGATAGTTTCAGGTCAATGCGTTCGATCGTTGGAAAATCGTTGAACAGACGGCGGACAATGCGTCCTGCGACATGTTCAAGTAGTTTGGAAGGAATATCCATTTCTTCTTTTACGGCTTGGTGGATTTCAGCATAGTTGACGGTATCGGCCACGTCGTCACTTTCCATTGCACGTGCAATGTCTGTTTTCAGTCGTAGCGATACGACGAACTCATTGCCTACAGTCGTTTCTTGGGGAGCTACGCCATGGTAAGCAAAAAAGCGGATGTTTTCGAGAAGGATATAACTTGTCATGTCTGCCTGTTTCAATAAGAAAATATTAAAAATGGAACAGTTTTTTATCAATAAAATTGTTTATTGAACAGTTGCTGTTTTAATAGTGCAAAGATAAAATAAAAGGAGGGCGTCGCAATATTTTTTTCGCTATATTTGTGCGTCTTAAATATAGAATACTTATGTCTTTGTATCAATTTCATCTCTTTTTATGGGTGATGAGCAGTGTGGCTTTGCTCGTTTTCATAGCCCTCTATTTTGTAAAAGCTGGTTACGGCATGTTTCGTACCGCTTCGTGGGGATGGTCTATATCCAACAAAGTGGCTTGGGTGCTGATGGAGGCACCTGTCTTTTTCGTGATGTTGGGTTTGTGGATGATAAGTGGGGTTGGATTCTCTGCACCACAATTTTTGTTTTTGCTTCTGTTTGAATTGCATTATTTGCAACGTTCGTTTGTCTTTCCACTTTTGATGAAGGGGCGTAGCCGTATGCCGGTAGCTATCATGGCAATGGGCATTGTATTCAATGTGTTGAACGGATTGATGCAGGCTGGTGGAATATTTTGGTATGCGCCCGAAGGATATGCCGAAGGATGGGCTTGGTTGATGCGTCCGCTTTCTATTATAGGATTGGTGCTGTTTTTCGTTGGTATGGGTGTCAATCTGCATTCCGATCACGTCATTCGTCATCTGCGCAAGCCGGGTGACAATCGGCATTACCTGCCAGGCAAGGGAATGTACCGTTATGTCACGTCTGCCAATTACTTTGGAGAGCTAGTAGAGTGGACGGGGTTCGCCTTGTTGACCGCTTCACCTGCAGCGTGGGTATTTGTTTGGTGGACAGCGGCCAATCTAGTGCCTCGGGCCGACGCCATACACAAGCATTATCGCGAAGAGTTTGGCAACGAAGCCGTGGGGCGTAGAAAACGGATTATACCTTATATATATTGATGGCTAGAAAAAAAGAAAAAGGATGCTTTTCCTGGTCTTAAAAGACTGTGATCGTCTTCTTAAAACATCCTTTTCTAAAATTAGATAGATTATGAGTTCGAAATTATTTACTCCAGTTACCTTGGGACCGCTGACACTACGTAATCGTACGATCCGCTCAGCGGCCTTTGAGAGCATGTGCCCTGGCAATAAACCTTCAGAGCAGTTGCTCGATTATCATCGTTCAGTTGCGGCCGGCGGGGTAGGCATGACGACCATTGCCTATGCGGCTGTGACTCGTAGCGGCCTTTCATTCGACCGCCAGTTGTGGATGCGGCCGGAGATTATCCCTGGGCTTCGTCGCTTGACAGATGCTATCCATGCTGAGGGAGCTGCCGCCAGTATCCAGTTGGGTCACTGTGGCAACATGTCCCATAAAAGTATCTGCGGTTGCTTGCCCGTGGGAGCCAGTACAGGATTCAATTTGTATTCTCCGACATTTGTTCGCGGCCTTCGGGCAGACGAATTGCCCGAGATGGCGCGTGCCTATGGTCGTTCGGTTAATCTGGCTCGTGAGGCAGGATTTGATGCGGTAGAAATTCATGCGGGGCATGGCTATCTTATCAGTCAGTTCCTTTCTCCTTCTACCAATCATCGAAAGGACGAGTTCGGAGGTTCGTTGGAGAATCGTATGCGCTTTATGGATATGGTGATGGACGAAGTGATGAAGGCGGCTGGCAACGACATGGCTGTATTGGTGAAGATGAACATGCGCGACGGCTTTCGTGGAGGAATGGAGATTGATGAATCTTTGCAGGTGGCTCACAGGTTACAACAATCGGGAGCACATGCCTTGGTGCTGAGTGGAGGATTTGTCAGCAAGGCACCGATGTATGTGATGCGCGGCGAGATGCCTATCCGCACCATGACTCACTACATGACCTGCTGGTGGTTGAAGTACGGAGTACGCATGGTGGGTAAATGGATGATACCTACTGTTCCTTTCAAAGAAGCTTATTTTCTGGAAGATGCTTTGAAATTCAGGGCTGCGCTTGATATGCCTTTGGTCTATGTAGGCGGATTGGTGGCCCGACAAAAGATTGACGAAGTGTTGGATCATGGTTTCGAGGCCGTACAGATGGGACGCGCTCTGCTCAATGAACCTGGCTTTGTCAATCGCATGCGTGAGGAAGAGGATGCACGCTGTTCTTGTAAACATAGTAATTATTGCATTGCTCGTATGTATTCTATCGATATGGCTTGTCATCAGCGTCTGAAGGAAGAGCTTCCACCTTGTTTGAAAAAAGAAATCGAACGAATAGAAAGTCGAGGATAGCGATGGAAAAGAAATTGGCTATAATAACAGGTGCCGATGGCGGTATGGGAACGGAAATAACCCGTGCTGTCGCCTTGGCTGGCTATCGTATACTGATGGCATGCTATGATCCGCAGAAGGCAGAAGAGAAAAGACAAAAGCTGATCAAAGAAACAGGTAATACAGACATTGAGGTGCGAAGAATTGATCTTGCTTCGTTGGACACGGTAGCTGCTTTTGCCGATTACCTGTTGGGGCGGGGCGAACGTGTATCGCTGTTGATGAACAATGCCGGCACAATGGAAACGGAACGCCGCATAACAGTAGACGGATTGGAGCGTACGGTCAGTGTCAATTATGTCGGACCTTATTTGTTGACGCGGAAATTACTTCCGCTGATGGGAGAGGGAACCCGCGTGGTCAATATGGTTTCATGTACTTATGCCATTGGACGGTTGGATTTTCCAGAATTTTTCTTGAAAGGCAAGAAAGGCAGTTTTTGGCGTATTCCTATTTATAGTAATACTAAACTGGCGTTGACCTTGTTTACACTTGAGCTTGCTGAACGTGTGAAAGACAAGGGGATTGTGGTTAATGCGGCTGATCCAGGTATTGTTTCAACGGATATCATTACTATGCATATGTGGTTCGATCCTTTGACGGATATTCTTTTCCGTCCTTTTATTCGTACGCCACGCAAAGGAGCAGCTACCGCGGTCAGTCTTTTGTTGGATAAGGATGCTGGGGAACGTACAGGAACATTGAATGTCAGTTGTCATCCTAAACAACTTTCAGAACGATTCACTCATCACAAGCAGGCTAAAGAGTTGTGGGAACGGACGGAACTGCTTGTAAAGAAATGGCTTTAGTTTTGGAAAGAGAATGTAGATCGCATCAAATGAAAAGCCAGACATTTCAATATGAAATGTCTGGCTTTTTAGTTGGAAACACTTAAAATTTTCTATTGTTTTTTCTTAGATAGACAGTGCCCGCAATACATTGACCAGCTCTTTCTTGATGGGCTTGTCATTTTTGATAGCCTTGGTGAAGGGAACATAAACGACTTCGTCATGTTCGATACCGATCATTACATTGCGTTGTCCTTCCATAATGGCGTCAATAGCAGCGGCACCCAGTCGGCTGGCCAGGATACGGTCGTGAGCCGTGGGGCTTCCGCCACGTTGCAGGTGGCCGAGGATGGTAACGCGTACATCGTATTGTGGATATTCATTCTTTACACGTTCAGCATAGTGCATGGCACCTCCCGTCAGTTCGCTTTCGGCAACGAGGACGATACTGCTGTTCTTTGACTTGCGGAAACCGTTCTTGATGAACTCTTCCAACTGGTCGACTTCCGTACTGAATTCGGGGATGATGGCTGCTTCGGCACCCGATGCAATGGCACCGTTCAAGGCCAGGAAACCTGCGTCGCGTCCCATGACTTCGACGAAAAACAGGCGCTCGTGTGATGTAGCCGTGTCGCGGATCTTGTCGACGGCGTCGAGGATGGTGTTCAGAGCCGTATCATATCCGATGGTGGTATCTGTGCCATAGAGGTCGTTGTCGATAGTGCCGGGCAAGCCGATGCAGGGCACGTCAAACTCTTGTGCGAAGATGCGGGCGCCTGTCAGCGAACCGTCTCCGCCGATGACAACGAGGGCGTCGATGCCTTCCTTTTTCATGTTGTCGTAGGCTTGCTGACGGCCTTCAGGAGTGGTGAATTCCTTGCAACGTGCTGTTTTCAGGATGGTTCCTCCCAGCTGGATGATGTTGCTTACATTCTGGCTCTTGAATTCTTTGATTTCGCCGGTCACCAGACCTTTGTATCCTCTATATATACCTTTCACTTGAAGTCCGTTGTAGATGGCTGCACGTGTCACCGCACGGATGGCAGCGTTCATACCCGGAGCGTCTCCTCCGGAGGTCAGGATGCCGATGCACTTAACTATTCCCATAACAATCTTTTTTAGTTAATAAATGACGTTGCAAAGATACGAAAAAGCTTAGGGTAGCTGTAATAATTTTCGTTAATTTGCCGAAGTTTGAAGTTTCTCTTCAATCGTTGCAGAGATTTTTTCCATCAGCCATTTAGGGGTGGAGGTAGCTCCACAAATGCCGATGGAGGAGGCTTTTGCCAGCAGGGAAGTGTCTATTTCTTCAGGGCTGTCTATCAGGTGAGAGTTGGAGTTCACCTTCTGGCATTCGCTGAACAGCATCTTGCCGTTGGAGCTCTTCTTGCCGCTGACGAAGAATATCAGGTCGTGCGAGGCGGCAAACTTGCGGATGTTAGGAATGCGGTTGGCTACCTGACGGCAGATGGTGTCGTAGTATTCGAAGGTTGCGTCGGGCGAGATGTGCTCTTTGATATATTCTACGATGCGTTGGAATTCGTCGAGCGACTTGGTTGTCTGCGAGTAGAGGCGTATGCTGCGGCTCAGGTCGAGCGACTTGGCTTCTTCCAGCTTCTCGATGACGATGGCCTTCCCTTCCGTCTGCCCGACGAGCCCCAGAACCTCGGCATGGCCGTTCTTGCCATAGATCACTATTTGCTTGTCTTCTTCCGTGTTTTGGGTATATTCCTGCTTGATGCGTTTCTGCAGGCGGAGGACAACGGGGCAGGTAGCGTCGATGATTTCGATGTGGTTTCGGCGGGCCGTCTCGTAGGTCTCGGGTGGTTCGCCATGGGCACGAAGCAGTACCTTGGCGTCGTGCAGGCGGTTGAATTCGTCGTGGTTGATGGTGACGAGTCCCATTTCCTTCAGACGCTCCACCTCGCGGCTGTTGTGTACAATGTCGCCCAGGCAGTACAGCGTGCCGCCTTTGGCCAGCTCTTCTTCGGCTTTGCTGATGGCATTGACCACTCCGAAGCAGAAGCCCGATCCTTCGTCTATTTCTACTTTTGCCATACGATAAAACGATGTTTTGCGGGTTGGAAAACATTGCTTTCCTATTCGGAAAACGGTGTTTTCCTGATTAGAGGAAAATACGTGGTCAGTTGCCGGCCACGCGTGCGAATTGTTCGGCCAGCCATTCCTTTTGCTGTTCGATGGTCAGATGGCTGTTGTCCAGCAGCAGGGCGTCGTCGGCCTTGCGCAGGGGACTCACTTCGCGATGCTGGTCGATGTAGTCGCGCTGCTTCACGTTCTCCAGTATCTCGTCGAAGTTTACGGCTTGTCCTTTGGCCTTCAGCTCGTCGTAGCGGCGCTGGGCGCGTATCTCGGGCGAGGCGGTGACGAATATCTTCAGCTCGGCGTCGGGGAAGACAGTAGTGCCTATGTCGCGGCCATCCATCACGATGCCTTTCTTTCGTCCCATTTCCTGCTGTTGCTTGACCATCGCTTCACGTACGAAGTCGAGGGCAGCCACAGGGCTGACATGGGAGGATACTTCCATGGTACGGATCTTGCTTTCTACGTTCATGCCGTTCAGGTAAGTGTCGGGACGGTTGGTTTCCGCATTGGGGCGGAAAGTGATGTGGAGGTTGTCTATTTCGTTCCGAAGTTTTTCCACGTCGATCTGTCCGTCGTGCAGGAGTCCGTTTTCGATGCAGTACAGGGTGACGGCACGATACATGGCTCCGCTGTCGATGTAGATATAGCCGATCTCGCGGGCCAGATCTTTGGCCATGGTACTTTTGCCACAGGAGGAAAATCCGTCAATGGCGATAGTTATCTTTCTCATTTTTCCTATATATAATAAGGTGGTTGTCTGTTCAAATGGAATGGCCTTCGTCATAAAACGAAAACATTTCATTTTTTGTTCAAAAAAACATGCCAAAGATAAGGGTATTTTTAAAATATCTCGTTACATTTGTGGCATAAAAGCGAAAGTAGCGTTTTGAACAATTAAAAAAACGAAAATGCAGCATGGAATGTGTAAAAAAAGGCATCCGTGTGTGACGTTTCGGGGGAAAAGTGCTATATTTGCCCAAAATGAGAAACACTAAAATTAATAATAAATTATGGAAGTTAAAAAATCGCCTAAAGCAGACTTGGAGAACAAGAAATCGACTTGGCTGCTCATCGGCTATGTGATTGTGCTCGCCTTCCTGTTCGTTTCTTTCGAATGGACGAAACGTGATGTGAAGATTGACATGAGCCAGGCTGTAGCCGACCTTGTGTTTGAAGAGGAAATTGAAATTCCTATTACGGAACAACCGGAAATGGCTACTCCTCCGCCTCCTCCTGAAGCACCCGCCATTGTTGAGACTTTGACAATTGTGGATGACGATATGGATATCGAGTCGACTGAGATCGCTTCTTCTGAGGAAACCGGTCAGGCTGTAGAAATCGCTTACGTGCCTCCTACGGTAGAGGAAGAAGAGGTTGAGGAACAGGAAATCTTCGAAGTCGTTGAACAAATGCCTGAATTCCCCAATGGTGGTATGGCTGGTTTGATGCAGTTCCTGAGCAAGAACATCAAGTATCCGACTATCGCACAGGAAAACGGTACGCAGGGTCGTGTGACAGTGCAGTTCGTGGTAAATGCCGACGGTAGTATCGTGGATGCCAAGGTAATCCGTGGTGTTGACCCCTACTTGGATAAGGAAGCTCTCCGCGTGATCAACTCCATGCCGAAGTGGAAACCTGGTATGCAGCGTGGTAAGGCTGTACGTGTGAAATACACAGTGCCTGTAATGTTCAGATTGCAGTAATTTTATAGTTTGATAATAAGGGAAGAGGTTGCCGTATGTGCAGCCTCTTTTCGTTCCTGTCCATTTCTTTTCTTTCCGAGATTAGCTATGTTTAAATCATCCGAACTACTAGAGAAAATCAATGCTCATATTGCCGGCCTTCAGTTTACTCGTCGTCCTGAAGGACTTTATGAACCAGTGACTTATGTGCTTTCATTGGGTGGAAAACGCATACGCCCCGTGCTGATGCTGTTGGCTTACAATTTGTATAAAGAAGATGTAGAAACAATCTTCAATCAGGCAACGGGAATCGAGGTGTATCACAATTACACCTTGTTGCACGACGACCTGATGGACAAGGCAGACCGTCGTCGTGGCAAGCCGACGGTGCATAAGGTTTGGAATGAAAATACGGCCATTCTTTCGGGTGATGCCATGTTGGTGTTGGCCTATCGGTATATGGCCGAAGGATGTCCTGCCGACCTCTTGAAACCGGTCATGGATTTGTTCGGACAGACGGCGCTCGAGATCTGTGAAGGACAGCAGTTCGACATGGAATTTGAGAGTCGCAACGATGTGTCGGAAGCAGAGTATCTGGAGATGATCCGGCTCAAGACCTCCGTCCTGCTTGCGGCCAGTTTGAAGCTGGGTGCCCTGTTGGGTGGCGCTTTGCAGGAAGATGCTGACCGTCTGTATGATTATGGTGTCAATATGGGCTTGGCTTTTCAGTTGAAGGACGATTTGCTGGATGTCTATGGCGATCCGAAAGTCTTTGGCAAAAATATCGGTGGCGACATCTTGTGCAATAAGAAAACCTATATGTTGATACAAGCGCTCGAGCGTGCATCTGACGATCAGCGGAAAGAATTGGAGCGATGGTTGGCTGCCGATGATTTTGTACCGGCTGAGAAAATCGCAGCTGTGACGCGCCTTTATGACGAGATTGGTATCAAGGATTTGTGCGAACAGAAAATCCGCGAATACACCCGCCTGGCAGAAGAAAGCCTTTTGCAGGTAGGAGTGGCAGAAGAACGCAAGCATGAGTTGCAGGCGTTGCTGGAAGGCCTGGTGCATCGCGAGTCGTGAGGTTGGTGCGATTTAATCGTCTAAATTGATAAGACAGAATGCCCTATAGAAGATTACCCAATACGGATCAGGCACGTATTCGAGCTTTGAAAGCTGCGATCGAAAAAGCCGATGCCTATGACAATCCGTACGGAATTCCTTTCAGTTTCAAGGTGCTTGGAGCTGCAAGAAATTTTCTGCCTCGCTTTGAGGCGGCTCACATCTTCTATATGGAATGTTTTGAAAGGCAGGCCGCTGCCGGGAGAAAGCATCAGGCGCATGTGAAAATGGCCCGCCTGTATCTTTCTCATTTTATACAGGTGCTCAATTTGGCTGTGATACGTTCGGAGATACGTCTCTCTCATAAAGAATATTATGGCTTGGATGCCCAAAACTCCCTTCCCGATTTGTCCAGCGAACAGGCTTTGGTAGAGTGGGGACGCAAGGTCATCGAAGGAGAGAACCGTCGTATTTCCCAAGGAGGCATTCCTATTTATAACCCTACCATTGCCAAGGTGAAAGTCCATTATGATATCTTTCTGGAAGGCTACGAAAGGCAGAAAAGCTTCCAGTTGGCTACGGCTCGTGCCTTGGAAGCATTGGCGGCCATGCGTCAGGAAGCCGATGCACTGATCTTGGATATCTGGAATCAGGTGGAAGCGAAGTTTGAACAGATACTTCCCAATGAAAAACGTCTCGAACTCTGCCGTTCGTATGGATTGATTTATTATTATCGAACCAGTGAGAAAATGAAAATAGAAGGAGGATGCTGATGACAATGATTGATACACATTCCCATCTTTTTTTGGAAGAATTTGCTGACGACTTGCCAGAAGTGATGGAACGGGCACGCCAGGCTGGTGTCAGTCATATTTTTATGCCTAATATTGACAGTACGACTCTCCAGCCTATGTTGGATGTGTGTCGTCGTTATGAAGGATATTGCTTTCCGATGATTGGACTTCACCCGACGTCTGTCCGCGCCGAAGATTATGAAGATGAACTGGCTGTAGTTGCTCGTGAATTGGCTTCCGACCGGAAGTATGTAGCCATTGGCGAGATCGGTATGGATTTATATTGGGATCAGACTTTTCAGAAAGAGCAGGAGGATGCGCTTCGCCGTCAGTTGGATTGGGCTTTGGATTATGATTTGCCAGTTGTGATCCATTGCCGCGAAGCGTTTGCGCCTATATATAAGATAATGGAAGATTACCGCTCTACCCATCTCCGTGGAGTCTTTCATAGCTTTACGGGTACAGCTGACGAAGCACAGCGTATCTTGGAGTTTCCTGGCTTCTATTTAGGTGTGAATGGCGTGGTGACTTTTAAGAAATCCCATCTGCCCGAGTTGTTGTCGTCCGTTCCTTTGGATCGTATTTTGTTGGAGACAGACTCTCCTTATTTGACTCCAGTTCCCTATCGGGGACGTCGAAATGAGAGCGCCTATGTGCAGTACGTTTTGCTGAAGGTCGCCGAGGCCTGTCGATGTACGCCTGACGAGGTAGCGAAGCAGACATCTGAAAGCGCGTTAAAAGTGTTTGGAATGCTCAAATAAGGACGCAAAGATTTTAAAGTTTATTAATTTTGGGATTTTATTAAAGATTATAGGCGGAGAATGCGATGCGAGAACAAAAAAAAGAATACATTTGTAGCTGAAAATGCTGGTGGTTCGCAAATTTTTTGTAATTTGCAGCCGATTTGAGGAAATTATAGATAAGGAGAGATGCTCGAGTGGTTGAAGAGGCACGCCTGGAAAGCGTGTATACCCCTAAAGGGTATCGGGGGTTCGAATCCCCCTCTCTCCGCAACAGACGATAAAAAGCGAATAATAAATAAACATAATAATAAGTAATTTAATTAATTAATCTTAAAAATTAGACACACAATGAAAAAGTTATTTGCAATTGTTGCTGTGATGGGAGTCTTAACATTTGGCTCAACTCAACTTGCTAAAGCTCAGGATGCTCCTGCAGCGGAACAAACAGAACAGGCTGCTCCTGCCGTAGAAGCTGCTGCTGACGAGGCTGCTGCTCCTGTAGTAGCAGAAGAAGGTGGTATTCACAAAGAATTGAAGACCAAATTTATCGAAGGTTCTGCATTCTTCATGAGTTTCCCTGCTATTGCATTGGTTATCGGTCTTGCATTCTGCATCGAGCGTATCATTTACTTGAGCTTGGCTGAGATTAACACAAAGAAGTTCGTTGGTGCTGTTGAAGCTGCTTTGGAAAAAGGCGACGTAGAAGGTGCCAAAGACATTGCCCGTAACACAAGAGGTCCTATCGCTTCTATCTACTATCAGGGTCTGATGAGACTTGATCAGGGTGTAGATGTAGTTGAAAAGTCTGTAGTTTCTTACGGTGGCGTTCAAGCTGGTTACATGGAAAAAGGTTGCTCTTGGATCACGCTGTTCATCGCGATGGCTCCGTCTCTGGGATTCTTGGGTACTGTAATCGGTATGGTGCAGGCATTCGATAAGATCCAGCAGGTAGGTGATATCTCTCCGACGGTCGTTGCAGGTGGTATGAAGGTGGCCTTGATTACTACTATCTTCGGTTTGATCGTAGCCTTGATCCTTCAGGTATTCTACAACTACATTCTGTCTAAGATTGAAGCTCTGACTAGCGAAATGGAAGATTCTTCTATCACGCTGTTGGATATGATCATCAAATACGACTTGAAATATAAGAAATAATCTACTGTCTGCGATATTATGAAGAAATTTAGAATTCAAAACGTTTCGGGCTCTGCCTTGTTGATCATGCTGCTCCTCACAGTTGTTGTGGTAGCCATGTTCTTCTTGGGTGGTGAGACTCCGGTGGAGCAACGTTTGGTCGCAGATACCTCTTTGTCTGAGCCTGCGCAAACAGATCTCCTTATCTATTGGATGTACATATTGTTCGGTATCACTGTTGCAGTTACTTTGGTTGCTGCAATCTATCAGTTGATTACCAATTTTATCGACTCTCCGAAGGCTACAATCAAGTCTCTTCTTGGAGTAGTATTCCTGATTGTTGTTATGATTTTCTCATGGGCAATCGGTAGCGATCAGGCTTTGGTAATGCCGGGTTATGATGGAACTGAAAATGTTCCTTTCTGGCTGAAACTGAGCGATATGTTCTTGTATACGATCTATATTCTGATGGGTATAACAGTATTGTTGATCCTCGGATTTGGAATTACAAAGAAATTTAAATAAATTAGTAACACATGGCTAGAAAGAAAAGAGGCTGCCCGGAAATCAACTCCAGTTCAACGGCGGACATGGCTTTCTTGTTGCTGATTTTCTTCTTGATTACCACTTCTATGGATACTGACCGTGGTTTGGCAAGACGTTTGCCCGAACCTCCGCAGGAAAACCAGAAGAAGGAAGATAAGGATATTAAGGAGCGCAACATTTTGCAGGTCTTCGTGAACTTTAACGACCAGTTGATGTGTGGAAGCGACTATGTCAGCGTAGAACAGCTGCGCGACAAGGCAAAGGAATTCATTGCCAATCCGTACAACGACGAAAAGTTGCCGGAAAAAGTGGCTGTCGAAGTTCCTTTCTTTGGAACCCAGATGGTGACAAAATTCCACGTTATCTCTTTGCGTTGTGACCGCGGTACGTCCTACAAAGCATATATTGCTGTACAGAATGAACTGGTAGCTGCCTACAACGAGTTGCGTAATGAACTGGCACAGTCCAAGTGGCAGAAAAATTATGCTGACTTGAATGAAGAGCAGCAGGATGCTATACGTCAGATTTATCCTCAGGTAATCTCTGAGGCAGAACCTAAAAAGTACGGAGAAAAGAAGTAATGGGAAAATTTAGTAAAACAGGTAAACGCGGAATGCCGGCGTTGAACACTTCTTCTCTGCCTGACCTTATCTTCTCTTTGTTGTTCTTCTTTATGATTGTAACAACAATGCGTGAGGTAACATTGAAGGTTGAGTTTAAGGTTCCGCAAGCTACAGAGTTGGAAAAGCTTGAGAAGAAATCTTTGGTAACGTTTATCTATGTTGGTAAACCGACTGCCGAGTTTCGTAAGAAGCTGGGTGATGAGAGCCGTATCCAATTGAACGACAGCTTTGCTGAAGTTTCTGAAGTATATGACTATGTCAACGGTGAACGTGCCAGTATGAAGGAAGAGGATCAGCCGAACATGACTGTTTCTCTGAAGATTGACCAAGACACCAAGATGGGTATTGTTACTGAAATCAAGGAAGCTCTCCGTCAAGCTTATGCATTGAAGATTAACTATTCAGCGCAGCCGCGTCAGTAATAGTTGAGATAGATATTGAAAAAGGGCATATCCTTTTGGGGATATGCCCTTTTTTGTTTCCCAAACTATTGGAATATTTGTTCTGCAAGTTACGTGTAGCTTGTTTATAATGTATAACCTGTGCCTTTGACGAAGCACTGCATGAGGCTCTCACTCAGCACTTCATGAGGGGCTCACGAAGCACTGTGTTACCTTGTCATGAAGCACTGTGTTATACCCTCACGAAGTGCTGTGTCAGTGGGCGTTGTACACGTCCCGATAGATTCTTTGCTTTACTTTCTCGTAGTCTTTTTGGCTGTCCAGTGGCCCGTGTACCATCAGGCGCATGGGCAGGAAACTGTCACCTGCTTTATAGGGAGGCTGGTAGTATTCGTTTTCCCACAGCGTGAAGCCGTTCCGTTGGTAGAATCCTATTCGTCGTTGTGCCATTTCCTCTTGGGGCATCTCCACTTCCAGTACGATCGGTTTGTCCAGAATCGTACACAAGTGTTGCAGCACTGCCTTGCCGTATCCACCGTTTCTTTGGGCCGGATCTATGGCGAAATGTTCGGCATAATAGAAGTCGTCGAAGTCCCAGTAGCTGATAAGGCCGATGGGGCATCCGTCGTTCAGCACGATATTGTTGTAGAAGTGCGTGCGGTGATCCGTCAAATTTCTCAGTTCGTTCAGGTCTCTATATTCGTTTGCTGGGAACGAACGTGTCATCAGTTCTTCCAGAAAAGCATATAGCTCCCGGTCAGAGGTAGTAATGCGTTGCAGTGTAATCATGTATGGTTTGTTTATGGATGTAAGATGATTTTCTTTATTCTGTGTAAAATTCAATCAGTCGTTGGATGGCCCGTTGGCAGACGGGGCAGAACGTGGGATATTCGTTGGTGCGCATCCGGCAGTTGTCAGCCGGGCGATAGATACCTTTCTCGGAATAACCTCCCCCTTCGTAGACGCCTACCGGATAACGTTCGCTTTCGGCTGTCGGGGTGGGGATTGGTGTTTCCTTACCGAGCATATCCTCCCATTTCGATGCAAAGTCAACGCGGGTGCTGATGTTGGGCTCCCACGGTTCCACGTCCAACGGGTAGGTATCCGTCATAACGTCGTCGTCATAAAAGTATTCATCGGCCAGTCCGGCAAAGCTGTGTCCGAATTCGTGTACCACTACGGGGCGGAACATCGGATGGTGGGCAGTGGTTAGTGTATAGGCGTTGTAGATGCCTCCACCGCCATATTCGTCTGTGTTGGCCAGGATGATGATATGTTCGTAAGGTATGCCGGCCAGTGCGTCGTGTATAGACTTCACGCGCGATGTTGTCAGGTAGCGATCAGAGTAGAACGTGCTGAAATGTGAACTGAAGGCGGTTTGTTTCCAATCATTCAGGCGTGGGATGCTGACGCCACTGTCTTTCGATGGGCTGGCTACGGCCACTACGTTGAAGCGGTTCTTCAGCGACTTGAACGGTTCGTGTCCGAACAAACTTTCACAAGCTGTGGCTGCATCGCGGTAGAATGTCTCCATTTCTGCTTCCGTATAGCCCTCTGCCAGGATGGCTACGTCGATGCACCGGTCAGCTCTTCCGCTTTGTATCAAGTATTTATGGGGTGTCACGTCGCTGAATCCTTTCGGATGGATCAGAATGTCGGCAGGATCTACCGTATGCTTCATGCTGGCTTTCGGTTTCAGGCGTTTGTCGAGGAGGGTTACTTCCACTTCGACCGGTTGCTTGGGATAGGGCAGTAAAAACGTGTTTTCGAAGCCTTTTTGTACCTTGCGGGCTTCGTCTGTCTCCAGCCATTCCTGAAAGAGAGTAGAGAAAGACGTGCGGTAGATGACGGTCCCTTTTTCCTGGTCACGAACCGTTATCTGTCCGTAGCCGGTGAGTGGCAGCTGGGCCAGATTGTGCTTGCGTCCGCTCCAGCCGGGCAGTACCGACAACTCGTCTACCCAGATTTCCTGGCGTTCGGCGTTGCCGGTAAAGAAGTAATCCACACGGAGCGTCTTGTCCGTAAAATACTGCGAAAAGTCCTGCGCAGCCAGTGTGCCGACTGTTAGTAGCAGGATGAGCATGCATGCATATTTTTTCATCACTTATTCTTTTTATGGGAAACACAAAGATACAGCTTTTATCATATATATACAAGAAAAGTAACAATCTCGCTCTTTTTTGCTGAAAAAAATGCTAACTTTGCAGCCTGATAATTTGGATTATTATAATTATAAGAATTAAAAAAATGGGACATCATCAATTGGATACTTTGGACGAGCAGATCTTGAAACTGATAGCTGACAATGCCCGTATCCCTTTCTTGGAAGTGGCTCGTGCCTGCAATGTATCTGGAGCTGCCATTCATCAACGCATTCAGAAACTTACCAATTTGGGAATATTGAAAGGATCGGAATACATTATTGATCCCGAAAAGATCGGTTATGAAACGTGTGCGTACATCGGTATCTATTTGAAAGATCCTTCATCGTCAGATGCGGTTATCAAGGCTTTGGAGAATATTCCCGAGATTGTGGAGTGCCACATCACTACCGGCAAGTACGACATGTTCATCAAGCTTTATGCACGCAACAACCGTCACCTGCAGAATATTATTCAGGAAAAACTGCAGCCGCTGGGTATGGCGCGGACGGAAACCTTGATTTCCTTCCACGAAGTGATTAAGCGCCAGATGCCGATTCTGATCGAAGACGAAGATCAGGAGGAAGATTGAACGAAGTGGAATCAGTGACTATGTCAGGTATTAGTTCCTGACATAGTCTACAAAGGCATACGAACAGGGATGTTTTTCATCGGCAGGATGAGCATCCCTGTTTTTTTCGTGCCATATCTCAGGCTGTACCTGCGGGAAGTAAGCATCCGCTTGCGGAGCTTCCGCGTCTATCTCTGTCAGACAGAGCCGGTCGGCCAGCGGCAGGGCTTGCCGGTAGATGCTTTCGCCGCCGATGATATAGACCTCTTCGTCGGTATCGCAGTGGCTTAGGGCTTCCTCCAGGCTGGTGAAAACTTCCGCACCCGGGCAGCTAGTAGCAGCGTTGGACGAGAGTACGATGTTGCGTCGGTTAGGTAGGGCGCCTTTGGGGAGCGATTCGAAGGTCTTGCGGCCCATGATGATGGTATGTCCCGTAGTCAGTGCCTTGAAGCGTTTCAGGTCGTTGGGCAACCAGAAAAGCAGTTTGTTTTGGTAACCGATGGCCATGTGGCGGTCTACGGCGGCGATGATACTGATCATGTTTTCTTTTTGTTTTTGGGTTAGACAGAAACCTTGCCTGCAATATGTGGATGCGGATTATAATTTACCAGCTCGAAGTCCTCGTACTGGAAGTCGAAGATATTCTTCACGTCCGGATTGATTTTCATCTGCGGCAGGGGGCGCGGTTCGCGCGTCAGTTGCAGTTTCACCTGCTCCAGGTGGTTCAGGTAGATGTGTGCATCGCCCAGCGTATGAATGAAATCACCTGCTTTCAGGCCCGTCACCTGCGCCATCATCTGCAGCAGCAGGGCATACGAGGCGATGTTGAACGGTACGCCCAGGAAGGTGTCCGCGCTGCGCTGGTACAGTTGCAGGCTCAGGCGCCCGTCGGCCACGTAGAACTGGAAGAAGGCGTGGCAGGGCGGCAGGTTCATGTTGTCGAGGTCGCCCACGTTCCAGGCACTCACGATGATGCGGCGTGAGTCGGGATTGTGCTTGATGGTTTCCACCGCTTCGCTGATCTGGTCGATGAAGCCTCCTTTGTAGTCGGGCCACGAACGCCACTGATAGCCGTAGATGTGTCCCAAGTCACCGTCCGCGTCGGCCCATTCGTTCCAGATGCGCACACCGTGTTCCTGCAGGTACTTCACGTTGGTGTCGCCTTTGAGGAACCAGAGCAGTTCGTAGATGATGGACTTCAGGTGCAGCTTTTTGGTAGTGAGGCAGGGGAAACCGTCGTCCAGGTTGAAGCGCATCTGGTGGCCGAACACGCTGATGGTGCCTGTGCCGGTTCGGTCGCTCTTCTCGACGCCTTCGGTCAGGATGCGGTTGAGCAAGTCTAAGTATTGTTTCATGACGTAATTTCTTTATTTGGATGCAAAGGTAACCTTTTTAGGCAAAGAAAGAAACAAACGGTCGTAGGGAATTTTCAGAGGAACGGGGTTAGCAGATTGCCGAACCACCCTACAAACTTCTTCCATGCCGAGCGTTCCTTCCATACTTCGGGTGTCAGCAAGATGCTGCGTTGCTTGTCGCGTTCGAACATCTCCGTCAGCTCGGCTGTCGTTTCGGGGTCGAAGATGAAGGCATTGGTCTCGTAGTCGTAGCGCAGGCTGCGGCTGTTCAGGTTGGCCGTACCCACGGTACAGAAGCTTCCGTCCACCATCATCACCTTGGAATGGTGGAAGCCGCCGTTGAACAGATACACCTTGGCACCTTTCTTCATCAGCTTGTGCAGGATGTAGAAGGCCGCTTCGGGCGTAAAGGGGACGTCGGATACCCGTGGCACCATGATTTCCACCTCCGTACCTTTCTTCAACGCATACTTGATGGCTTCGCGGATGGACTTGGTCGGTACGAAGTAAGGGTTCACGATGCGTATCAGGCTGTCGGCTTCGCGGATGGAGGTAGCATAGGCACGGCTGATGGAGCGCGGCGTCTCGCGGGGCGTGCGGTCTACAATCATGATTTCCTCGGCGATGCTGTCCGGCAGCTGGGGGGTGTCGGGGAAGTATTCCGGTCCGCCGATGTGCTGTCCTGTCTCGCGGTTCCACATGGTCAGGAAGATGCCTTGCAGGTAGCGCACGGCGTCGCCTTCGATGCGGGCGTGGATGTCGTGCCATTCGCCTATCTTGGGCAGGCCCTTGATGTAGTAGTCGGCCACGTTCATGCCGCCCGTATAGCCTGTCTTGCCGTCGATGACTACAATCTTGCGGTGGTCGCGGTGGGCGGCGTGGTTGAACCATGGGAAGGTGAAGGGATCGAATTTCACGATTTCGATGCCCTGCTCGCGGATGGCTTTCAGATGTTTTTTTCTCAGGGGCTTGTTGTTCGACAGATTGCCGAAGGCGTCGAACAGCGCACGTACCTCCACACCTTCCTTTACCTTTTGGGCCAGCAGACGGAAGAGGACACCGGCGATGGAGTCGTTGCGGAAATTGAAGTACTCCAGGTGGATGTGGTGGCGTGCGCCGCGGATGGCTTCGAACAGGTCGGTGAACTTGTCTTCACCGCTCATCAGCAGTTCTATCCGGTTGTTACAGGTCAGCGAAGCACCCATGTCCTTCAGTCGCTGCATGACGGTGCTGTCACTGTTGTTAGTCTGGGCGGAAGCGAATTCCGTGAATAAGAAAAATACTGTTGTCAGTAATAAATGATATATAAAAACTTTCTTTGTCATCTTAGTTTTTTGCGGGGACAAAGATATAACATCTCGCTGACAATATTGTTCTTGTGGCGTAAAAAAACGTTTATTCAGGCCAATGAGGCTATTTTTTTATACATGAGGAACAGCAGTACCACGACGGCCAGTGCCAGCGATTTGGGGTCTGTCTGTGCCATGCCGCTTTCCAGGGTGGAGGTGAATGTCTCGCGCAGCGTGTTCCACACCAGCTGTACTCCGTCCAGCAGGACGAACAGCACTGCGGCCAGCGTGAAGCTTCCGGCCGTCCACAGGCGTGCCAGGCGGTTGTTCCGGCGGGGCAGGCTGCGCATCACGCGGCGTGTGAAGCCGTTGTCGGCCACTTCCTGCCGTTCTTCGGCGAAGAAGCCTTCCAGTAACTTGTCATCATTTTCCGTCATATCCATTCTGTTTTAAGTATGTCGCCATCTTTTCCTTGGCCCTCGAAAGGTGGCTTTTTACGGTTCCCGTAGGGCATCCGGTAATGCTCGCTATCTTGTCTATGCTCTGGTCCTCCAGGTAGAAGAGGGTGATGCAGGTTCGCTCGATGTCTCTCAGCGTGGCCAGTGCGCGGTGCAGGTCCGACTGCAGGCCCGTGTCTGGCTGGCGCACGCTGCATTGGGCGTCTACCCGCGTCGTGTCCAGATCGTCTGTCTCCTTCCGGCTGCGAAGATAGTCATAATATTGGTTGTACGCAATGCGGTAGAGCCAGGTGGAGAAGCTGGACAGGTTCTTGAAGGAAGCCAGGCTGGTGTAGGTACGGATAAAGGTGTCCTGCGCCAGGTCGTCGCTCAGTTCGCTGTCGCCGCAGGTCAGGTTCAGGAAGAAGCGCCTCACGGGCGACTGGTATTTCCTGACCAGCTGGTCGAAGGCGCGGTTGTTGTGGAACATCACAACTTGTGCAATCAGCGATATGTCGTTGAGTTGGCTCATTCTTTCGGTTTGTTTGTGTCTTCGGCGTCGGGAGTGTCTTTCTTTTCAGTCTGGTCGCGGAGTTCGATGCCGCCCACTTTCATGTAGCGGTAGCCGGTCTTTTCATCGCGTTCCATGCGGATGAAGGGCTTGCCGTCGCCTTGTCCCGGCTGGGTATAGTAGATGGTTACCTGTCCGAAACCCGTGAACATGATGAGCAGCCCGATGCATCCCAGGCTGAATTCACCTGTAAGAGCCCAGAGAAAGATGAAAAGCCCGATGCCCAGGAAGATATTCTTGATGCCCCGGCTGCGCAGGTCTTTGCTTTCTCCTTCCTTGGTTTCTTTGAAGAATTCGGGTGGAAGCTGCTGTCCGGCAGCCAGTGCCTGTTCGGCCAGGCGATACTTGGCCTTGCGGTTTTTGTAGCGGAAATAGAAGATGATGAAGAGGAGCAGTGCGGGTAAGCCGAATACGAAGATGATGGCTGTCAGGGCAACAATTGTTTCCGGTGCGTCTTCGCTGAAGTTGAAGCCCACCCATTGCAGCCCGCTACTGTCGTGGCGGTGGCGGTAGGTGCCGTCACTGTCGGCTTCGCAGGAGTCGGTGCCTTCGTAGGTAGTGATGCTCAGGGTGTCGGTAGTCTGTTGCCCGTTTATCACGGTGTCTTGCAGTTCGATGACGCGTTTCTTGCCGTCTACGGTGTCGGTCACGGTTCTGTTTTCTGCCTGCATTCCCAGGCTGGTGGCGGCCATCAGGCCAAGTAAGATAAGGATACGTTTCATATTCGTCAGTCTTTTATTCGTTGCTTATTTTTTGTTTTCTTTGTCTGTTAGACGGAACATCTATCCCGCCAGGTTGCAAAGAGACGACTTTTTTTCAGATTTTATCGCTCTTATTCGATTTATTTTGTTTATATACGGGATATACCGTCTGTTTTGTACTATTATAGAAAACTTTTTTGCAATTGTATTTATGTTTGTTGGATAATTTTAGAGCTAAGTTTTTGGGTCCTATCTTTAATTATACAATTCCATAAGCGAGATCCGTTTAATAAAGCAAATGTAGGAATATGATTGCAGTAACGATTCAAAAACTTTTCGTCAAATGGAATGTCTTTGCTAGCACGATAATTGTTGATGAGTTTACTCCAATTCCATTTGTTTATGAACCTATCAATAATCTCATAATTGAATTCTATTTCCTGAGAATCGGAAAGACAGTTCCAATCCCAATAGTCTTTATAGATTTCAAGGTTTTCGGGAGTGAAAACCGTTTTGTTGGTACAGTATGAAAATACATTCCAGTTGATGTGGCTTTTAAATTTTTCAAGCATGGATGTTGTCCATACAATATTGTTATTGTAGGAAATGCGATTCCAATTTACTTCATCTTGGAATTTTTCCAATAATGTCTCTGTCCATGGAAAATGTTCTGATACTTCTTTCCAAGCTTCTTCTTCGATTGTTTGATGAAGAAAATCCGATTTTACTGTTTGATTTGTCATAATTGCGATTTCGTTAATAGTTATGGAGCAAATGTTCATTGTAGCAGTCTCATTTTTTGTGACATGTTTAGGAAAACTGTATTTTTCGACTTGTAACAGGGAATGAGACAGGTCGTTCTTACTTTTGTCGTTACCAATTAGACAATAATAGTATTAACACTTAAAAACTTACAATTATGCCACTCTGGAAAATTTCTGCAAGAAGCAATTGGAATTGGGGTAAAGACATGGTACTGACCAAAGGTATGTATATCGAACTTAGTACGCAATCAACTACACCGCCTATTGGGCAATACCAATATCAGGAAATAATTGCAAAAGCATTTAATACCAAGTATTCTACCAAATTTGACAAATTGAGGATGAATGTTTCGCATCTTGTTTGTGAAAAAATGGGGTGAGGTTTTGTATTTAAGAAAATGGCTCAACTCTCGTTGATGGAGGGTTGAGCTATTTTAATGATAAGATACATATAGATATCAAAAAATTATCAGTTGTATTGCTTTGCTATATCAGCTATTAATTTAGCTGCTGTTTTTGCCCGAGTATTCCATGTCCCACTTCTACTTATTCCTATCATATTGGGATAATTGGGGGATATCATAATACCTCCTTCCTTTTTTTGAAATTCTCCCCAGGTATAATCTGAAATAGTTTGGGTTCCAATACATAGTATGGCTTTGGGTTTGACAAAATCTACTATAAAATCGTGTATCTGATGAATGAAGATTTTTCGAATATCCCATTCTTCTTCACATGATTTAATTTCAGGAATTGCTTTGTTATTTATCATCTTTTTGAAAAGATTCATTAACTCTTTACTCGATTTGGTTGCAATAGGATAGATATTTATAGCCATTATTTTGGATTCGATACCATTACTCCATTTGGGCCTTTTGAATGTTTGATATTCAGAATCAATGCCTAATTCTGCCACATATTGATATAAGAAATCTATAATATTAGCTGGAAAAGAATTTCCTCTGGCTTGATTGGTTTCCCACCATTGTCGTCCATTTTTACGTGCATTTCCTACCTCGAAAAATCCGAATGGTCTTTCTCCCGTATATACAAGATGAGCTCCATCTTTATTCCAGTCTCGATATTTTCCATGTGCAGGATTATAACCTAAGAATAGTATTTCAGGTTTATAATTGAGATATCCGTCAATGGTAACTGCACCAGTGTACTCTGGATATATATCTTGATTCTCTGTTAACACATCAAAATAAGGGCGGTACTGCTTTTCTAAGTTGTAAAATGCTTTACGGAGTTCTAATTCTTCTTTTTTCATGACTTTTGATTTTTTAGTGTTATTTATTCTTGTACATATTCCACAAATCTTTCACCCAACTGTACATCTGTTGTCGCAAAGACTCGGGTTCCAGCACCTCGACCAATGCTCCGGCATGAAGTAATTCCATGACGAAATCGTAGGTTGGGCGAAGAAAAAGTTCAAAGTCTGAATAGACCTCACATGTGTATATTTCTTTTTGCGAAGGATGGAGCGGAAGAGTTCGAAGATAATTCTGATGTGGTTTATAAGCGCGTAGTATAATTCGTTGCTCTTTTACTGTTTCATCAAGAACTATTCCGAAATAAGAGGAGAAGTATTCCCTTGCATCAAAATCTTTGGGTATAGTGAAATGTTGCTCTGTAAGTTGTGCATTCACAATTCGGTCAAGTGCATAAATACGCAACTTGTTTTCATTAACACTCAAAGCCAGCGTGTACCATCGTTTTTGAAACATCTTCAGGCAATAGGGGCAGATGGGGCATGAGTGTTCTTTGTCCGAAATGAAATTTTTATAGGTGAGAGCTACAATTTTATTTTCCTTCATGGCATTGATGATGAGTGCCAAGAAGTTTCTGTTTGAAGGGATTTCCTCTACTAGAATGCGGTTGTGTAATGCGGTATGCTTCGATAGAGCATTGACTGTGCTATAAGTATCAAGTAACCATCGGCTCAGTTTGCTGTCAGATAAAACCTCCGGATTTTCAATGTAATACCGATAACCGCCTTTGGTATGACATTCTATGATTATGCCCAACAAATCCAAAATATTTCCTTTCCAGCGGTCAAAGGTCTGGCGCGGAATGGATTCACCATGGCTCAGTTCTTCGTTGCGTACCCATTTTTCGTTCAGTTCCTTCAGTGAAATACCGCGTTCGCCTGCTTGATGCAGGGTATCGACTATCCATATGTATTTATTCAGTATTGACATGGTATGCTACAGACTTTTGAGATGTATGTTGCTGATTTTTTCTAAGTGAAATATTTTAATTCCAAATTTATAAAAAATGTTCCAATTTTATGCTGTAAAAATAAGGGAAACCTGTCCCGAAATGTGATGCACCTTGTCGTTATTCTGTTTTAAATCCTTATAAATGGGGAGACTGAAAATTTGTTGGATCGCCTAAATACTCCTATCTTTGCCGCCACAATCAATCATAAACAAACGCTTTTGGAGAAACTGCGCCGCATTATGAAGTATTTTCTTCCCCTGCTGTTCCTGGCGTATTGGGGAGGAGTTACGCTGTTCACCCACTCACATGTGGTGAACGGAGTTATCATTGTGCATTCGCATCCCTTCAAAACCGGTCATCAGCACACCGAGAGCCAGGCCGAGACCATCTTCTTCCTCGACCACTATGTGGCTTCCTCCGTTCCTGTGCTGTTGGTTGCCGTTCCCTGCTTCTGTGCCCTGTTGGGCTTGCTGGTTGTGGCGCGTACGTCGTGCCTCTGCCTGCGTCGGCCGGACGACGGCATCCGTCTGCGCGCCCCTCCCGTTTGTGTCTTCTCTTGTTGATGTAATCTGTGGTGAGCATCTGTTTAGATGCATCTATCATTTCCTTTATTCAAATTATTAAATAGAAGACACATGAAAAAATATATCTTTCTTGTGGTGGCTCTGCTGTGCGCATTGCTGCCAGCCACTCTTATGGCCGAAGAACTGAAGAGTTCGGATGCCAACATCGTAGGACATGTATTGGAAAAACATTCCAAAGAACACCTCTCTTATATTACCGTTTCCCTGAAAGGAACCACCATCGGTACCCTGACCGATGCCACTGGACACTATTTTCTGAAGAATCTGCCCGAAGGCCGCTTTACGTTGCAAGTCAGCTCCGTAGGTTACAAGACACTGACACGCGAAGTCGTTCTGAAGAAGGGCGTCACGCTGGAAGAGAATTTCGAACTGGAGGAAGACCTTGTGGCGCTGGACGGCGTGGTGGTCACCGCCAACCGCAGTGAGACGACCCGACGCCTAGCCCCCACGCTGGTCAACGTCATGGACTTCAAGCTCTTCGAACAGACCAACTCTACCACATTGGCTCAGGGACTGAACTTTCAGCCCGGCGTGCGTGTGGAGAACAACTGCCAGAACTGCGGTTTCCAGCAGGTGCGCATCAACGGCCTCGACGGTCCCTATACCCAGATTCTTATAGACTCGCGTCCTGTATTCAGCGCTCTGGCAGGTGTGTACGGGTTGGAGCAGATACCGGCCAACATGATCGAACGTGTGGAAGTGATGCGTGGAGGCGGTTCGGCCCTCTTCGGTGCGTCGGCCATTGCGGGTACCATCAACATCATCACCAAGGAACCCCTGCGCAACTCCGCCCAACTGGGACATACGATTATGGGTGTAGGAGGCTTCTCTGCGTTCGACAACAATACGACGATGAACGCCTCGCTGGTGACCGACAACCACAAGGCGGGCATCTATGTCTTCGGGCAGAACCGCCAGCGCAGCGGCTTCGACTACGACGGCGACGGCTTCACCGAGCTGCCCAAGCTGCGCAACCAGACCGTAGGCTTCCGTTCCTTCCTCAAGACCAGTACTTACTCCAAGCTGACCTTCGAGTACCACCATCTGCAGGAGTTCCGCCGTGGCGGTAACCTGCTCGACCGTCCGCCCCACGAGACCGACATCACCGAACAGACCGAACACAGCATCAATAGCGGTAGCGTAAAGTTCGACTACTTTTCGCCCAACGAAAAACATAAAGTCAATGTCTACGCCTCCATGCAGCACATCGACCGCGACAGCTACTACGGTGGCGACCATTCGCTCAATGCCTACGGTGCCACTACAGACCTGACGTGGGTAGTCGGTTCGCAGTATGTCTACCATTTCGACCGCTGCCTCTTCCTGCCTGCCGACCTGACGGGTGGTGTGGAGTACAACCAGGACGCCATGCACGACAAGATGTGGGGCTACAACCGTTACATCGACCAGACGGTGCGCATCGCCGGCGCCTTCCTGCAGAACGAGTGGAAGAACGACCACTGGAGTTTCCTTGTAGGCGGACGTTTGGACAAGCACAATCTGATAGACCACGTCATCTTCAGTCCGCGTGTCAACCTGCGCTACAATCCCACGAAAGATATCAACCTGCGTGCCGCCTACTCCGTGGGCTTCCGTGCCCCGCAGGCCTTCGACGAGGACCTGCATGTCGAGAACGTGGGTGGCAACGTATCCATGATCCAGCTGGCCAAGGACCTGCGTGAAGAGAAGTCGCGCAGCGTCAGTCTTTCGGCCGACCTGTACCACCGTTGGGGCGCCTTGCAGGGCAATCTGTTGGTCGAAGGTTTCTACACCAACCTGTCCGACGCCTTTGCCTTGCGCCAGATCGGCACCGAAGACGGCATCCTGAAGAACGAACGCTACAACGAGAAAGGAGCCCGTGTCTATGGCGTGACGCTCGAAGGCAAGCTGGCCTGGCTCACTACGCTCCAGCTTCAGGCGGGCGTTACCCTGCAGAAGGCGGAATACAAGGAGGCCCGCCAGTGGAGCGACGATGAAACCGTTCCCATGGAGAAGCGCATCTTCCGCACGCCCGACACCTATGGCTACATGACCCTGACCTACAGTCCTGTGAAACCTCTGAGCATCGCCCTGTCGGGTACCTATACGGACAGTATGCTGGTGGAACACCGTGCCGGCTACATCGAGAAAGACCGTGCCGAGACTACGCCCAGTTTCTGGGAAATGAACCTCAAGGCCGCTTACGACTTCACCCTCTACAAGGATATCACCCTTCAGGTGAATGCCGGCGTACAGAACCTCTTCAACGCCTATCAGAAAGACTTCGACCAGGGCAAGCTGCGCGACTCCGGCTACATCTACGGTCCTGGCCTGCCCCGTTCCTATTTTGCGGGAGTGAAGATCAGTTACTGATGCGTGAAGGCTGATACAGATTCTCCTGCAAAAGAAAAATGGGAGAATCTTCGTTCATTCTCAGTTCTTTTCCTTATTTTTCCTTTGGATTTTAACTCATAACCCATGAAGCTTATGAAAAAAGGAAAAGAATCTTTGACGGCCTGTATGGCCGCCCTGATCCTCCAATTGGAGAAAGAGGGACGCCCCGGTACGGCACACGTCTATCGCAGTACGCTGCGTCGTGTGCTCGACTTCACCGGGGGTGTCCCTCTTTCTTTTTGTGAGGTGACCCCTCTTTGGTTGAAAAGTTTCCAGAACTACCTACTGGACCGCCAGCTGCAGTGGAACTCCATTTCCACCTATATGCGCATGCTTCGCGCAGTCTATTTCCGCGGTGTCGATGCGGGACGTGCTCCGTTTCGTCCCCGACTGTTCAAGGGAGTCTATACCGGTACCCGTGTCACGGTGAAACGGGCGCTCGACGAGTCTGTGTTCCGCAAGCTGGACACACCGTTACCCGGCTGCACCGCCCGTCTGGAGAAAGCCCGTCTCCTGTTCTTGCTGTTGTTCATGCTGCGTGGCATTCCCTTTGTCGACGTGGCCTATCTCCGTAAGTGCGACCTTCAGGGGGATGTTCTGGTTTACCGCCGGCGCAAGACCGGTTCCTGGCTTTCCGTGCAGGTAGAGCCCCGCGCCATGTCGCTGATCGAGCAGCTGAAAACCTCCGACGAAAGCTCTCCCTATCTGTTCCCCTTTATCAAGGGCACGGGTATTCGTGCCTATCGTTGTTATCAGGCAGCCCTGCGCAACTTCAACGCCGACTTGAAGCAGCTGGGTGTCCGGATGGGCATCGGTTCGGTACTCAGCAGCTATTGCGCCCGTCACAGTTGGGCCACGATTGCCAATTATCACAACTACCAGCAGGAGCTGATCAGCCACGCCATGGGCCATTCATCTGTAAAGGTTACTGAAACCTATTTCAAACGGCATACAGACGAACGTATCGGACAGATGAACCGGGAGATTCTTTCACAAGTATTTTTTGTGCCTGATCTCTTGGGGCTTTTCTTATGCCTTTGGGCGGAAGTGTCCCCCAATTAGGTGACAACCGTATAATCAGGTTGTAATTTGGTGAAAGGAGATTATTTTACGTTTCGGGAAAGATGTGCAGATACGGTTACTTTGTAGGTAACGTTGATTTAAATCAATGGTACAAAATTAAACTTTTATTTACAGACAAACAAACAAGAACTGGATTTTAACATTAAAATTTTACAGTTCGATTATAAAGTTCATACTTTTTCTTTCGCCTGCCCGAAAGAAAAAGATACCAAAAAGAAAGGAACACAGCTGCACTTCCGGGACTACTTCGGACGATTCTCGGGCTAAAAGACAGGAACTCGCTACGCTCAGACAGCCAGTCCTTCTATACGCCTGAAAACCGCCCTCCGCTTCACGCCCCTACTGTGAGGCCGGACCTGCCTACGGAAAGGAACCGCCTTCCACAAATATAGATGTTGGCTTGGCTAAAGTGCCTGTTTACGCGGCTAAAGTAGATGTTTATGACGCTAAAGTAGATGTTTACAAGTTCTCTTCTAGATTCTGCCTTCAAGGCTTCACACGAAGCATAAAACACTGAACAGCAACCGAATGAAGTGAAACGAGATGTATTTCACACTGCTTTCACAGTTACAGGAGGGAAAATTGTTGGTTTCACTACAAGCTATTGACACACAGCTTCTTGTAGTGAAGTTTCATTGAAAGAACTTTTTTCATTCCGTGTGAAAGGAAGAAGAGTCTTGAAAAACGTCTTTCACCGTTACCTACAAAGTAACAGAAAAGCCTGTTTTTTTATTGAGATTGAAAGAAATCGTGCTATAAAAATGAAAAATATGAAACGAATCTTGCTCTTATGGATGCTGTTTGTCAGCATTTCTTTGTCGGCTCAGGACTGGGCTGTCAAGACCAACCTGCTTTACGACGCGACAGCAACGGTCAACCTGGGTGCGGAAATCGGCCTTGCCCCCAAGTGGACGCTGGATCTGTCTGCCAACTACAACGGCTGGACCTTCAACGACAACAAGAAGTGGAAGCATTGGCTGGCTCAGCCCGAAGCCCGCTACTGGCTGTGCGAACGCTTTAACGGCCACTTTGTCGGTGCTCATCTGTTGGGCGGACAGTACAACTGGGGCGGTATCAAGATGCCGTTCGGACTCTGGAAGAACCTGGAGAACTACCGCTACGAAGGTTGGTATGCTGGCGCCGGTCTGGTCTATGGCTACCAGTGGCTGCTGGGAAAGCGCTGGAGCATCGAGGCTGCCATCGGCGTCGGCTATATACGCGCTCATTACGACAAGTACGAGTGCCCTGAATGCGGTGAATGGAAAGATAGCGGCAAAAAGAACTACCTGGGTGTCACCAAGGCTGCCGTTTCTCTGATATACATTATTAAATAAGGGAAGGAGGAAGAATATGAAAAAGATAATGATATTCTTTGCATGGATGTTGGCGGCATGTCCGATGGCTGTTCTGGGGCAGACGCATTACCTGGAAAGCCTGACGCTGGAAAATAGTAAGGTGGAGAAGGTCGGGCGTAGTGTTCGGGTGAGTGCCGACATCCGGTTGGACGCTGTGGAACTGAACCGTCAGCAGACCTTGCGGCTAGTGCCGGTTTTGGTATCGGCCGATGGTAGTCAGCAGATGGAACTGAAGCCGGTGGTGCTGGAAGGCAAAGTTCGCAATAAGGTGACTGAACGTAAGATCGCTTTAGGCACTATTTCAGAAGAAGAGGGTCTTGTGCGCATAAAGCGTCAGAATGGAAAGCCGCAGACGGTAGATTATACTACCGAGGTGCCTTTCAACCGCTGGATGGTGAACGGACGCCTGGAGCTGCGCGGTTATGTCACGGGCTGTGCCGAGTGCTCCGAAGGCGATGAGGTGTTGGCCGCAGGTAGCATCTTGCCCTATCAGGATCCGGTGCTCGCGGTTTCTCCGTTTGTCCAGCCCGAAGAGGAAGAAGTGAAACGGCGTTCAGAGGTAAAGATGGCCCGTCTGGAATACCCTGTAAACGGTTACAACGTGTTGCCGAACTTCCGTAAGAACCGTGCCGAGCTGGACAGTGTACAGCATTCGCTCGAAACGGTGAAGCGGAATCTGAACCTGACCGTGACGGGCGTCTACGTCACCGGTTATGCGTCTCCCGAAGGATCGATGCCCTACAACCTGCGTCTTTCCCAGCAGCGTGCAGAGACATTTGCCGCTTACGTGCAGAAACAAAATCCCGAACTGAAGAAGGACCTCTGGCACGTGGCCTGGAAGGGTGAAGACTGGGACGGCTTTGTGGCTCAGGTAGAGCAGGCTGACGGATGGTCGGCCCGTGCAAAGGTGCAGGAAGCCATTGATCAGTGCGATGACGACCTCGACGGCTGCGAATGGAAAATCCGCCAGCAGCTTTCGTCCGATGACTACCGCTACCTGATCGACGAGCTTTATGCCCCGTTGCGTCGCAACGAATACCGTATCGAGTACAACGTGCGCAACTTCACGCTCGAAGAAGCCAAAGAAGTGCTGAAGACCCGTCCCGACCTGCTCAGTGTGGCAGAGATACAGCGCGTGGCCGACAGCTACGGACGCAACTCCGATGGCTATCGTAAGACCTTGGATGTGGCGGTGCGTACCTATCCCGACAACTTTGCAGCCCGCAACAATGCCGCCTTGGCTGCAGTCGAAACGGAACACTACGACGAAGCCATCGCCCTGCTGAAGGGTGCAACGGACGGAGCTTCGCTCAACCTGCTGGGCGTGGCCTACTATAAGAGCGGACAGGCCGACAAGGCGGAGGAAACTTTTGCCCGGGCGGTCAAAGCCGGTTACAGCGATGCTTCCGGCAACCTGAAACAGCTACAGGAAGCCAAAGCACTGTTCAGCGAATAAGTTTGAGAAAACAGAGAGATCATACAATAGATATTTATTAACTAAAATTTGTGGTTATGAAAATGAACAAGTTTTTTATGCTCGGATTGTCCGGATTGGCTTTTGCGGCATGTAACAATGAAGAAGTGATAGATACAGCCCATCAAAATGGTGCTACAGTAACTGTCAGATTTGTAGGTGATGCTATTACTCGAACCCTGGAGACACCAACCACAGGGAATAATGGAAAAACATTTCCTGTTGAAGTAAAAAGTGGTACAATTACTTTAACTGCATCGGAAGGTGATATTGATCAAGAACTTAGTGATGGTGATTTAAGTAAAGGGATAACATTTACAGGTGTAAGAGCTCCGGAATTAATAAAGGTTGTCGTTAATGATGGAATTAAGACCGGTATGAGTTTGGCCAGCGTTTATGATACAGGTTTGGCAGAACCGCTTTATGGCGAATCATCCACGTTCGTGCAAGATGAGAAGACAGGTAATTATACAGTAACCATCAATTTGGAGCGTCGTCTGGCCCGTTTGCAGTTCTCTGGACTTAAATTCACAACTGAAGGATCTTCTTATACTGCACTTACATTAGATGGCATCTATCTGAATGGAGCTGTTAAGACAGAGAATGGAACTGATAAGGCTATTGCTGATAACATTGGAGCTTGGGAAACTGTTAAAACATGGACAGATGCCCCTGTTTATGATGAGATTAATGCCGTTGTCATTGGTACAGGTGCACAAACTGGACCATGGCCAGCCAATGATGCAGAGGATAAGCCTCAATGCTATGCTTATAACATATTCCCAGCAAGCGGTGCTGACAATCTCCCTAAACTGACTGTTTGCTTTAGTGGTGCAGAACAGAATAATGTATCGGGATCACCATATAGATATGCAAGGGTGGCTAAATACAAATTTGATAGTAGTAAAGGTCAGTTGCAGTTACCTGAAGGCGAAGATGATGGTATTGATGATAGTGGCTATATTACAAATTTCAAGGCTGGCTATATTTATAATATAACGGGATTGATTCTTGAGGATGGTGATCTTGGTCCTACTCCTGACGGTGAAGGCGTTACGTTGACGGCTACCGTTACTGTTGAACCTTGGACATTGGTGAATGCAACAGTAGAATGGAATAAGTAATAATTAAAGTTTTATTTTGGCGGAGAATGACTCTCCGCCAAAATACTCCGAACATACAGAAATAATAAACCTTAATAAGAATGATGAAATTAGTAAGATATATATTAATGGCGCTGGTCGCTACCGTCCTGACGACCAGTTGTATTAAAGATGATCTGGATGAGTGTCACAATGTGACTATCTATTTCCAGTATCTGGCTGACGGCGATAAGGACGTATTGAACCAGTATATGAGCAAGGTGGACCTGTATGTTTTTGATTCGAATGGACATATACTGGGAGTCGGCTCATATAATCAGGACGAATTAACCAAATTCGAAGCTGTCCCGTCGTTTAAACTTCGCCCGGGGCAACGTTATAGAGTGGTGGCTGTAGGTAACCATTACGATCATACGGAAGTGGTAAACTATGCTACTGAAACAAATTTTGCCAATATTTATCTTCAGGATCCGGCTTGGAGTGATCCCAATGTTCCTGTAACCAACCACGATTACAATTATCTGGGTGAGAAAGAGTTCGTGATGCCCGATCAGGAAGGGGTGATGTATCGTGATACAGTGACTCTATACAGTGCGCATGTGAAGGTGTTTGTAGAAATTCATGGACTTCCTGCTCCAAGTGGAACACGTCAGACTGCAGGAATTCCTTACCAACTGAGCTTCGAAAATTCGAACGCACAAGTTTCTTTTAACAATGAAATTAACTTAAACGAAAAAGGCTCTATTTATCCCGATTTGATATATGATAGTGAAAATCAATGCTATCGTACACAAGATTTGGCATTGTTCCGTATGGATTCCGAAGGAGAATTAAGTGCGGAACATTGTGAACACACATTAGTTTTGACCGATATAAATACGGGAACAGAGCTGGTTCGTGGAAATCTATATAATTATCTGGTTCGTAATGCTGATGTCATTGATGTAACAAAACAGGAAGCTGAATTACCTATTTCAATCGTGTTTAGCGAAATGAATGTTGAAATTAAAGTTCCCGATTGGGTGATTGTAAACGGAAAACCGGATTGGAACTAACCTTAAGGAGGACTGTATATGAAGAAATTTAGAAAATATTTGAGTGTAATCTTACTCATGTTTTTAACTGGGGTAATGAGTTCGTGCATTAAAGATTCAGATATTGTTGAATCATCATCGGAAACCGTAACTTTAAATTTTCATTTAGCTGGATTGAGTAGATCTACAGTAGATAATGTAAATGATTTCGACAATGAAATAAAGACTTTACGTTTTCTTATCACAGATGTTGATGGTGAGATTTTGATAAATAGCATATTGAACAATGTTGATTTAAGTAAACCTATTCGCATAGTGGGTGTTCCTCGTAGTAAAATACGTGTGTATGCTTTTGCAAACG
Source organism: uncultured Bacteroides sp. (assembly GCA_964419245.1). GTDB lineage: Bacteria > Bacteroidota > Bacteroidia > Bacteroidales > Bacteroidaceae > Bacteroides. The sequence continues at coordinate 69,599 of CAYQOV010000003.1, read as the reverse complement.
AAGGGAGTATGGGACGCTCTTTTGATACGGAGTCTTTATTGAAAGATATTGATCAGAATACTTCATATGACATTGGTAATAATAATGGAAAACTTGAGCCTGATGAAATTTTAGCGCGTGCCTGGGATAGTGAAAATCAGGCTACATTTTTCCCATTAACTACAGAAGAAGCTGAAGATAAAGATGCTGGTTTACCCATGACAGGGTGTTATGGCGTGAAAGAAAGTGAAGAATATCATGATGGCGGTGTGCCTCTGGATTTGACAGATGAACAAATATCAGAGAAAAATATCACGATTTATTTGATACGATGTGTCGCAAAAATTGTGGTAAATCTTACTAATAATACATCTTCTTCTATTGATTTGACTCATGTGAGGTTTGGTTGTTTTTTCGCAGATAAAGTATATTATTATCGGCATACAGAGAATGATGTCCAAACTCCTAATCAAACAGCTCTTACTTATCATGCTTTTGTGAAAGATGCGACTTTGGGAGTAGGTGAAAATGAGAATGTCTTAACTTATTATTTATATCCTTCTAGCACAGATAATACTGATGATTATTATCGATTTAGTATAGCTTTAAGTACTACGAACTTTCCGACTATTAATGGACAATATAAAGAATTTTATAAGACAGAAGGTAGTCGGACAATATTGGGACGGAATACTATTCTGATAGTTAATGGTACTATAAATCCAGGTTCTTTTACTGTCTCTAGTAACCTTCAAGTAAAAATTGAAGACTGGAATTCTAAGGGTGATATGGATATAGAGTTCAATTAAAAATGATGTATTATGAAGAAAGTTATATATATATATTGGGCATTGTTACTCGTTTGTTTTTGTGCATGTCAGGATGATGATTATTTTTCATCTGCTTCAGGGGAAAAAGTTCAGTTATCTTCTTTAAGTTTTCGATTGAGTGATGTAATGTCGAAAAAAATGGTACTTTCACGGGCCGATGCTGATAAGCCGACATTAACTAATTTGACTCTATTTATTTTTTCAGGAGGATATAAAGTGTCAGTTGTTGATATCCCTCAGGAACAAATAAAAGCTTCTGCTCAAGGGAATGAGTATGATTATGTGGTTACAGGGGCATTTGAAGCAAATACGGGTGAAAATACTGTATATGCTTTAGGAAATACTTCAAGTGCATATTATAATAGTCAGACTCTTTTAGATGAATTAAAAAAGATTGAGTCAGAAGATGATTTTAAGAAGAAATTATTTGCAATTAATTCAATCTATGCAACAAATCAGTCTTTACCTGTTTCTATTTCTTCAATATTTCTAACAGGAGAGGGGAAAATTCAGGTTTCAGGAACAGGTGATGGTGCACAAGCAACAGGTAAGATACTTTTGAAACGCCCTATTGCAAGTATTGAGTTTACTGTCAATACTACAGCAACAAATAATAACAATTCCATTGAATTTATACCTCAAACATATAAGATATATAACGTATGTCAGAATGCATTGGTCATTTCCGATAATGATATTGTACCTGTGGTGGAAGAACGTCAGTATTATGATACCCAGGAATTTACGACATGGGCTAATAAATATGATAATGATAATAACGTTATTGCTAAGACTTGTCAGTTCTACTTACCCGAAAATATTCAGTTGAAAATTGATGTTATAGGCGAAAAAGAATATTCAAAGCGTGATGAACGTGATCCAAATACTCGTAAGTGGAAGTTTGCACCTGAGAAGAGTACATATGTTGTTATATCTGGAACTTATTCAGAAAAAGATCAGAATGGTACGTTGGTAAATCAAGGAACTACTTCTTATACAATTCATTTGGGAGATTTTAGTAACACGGGAAGCATGGGTAACTTCTCGGTGGAACGAAATGCCCGTTATCAATATAATATAACTGTACAAGGAGTTACGAGTATTATCACGGAAGCTAAAAAAGAAACAGGAGATGGTGATCAACCTGGGGCAGAGGGTATTATTATAGGAAATGAAACTGCTTCTGAGATTTTTGATTTGGATTGTACGTATGAACAAATGATTGTTTCATATGATTTGGCCGCAATAAGAGATGCTATAAGAGCTGATCAATCAGAATTATCTCAAGACGAGAAAATAGCCAATGCTTTTATTCTGAAGACTTCTACTCCGTTTGATTTAAGTGGATCTGAGTATATTCGTCCTTATGCGATAGCGAAAGATTTACAAAGTGCAAGTAGTGAGAAAAATATTCTTAATTTAATGGATTATAAGTGGGTTTATTTTTATTCACAAGCTAGTTCTTCCGAACTTTCTTCATATCCTGGAGATGGGAATGCTAAGCTTATAGATCCATATAACTTGTGCGTTAAGTTAGGTAATTTAGTGGCAAAACTGCTCAATGGTGAAGATATATCTACTAATAATGAGGGAATTATTGTATCATCTGATAATAAAGTATATTTTACAGCCTTTGTGAATGAATATTATTATGATAAAAATCCTCTTAGTGGAGAGAGTGTGAGTTGGGCTACATTTACTAGACAAAATGATCGTACTATGACTATAGCCAGCGATATGAATATTAGTCCTGATGGGCATAGTATTTATGCGAAGGCTCGTACTTCTATTTCCCAACGTTCTATTCAGACATTTTATAATGCATCAGTAGCAGATAATGTTAATGCAATAGGATTGGAAACATATTGTGAGAATAGTCCGTTTTCAGAATATAATGCGTACCCGTGGAATCTTTGGTCAGGAAAGGGTACTTCAGATGTTAATGGAAGGAAAAATATGATCGATTTGGTTGGAATAAACAGTAATTCTAAATGGAACAACTATGTTAATATCAAAACTAATGGATATTTGACATCTTCTCAAAGTTTGAAGCATAAAATAGAAAATAATGAATCATTGAATAATCCTCATCCTTTTTATGCATGCTTAAGTCGTAATAGAGATTTGGATGGTGATGGTAAAATAGATGATAATGAAATCAGATGGTACTTAGCATCAGGCGATCAATATACAAGATTACAGATAGGTAGTGCAGCCATGTCAGATGCTGCCAAACTTTTTCAAGGAGATAAAACGCAGCTGAGTAAGAAGGCTTATCCAGATGCTTTTTATGAAGAAGGAGTTTTGTATTATACAAGTACTTATTCATCCTCTTCAAAAGGAGATGCTCGGCAGTTGTTATGGGCTGCTGAAGTTGGAGCTTTTGGGGCAAGAAAGCAAAATCAAGGGTTCAAGTATGAGGGATTGGTACGTTGTGTGAGAAATTTGCCTAGTGAAGAGGTAAAGGACCAAAATTCCAATGAGACTGTTGTCGATGATAAAGCATTAGGAGATGTTTCTTATGATCAAGGCAAAGGCGATTACATTTTTGACTTTGGTGACCGTTTGGATCCTCGTATCTATCGTTCTGCTCTTCAATATGGACCGTACGCTCCGCATTACGAGGAACCGGCATTGGATAATATGACCGACTTGAATCGTTTGCCTCAGGGATTTGTTGTAGCGAAAAATGATGTGAATTCTGGTGCAACGTACTTAGCATCAAATATTTGGAAGGGTGATCTTGATCCTTGTGCAAATTATAGCCAAACAGGAGATGATCAAAGTTATCGGGGATATTGGAGAGTACCAAATCTACGTGAAATGATGGTTTTAGCGACTAAAGCTTCAGTTTTAGGAATAACGAGTGACTATTATGCTATTTCTACAGGATTCTCGGGAAATACAACAGATCGTCCAGGCTTTTCATATGATGCAGCCCAAGGTTTCGTAACAACACAAGGTGGAAGCTACGTCAAAGTTCGTTGTGTTCGTGATATGATTAATGGAAAATAAAAATAGGAAGATTATATGGCTTTTTTGTGTGTGAATAAATACATATATGTTGTCATATCTTTGCCATTACTTTTTTCTTGTCAAGGGAACAATAAAGCGGATACAAAGGTCTTTAAGGATGGAATAATAGTAGAGGAAAGATCCCGTAACTCTTTCCCTTTCCCCGAAATCCCCGCCACTCTGACGGAACCGGAAGCCCGCAAAGCCTGGCTGCTGACCCACTACTGGGACCAGTTCAGCTTTGCCGATACTACCCTGGTGAACAACCGCGACGTGACGGAGCAGGGCTTCGTGAACTTCATCGCCCTGCTGCTGGACGGAACGACTTCGGAGAAACTGTCACGCGAGAGCCTGAAGAACTGGTGCGCGGGCTTCATCGGGGAGGCACATGCCCGACGGGTGCTGACCCAAACGGCGGACGACTACCTCTTCAACCCCAACTCGCCTTTCTACAACGAGGCACTCTACGGGCTGTACCTGGAGACCATGCTCGGCGTGCTGCCGCAGACGGACGCCGTGCGCTCTTCCTATCAGTTCAAGCTGGAGCTGGTGAGGCGCAACAACCCGGGCGACCGGGCCACGGACTTCACCTACTACCTGCCCGACGGCACGCGCCGCACGCTGGCCGCCACGCCTGCGAAGAACGACCGTCTGTTGCTGGTGTTCTACGACCCCGAATGTGAGTCGTGTCACGAAGTGTTGCAGCAGATGGCTGCCGATGCATCGCTGGCCGCAGCGGTGCAGAGTGGCCAGCTGAGCGTGCTGGCCGTCTATACCGAAGGCAACGAAGAGGCGTGGCGCAAGGCCCTGCCCGACATGCCCCGGGGCTGGACGGTGGGCACCGACCGCGAGGCGGTGAAGCTGGGGGCGCTCTACGACCTGAAGGCCATGCCCTCGCTCTACCTGCTGGACGGAAAGAAAACGGTGCTGCTGAAAGACGCGGCCTACGAAAAAATACGTGCGGCTCTGCAGGAACGCTGAAGCCGTCGCAAAGAGAAATCGTCGTGAGGCGAGCCTCCTGTCCGGGCTTGGAGAAGCGGGACAGGAATAGCTTATTAATCGCAATAAGCAATTGTTTGTTTTGTTTGTCAAGCCATATCGTCAAAAGCGGTATGGCTTGTTTTTTTCAATCGTGGAGAAATATCTGTGATTTAAGGAGAGGAACTTCCCTTCAAATTCTTTACTTTTGTAGCCGAACATTTCAAGAGATATGCCATGCAACTACCTGCTCTTTTTGTAGACTATACCCGTGCCCTGCTGGGCGAAGCAGAATACAATCGTTTTTCCGCCGCCCTGCTGGAGGACGAACAACCCGTCAGCATCCGCCTGAACCCGCTGAAGTTCGGTCATTCTCCATTCTCCATTCTCCATTCTCCATTAAATGAGGTTCCTTGGGCTACCGGTGCTTATTATCTGGACCAGCGGTTGACGTTTACCTTCGACCCCCTGTTTCATGCGGGGTGTTACTACGTGCAGGAGGCGTCGTCCATGTTTGTGGAGCAGGCGGTGAGGCGGTATCTGCCCGACAGGCCGGTGGCGGTACTTGATCTTTGTGCCGCACCGGGCGGCAAGTCCACCCACCTGCGCAGCCTGTTACCGGCGGGCAGCCTGCTGGTGGCCAACGAGGTGATGCGCAACCGGGTGCAGGTGCTGGTGGAGAACCTGACGAAATGGGGGCATCCCGACGTGGTGGTGACGAATAGCGATCCGGCCGAGTTCACGCCGTTGGAACATCTGTTCGACTGCATCGTGACCGACGTGCCCTGTTCGGGCGAAGGCATGTTCCGCAAGGACGAGACGGCCATCGAGGAATGGAGTCCGGAGAATGTGGAAATCTGCTGGCAACGCCAGCGGCGCATCCTGGCGGACATCTGGCCCTGCCTGAAGCCGGGCGGACTGCTGGTGTACAGCACGTGTACCTATAATACGAAGGAGAACGAGGAGAATGTGCGCTGGATTCGCGACGGGCTGGGGGCGGAGGTGCTGCCGCTCGACGTGCCTGCCGACTGGCACATCACGGGCAACCTGCTGGCGGGGGAAGATTTCCCCGTGTATCGTTTCCTGCCACACAAGACGCAAGGTGAAGGATTCTTCCTGGCCGTGCTGCGCAAGGCGGGGGAAGAAGACGAGAACGATGGCACGCGGATGGGGCGGATGAACGCGGACAAATGGAAGGGGAAGAAGGGGAGCGGTGGCAAGGCTTCGGCTCCCCCGGCTTTCGGCAAGGAGCAGCTGGCGGTGGTGCAGGGCTGGCTGCGCGGGGCGGAAGGATATAGCCTGATGCCCGAGGGACAGACGCTGACTGTCTTCGCTACGTCGTGGCTCCCTGTGTTGTCGGCTTTGAAGCAGCATGTCCGTGTCCTGCAGGCCGGCGTGACGCTGGCCGGGGCGAAAGGGAAGGATTGCGTTCCTGCCCATGCACTGGCCATGAGCAGCCTGCTTCGCCGCGAGGCCTTTGCCTGCGAGGAGGTGGACTATCCGACGGCCATTGCTTATCTGCGCAAGGAGGCCGTCACCCTTTCCGATGCGGCCTCCCGTGGTTTTGTATTGCTTGCTTATCGGGGTTTTCCTCTCGGCTTTGTGAAGAATGTCGGCAACCGGGCCAACAACCTCTATCCGCAGGAATGGCGCATCCGTAGCGGATACTTTCCCCAAGAAACAAGAATCTTATAGCTTACTCTTATATATTCTTGCCATCACCTTCTGGTACTGGTTCTCCAGCTGCAGCAGGTTGGCCTGGCTCTGGTAGATGACGGAGACTTCGACGAAGTACTCGATCATGCTGATCTGTCCGCCGTCCAGTGCCTGACGCAGCAGCTTCAGGTCCTGCTGGCGGCCGAAGGTCTCGGCATACTCCTGCATGGAGGCGTGGAGGTTGCAGGCCTCGTCGTAGAGCTGCCACAGGGCGGTGCTGGCGCTGAGGCGGGCGTTCTCTTCGCGGAAGTCGGCACTGAGGGCCTGCGAACGGGCGGCCTTCACCTTGCCGTGGTTCTGGAAGAGGGGGAACGAGAAGCCCACCACCAGTCCGTTGAGCGGATGGCGGCTCTCGGTGTTGCGGCGGTAGCCCAGCTCCAGGCCGGGCAGCCAGCCCTGACGGCTGACGGACAGCTGCTTCTGTGCCGCCTGGCTTTCCTGCCGGAGCGAGAGCAGGGCAGGGTCGGAGGCCAGCAGCTCTTCGCACAGCGGGCCGAAGTCGGCAGGCAGGGGGACGGAGGAATAGTCCGTCAGGCCCAGGTTCTGCGCCGTGGGGGCGGCAGGGCCGTCGGGCATGGGGCGGCCGGGGACGAGCGACAGGTTGCCGTTCAGGGCCGTCAGCTCCTTCAGCTTGCTGTCCAGTGCCGTGCGGTTCATGCGGGCCTCGGTGCGCACGTTCAGCAGTTCCAGGTTGATTTTATTGGTCTCCAGCGTGCTGGCGTCGCCCGTCTCCAGGCGTCGGCGGTAGTAGGCGGCCAGCTCCTCGGCATTCTTCAGGCGCTCGTCCAGCAGCTGCTGCTGGCGGCTGAGGTGGATGATGTCGAGGCAGGCTTCCTGTGCCTGGAGCAGGATGGCCTGCCGCCGGGCGTTGGCCTGCGCGTCCAGTGAGCTGGCCTTGAGGCGGTTCATGCGGGCACGGCTGACGTAGAGCGAGGGGAAGTCGAAGCTCTGGGCAATGACCAGCTCGCCCACGGTGATGTTCTTGTCCTGCGAGTCCCACAGGTGGGCATACGACAGGGTGGGGTCGGCCAGGTTGTTCGAGGCGCGGTTCTCCAGCTTCTGTGCCTCCGTGGTGCGGGCGTTGGCCTGCAGTTCCTTGTTGTTGGCCTCCACCTGCCGGAGGATGGCTTCGATGCTGCTTTGGGCGTGCACCCCTGCCGCCAGGGCAAGGCATGCACAGATGATTATTGTCTTCTTCATTTCTTCTTGGTGTGTATGAGCAGATAAACGATGGGGATGATGAACCCGTTGAGGAAGGTCGACGTCAGCAGACCGCCGAGGATGACCTTCGCCATGGGGCTCTGTATCTCGTTGCCGGGCAGGTCGCCGCCGAGGGCCAGCGGGATGAGGGCCAGTGCACTGCTGAGGGCCGTCATCAGGATGGGGTTCAGACGGTCGAGCGAGCCGCGGATGATGCTGTCGTGCAGCGTGTAGCCTTCCACGCGCTGCAGGTGGTTGTAGTGGCTGATGAGCAGCATGCCGTTGCGCGTGGCGATGCCGAACAGCGAGATGAAGCCGATGATGGCGGGGATGCTCACCTCGCCGGTGGTCAGCAGCAGGGCGAACACGCCTCCGATGAGGGCCAGCGGCAGGTTGATGAGGATGACGGCGCTCTCCCTGACGCTGCGGAACTCGTGGTAGAGCAGCAGGAAGATGACGACGATGGACATCAGCGACGTCAGCAGCAGCGTGCGGCTGGCCGCCTGCTCACTCTCGAACTGGCCGCCGTATTCCACGTGGTAGCCTTCGGGCAGCTTGATGTCGGCGTCGATGCGGGCCTGGATGTCGGTCACCACGGAGCGCAGGTCGCGGTCGGCCACGTTGGCGGAGATGACTATCTTGCGCTTCACGTTCTCGCGGCTGATGCTGTTGGGGCCCATGGACGAGCGGATGTCGGCCACATAGCTGAGCGGCACCTGACGGCCGTCGCCCGTATCAATCATCAGGTCGCCTATCTTCGAGGCCTGGTCGCGCAGGTCGTCGCGCAGGCGGACGGTGAGGTTGAACGACTTGCCCTGCTCGTAGACCTGCGACACGGCCTCGCCCGCCAGGCAGGCGTTGACGTACTCGGCAAACTGGGGCAGGGTGATGCCGTAGCGGGCCAGCATCTCGCGGCGGGGCGTCAGCGTCAGCTGCGGGCGCTCGATCTGCTGCTCCACGGTGAGGTCGGCCACGCCCTCGACGTCCTGTATCTGGTCCCTTATCTGGCTGGCGAGGCTGAACATGCGGTTCAGGTCGTCGCCGAAGAGCTTGATGGCGATGTTGGCCTTCGTGCCCGAGAGCATGGCGTCGATGCGGTGGCTGATGGGCTGGCCTATCTCGACGTTGACGCCGGACAGGGTGGCGAGCTTCTCGCGCACCTCGGCCACCACCTCGCTGCGCGAACGGTCTGTCAGCTCGAAGGGGGCCTCGATTTCCGACCCGTTGACGCCGCGCGAATGTTCGTCCAGCTCGGCGCGGCCGGTCTTGCGGGCCACGGTCCGGATTTCGGGCACGGTGAGCAGCAGTTCCTCGGCCCGTCGGCCGATGGCGTCGCTCTCCTCGAGCGAGATGCCCGGCAGCGAGGAGAGGTTGATGGTGAACGACCCTTCGTTGAAGGGCGGCAGGAACGAGCGGCCCAGGGTGAAGAACAGGCCCAGGGCGACGGCGAAGAGCAGGACGGTGCAGCCCAGCACGGCACGCTTGTGTTGTAAAGCTTTTTCGAGCACGGTGCCGTAGGCCTTCTTCAGCGTGCGGGCCACGGCGGAGTCGCCCGAATCGGCCTCATTGCTATTTTCTTTGCTGCGCAGCAGGTATGAGCAGAGCACAGGTGTCAGTGTGAGCGCCACTACCGTAGAGGCGGCCAGGGCAGTGATGAAGGCGATGCCCAGCGGGACGAGCATGCGCCCTTCCATGCCGCTCAGGAAGAACAGGGGCACGAAGCTGACGACGATGATGAGCGTGGAGTTGAGGATGGGCATGCGCACCTCGCGCGAGGCGTTGAACACTACCTGCAGCACGGGCAGACGGCGGTCGGGCGGCAGGAGGCGGTTTTCGTGCAGGCGGCGCCAGACGTTCTCCACGTCGACGATGGCGTCATCGACCAGCGAACCGATGGCGATGGCCATACCGCCCAGACTCATGGTGTTGATGGTGAGCCCCATGTAGTGGAGCACCAGCACGGACACGACGAGAGACAGGGGCAGGGTGACGAGCGAGATGATGGTGGTCCGCACGTTGGCCAGGAAGAGGAACAGCACGATGACCACGAAGATGCCGCCTTCGACGAGCGACTTGCGCACGTTGCCGATGGAGCTTTCGATGAAGCGACTCTGGCGGAAGATGTCGGTCGATACCTTCACGTCGGGGGGCAGGTTCTTCTGCAGGTCCTGGAGGGCGGCTTCCAGCTTGCCGGTCAGCTCCAGCGTGCTGGTGGCAGGCTGCTTCGTCACGGTGAGCAGCACGGCGGGTTTGCCCCGTTCCGAGGCCAGTCCCAGTTTGGGTGTCTGTGCGCCGATGCGTACGTCGGCCACGTCTTCCAGTAAGATGGGAGCGGAGGGCGAGCCGTTGCTGTCCGTAGCCGACTTGACTACGGTCTTGCCCAGCAGTTCGGTATTGGTCGTAGCCGTCAGTCCGCGCACGATGTACTCGTTGCCGTATTCGTAGATGACGCCTCCGTTGGCGTTGAGGTTCATGCCGCGCGTGGCACTGAGCACCTGGCCCAGCGTGACGCCGTAGTGGCGCATCCGCTCGGGGTCGAGCTGTATCTGGTATTCCTTGATGTCGCCTCCCAGCACGGCCACCTGCGCCACGCCTCCGGTGGAGAGCAGGCGCGGACGGATGGTCCAGTCGGCCAGCGTGCGCAGGTCGAGCATGGAGGTGGAGTCGGCCGTGAGGCCCACGATCATCATCTCGCCCAGGATGGACGACTGCGGTCCCAGCGTCGGCTTGCCCACGCTTTCAGGCAGTTCTTCGGCCACGAGCGAGAGCTTTTCGCTGACAATCTGTCGGGCCAGGTAGATGTCCGTGTCCCAGTCGAATTCCACCCAGACCACGGAGAAGCTGTGGGTGGACGAAGAGCGTACGCGGCGCACGTGTGTGGCGCCGTTGACGGCGGTTTCGATGGGGAAGGTGACGAGCTGTTCCACCTCCTCGGCTGCCATGCCGTTGGCTTCGGTCATGACGACCACGGTCGGCGCGGTGAGGTCGGGAAACACGTCCACTTCCGTGTGCATGGCGGTGTAGGTACCGCCCACGAGCAACAGCACCGAGGCGACGAGCACCAGGATGCGGTTCTGTAGGGAGAAGTGTATGATTTTGTTGAGCATAACTTGTTAAATGAAGAATTAAGAATGAAGAACGAAGAACTCTTGTGTATGGGAAATTCTTCATTAGGAAGCGTGGCTTCCATTCTTCATTCTTCGTTTAATTTTAGTGTTCATGACTATGCGCCGGAAGTGTGTTCGCCGCTCCGGCCAGTTTCACCTGATAGGCGCCGCGGGTCACGAGGCGGTCGCCTGCCTTCAGCCCGCTGAGTACCTGCACGCGCTGGCCATTGTCGGCACCCAGGGTGACGAGCTGCTTGCGGTAGCACTCCTCGTCCAGCTGCAGGTAGACGTAGAAGCTGCCCTGTTCTTCGGTCAGGGCCGAGCGGGGCACGCTGATGACACCCTCCATCGGGCGGGCCAGCAGATAAATCTCGACAAAGGAGCCGGGCACCACGTCGCCGCGGTTGTCGAACTCAAAGGTCACGGGGATGTAGTAGCTGCCTTCGCCCGCGGCCTTGCCGTAGGACAGCAGACGGCCGTTCAGGTCCTGCAGGGCATACACTTTGCTGTTATAGGGCGTGCAGAAGTTGGCCGAGGTGATGGCGGGCAGCGAGGCATAGTACTTCTCCGACACGTCGGCACGGAGGAAGAGGCGGCGGTTCTGTGTGATGCTCACCAGCGGCTGGCCCACGGTGACGTAGTCGCCTTCCTTCACCAGCAGGCTCTTCACGTAGCCGCCTATGGGGGCGGTGACGGCCTGTCCGCGGTCGGTGTGGTTCTTGGCTACGGCCTCGTAGCTGATGCGGGCGTTCTCGTACGCTTGCTTGGCCTGCGCGAAGTCCTTCTCCGAGACGATGCGGCTCTCCACGAGTGCCTGCATGCGTTCGTATTCCTTCTTCGACACCTCGTAGGCTACACGGGCTTTCTGCACGGGGTCGCCCTCGGCGATGTTGCCCGACGAAAGCAGGACGAGCGGCATGCCTTCGCGTACGCTCATGCCTTCGGTCACTTTCCCCTTGAACGACACGACGCCTGCCACGGTGGCTACGGCTACCCGTTCGTTGCCCTGTGCGGCCAGTACCTGCCCGCTGGTCTTGATGACCTGGGTGAAGTTGCCCGGTTCTACGGTACCTGTCTCTACGCCTGCGGCTTGTGCCTTGGCGGGCGGCATGACGATTTCGTCTGAGGCGGCTTCGGCGTGTCCCTTTTCTTCAGCATGTGCGTCTGCTTCGTGGTCGTGGCTGTGACCTGCTTCCTCGTGGGCATGCTGTTCGTGGTCATGGTCATGTTCGTGGTTGTGGGCTTCGGTAGCATGGTCGTGCCCTTCGTGTCCGTGGTCGGACTGGCTGTTGCAGGAGCCCAATGACCATGCGACGAGGACTCCCAGAAATATCAGTTTCTTCATTGATAGATGTGGATTAAGTTCTTGCAAAATAAACAGATGTAGTTTCCGGTTGCAAAGGTAATGCACGGAGGCCGCAACCGGGTTGCGATGTGCAGATGCACACGGCAGCGTTTATGCAAGAAGGCTGGGAGGAGCCCTTAATCCCGAGGCACGGGCGATGTAGACACCGTGCAGCGATTCGATATAGGGAGAATATAAAGCGGTTGAATAAGAATCGGTGTAGGGTGACAACAAGCTGACAAGCAGACTGAGGTCGGCCGGTTGCAGGACAGGGCGCGGCTGGGGAGCCTGGCGCTCCACCCGCGGCGTGCGCTGGACGAACTGGTGGGTGAGGCAGCCCTTGTCGTGGCAGCAGTTGGGATGGCCTGCCGGATGGTGGTGATGATTCGTTTCGCCGCAACCCGTATGCAGGTCGTTCTTCAGGCAGATGGCCTCGCTGCCATGATGATGATGGGGCACGACGGGCACTGCCAGCATCAGGATGCTGAGCAGGAGCAGCAGTGCGGTAATGTAGGGCTTCCGTATCATCATAGCGTTCAGTGTGGAGTTGCGCAAAGATAAGGATTATTTCTTTTCCAGCTCGCTGAGCGACTCCATTTTTTTTCTTCTCCAGGAATTCGTAAACGCCACAGAGGTGCTCACGGACTCGCTGGTGGCCGAACTCATAGACTTTGCTCACCAGGCCGTCGAGGAAGTCGCGGTCGTGGCTCACGACAATCAGTGTGCCGTCGAAGTCCATCAGTGCCTGCTTCAGGATGTCCTTGGTCTTCAGGTCGAGGTGGTTGGTGGGCTCGTCCAGGATGAGCAGGTTCACCGGCTCGAGCAGCAGCCTAATCATGGCCAGACGGGTACGTTCGCCGCCGGAGAGCACCTTGACCTTCTTCATCGAGGCTTCGGGGCTGCCGAACATAAAGGCACCCAGCAGGTCGCGTATCTTGTTGCGTATCTCGCCTTTGGCCACGTCGTCGATGGTCTGGAAGACGGTCAGGTTCTCGTCGAGCAGGGAGGCCTGGTTCTGGGCGAAGTAGCCTATCTGCACGTTGTGGCCTAGCGTCAGGGTGCCTTCGTGCTCAATTTCGCCCATGATACATTTTACCAGTGTGGACTTTCCCTCGCCGTTGCGGCCCACGAAGGCCACCTTGTCGCCACGCTCGATGGTGAGCGTCGCGTTTTTGAATACTACGTGGTCGCCGTACGTCTTGCCCACGCCATCCATGATGACGGGGTAGTTGCCCGAGCGGGGCGATGGGGGGAACTTGAGGCGCAGGGCCGAGGTGTCTTCCTCGTCCACTTCGAGCAGCTCCAGCTTTTCCAGCATCTTCACGCGGCTCTGCACCTGCAGGGTCTTGGAGTAGGTGCCCTTGAAGCGTTCGATGAACTCCTTCGTCTCGGCGATGAATTTCTGTTGCTCGTCGTAGGCCTTCTGCTGCTGTTCGCGGCGTTCCTTGCGTAGCTCGAGGTATTTGGAGTAGTTTACCTTGTAGTCGTAGATGCGGCCCATCGTGACCTCGATGGTGCGGGTGGTGATGTTGTCCACAAACTTTCGGTCGTGGCTGATGACTACCACCGCCTTGCCGTTGCTGATGAGGAAGTCTTCGAGCCATTGGATGGACTCGATGTCGAGGTGGTTGGTGGGCTCGTCGAGGAGCAGCACGTCGGGCTTCTGAAGGAGCAGCTTGGCCAGCTCGATGCGCATGCGCCATCCGCCGCTGAAGTCGCTCGTGGGGCGGTTGAAATCCGTCCGTTCGAAGCCAAGGCCCAGCAGGGTCTTCTCTACATCCTCCTCGTAGTTGGTGGCGTCGATAGCATAGTATTTCTCGCTCAGGGCCGATACCTGTTCGATGAGCTCCATGTAGCTGTCGCTCTCGTAGTCGGTGCGCGTTTCCAGCTCTTTATTCAGGCGGTCAATCTCGGCCTCCATCTCGTGCAGATGGGCAAAGGCCTGTGCCGTTTCTTCGAACACGGTGCGTCCGTCTTCGGTCATCAGGTGCTGGGGCAGATAGGCGATGACACAGTCCTTGGGAGCCGACACCTTGCCGCGGGTGGGCTGGCGTACGCCGGCCAGAATCTTCAGCAGGGTACTCTTTCCCGCTCCGTTCTTGCCCATGAGGGCGATGCGGTCTTTTTCGTTGATTACGAAAGATATGTCACTGAACAGGGTGGTGCCGCCAAACTCTACGGCCAGTCCGTCTATGCTTATCATATATATAATGTCATTGTTTGAGGGTGCAAAGATAGTGCAAACCGAGTGAAGTACAAAAGAGGAAAACGCAGTTTTCATCTTTTGTATTTCCGAGGTGTAGCCTATGTTCTGAAAAGATAGTGCAAACCGAGTGAAGTACAAAAGAGGAAAACACAGTTTTCATCTTTTGTATTTCCGAGGTGTAAAAACAAAAACTCTTATGTTGCATAACATAGCCTTTAGGTTGTTCCTTTCCGAAATATTTGTTTCCTTTGTATCAGCATAGTTCAGTACAGAAAAAGATTCAAATAAACAGGTGCGATGGACGCTAAATTGTTCGGACAGCAATCGAGTAAGGTTACCCAGTTGGCGGACCTGATCAGCCAGGCAATTTCCATGCGGGAATTTCTTGAAGGGGATTCTTTGCCGTCCATCAACGAACTGAGCCGGCGGTACGGAGTGTCGCGTGATACGGTCTTCAAGGCTTTCAGTGATTTGAGGGAAAGAGGTATCATCGACTCGACTCCTCGCAAGGGTTATTTTGTGACAGGTCAGGTCACCAATGTGCTGTTGTTGCTTGACCAATATACTCCTTTCAAGGAAACGTTATACAATAGTTTTGCAAAACACCTTCCAGTCAATTATAAGGTGGATTTGCTTTTCCATCAGTATAATGAACGTCTTTTCAGTACAATAGTTCGGGAGTCTGTCGGAAAGTACAACAAATATGTTGTGATGAATTTTGATAATGAAAGATTCAGTGCCTCTTTGAATAAAATCAGCCCTGCCCGTCTCTTGCTGCTCGATTTTGGGAAGTTTGAAAAAGAACGGTATTCTTATGTTTGTCAGGACTTTGATGAATCTTTTTATGGTGCCTTGCAACGTTTGGACGACCGCTTTTCTTCGTATCGAAAGTTTGTATTTCTTTTTCCTTCTTCTTTGAAGCATCCTCAAAGCAGTAAGGACTATTTCTTTCGTTTCTGTCAGGATTATAACCTTTCCGGAAGTGTAGAGGAAGATATCGAAAACTTGAAAGTGGAGAAAGATACGGCCTATTTGGCAATTAAGCAACAGGACGTAGTGAAAGTGGTGAAGCAAGGAAGGCTGGCCGGGTTGAAGTGTGGAAAGGATTTCGGTCTGCTGGCTTATAATGACATTCCTTCTTATGAAGTGATCGACGAGGGAATTACGGCTTTGACGATCGACTGGCAGCAGATGGGAAATGAAGTGGCTCGCTTTGTGCTGGACAATGCGGTGGTGCAGAAATATCTGCCTACGGAAGTCCGGCTTCGGAATTCACTTTGATCTTTTGAAGTGTTTTCAGTACAGTTCAGTGTAGGAAAATGGATGAATAAATATAGATGATATTGTAAGAATTAAATAGAACAGTTTATGAAAAAGTATCCTAAAATTGGTATCCGCCCGACCATCGACGGTCGTCAGGGCGGTGTTCGCGAGAGTTTGGAAGAAAAGACCATGAGCTTGGCAAAAGCTGTGGCCGAGTTGATCAGCAGTAACCTGAAAAATGGCGACGGTAGCCCCGTAGAGTGTGTGATTGCCGACGGTACCATCGGTCGTGTGGCCGAAAGTGCCGCTTGTGCCGAAAAATTCGAACGCGAAGGCGTAGGCTCTACCATTACCGTCACTTCCTGCTGGTGCTATGGTGCCGAGACGATGGACATGAATCCTTATTATCCGAAAGCCGTGTGGGGCTTCAACGGAACAGAACGTCCGGGTGCCGTTTATCTGGCTGCCGTGTTGGCTGGTCATGCTCAGAAGGGTCTTCCAGCTTTTGGCATTTATGGCCATGATGTACAGGACTTGGATGACAACACGATCCCTGCCGATGTGGCCGAGAAGATACTCCGTTTTGCACGTGCAGCCCAAGCCGTGGCTACGATGCGTGGCAAGTCTTACCTTTCTATGGGTAGCGTGTCTATGGGTATCGCAGGCTCTATCGTCAATCCAGATTTCTTCCAGGAGTATCTGGGCATGCGCAACGAGTCGGTTGACCTGACCGAAATCATCCGCCGCATGACGGAAGGCATTTATGACAAGGAAGAGTATGCCAAGGCGATGGCATGGACAGAGAAATATTGTAAGGTGAACGAAGGTGAAGACTTCAAGAACCGTCCTGAGAAACGCAAGACGCGTGAGCAGAAAGATGCTGACTGGGAATTCATCGTAAAGATGATGATCATCATGCGCGACCTGATGACGGGCAATCCGAAACTGAAAGAAATGGGCTTCAAGGAAGAGGCATTGGGACACAACGCCATCGCCGCAGGTTTCCAAGGCCAGCGCCAGTGGACCGACTTCTATCCCAACGGCGATTATCCAGAGGCACTGCTCAACACTTCCTTCGATTGGAATGGTATCCGCGAAGCTTTTGTGGTGGCTACAGAGAACGATGCCTGCAACGGCGTAGCCATGCTCTTCGGCCATCTGCTGACCAATCGTGCACAGATCTTCTCCGACGTGCGTACGTATTGGAGTCCTGAGGCTGTGAAGCGTGTGACGGGTAAGGAACTCACAGGGTTGGCATCCAACGGTATCATCCATTTGATCAATTCTGGTGCTACGACGTTGGACGGTTCCGGCCAGTCGGTGGACGAAGCAGGCAATCCTGTGATGAAGGAGCCTTGGAACATGAATCAGGCCGATGTGGACAACTGCCTGAAGGCTACGACCTGGTATCCTGCCGACCGTGACTACTTCCGTGGCGGTGGCTTCTCGTCCAACTTCCTGTCCAAAGGCGGCATGCCTGTCACGATGATGCGTCTGAACCTGATCAAAGGCCTTGGCCCTGTGCTTCAGATAGCAGAAGGATGGACGGTGGACATCGATCCTGAAATCCATGAGAAGCTGAACATGCGTACCGACCCGACTTGGCCTACGACTTGGTTCGTTCCTCGTCTCTGTGACAAACCTGCCTTCAAGGATGTTTATTCGGTTATGAACAACTGGGGAGCCAACCATGGTGCCATCAGCTACGGCCACATTGGTCAGGATTTGATTACGCTGGCTTCTATGTTGCGTATTCCCGTCTGCATGCACAATGTGGAAGACGATAAGATCTTCCGTCCTGCCGCATGGAATGCTTTCGGCATGGATAAGGAAGGCGCTGACTATCGTGCATGCAATGTATATGGACCTTTGTATAAATAAAAATAACACGTTAGGGTGAAGTCTTGCTTTCGTCGGATGAAAGCATTGCTTTCTTGAGTAGAAAACGATGCTTTGTCCGTACGAAAGCAATGCTTTGTTTCTATCATATTAATGAATCGAAATTAAAAAAACGAGAACATCATGGACACTCCTCAAGAGGGTTATCGTGTACAGACCTATCATGTACCTGTAAAAAGATATTGCCAGACACTTGACTTGCGTGACAATCCTGAATTGATAGCCGAATATCGGAAGCGCCATAGCCGTGCGGAAGTGTGGCCGGAAATATTGGCGGGCATTCGTGAAGTGGGTATTCTGGAAATGGAAATATATATAGTGGGCACACGTCTTTTTATGATCGTAGAGACGCCGCTCGATTTCGATTGGGATACGGCGATGGCCCGGCTGGACACACTGCCCAGACAACGTGAATGGGAGGCCTATATGTCAGTCTTTCAGCAGGCTGATCCTCAAGCTAGCTCTGCTGGAAAATGGAAACTGATGGAACGGATGTTCCATTTGTATGAGTAATAATAGATCCGATAAGAAACCATGAAAACCGATAAAGCTTCCATTCTTTCAAAGGACGGCGTAAGTTACCTGATTCCTTTTGTGTTGATAACTTCTTGTTTTGCCTTGTGGGGATTTGCCAACGACATTACCAATCCGATGGTGAAGGCTTTCTCCAAAATTTTCCGTATGAGTGCTACCGATGGTGCATTGGTGCAGGTAGCGTTTTATGGTGGATACTTCGCCATGGCCTTTCCTGCCGCTATGTTTATCCGCAGGTATTCGTACAAGGCTGGAGTCTTGTTGGGGCTCGGCATGTATGCTTTCGGAGCTTTCCTTTTCTTCCCCGCCAAGATGACAGGAGAGTATTATCCTTTCTTGATTGCATATTTTATTTTGACCTGTGGACTCTCTTTCTTGGAAACCAGTTGCAATCCCTATATCCTTTCCATGGGTACCGAGGAAACTGCTACTCGAAGGCTGAATCTGGCTCAGTCTTTCAATCCGATTGGATCGCTGGCTGGAATGTATGTGGCTATGAACTTTATTCAGGCGCGTCTTCATCCACTCGATACGGCCGATCGTGCTCTCTTGGGCGAGCAGGAGTTTGAGGCGATCAAAGATAGTGATCTCAGTGTGCTGATTGCTCCTTATCTGGCCATTGGTCTGGTTATCTTGCTGATGCTGATACTGATCCGTTTGGTCAAGATGCCTAAAAATGGGGAGGAAAACCACGATATAAATTTTGTTCCGACCTTGAAGCGTATCTTTACACAATCCCGCTATCGGGAAGGTGTTATTGCGCAATTCTTTTATGTAGGTGCGCAAATCATGTGCTGGACGTTCATTATCCAGTATGGTACGCATCTTTTCATGTCGCAAGGTATGGAAGAAAAGGCGGCAGAAGTCCTTTCGCAGAAGTATAATATTGTGGCGATGGTCATCTTCTGTATCAGTCGTTTTGTTTGTACCTTTATTCTTCGTTATCTGAATGCAGGCCGCTTGCTGATGATTTTGGCCGTGTTGGGAGGCGTGTTTACGTTGGGGGCTGTCTTCTTGCAGAATATTTATGGCTTGTATTCGTTGGTTGCCATTTCGGCTTGCATGTCTCTGATGTTTCCTACCATTTATGGTATTGCGTTGAAAGGGCTTGGCGAAGATGCCAAGTTTGGTGCGGCTGGTCTGATCATGGCTATATTGGGAGGCTCTGTGTTGCCTCCGTTGCAGGCACTTGTAATTGATATGAAGACTGTCGGTGGTTTTCCGGCAGTTAATCTGTCTTTCCTTCTTCCCTTTATCTGTTTTATCGTCATATCGTGGTATGGCTATCGTACGGTTCGTAACAGATGGTAGGAATATTGTAACCTGTTAGGTTCTCAATGAAAGAGAGTGCATTTTAGCCTTAAAAAGGCTAATCCCGAAGAGGATTACTATATCAGTTTTATATATAGGCGTGTGGTTGGTTGAATTTGTCCACGTCTACTAATTAATATATAATCTGATATACTAATCCTCTTTTTTTATTTATAATATTTAATATTTAAATGTTAATTTAGGTGGCTTGTGATATGTGTTTTTTTTATGGTTTTATTGTGAATAAATCTTATTTATATTGCTTTTGAATGTTAATAATATGGTTGTTTTATATGGTATATGTATAAAAATATAAATAGTAGAAAATGCTTGTTTTTATAAGAATAAATATATTGCGTTGTTAAAGTGATAATATGAAAATAATATATGCTTGTATTTGATAAAATATCGTTTTGTGTTAAATATAAGCTTTAATATGATTTTTCTATTTTATTTTCTTTGATTTTTAAATCATATAAAATACATTTGCCTGTGATTTGGATTAAAAAGAGTTTTAATAGGTTAATTTTAAGAGAGAATTTATGAAGGAAAAATTAATGTTGTTGTTGGCTTGCCTTTTTATGGGTATAAGCCACGTGACGGCTCAGACATCCACTGTTACAGGTATTGTAACTTCAGAAGAAGATGGTGAGCCTGTTATTGGAGCGTCAGTCCTTGTATTGGGGACTTCTCTGGGTACTGTTACTGACGTTGATGGTCGGTTTACAATTTCTAATGTACCAGGTTCTGCAAAGAACTTGCGTATTTCTTTTGTTGGAATGCAGGCTCAAGATGTGCCAATTAAGCGTGGTACGATTCTTGTAACCTTGAAGCCGGATACGGAAATTCTTGATGAAGTAATGGTAGTAGCTTTTGGTACTCAGAAGAAGAGTTCATTTACAGGTTCTGCTGCAGTGATGAGCAATGAAGAATTATCGAAGCATATTACGACTAATGTTGCCAATGCGTTGGTCGGCAGTACGCCGGGTTTGCAATTGCGTGGTAGTTCGGGTGCTCCAGGTGCTAGTCAAGGAAGTATTAAGATACGTGGTATTGCTTCCATGTATGCTGATACGGATCCGCTAATTATTGTAGACGGTGCGCCTTATAGCGCTTCGTTGAGTAATATTGCTCAAGAAGATATTGAATCTATTACGGTCTTGAAAGATGCGGCTTCTGCTGCACTTTATGGAGCACGTGGTGCTGCAGGTGTTATTTTGGTTACGACTAAGAGTGGTAAAACTAAAAAAGCTCAGGTAAATGTAGACGTGAAATGGGGTGCGAATAGCCGAGCCATTCAAGATTATGAAACAATCAATGACCCAGGCCAATATTATGAAACGATTTATGGCCAGTATTATAACTATTATTATTATGGGCTTGGCCAGAATATTGCTACAGCCAATGCAAATGCTAATAATACGATGTTGAACCAATTGGGATATAATATTTATACTGTTCCCGATGGAGAATTTCTGATTGGTACGGACGGCAAATTAAACCCGAATGCTACTTTGGGGCGTTCGTATGAGGCCAATGGAGAAACCTATTATTTGATTAATGACAATTGGCGTGACGCGGCTTATAGCACAGCGCTTCGTCAGGAATATAATGTCAGTGTTAACGGTGCAAATGATAAAGGAGCTTTTTATGCAAGCTTGAACTATTTGGATGAGGATGGTATTATCGAATATTCTGGTTTTAACCGTCTTTCAGCTCGTGTTAAGGCTGATTATCAGGCTCTTGATTGGCTGAAATTAGGTGCAAATATTGGTTATACAAATTCAAAAACAGAGTCTAATCCTAATTTAGGTACTAGTTGGAACAGTACGAACCTGATGTATTATACATCTAAAATTGCTCCTATTTATCCGATTTATGTACGCGTCCTTGATGCTAACGGAAATCCGCAGATCCGTACTGACGAGAATGGTAATCCGCAATATGATTACGGTGTGGCTGCAAGTAACTATCCGGGATTGACTCGTGCTTTCTTGCCTACAGGTAATCCTTTGGGATCCAATCGATATAACGATACTACTTCGGAAGGACAGAAGTTTAATGGAACTTTTACTTTGGATTTGAACTTTACAGATTTCTTGAAAGCTAATGTAACAAGTACTGTTGACTGGGGACATACTAATTATTCTTATTATTCTAATTCTTTATATGGTCCTTCGGTATCAGTAAATGGACAGGTAGATAAATATCAAAGCGATAATATACGTCAGAATCATGTCCAGACATTGACTTATTTTGATCAGTTCGACAAACATAATATAAATGTTATGTTGGGACATGAGTATTATTATACTAAAACGACCTATTTATATGCTTATGCACAAGGTTTGTTCTCACCTGATATTCAAGAAATAAATGCTGCTGCAAATCCGGTTAGCTCCAACTCTTATACAAGTGAATATAATGTGGAAGGTTATTTTGGCAATTTGCAATATAATTATGATGAAAAGTATTTTGCTTCTGCTTCTTTCCGTCGTGATGCATCTTCTCGCTTTGCTAAAGAGAATCGTTGGGGTAACTTCTGGTCAGTTGGTGCTGCATGGTTGATTAACAAGGAGAATTTTTTCAATGCCAATTGGGTGGATGAACTGAAATTGAAATTTTCTATTGGTCAGCAAGGTAATGATAATATCGGTGACTGGGCTTATACAGACCTTTATTCTTTGACTCCTGCATCGGAAACGCAGATGTCAGCTTCATTTGCTCAGATGGGAAATCCTGATATTACTTGGGAAACAACTACCAATCTCAATGTCGGATTAGAGTTTAATTTATTCAATAGTCGCCTGACGGGTAACATTGATTATTATAATAAGAAAACTACTGATTTGCTCTTTTGGCTTTCAATACCAGAGTCTGCAGGTACACGTGGATATTATGGAAACGTAGGTGATATACGTAACTCTGGTGTAGAATTGAGCTTGCAAGGTTCTATTATTCGTACAAAAGACATAGATTGGAGTGTACAATTCAATATATCTCATAATAAGAGTAAAATCTTAGCATTACCTGAGTCAAAAACCAATCAGTTAGGTGGTTTCACAGAAAGTAGTATGTGGTATGAAGTCGGTGGTCCGCTTTACAATTATTTCTGTGTGGAATATGCTGGTACAAATGAAAAAGGTGAAGCAACTTATTGGGTTGATGAAGATTTATATGGTACCACTAATGCTACTAGTATGCCGGGTACCAAGCACTCGTTTACAACTACCAATCCTAATGAAGCTACAAAATATGAACAAGGAACTACTCTTCCGAAAGCATATGGCGGATTTGGCACATCTTTGACAGCTTATGGTATTGATGTTTCTTTGATGTTTGATTACCAAATTGGCGGAAAGATCTTTGATAGTATGTATCAGGGACTTATGGGAAATATTGCATCTGCTTCAGGAGCTGGTAATGCTATTCATGTAGACGCTCTCAAAGCTTGGACACCCAATAATACGTCAAGTAGTATACCACGTATGCAATATGGCGATCAATATACATCTGCTACTTCAAATCGTTGGTTAACGAGTGCTAAGTACCTTAATTTCCAATCGTTTACGATTGGTTATACTTTGCCAAACAGCCTGACTTCTAAAATGAATTTACGTAAGCTTCGTGTATATGCTTCTGGAGAGAATTTATGTTTCTGGTCTGCACGTAAAGGACTTGATCCGCGTTACTCTTATTCCTCTAGTGCATCGGTAAATGTTTATTCTCCGGTACGTACTATTATGGGAGGTATTCAGTTAACATTCTAATTTTGAAAAGGAAAAGAATTTATGTATATGAAAAATATTATAAAATCATTATCGGTTGCAACAGCTGGGCTTTTACTTGCTGTCAGCTGTATTCAAGAAATTGATCCACATTCAAGTACAGTCACTGGTGAGCAAGCTGGAAATGCGCCAGGTTCGTTTGATAATTTTGTAACGGCTATAACGAACTCGTTGTGTGGCTCTTTTGAATATGGAGGAACGGGCAATTCTTATCCATATGACTTTGGGTATCCTTCCTTCTTTTTGGCCCGTGATGTAATGGGGCAAGATATTGCTGTAGAAGATTTTGGTTCAGAATGGTATACAACTTGGTATGGCTGTGGTACGGGACTTGGACCTCAATATGCAGTTTGTCAAATGCCATGGACATATTATTATGGTTGGATTAAGAATTGTAATACGGTGATATCTTTAGCAGGAACGGAACCTTCTGATGATAAAATGTCAGGTGTGGGTATTGCATATGCAATGCGTGCTATGTTTTATATGGATTTAGCGCGTATGTTTGCTCAGAAAACTTATGGCCAAGATAAGAGTTCAGAAACGGTACCTCTTATTTTAGAGTCTACGGCAGTAGCTGATTTGTCTAATAATCCTCGTGCTACGAATGAAGTGATGTGGGCTCAGATTCTTTCAGATTTGGATAAGGCAGAAATTTATTTAGCAGATTATGAACGTGAGGATGTATATACTCCAGACTTGTCTGTCGTTTACGGTCTGAAAGCCCGTGCATATTTGACAATGGAAGATTGGGCCAATGCGGAACTTTATGCTAAGAAAGCTCAGGTTGGTTATACCATGATGTCGGAAGCCGAATATAATTCTCGGACAACTGGATTCAATTCTCCTAATTCGGCTTGGATGTTTGGTGTGACTTTTAAAAGTACAGATGATAACATTCTGCTGAATGATGCTGATAGTAGTTGGGGATCTCAGATGATTATTGAGGTTACGGGTTCCGGTTGCGGTTATGCTGGTAGCTATGGTACTCCTAACTATATAGATTATCATCTTTATCAAACAATTCCGGATACTGATTTTCGTAAAAAGAACTTTGTAGATTTTGCAATAGATGAGATGGGAGAAGCTGAAGCCTTAGAAGCTCTTTCTGCTTATAGTGATGTTCCTGATGGACTTTTAATTACGGCAGAAGCTACTCCATCGGGCGTCGTGGGTGGTCTGGAAGTAAAATTCCGTCCTGCTGGCGGTGAACATAATAACCAATATACGGCTTTTACTGTTGCAGTTCCATTAATGCGTGTAGAAGAAATGAAGTTGATAGAGATAGAGGCTGCTGGTATGCAGAATGAAGCAAATGGTATTCAGTTGTTGACTGAATTTGCAAAGACACGTGATGCCGAATTTACGTATGGAGAACATGCAGAAGGATATGGTAGTTCATATGCAACCACATTCCAAAATGAGGTTTGGTGGCAGCGTCGCGTAGAATTGTGGGGTGAAGGTTTTGCAATGTTCGACATTAAACGTTTGGATAAAGGTATTATTCGTAGCTACGCTAATACCAATCACCCGGAAGGTTATCGGTGGAATTATGGAGGTTATGGGATTAATGATGGAAATGTACATCCCAATTGGATGGATTTCTGTATTGTACAGACTGAAACCAATTATAATGTTGCTTGTACAAATAATCCGACTCCGTTGATGCCTACAAGTGATTCTCCTGAACATGCGTGGTGATAATTAATAGTAATGGTTAAAAGATAATGTTTATGAAAAAGAATTTATTTATATATGTACTTCTCTTTTTGTTGGGAGGGGTGGCTACTTTTACATCTTGTATAGTAGATGAAGGTACGGAGCCTGGTAATGATTCTGAACCATCTATATTAATTTATCAGTATGCAGCCAGTCGTCCTAATAACCCTGATAATGATGTAGTCTTGCGTTTTGCTACAAACAGTAAAACAGAGTCTGCCTATTATTTGGTGGAACCGACTGAAACTAAAGAAGCTAATGTGGCTTCAATGGGTGAAGAGGGCTATAAAGACTATGTCGTATCTGAAGGTATAAAAATAGAAGGTGCTTCAGGGTCAACAACTGTTGATGTGGTAGTAACAGACCTTTATGGTGAGTATACTATTACTGCTGTAGCTGTATCCGCAAAGACTAAAACTTCTTCTGAAACGACTTTTACAGGATTGGATTGGAATGATGTAGTTTCAGGTACTTATTATTTCGATTTGGGTAAGAAATTTATAGGTGTAGAAAGTGCAGCAACAGTTTTGCAGGTTTGTACGACGAATCCTGATTTATATCGCTTTAAAGATGTGTTTGGGGAAGGTTATTCTATGAAAATTAATCTTATTGATTATACAGGTTCAGATGATAATGGCACTTATCGTTTCTTTAGAATACCGGCAGCTGATACACCTTTTACTTATGGAAACTATGGAGCAATTAGTGTACGTGATATAGGATATTGGCAAGGTAATGATGCTTTTGTAACAAATAGTGGTTACCAAAGTGGTATGTATGCAAATTACAATTGTTTTTTGTGCATTAGTTATTACGTTTCAGAAGGAACATTGGGGTATAGCAATGTTGGTGGAGTATATGATCGTTTTGTTGCAGATTAAAAAAAGAAATATTCTCTCGCCAGGAAATGTCCTGGTTAGTTTAACTTTACATAATAGTTTCTTTATTCTTAATTTTTATTGATGAAAAAGAAACGCTGCGGAGTGTCTTCGTGAGAAGATGCTCCGCAGTCGTTTTGAAAACAGAAATAGTATTTATTCCATTTCTGTTTTTCGTTCTGTCATTTTCTTTTGTATGAATTGTATCTTTAGGTTGGCTTCTTCTATATTTTTCTTGATTTCGGTGATGGCAGAAAGTGTTTTGCCAAGTTCGTAGATATCGGATGCTGCTTGGCGGTCGGCTGGTAGCATGTGGGTTGTATAGGAACGCTCACCTTTGTAGTCAACACGAAGGTTTTTGTCTTTGTTGGCTGCCACAAAAGCTATGACACCTCCGTCTTCTCCTAATTTATAATCTGCTTTTTCGATATGCTCTCCCAAGTCGGTGGTTTCGTAACTGTCACGTGAAACGGAAGTTTCCGTGAAGTTGCCATCGGGTGCGGTTACCTTTACGGCTGTGTGGTGGATGTTATAACTGCCACAATAAATGGATGTCAGGCTAACTACACCTGTCTCGTCTGTTTGAAATCTCAGAAAAGAGCGGTGCAGATTTCGTTCAATGACTTGCGCGGGCACCAGGTAATGTCCGATACGTTGATAGGCTGTGTCTTTTTCCAGAATAAATTTGTTTTTGATGGCTTCGAATTCTTGTTGTTTTACAGCTAGCATGCTGTCCAAATATTCCAGTGTCTTTTGTTGCTCTTTCAGTTCGACTTCCTGCATCAGGTAGATACCCTGACGGCGGGTGTCGAAGGCTTTGGGATAAAGTATTTTGATGCTGTCTATTTGTATCTTCGCTTCGTTGTAGTTGCCGGCTTCGAAGGCGGCACGTGCTTCGGCCAGTTTTAGAGCGGCTTTCTTTTCTACGTTTTCGCATGCAACCAATGTGCTGCAAAGACATGCTAGAATGATAATTTTTTTCATATATATAATCTGAATTTTTATGGATGTTACAATGTGGTTGTCCTTGTCGCGACAAAAATAGAAATAATATCGCTATCTTTGCCGCCGCGAAACCATTAAAATGCAAACAGACTGAATTATGATTGAACTGACAGCTGATGAACTGAAGCAGCGCTTCGATGCTAAGATATTCAAACAAATCTCTGAAACGGCCGATGAACTTGGATTGGAATGTTACGTCGTTGGTGGATACGTGCGTGACATATTCCTGCAACGTCCGTCAAAGGATATTGATGTCGTTGTGGTAGGTAGTGGAATAGCTATGGCTGAAGCATTAGGACGGCGGTTGGGGCGTGGAGCTTATGTATCCGTGTTCAAGAACTTCGGTACAGCCCAGTTGAAATATAGGGGGACGGAGGTTGAGTTTGTCGGTGCCCGCAAGGAATCTTATACACACGATTCACGGAAGCCTATCGTAGAGGATGGCACATTGGAAGATGATCAGAACCGACGCGATTTTACGATCAATGCCTTGGCTGTTTGTTTGAACAGTGCGCGTTATGGTGAATTGGTAGATCCTTTCGGTGGAATGGATGATCTGAAGGAACGTACGATTCGCACACCACTTGATCCAGACATTACTTTCAGCGATGATCCGTTGCGCATGATGCGTTGCATCCGTTTTGCCACACAACTCAATTTCTATATTGATGATGAAACATTTGAGTCGCTTTGTCGTAATAAGGAACGCATCGGGATTATTTCCAAAGAGCGTATTGCAGACGAACTGAATAAGATTATGTTGTCGCCTATTCCTTCAAAGGGCTTTATTGATTTGGACAGAAGTGGACTTCTTGAATTGATTTTTCCTGAATTGGTGGCTTTGCAAGGAATAGAGACTCGCAATGGGCGGGCGCATAAGGATAATTTTTATCATACATTGGAAGTGCTCGACAATATCAGCCGTAAGACTGATAATTTGTGGTTGCGCTGGGCAGCTCTGCTGCATGACATTGCCAAACCTGCCACGAAGCGGTGGGATCCGCGTGCAGGTTGGACCTTCCATAACCATAATTTCATAGGCGAGAAGATGATACCAAATATTTTCCGCAAGATGAAGCTGCCTATGAATGAGAAAATGAAATATGTACAGAAACTTGTGGGACTGCACATGCGTCCGATTGTGATAGCCGATGAAGAGGTTACGGATTCTGCTGTTCGCCGATTGCTTTTTGAGGCCGGTGACGACATTGATGACCTGATGACTTTATGTGAGGCGGATATTACGTCGAAGAACTCTGAGCGTAAGAAGCGTTTCTTGGACAATTTTCAGTTGGTACGTCAGAAATTGAAAGATTTGGAAGAACGCGACCGTATCCGCAATTTTCAGCCTCCTGTCAGTGGTGAAGAGATTATGCGTACTTTCGGTCTTCCTCCCTGTCAGCAGGTAGGAGCTTTGAAAAGTGCCATCAAAGATGCTATTCTTGACGGTGTTATTCCTAACGAATATGAAGCTGCCCGCCAGTTTATGTTCCAACGGGCAGAGAAGATGGGATTAAAAATGTCAGGGGAATGACGAACTTGTATTTCTGCATGGTCGTTCGGGGAAGGTGATAACTACCTCGCGCGGCGTGGCGACACCCACGAAGCCGATGCCGCCGCTGACGTTGCAGGGCAGAGAGACAGGTTCCATCAGAACGGTGTCGTAGTCATCATCTTCCAGGCAGTTCAAGGCCTTCAGGTAACGGTAATAGTCGGCTGTCAAGTTGAGCAGGCGGATGTGGATGGACTGGGTACAATGTGTGTTGCCATAGGTAATGCCGTAGAGCGGATTGGCTGTAAAGTCATCGTAGAGGCGGGTATATACCTTGAGCGTGGCCGAACTGTTGCGGAAACGGTTGTCGGTGAAGATGTTGTACTTGTTCTCGATGCGGGGAAACATCAGGTTGTCCTCATCTTCCTGTGAATGGCTTACGTTGCCGTCGGTCAGGATGACGTCTTCGCGGTTGACAAGGTTGCTGTATATTTGGGTGGACAGGCTGTCCCGTTCGGTGTACATGATGTTTCCGTTTTCATTTTCTATATAATTCCCGTTTTCGTCCCTGAGGTATTCGTAGATGTGGTAGCGCACCAGGAACTGGTTACGGATGTCCAGTCGGTAGTGGTTGTTTTCGTTGGCTATGTCATTCACTGTCACGAGGTAACGGCGGTGGGGAGTGACGATACCGCTGCCCATGTTGAGCGGGACGGTACAGGTGTCCACACGGAAATCTTGGGGAGGCTGGGGAACCTGTACTTCTGCCGTAGCCCGAAGGGTACCTCCTTGGGCCGTCGCTTCCAGACGGACGAGGTCGCCGGGCTGCAGGGGAGTTGATAGGCGATATTTTCTGTAATGTATGTTTTTTAATAGCGTTTCATAATCTTCTGGAGAGAGCCATTCCCCTGGATAAGGATAGATGTCTTCCGGTTTGAAGGCTTGGGGAGTTTCGGTGAGTTGTCCGTTGACGTAGAGGGTGAGTATGGCATCGTCATTCACTTTGTCTAAATTGTCTCCTGTACTTAGGTACAGATACACTTCGTTTGTTTTGCCTTCTCCTGCTTCGAGCAGAGCATTCATGACGAGGCAGGGTTGTTTCGTTTCAGGATTGTAGGGGATTTCGTTTTCACATGATAATAATCCGAAAAGAGTTACTGTGTATATAATGAAGTATAAATGTTTTCGTTTCATATTCGTTTGTAGGATATGTAGTTTTTAAAATCTGTATGTATAGGTCACGGAGGGAATACATGGCAGGATGGTCAGTTTTTTGATGACGGTTCTTGATTTTGAATCTATTTGTATGGCGCCTCCTTGACCGTCATTGACCCAACTATTGGTCAGCTGCTTCTGTTTGGTATATACCAGATTGGGGTTCATGGCGTTGTAGGCATTGTAGAGGCTGATGTTCCAGGTACGCATGCCGTGCTTGGTCTTCTTGTTGAAGTTTACGCCTAGGTTCAGGCGATGGGTGGCGGGCAGACGGTAGTTGTTACGTCCCGATATGTAGTCGGTCTCTTCGGTACTGCCGTCGGGCTTGACGATGGCTGTCCGTCGTTCGGGGATGGTGAGGCAGCCTCCCGTGTAGAAAATCCACGAGGCACCCACGTCGATGCGGTCGCTGAAGCGGTGGTTCACGCAAAGGTTGAGGCTGTGACGCCGGTCGTATTTGTGGGGAAACCACCGGCCTTGGTTGATGCTGCCGTTCGGGAAGCGTCGTTCGCTCTTGGCCAGAGTATAGGCGAGCCAGCCCGTCGTGTTTCCTACGGTGCGCTGAACCATCAGTTCCAGACCATAGCTGCGCCCCTGGCCCATCTCCACCTTTTCTTCCCAATGGGTGGAGGTACCGAAGAAGGAGACTCCGTCCTGGTACTCCAGAATGTGCCGCATCTGTTTGTAGTAACCTTCCAGTGAGAATTCCCAGCCGGGCAGGCCGGTATAGTAGGTACCGGCGGAGTATTGGTTGGCATACATGGGGCGTATGTTCCGGGTGATGGGTACCCACAGGTCGGTGGGCATGGAGAAGGGAGTGGCGGTGAGCAGATGGACGTACTGGGCCATGCACGAGTAGGAGGCCTTTGTTGCGATACCCTTTCCCCAGTCGTAACGGGCGGAGACACGGGGTTGTGCCGACAGATAGTTCTTGCCTTGCGTGTGGAACAACGAGGCTCGCACACCAAGGTTCAGGCTGAGCCGGTCGGTAGCCTCCCAGCTGTCTTCGCCATAGAGCGACAGTTCCGTGCCCCGTTGCGGGCGGTTGCTGCTGGTGGTATAGGTAGTGTCCTGCCGGGCAGAGCCATCGTCCATGTTGCCGATGTGCGAGGTCGATACACCCGGCGTGAACAGGTGGTGGATGAACTCGCTGCCGAAGCGGATGTGGTGACGGGTGGAAGGGGTGAAGTCGAAGTCGGCACGCAGGCTCCAGTCGCGGATGCCCGAACGGAACTCCGAACGGTATCGGTGGTAGTCGTATAGTTGGTTTTGCTGAAAGCCATGGTCTTCCATGTTTTCGTTCAGGCTCATGCGATATTGGTTGTACGAAGCAGTGAGGTTACCGAACAGGCGGCTGTTGAACACATGATTCCAGCGGGCGTAGCCGATGAGGTTTCCCCAGTTCAGGCGGGTCTGGCTGATGTCTTTCTGGTAGGTAGCGTTGGCAGAGGTCGTATTATGTTCGTATTCATTATCGTACCGGAAGTGGTCTTTGCCCCGGTAGAAGCCCAGGAACAGACGGTCGCGGTCGCCGAACTTGTGGTTCACCTTGGCGTTGATGTCGTAGAAATAATAGTTGTATCGTTCAGTATCCCGACCGCTGCCCCATTCGGAGGTAGCTTGGATACCATTGGGCAGCAGGATGCTGGGTGTGACTCGCATGCTGAGTGAGAACGACGTGCGTTCCCGCCAGATGGGGCCTTCGATGTGGAATTTGGTCGTGAGTACCCCGACGCTCAACGCGCCGTGATAACGGTTCATGTCGCCGTCGTTGGTACGTACATCGACTACAGACGACAGGCGGCCGCCGTAGCGGGCGGGAAAGCTGCTCTTGAAGAGGGTGACGTTCTTCACCGCCTCGGGTGTGAACACCGAGAAGATGCCCAGCAGGTGGTCGGCGTTGTAGACGGGGATGCCGTCCAGCATCACCAGGTTCTGGTCGGGCGTGCCGCCACGGACATACATGCCCGCGAAGCCCTCCATGCCTGCCTGTACGCCCGGCATCAGCTGGATGGTTTTCAGTACGTCAGCCTCGCCGAGGATGGAGGGCGTGTGGCGTATCTGCGTCATGGGGATGTCGTGCGCTCCCATGTGGGTAGCATTGATGCCCGCTTCCCGCTTTTCCGACGTGACGACCACTTCCTGCAGCTCGTTGTGGGTACTGAGGGCAATGTTCAGCGTGGTGTCTGCCTTCAGGCAGAAGCGGTCGGTCCGTGTGGCGTAGCCCAGGTAGGAGGACGAGAGGCTCACCTCACCTTCGGGCAGGGTCAGGGTATAGAAGCCGTAGGCATTCGAGGCCGTACCCACGGCATAGCGGCTGTCCAGGATGTTGGCGCCTATCAGTGTTTCGGCCGAGGCGGCGTCGGTGACGTAGCCGCTCACGGTGAAGCGGCGGCGTTCGCGCTTGCGGGGCATCTCGCGCTTGCGCAGCACGATGTGCTTGCCCGATATTTCGAACTCCACCGGTTGGTCGCTGAAGGCCTGTTCCAGCACTTGGCCGATGGTGAGCTTCTGTACTTTCAGGTCGATGCGGCGGGTGAGTCTGACTTCGTCGCCATAGACAAAGGTGTAACCTGTGGCGTTCTCCAGCCGCGACACCAGGGCGCGGAGGGTGGCGTTGCGGATGTCCATTGTGATGGGGGCCTGCGGGTTTTGGGCTTGGAGACAGACTCCAAGCAGTACCGCGCCCATCAGGAGCAGGAGCCTGAGGGAGCGGTGGGAACAGCTTGGTTCAGAATAGTTCATGGATGGTTAAGTTTAGTTTGTAGGATGATGTTTTGGTTCTTGTCTTGTCGGTAGGTGAATCCGGCCGCGGCCTGCAGCAGGTCGAGGATATGTGTCAGGCCCTCTCCGATGTCGAAGGTGGCCGTGAGGCGGTATTCGGCCAGCGTCGGGTCGGCGATGCGGATATCCGTCTGATAGGTGTTGGCCAGCTGGCGGACGATTTCGCGCAGGGGCTGGCTCTGGAAGCTCAGTTGGCCGCGGCTCCAGCTGATGTCGTTGGCGGCATCGGCCACGGGTTCTTGCGTCAGGCGGCCGCTGGCCTTGTGGTAAACGGCCCGCTCGTTGGGAGCCAGCACCAGCCGTTGCGACCGGTCGCGGAGGCTGACGGCCACGGAGCCTTCCAGAAGTGTGGTGCGCACCTCACGGTCGCGCGGATAGGCTTCGACGTTGAAGTGCGTACCCAGTACCTCCACCTGTACCTCGCCCGTTTCTACCACGAACGGGTGCGACGGGTCCTTGGCCACTTCGAAGTAGGCGCCTCCCTGCAGGGAGACTTCGCGCCGCGCCTCCCGCCGGAAGTCTTTCGGGTAGGTTAGCGTGGAGTAGCGGTTCAGGATGACTTCCGTGCGGTCGGGCAGGACGACGGTGCGCGTCTCTGCCTGTGCGGTCACCGTCGTCATCTCCACGGGGCGGAGCCGTTCGTAGGCCTGCCATCCGACCACGCAGAGCAGCACGACGGCTGCCGCTCCGGCCACACGCATCCAGAGAGTACGCCGCAGGGTGGTTCTTTTCAGCCGCGACTGAAGCAACGGCCAGGAACGGGCGGCGCTGAACCGGCCGCGAGGCGAGCGGGTCGAGGCCACAAGGCGGTTGAGCAGGGTTTCAAAAGGGTCTTTCTCTGTCATAAGCGTTTTCTTATTTTACCGCCAGCTTCAGCGTGATGGTGGTGGGTTTCACTTCCTTGTCCTTGGGCGTGCAGGTCAGTTTGATTTCTTGCGGCTGGTCTATTTTGGCGGGATAGATGCGTACGCGTACGAGGGTCGACTTCTTCTTGGGGGCGATGGTCACCTCCTTGTCCAGCAAGGTATAGACGGGCGTCTGTCCCGGCTGGCTTCGGATGCTGATGCCCGCCTTGCGTTCGGTGTCGGCCTTGTCGGCGACAACTATTTTCAGTGTGATTTCCTGGCTGTTCTGCCGGCGGTCGAAGGTGAAACTTTCCTGGGTCTTTTCAAATCCCAGATACGCTTTGGGGTACTTGTCGTTGTGGCCGTCGCAGGCTGTCAGGCCCGTCAGGAGCAGCAGGGCCGGCAGGAGACCGATGGTGATGAGGATAGCTTTTTTCATGTCAGTCTGTTGTTTTATGAAGTTCCTTTTACCATTAAGACAGCGGAAAGCAGAAAACTCCCTACGCGGGAAACGACTTTTTTTCTGCGGCGGCGTTTTTTTTGTATAAAGTTCCAATCGTTGTCCTGCCCATAAAAACGGACGATGTAGGGCATGTCCTAGCAGCTGAGGTCCGTTCCCTTTACAGGAAACGCCTGTTCCCAACTGTTGGAAACGGCTGTTCCCTGTGTAGGAAACGAGTGTCCCCTACAGGGGAAACGAGCGTTTCCCTGTAAGGGAACGGGCTTCACGGTCTATGATTGGTTTCGGAAGACAGGATTTACTTCAGCATATCCCGCAGGCGGGACACGGCTTTCTGCAACTGGGCATCGACGGTCTTGACGCTGATGCCCAGCTCTTCGGCCACTTGGGCATAGCTCTGCTTCTCTTCGCGGACGCGGATGAAGACCTCGCGGCAACGTTCGGGCAGGCGGTCCAGTGCCTTGACGTAGCGGGCAAAGAGCTCTTCGCTGATGAGGCACTCCTCGGGCGAAGGGTCGGAAGCGTCGCTTTCGGTCAGTTCGGCAGAGAGGGAATCGCTTCGGCGCGCTTCCTTTTCCAGGTAGTTGAGCGAGGCGTTGCGGGTGAGGACGAAGCAATAGTCCTCGATGTTCTGCACGGACGTCAGCGTGTCGCGCTGCTTCCACAGGGCGAGGAACACGTCGAGCACCACTTCTTGCGCCCACTCCTCGTGCTTCAGATAATAATAGGCAATGCGGAACAGGCGGTCGTAGGTCAGGTCATAGAAGCCCTTGAAAGCCCTTTCAGAGCTTTCCTCCTTCATCTGTCGCAAGTATTT
Source organism: uncultured Bacteroides sp. (assembly GCA_964419245.1). Taxonomy (GTDB): domain Bacteria; phylum Bacteroidota; class Bacteroidia; order Bacteroidales; family Bacteroidaceae; genus Bacteroides. The sequence goes on along the minus strand of CAYQOV010000003.1, from coordinate 35,213 downwards.
TCGGACTTCCTGTTCGGTCATGGATGCATTTTTTTTCATGTATATGCGGGCACAAAGATAATTTATTCCATGGATATGAGTAGAGGAGGATGGTATAAAAACGTTGATGTTCGTTTTTCGGGAGGATTAAGGGCGGATATGCATTGTTTGTTTATGAAAATTCGTATATCCTTTATCCTTGTACAATACTGATAAGAAATCTGTTATTTGTCAATGATGAATGGGATATACTTTGGGGTTATACGGTATTGATGTTCTGTTTTTGATATTCGGACGGGAGCATATTGTAGTAGGCGCGGAAAACCGTGCTGAAATATTGAGGAGTGTTGAAGCCTGTCATATATGCTACTTCTGCGATTGTGATTGTATCAGAAGAACGAAGTAATTCTGCTGCACGTTCTATGCGTAATTTGCGTATGTGTTCTTTGGGTGAGTATCCGATGAGTGTGCTGACTTTTCTGTAAAATTTAGAGCGACTATAACCCATCACTTCTGCCAGATGGTCTATATTCAGGTCTTTATCATCAAAGTGATTTTGAATATATGTGTTGAAGCGGTCCAAGAATTTGCGGTCTCGTTCGTCTGTTATAATTGTTTGGGTTTTTATGCCTGTTTCTTTTGCTGTTTCTATGGCAGGTTGTGATTCTTGTGTGGAGTGTATGGTGGAAGAATTATTGTTTCTGTTGTTACATTTTTGTACAAGTGCAACGCAATGAGCTATCAGAATTCGCATATCAAAAGGTTTAGGCAAATATACATCTGCTCCTCGTTTTATGCTTTTGAGTTCTGTTTCTGCTGTGTCAACGGCCGTAAGCATTATTACGGGTAAGTATTGATAACTACTTTTTCGTATATGTGCCAATAGTTGGAAACCGTCCATATTAGGCATGCGGATATCTGTTATGATAAGGTCTGGCATCTTTTCTTCGATTACTTCTATAGCTTCTGCACCATCATTTGCTATTTCTATATGGAAATAATTTGATAGTTCCTGTTGCAGGAAGTCTGATATTTCAATGTCATCTTCAACTATCAGTACTGTTTTGTCATTCATCGGTCGCATTGATGTAGTATGTATCTTTTCCTGATAGAGATATTTGGAACGGTCTCGTTGTAGATTTAATTCTGATTCTTGTAGAAAATCTTCAGTTTTGTATATAGATTTATCTAAGGGTAAGGTAAATAGGAATGTAGAACCTCCTTTAGATTCTGGTTGGTAAATTATTGTACCATGATGCTTTTGTATTAACTCAGCTGTCAAATTTAATCCGATTCCGATGGAATTACTTTCTATTTTTGATCTGTTATATCTATTGAACAGTTGTTCCCGTGTCTTTTCAGGAATTCCTATTCCCGTATCTTGTATTTTTACAACGAGATTGTTGTCTGTTACAGATAGCTTCATGGATATGTGTCCACCTACAGGTGTATATTTGAATGCGTTGCTCAATAGATTATATGCTATTTTGTCTATATAACTTCGGTCTGCGTACATTATTAATTGTGGGTTTGTGGTGCTGAATTTGTAGTTGATGCGTCGGCGCTCGCTGATATCACGGAATGACAGGAAAATATCCTTTAATATCTCTATTATTTCTACCTGTTCGAGGCGTAGTTCAAGATTGCCTGTTTCCATTTTTCTGAATTCCAGAAACTGATCTATTAAACGCTTCATCCTTATGACGTTACGTTGCATGATATAAATAGACGGTTGTAATAGTTTGGGTGTCTCTTCTAATGACAATATTTTGTCCATTGAGCCTTGGATTAATGTTAGAGGGGTACGAAACTCATGTGAAATATTTGTGAAGAATCTAATTCTGTATTCTGTGAGCAGGCGTTCATCGTGTACTGTTTGTTTGAGTTTGGATTCGCGAAGATGGTGAATATAGAATTGTATTGCGATCGTTGCCAATATTATTAATATGGACAAACGGAACCACCAGGTTTGCCACCAAGGAGCAAGAATTACAAATTTGACGGATTGTTCGCGTGTTTCAGTTTCACTATCGATAATTTTTACACGAAAAGTGTATTTCCCAGGTGACAGTGAGTTGAAATTTGCAAAATTGGCTGTTGTGGGTTCACTCCATTGCATATCCAGCCCTTCCATTTGATAAGTGTAATATGTCGGTTGGCTGATATTAAATGATAAATCCGTGAAGAAAAACGTTAAGGCGTTTTGGTTATGTTTTAGTTGAAAATCGTTATTATGTTGCACTGTCATTCCATTAATCTTTATTTCTGAAATTTGTAATGTTTGTTTTATTATATTTCTCCGCATCATTTCTGCGTCGGTTATCACTATTCCTTCGAGTGTTCCTAATGCTACTTTTCCGTTATTCATTGTTGCGGCACAATGTGTATTGAAAATGTTTCTTAACGGGGACAATTCTGAATAGTGTTTGAATGCTGAATCATGAATAGGTGAATAGCATATCACTCCTTCATCACCTGCCATCCAGATATTTTGTTCCGTATCTTCGGTGATGGTATTGATAACGCGTGTTATTCCAATTTGTTTTTTGAAAGGTATAAAATTTTTCCCATCTGAACACGAAAAGACTCCCCAACCTGATGTTCCGGCCCAGATTGTATGGTTGGAGTCTTCCATCAGACAAGTGACTCTTACTTCTTCATCAGACGGGCTCAGAGGATGTCTTGTATATTTTTCTTTGTTTTTAATAAGGTTTTCGGGATTGAAACTGAATATTCCGATGTTTGTAGCCATCCAAATCTTATTATTGTGATCACAAATCATAGATCTTACTTCTAATCCTTCGATTTGGGTAAAGAAATGGTTGAATGTCCATTTCAGGCCTTTGCGCTCCAACATATCGACCATACCATTAATGTTACATATCCATATCCTGTCTTTTGAGTCTACAAGAATGTGATCTATACGGTTACTTTTTATTGATGGTAACTCAGAAGAGTGGGTTAGGAAACCTTCATAGGTATAAAGTCCATTGTTTCTCGTGCCGGCTAAAAAACGGCCTTTTGAGTCTGTTGTAATATATAGATATTCTACGTTTGTAGGTAATGATGCTACTGGAAACAGTAGCTCATTGTCGTCTAATGTGAAAACTTTGCCCATGTTATTGGCAACAATGATTTTGTCTGATGCATTAGTTAGGACCTTTACCTCTTTGGCATTAGCAATATCATTCTCTTTACCGAGAGTGACTAGATTCATTTTTTCTTCTTCGATAGTCAGTATGGTTATTCCATACCATTGCTCGCATACTAGTATACGTCCATTTCTGTCTTCTATCATATCTGTAATGTAATCTGACGGAATTAATTTTTCTGATTTGTTGGCCGTAATACGTTTGATCCTATTGCCATTATTATCATATACAGTGATGCCTCCACCAGCTGTAGATGTCCATATAAATCCTCGCTTATCTGTTACGACTTTTAATTTTATGTCAGAACTTAGTTCCCATAAGAATCTGGGAATGGCGTTTAGAGTCAATTTCTGCCCAGTTTTGATATTTTGATATATGATATTTTCAGTCCCGTTTATTACTGTGATCTGATTTCCACAGTTATCGATCATTGCATTCCGTTTTGACTTGGATTTACGAACATATTCTATTGAATCTTTCAATGGCTCAAAAAGGTTGTGTTTTGTGTTGAAACCTATTACACCATGTGGAGGAAACGTTACTGCCAGTTGTCCATCTTTCCATTGTTCCAATTTACTAATTCTGTTTTCTTTCATTAAAGTTTTGTTCCCTGTGGTGGATTTTGTAAATTTATGTGCTTGATATCCGTCAAAGCGGTAGAGGCCGTTTAGTGTGCCTAACCACAGAAAACCGTTTTGGTCTTGTATGATGCATCTGATATTATTACTGGGTAAGGCATTTGTTTTGTTAAGTTGATGAGATGTAATCTTTAAATCCATACCATGTCCTTTTATATTTAGTATGGAGAATATTAGGAGGCAGTATACAGGCAATAGCTGTATTGAATAATTATGTTTCATTTTATAGATGAGTTGATTCTATCACAAAGATAGAGTTTTTTATAAGTCATTGGTACTTGGAAGGGGAAGGAAACGTAGAAATGAAATAAAAGTGTCAGTAATGAAACGGAAGTGTACTTTTCTACTATTATTTTTTATGTGCAAGAAACAAAAATGATAGGAAATGGATAATATTGGATTTGTATTGATAATGATAGGTTGTATTTTTGTCACATAAGATTTGATATAAAGTTTATGATATGAAATTTTTTGTTGTTACTATGTTTTCAGCTTTCTTCTTTTTGAAGACTGGAGCTCAAGACGCATTATGGAAGCAGTTTTGTAATCCCAAGCAAGATGCACGTACGAAAGTCTGGTGGTTTCATGGTGAAACCACTACGACTAAAGAAGGCATAGATGCAGATTTGAATGCCTTTAAAGAGGCAGGATTGGGAGGTGTTGTCTATTATGATCAGACTCATGGTACTGAAGAAGGCGCTTTTGCATCTATGTCGCCAGAATGGTGGGAAATGTTAAAATATGCTTCCCTTCGTGCAAGGAACTTAGGCTTAAGTTTTGAGATTGCAGCGTCTAATGGTTATGTGGCAGGTGGTCCATGGATAACGCCGGACATGGGAATGCAACAAGTGGCAAGTGTGGAAGCTCTTGTTTCAATTCCTGCCGAAAAAGGAGAAAGTATCTCTCTACCTACATATTCTCGTGAAGGTTTCAAAGATATTGCGACAGTGCTGATTCCTAATCCAGCAATGTATGCTTCTGTTTGTATACAGAAAGAACGGTTAAGGGTTGAAGATAATGCGGAACTTGTTATAAATTATGATGCGGGATCTCCTTTATCTGTAAGTACGATAATATATAAGACGAATCCTCGTGGTAAAGGTTCGTATGGTTCAATGAATGTACCGGGACAACCACAGAAGCGTTTTTTCGGTGCCGGATATGTTGACTTTCCGCCTATTGGAGATCTTGAATATAGTGATAATGGTATAACATGGAAATCGGCAGCTGAATTGTTGACAGTAGAAAATATCATAGGGGCTAAAAGCAGTCAGCGTACGATTAATTTCCCGGCAGTAAAGGCACGATATTTTCGTGTACGTTTGCATGATTGGATGGATGCATTATCAAGATTTGACAAGTTGGAGATAGAAAATGTATGGCTTAGTGGGCGTGATATGATTGATAATTGGGAAGTAAAAACAGGTCTGAGATCTGAAGTTACTTATCCGCATGTGACAGGTGGAAATCATGGCGCGCTAAGTGTGAATGATATTATAGATATTACATCTTTGGTAGATTCTGAAGGTTGTATAGATATGAGTCAGTTGTCAAGTGTTAAAGCGGGGGAATATCGTATTGTGCGTATTGGTTACATTCCTACAGGAGGACATACTAAGCATGGGCGTAGTCGGGTAATGTGGAAAGGCGAGGAACTATATGCTAAAACATGGTTGGAAGCAGATGTGATGAATGCAAAGGCTGCAGAGTTGCATTATGAGAATTATTTCAAAGCAATATATGATACTCTTTCTGCCATAAATTGTGCTCCTCAAGGTTTTCATATGGATAGCCATGAGGCAGGTATTGCTAATTGGACTGCGGAAATGCCAGTTCATTTTAAACGTATAGCTGGTTATGACATTAGGCCTTGGCTTTTGGCATTGTGTGGATATATTGTTGGAAATCGTGAAAGAACAGAACATTTTTTACGTGATTTCCGTCGGGTAATCGATGAAACGATTAGCGAGCAGTTTTATGGAACATTTGCACGTCTTTGTAAACGTGATAGGGTAACCTTCACTTGTCAGGCAATGTTGGGATGTGTGAATGATAATATTGCTTCACGTGGTCGTTCTGATAAGCCGCAAGGTGAGTTCTGGGGATATCAAGTCAATGGTAATTACGATTGTTTGGATTGTACTTCTGCAGCCCATCTTTACGGCAGGAGCATATCTTCAGCGGAGGCTTTCACTGATAGTCCTTATTTTGTTGATGATAAAAATACATCTCCAGAAAGGAGTATTAAAGGTTGGCACAAATTGCTACGCATTGCTAATTTGGCATACTGTAAAGGTGTCAATGAATTTGTTGTTTGTGCAGGGAGTTATCAGCCTTGGCTTAATGATAAATACGATGATTCGAAGAGCAATCATCCTTATATCTTTCACCGTTTGAATCCGGCATGGCCTTTGAGTCGTGTTCATTTTTGGGATTATCAGGCACGCTGTGCAGAACTTTTGCAGACGGGACGTCCTGTGGTTGATCTTCTTATATATATTGGAGAAGATGCTCCGTTAAAGACTATGACTTACAAATTGCCGGTTATTCCAGAAGGTTATCAATATGATGTGTGTACGTTGCGCTCATTGAAAGAGTCTTCATTGTTTGATGAAAACGCTTGTTGTCCGCGATATAAGGCGTTAGTTGTACAGGATCGTACTTATATATCTTCGGAAGCAGAAAAATGGTTTATGAAATTGCGTGAGCAAGGTATGCTTATCATACGTTGTGATAAAGGTGAGGAAATTGCAGATATTATGGAGAAGGCGGGAATAAAGCCAGATATTACTATAAATAGTGCAGATACCCCCTCCGATAAGACATTTTTTTATCATCGTCAGACAAAAGATACAGATATTTATTTTGTATATAATCATAGTAATCATGATTATACTCAGAGTGTAGCTTTACGTACTAATTACAAGAATATAGAAGTATGGAATCCGCTTACCTTGGAACGAAAATCATTTGATGGAATACTTGATTTAAGACCTTATGAAAGCACGTTTATCATTGCAAAATAATATAAATAATTTTTTATGAAAAGAAATATACTTGTTTGTATGATGCTGTCATTCATTGTATATGCAATGTCAGCAAGTGAAAGGGAGGTGATTTTGTTAAATTTCGGATGGAAATTCCAATTAGGAGAAGTAAAGGATGGAGAAAAAACGAATTTAGATGATAGTCAATGGAGAGAACTGGATTTACCATATGATTATCAATTGAATATGCCATGGAAAGAAACTGCAAATCGAGCACGGGCTTTTAAGGAAATGTCCGGCGCATGGTTTCGTAAATCTTTTCGCCCTTGTGAAACGTGGGAGGGACGTCAAGTGCTTATTGATTTTGAAGGAATGATGTATTATGGTGACGTTTATCTCAATGGTGAGAAAATCGGATCAACTGAATATGGCTATTGTGGTTTTGAGTGTGATGTGACAAATAAAATAAAATATGGTCAAGACAATCTTCTTGCTGTATATACTCATACTGGCGTTGAGGGAGGTTCACGTTGGTATACAGGGGGAGGCATAAATAGAGATGTTCGTATCATTGTGAAAGATACTATGTCAATGTCTCGCCATGGAGTCTATGTTGTGACCAGAAAAATTGCAGGCTGTAAATGGAGTGTTTGTGCTCAAGCTGAGCTTCCGGGGTATTTACTTGATAAAGGAAATGTCTCATTTCAAGCTTGTATAATCGATTCACAGGATAATGAAATTGTAAAAAGCGAATTAACTCCAGCTCCTTCACAATCTCGCCTACAATTAGTTGAGGTCCCTATTGATGAGATGGAGATTGTTGATCCAAAGTTGTGGGATATAGATACTCCTAATCTTTATACTTGTGTAGTACGGATGTATGTTGATGGTAAGGAAACGGATTGTTTGTCCACTCGTTTTGGTTTCCGTACAATAGAGTATGGAAAAGATTTTGGTTTTAGACTCAATGGTAGAAAAGTGTTTTTAAAAGGGATTGCTAATCATGCAGATTTCGGTGGAGTTGGTGTGGCAACATTTCGTCGTGCCATTGAACGCCAATTGAAACGTCTTAAAGAATTTGGTTTTAATGCAATACGATGTTCGCACAATCCTTATCCAAATGTGTTTTATGATCTTTGTGATGAAATGGGATTTGTTGTAGTTGATGAGTTTGTGGACAAGTGGAGCAATGATGGCAATTGTTGGGGAGGACGAAAGCCATTCATGCATATATGGCCTGAAATTTTAACAGAATGGGTAAAACGTGATCGTAATCATCCTTGTATCATAATGTGGAGTCTTGGTAATGAGATGCAACATCGGGAAAATGCTTCTGGGTATATGACTGGTGATTGGGGAGTTACTACATATCGTATCTTTGACGTATACTTGAAGCGCTATGATAAAACTCGTCCTTCTACAGCTGCTATGTATCCTGCGCGTGCCAATGGTATACGTCGTGCTGATGCTGGATTTCGTGAAGTAAAAAATATTGTTCCACCAGAGTTATCTTGTATAACAGAAATTGCGTCATATAATTATGAGTATGCAGACTACCGTCGTTATAAGGAATGTAATCCCAATTTGATTATATTTCAAAGCGAGGCCTCTGTTAATGATCTCGTTACGCCTTATTTTTGTATGGACAAGGATTCTACTGTCGGATTGTGTTATTGGGGGGCGATTGAATATTGGGGAGAAAGTGATGGCTGGCCCAAAAAAGGATGGAATTATTCATTTTTTGATCACACACTAAAACCTTATCCTCGTGCATGGCTTGTACGTTCATGTTTTATTGATGAACCGCAAGTACACATTGGTGTCCTTGACAGTGAACAAAAGAGTGTTATTTGGAATGATATTCTTTCTGGACGTGCAGAAATGAGCCATTTTTATTGGAAACCGAACAAAGGTGATAGTATTACATTGGAAATCTCTACGAACTGTGATGAGGTGGAGTTGTTACAAAATGAGAAAAGTCTTGGTATTAAATATAATAATTGTAAGGATAATAAAGTACGGAATAAATTACTTTGGAGAAATATAAGTTGGCAACCGGGGAACGTAATAGCTATCGCACGCAATAATGGTAAGGAGGTAGCTCGACATGAGCTTCAATCGCCTGGTCAGGCTATACGTTTGAAGGTAGAAGTGGAGAATATGAAAACTTGGAAAGCTGATGGCATGGATCTTCAGTATGTGCGTTTTATTGCAGTAGATAATGACGGATATGTCGTGGAAAATTTTGAAAGTGAGCTTTCTATTTCTATTTCAGGTGAGGCGAAACTTATAGCTCTTGATAATGGTGACCATTTTACAAATGAGAATTTTGAAAGGGCCTCTACTACATTATATCGGGGTGGTGCTCTTGCTATATTACGCTCAACACGTAAGGATGGTGCAGTAACAATTAAAGCAACATGTAATGGTTTGAATACAGTATCAACAACAATGATGACCCATCCTTAGTTTTGAATGACATGTTGGATGGTGGGCGCTTTGGAGGCGTTTGTGATCGGCCTTTTAACACTGCTCTCCCTCACTTGCAGAGTTGTGGGAACCACAACCTGCCGCACCGTCTTGTCACCTTTCAGACGGTCAATCAGCAGACGGCAGGCAGCTACGCCCATCTGGTAGGTCTGGTGGCATACAGCGGATAGCTTGGGCTCCACGTAGTTGGCATGTTGTTCGTCGGTATAGCCTATCAAGGCTATGTCCTGGGGGATGCGCAGGCCATGGCTCTTGATGACTTCCATGGCGGCGAAGGCCAGCGTGTCGTTCATGGCCAGGATGGCGTCGGGCGGATGGGGCAGGGCGAGGAGCGACTCTGTGGCTATCTTGCCTTCCTCGTAGTCTATCTTGCGGCACACTACCAGTTCCTTTTCGATGGGAATATGGTTTTCGCGCAGGGCCTCCAGGTAGCCGTGCTTGCGCCGTTTGACGATGTCCAGGTGGTTGGCTCCGCCGATGAAGGCCACGCGGTGGCTGCCTGTGTCCAGCAGGTGCTGGGTGGCTGCCTGGGCCGATTGCGCTCCGTCGGCCACGACGGTGGAGAAGCGGTCGCTCAGGCAGACACGGTCGAAGAGGATGAGGGGCATGTTGATGTCCGTCAGGGCAGCCCAGTGGCTGTAGTCCGTCGTCTCCTGCGAGAGGCAGGCGATGATGCCCTCCACGCGCATGTTCACCAGGTTTTCGATGTTTCGTTTTTCGTGTTCGTAGGACTCGTGCGAGGTGGTGATAATGACGAAGTAGCCGTTGGCCACGGCCGTATCTTCGATGCCGCTCAGGATAGAAGAGAAGAAGTGGGTCACGATGTCGGGCACAATCACTCCGATGATGCGTGGTGTGTTTTTTCGCAGGCTCATGGCGAAGGGATTGGGGCGGTAGTTCATCTCCTTCGCCAGCCGTTTGGCTCGTTCACACAGGTCGCGGCTGATGTCGGGACTGTCTTTCAATGCCCTTGAAACGGTGGGGATGGATACGCCCAGTACTTTGGCAAGGTCTTTCAACGAAGTATGTTTGGAGTGTTCCATTGTCTGCCTACATTTTTAATTCTTTGTGCAAAGAAAGCACTTTTCGGGCAAATATACATCTACCGGCAGGTAAGAAATGTTACGTAAACCTTTACGTGCTTTTTCCGATTTGTCGGCGGACAGACTGTCTGCTTCTTCCTTTACCTTTGTTGACGTAAACATTTAAAAACAGAAGGATTATGCAATACCATGAAATCGGAAAGACAGGTATGAAGGTGTCTTCGCTCAGTTTCGGAGCTTCTTCGTTGGGAGGCGTATTCCATGATATCAAGGAAAAAGAAGGTATCGAAGCGGTGTTCACCGCCATCGAATTGGGTATGAACTTTATCGACGTTTCTCCCTACTATGGACATTACAAGGCTGAAACCGTTTTGGGCAAGGCGTTGAAGGACATTCCGCGCGACAAATATTACCTCTCCACCAAGGTGGGCCGTTACGGCAAGGACGGTGTCAACACGTGGGACTATTCGGGCAAGCGTGCCACGGAAAGCGTTTACGAAAGCATGGAACGCCTGAACATCGACTACATCGACCTCATCAATGTACACGACATCGAGTTTGCCGACCTCCATCAGGTTGTCAACGAAACCCTGCCGGCGCTGGTGGAGTTGCGCGAGAAAGGTGTGGTGGACCACGTGGGCATCACAGACCTGCAACTGGAGAATCTGAAGTGGGTCATCGACCATTCGCCCGCAGGTACGGTGGAGTCCGTGCTCAACTTCTGCCACTACTGCCTGTGCGACGACAAGCTGGCAGATTTCCTGGATTATTTTGAATCCCGAGGCATTGGGGTCATCAGTGCTTCTCCCTTGTCCATGGGTTTGCTCACCGAGCGTGGTGTTCCCGCCTGGCATCCGGCTCCCCTTCCGTTGGTCGAGGCTTGTCGCAAGGCCATGGAGCATTGCAAAGCCCGGAACTATCCCATCGAGAAGCTGGCCATGCAGTATGCCGTAAGCAATCCGCGTATCGCCACGACCCTGTTCAGTACGGCCAATCCGCAGAATGTGCGCAAGAACGTGGCCTTCATCGAAGAGCCGATGGATGAAACGCTGGTACGTGAAGTTCGTGAGATTATCGGCGACCAGTTCCGTGTAAGCTGGGCCAATTCATAAGGGGAGGGGAAGACATATGGACTATACCATAATAGACGCCAATTCCCACTTGTGGCTGAAGCAGGACACGGTGGTTGACGGTATGCCTGTCCGTACGTTGGAAAACGGACGTTCGCTCTTCATGGGTGAAGTGAGGCAAATGCTTCCTCCGTTTATGGTGGACGGCGTGAACAGTGCCGAGGTATTTTTGTCGAACATGGACTATGCGCATGTGTCGGCTGCCGTCGTTACGCAGGAGTTTATCGACGGCTTTCAGAACGATTACCTCGCTGAGGTGTCTGCCCGATATCCTGATCGCTTTTTTGTGTGCGGTATGTGCGAGTTTCGCAAGCCCGGCTACTTGGAGCAGGCACGCCAACTGATAGCCTGCGGCTTCCGTGGCATCAAGATTCCTGCCCAGCGTTTGTTGCTGAAAGAAGGGCGCGTGATGCTGAACAGTGAAGAGATGATGCAGATGTTCAAGCTGATGGAGCAGAACGGTGTATTGCTCTCCATCGACCTGGCCGACGGCGATACGCAGGTGCCCGAGATGGAGGAAGTCATTCAGGAATGTCCGCGGTTGAAGGTAACCATCGGTCATTTCGCCATGGTGACCCGTCCGGGTTGGATTGAGCAGGTGAAGCTGGCCCGCCATCCGAACGTACGCATCGAGTCGGGCGGCATCACGTGGCTCTTCAACGACGAGTTCTATCCGTTCAGTGGGGCGGTTCGTGCCATTCGTGAGGCGGCCGATCAGGTAGGTATGGACAAGCTGATGTGGGGTTCGGACTATCCGCGCACCATCACGGCCATCACTTACCGCATGTCTTATGACTTCATACTCAAGTCGTCCGAACTGACGGATGAGGAAAAGGCTCTTTTCTTGGGTGAGAATGCCCGTACTTTCTATGGTTTCGGTTCCTTGCCGGATTTGCCTTATATTAAGAACATGTCAGAATAAAGTAAAATAGAAATGAAAGCAGTTCAAATAGCAGCCCCTTCGGATATGAAGGTGGTGGAGGTGGAACGCCCTGTACTTCATACCGGTGAAGTTTTGGTTAAAATAGAGTATGTAGGTTTTTGTGGTTCGGACTTGAACACGTATCTTGGGCGGAATCCGATGGTGAAGCTTCCCGTTATTCCCGGTCATGAAGTGGGGGCGGTAATCGAAGCTGTCGGTCCGGAAGTGCCTGTCGGTTTTGTCAAGGGTATGAATGTGACGCTGAATCCCTATACCAGTTGCGGAAAGTGTGCCTCTTGTCGCAACGGTCGTGTGAATGCCTGTGAGCACAACGAGACGTTGGGTGTCCAACGTAACGGCGTGATGTGCGAATATGCGGTTCTGCCTTGGACGAAGATAATCCCTACCGAGGGTATTTCCTCGCGCGATAGTGCGCTGATTGAACCGATGAGTGTGGGCTTCCACGCTGTTTCAAGGGCTCAGGTGGTCGATAATGAGTGGGTGGTTGTCATTGGTTGCGGCATGGTTGGTATGGGAGCCGTAATCCGCGCTGTACAACGTGGTGCAACAGTTGTGGCTGTTGACCTGGATAATGAGAAACTGGCTTTGGCCAAGGTCGTAGGTGCTTCTTACGTTATCAATTCATCTACCGAGAATGTGGACGAACGAATCCGGGAACTTACGGATGGACTGGGAGCCGATGTCGTGGTCGAAGCGGTCGGCAGTCCGGCCACATATGTCATGGCTGTGGATATTGTAGGCTTTACGGGGCGTGTGGTTTGCATCGGATATGCCAAGAGCGAAGTGGTCTTCCAGACGAAGCTCTTTGTTCAGAAGGAACTGGATATCCGCGGCTCGCGTAATGCGCTTCCTGCCGACTTCCGTGCCGTCATTCATTATATGAAAAGTGGACATTGCCCGATAGAGAAGTTTACTTCTGCTGTTGTTCCTCCCGAAGGGGCACAGCAGGCCATGGAACGTTGGGCGGCTGCTCCCGGAAAGGTGTTTCGTATTTTGGTGAAATTCTGATTTACAATTGTATTCTCTCACATAACGCAAAAGAGTAAGATAGATGAAGAAACTTGTTTTATGGTTTTGGGCTTCTGTCCTGTGTGCTTCGTTGGGGGCACAGGTCACGGAACGTCCCCGTCCTGAGGAATGGAAACAGCTGGTGCCGGGTGCCCGTTTCATGGACCGTTTCCTTCCGATGCCCGACGGTGTAAAAGGAACGCATGTATGGGGTACGGATAGTGTACAGAACCGCTATGTAGACAACGGCATCGAGCTACCCGACGTGTCTTTTTGGGGTGGTAACATCTTACAGACAAATGACGGGAAATATCATCTGTATGTTTGCGGATGGCCCGAACGTTCACCCAGAGGACACATGTTCTGGTCCAAATCGACGGTTTTCCATGCGGTGAGTGACCGTTTGTCCGGTCCGTTCAAGATAAAGAACTCCATTGGGAAAGGACATAATCCCGAAGCTTTTCGCTTGGCGGACGGTAGGGTGGTGGTCTATGTCATCGACGGGTATTATATTGCCGATAGTGAGGATAGCCCCGTTTGGTACTATCAGCAGTTCAGCTTCGATCCGCGCGACCGTAAGATTATTGAAGGTTTGTCCAACCTGACTTTTACCCGTCGTTCTGACGGTTCCTATCTCATGGTATGCAGAGGTGGAGGTGTATGGATCAGTCGTGACGGACTTTCGCCTTATCAGCAGCTTACTGACAAACGTGTCTATCCGGCGGTCGAAGGACGGTTTGAAGACCCGGTTGTTTGGCGCGACAGCCTTCAGTATCATTTGATTGTCAACGATTGGTTGGGACGTATTGCCTTTTATCAACGTTCCAAAGATGGGCTTCACTGGGTGACGGAGCAGGGAGAGGCCTATGTGCCGGGTATATCTTTTCATCAAGATGGCGAAGTGGAACACTGGTTCAAATACGAGCGAGCTAAAGTATTTCAGGATCGTGATGGACGAGCTGTACAGATGAATTTTGCCGTCATTGACACCATTAAGTGGAACGATTTGCCTGGTGACCGTCATTCTTCAAAGAATATTTGTATTCCTCTGAATAAAGGATTGTTGCTTTCCGTGCTCAATAATGAGCCGATTACGTCTTCTACCAAGCGGATAGAGGTTAGAATCAAGGCTGAACCCGATTTCAATCCACAAACAGATGTGGATATCAAGTCTCTTCGTTTCGGCTCGTTTACCGAAGTAAATTTCGGGCGGGGATGCAAACCAATAAAGACGCGTAACGAGGGTACTGATCTGATTGTCGTTTTCAATGGGAAAGGAAGTGGTATTACTGCCGACGAGTTCGCTCCCAAACTGATAGGACGTAGTACGAAGGGAGATTTGTTGTATGGTTATGCCCGTCTGTCATACGTTGACTATGCTCCGGCTTTGCTTTCGGCCCGTTGTCCCCATTACGACAAGGTACAAGACGTACTGAAGGTGAAAGTCGGAAATTTCGGGCTTTCAGTTTCTCAACCTTTGCAGGTAGAAGTACGGTGTAGCGAAAAAGTGGTAGCCACAGGGCAGGTTCAAGCGCTCTCTCCCTACGAGGAAGTGGAGGTTCTCCTGAAACCTGCTATGGCGTCTTTTGTGGAGGCTGCTCCTTATGAGGTAGTCCTCCGTTGCGGCGACAAGGAAGTGGAACGGGTTACATTCGAGCAGTAGCCTTACGTGTCAGCTTGGCATAGAAGATAAGCGCAATGGCCGAAATGGCTCCGATACCAGTGAACCAGTACCAGATGTAGTGTGCGTTGGCCGAAGCGGCTTCCCATTCAGCCGTACTGGAGAATAGAGCGGGGTCGGGGCAGTAGGCCGTGAGCAATATGCCCGACAGACCGAATCCAAGGATAGAAGCCAGGAAGGAGTGTAGATGGCTGAAACCCAAATATAGTCCTTCCTCTCCTTTGGGTGCCTGTAGGGAGAAGAATTCCATATAGCGTGGCGAGATGAAACATTCGGCTAAAGCCTGTACGGCAATACCGACAATCATCATGACGGTGATGGGGTGCATGCCCAGAATGTCGCCGCTGAACAAGTTGCCTGCGGCCATAATCAGTGCCGAGAGGGGGATGAGGAACATGCCGACGGTCATGGAAGTCAGTGCCTTGCGACGGGCCATCAGTCGGGTGACGAGGTTCACCAGCAGCACCACGACAAACGGATTGACGTTGGCAATCCAGCCGGGACGAGCCGTTTCGCCGGCCATGCGAATCACATACTTGGGCATTGTGGCATACATTTGGTGCTGGATCATCCAAAAACCGGTGACAATCAGAATCAGGAGCAGCAGGCGTCCGTTGGTAAATACTTTACCCAACCCTTTGAACACCTCGGCCATGCTTTTTCCCTGGCCGCTGGTATTGGTCGAATGGAAGAACAGGAAGATCGTGATGAGCGCTACAAAACACAGTGTGGCCGATAGAAAATTGATATAGATATAGGCTTCGTCACCCACCACCGAGCGGAGCGGATCGACGAAACATTTGCCTGTAAAGGCACCGATGTTGACCATCATGTAGAAGATGGAGTATCCGCGGGCTCGGGTTTCCGATGTGGTTTCACGGGCTACCGAGGCCGAAATGATGGATTTGATGAACGAGCCGCCGATAACGAGGATTATCATGATAGGTACAATGAGCATACGCAGGTTGCTGTGCTCAATACCTGTGAATTGCGTCTTTTCACCATATACGACCAGCCCCGACGATTCGAGCATCAGGGGAAGCATGCCCAGACCCAGATAACCGATGGTCAACAATGTGAAAGCGATCAGGATAGCTTTCCGATAACCTATCTTGTCGGCAAAGGCGCCGGTAAACATCGGCAGGAAGTAGAGCCCGCCCGAAAATAATCCCGAAATCAGGCTGGCTTCCAAATCGTTGAAACCAAGTGTGTTCGACAGGTAGAGTGTGATCACGATAAAGATGGCATAATAGGCCATACGTTCAAACAGTTCGGAAGCATTGGCTGTCCAGAACGCGCGAGAGAATTTTGTCATCTGAATAAAAGTCTTTGTTAATGGTTTGTTAGTGGAAGTGTTTTCTTTTTTTCGGATTCAAAGATAGAACAAATCTGGAGAAAGACAAAATTACCTTCAAGTCTCTCTTTGCATTTCCTAAGTCCGTAGTTACGTCCGTCAAGTTCATGTTTAGTGAGCTAAAGTAGGTGTTTAGGAATGCAATATAGGTGGTGAGTAATGGATTGTCTAAATCTGCTTCCAATCCTTCATTTGTAGTGTAATCTGTTGCAAGAAAGAGATATAGGTTGAAAGATAAAGTTTCACGGTAGTGTTCATTGTCTTCGGCTTTAAAGCTGCTACATCATTATTATGTCATTTTAACATGTCGATATTGTTTTATTGGCTATTTTTGTTTTGTTAAATAGAATTGTTATGGCTGAAAGTTTGTATAAGTTTGAATAGACTGTTTTTATATAGAATAAAACCATGAATAGAAATTTATTAATGACTACTGTTATGCTGAGTGTATGCTTTTGTTCTTGTACCCAAAAACAATCCGGCATTTCCGGCGTCAACTATGACCTGGGGCCGATGCCGTCGGTTCATGCCCCTTT
This sequence comes from uncultured Bacteroides sp., assembly GCA_964419245.1. GTDB lineage: Bacteria > Bacteroidota > Bacteroidia > Bacteroidales > Bacteroidaceae > Bacteroides. The sequence goes on along the minus strand of CAYQOV010000003.1, from coordinate 18,272 downwards.
GCTCGAAAATTCGGTACCGATGGGGGATGTGGATACATTTGAAGAAGTGAAGTTGGATCTACCCATCGCTTCGGGACCGTATGAACCGACTTGGAATTCGATAGAGGCCAATTATCCGGGTACTCCAGCTTGGTTGCGTGATTCGAAGTTTGGTATTTGGGTGCACTTTGGACCGCAGGCAGCTGGCGAGAGTGGCGACTGGTATGCCCGCAAACTTTATGTAGAAGGGACCTCTGCATATGAAAACCATTTGAATAAGTACGGTCATCCGTCGGAGGTTGGTTATAAGGAGGTGTTGCGCGACTGGAATCCTGCGAAATTCAGTCCTAAAGCTTTGGTGGATATCTATAAGGATGCCGGAGCACGTTTCTTGATTATACAAGGAGTACATCATGATCAGTTCGATATGTGGGACTCTAAATATCAGGCATGGAATTCGACCCGTCTCGGTCCTAAACGCGATTTCCTCGGTGAATGGGAAAAAGCTTCGCGGGAAGCCGGTATCCGTTTCGGTATTACGTTCCATCATGAGTATTCCTGGTGGTGGTGGCAAACGGCTTTTCAGAGTGACACTCAAGGCGATAAGGCTGGTGTTCCTTACGATGGAAATCTGACACTGGAGGACGGAAAAGGCAAATGGTGGGAAGGACTTGATCCGCGCTATCTGTATGGCATCAACTTGAGGGAATATGAGTCGGTGGCCGAGGCTGCCAATACATTGTGGTCTCCTCCTAAACGGGGTATCTTCAGCGGCCATCTGGAATTTGCCAAGTGGTATGCCAAGTGGTGGGCTTTGCGTATGATGGATGCGGTGGACAAGTATCGGCCGGACTTTATCTATACCGATGGTACCGACCAGCAGCCTTTCAGTGGTTCGGGTACAGGTACAGGATACAAGTGCGACGCCATGCAGCGCGTGATAGCCGATTTCTATAATCGAACACTGACTGACAGGGGAGAAGTGGATGTGTTTAGCATTGTCAAGTTCAGAAAGACGACAAACGGTACGGTCAATACGTGTGAGACGGGTATTCCCGAGGGAATCAAGAACGATCAGGCCTGGATTGCCGAGACACCTGTGGGCGATTGGTTCTACGGGCCGAACTTTGTATATAGCTCGGACGCTGTCATACGCTATCTGCTTGAAATTGTGGCCCGTGATGGTTCGTTTGGATTGAGTATTCCGTTACGTCCCGACGGTTCGATGGATGAGGCCTGCCATGAAATGCTTCATGAAGTGGGCGAATGGATGCGCGTTAATGGAGACGGTATTTACGGCAGTTCGGCCTGGAAAGTATTGGGCGAGGGCAAAGATGGTAAACTGAATACTTTGCCAGGAGGTCGTATAGGCCAATGGCAGGCTGACCACGTGTTTTACAATACCGATTTCCGTTTTACAGTGGGTAAAGACGGTACACTTTATGCTTGGTGTATGACGGTTCCCAAGGCGGGCGACAAACTGACGATTGCATCGTTGGGCACTGTCAAAGGGTTGCTCGATAAGAAGATCAGCTCTGTGGAGCTGATGGGGACGGAGCAGTCGGTGGACTGGAAACAGAAGGCGGATGGATTGGAGATTGTCTATCCCGACTCCGTTGATTTAAAGACTGCAGTAGGATTCCGAATTGTTTGCGAATGATCATTCTTTTTGGAGTAAAAGATTGATGAGCTTTGAGGCACGGATTATACAGATATTACAGAAAGAGAACTTCTGTGAAATCTTGCATACTTCGTGCCCTAATATTATTAAGAAATCTGAAAAAAGAAATGATTTCTTTGTTTATTTGGAATATTGTTTGTTGTTTTGCGAACAACAAATAGAAAAGGTAAACGATGAACAAGAAATATTCGGAAGAACAGGAAAGGATGGCCCGCTTTGCCAAAGCCATGGGACATCCGGCCCGGATGGCCATATTACAATTCCTGCTGGCACAGGAGTCCTGTTATTTTGGCGATATCCATGAAGAGTTGCCTATAGCCAAGGCTACGGTCTCCCAGCACTTGAAAGAACTGAAGGATGCCGGATTGATTCAGGGAGAAATAGAGGCGCCAAAGGTGAGGTACTGCATCAATAGGGAAAATTGGGAACTGGCTCGGAGAATGTTTGCTGACTTCTTCAGTCAGCTTGTTTGCAAAAAAGGGAGCTGCTGCGGGTAAGCTCTTTTTTTACCTTGGGTGTTCGTAGTTTGACGAAATACTAACAACTGAAATAATAAAGATGAAAAAGATTTGTTTTTTGTGTTTGTGTATAGGCTTGTTGCTGGCGGCTTGTGGAGGCAATACCCGGAAAGAGGGTTCTGTTGCTGATGCGCAGGAGGAAGTAGCAGTGAGCGACGGAGTGGAAGTGCTCTATTTTCACGGCAAGCAGCGTTGTGCTACCTGTATAGCCATCGAGAAAGGCACGCAGGAAGTGATGGAAAAAGATTTGGCCGATGCCGTCCGGAAAGGTGAAGTGAAGTTTCGCACGATAGACATCAGTCGTGAAGAGAACGAAGCCGTGGCCGAGAAATATGAAGTGACATGGTCGTCCCTGTTTGTAGTGAAACACAAAGGTGGGGTGGAGACCGTAGAGAACCTGACGGAATTTGCTTTCGGCAATGCCCGCAAGTCGCCGGAAGTGTTCAAGGCCGGAGTGGTGAAGACCATTCGTGAAATGCTGGAATAAACAACGGTAGCTATGGATGGATTGCAGACATTACTGGACAACAGTTCCACACCCGTACTGACGGCTTTTCTCCTCGGATTGCTGACGGCTCTTTCGCCTTGTCCGCTGGCTACCAATATTGCAGCCATCGGGTTTATCGGGAAGGAGATGGAGGACAGAAAACGTGTTTTTCGAAACGGCCTGCTTTATACCTTGGGGCGTATTCTTGCCTATACCTTGCTCGGATTTGTATTGATTCTGATATTGAATGAAGGTTCGAGCATGTTCGGCATACAGAAAATTATCGGTACGTGGGGCGAACGGGTATTGGGGCCTGCTTTACTGGTCATCGGCCTCTTTATGCTTTTCGGTGACAGGATGAACCTTCCCCAATTTGGGTTCAAGGGAAACGCCGAGGGTCTTGCAAGGAAAGGAGGGTGGGGAGCTCTGCTGATAGGTATACTCTTTGCGTTGGCTTTCTGCCCCACGAGCGGTGTATTCTATTTCGGTATGCTGATACCCCTTTCGGCTACCACTACAGCCGGTTATCTGCTGCCTCCCGTGTTCGCCATAGCCACGGCCCTGCCGGTACTTGTAGTGGCTTGGATACTGGCATTCAGTGTGCAACAGATGGGCCGTTTCTATGGCAGGATGCGCACAATACAACGATGGATGAACCTGTTTGTCGGGGTGTTGTTCATCGGCATAGGCATTTATTATAGTTGGATGATGTATATGTAACACATTTAAAATATTACGGATATGGAAATTAAAGTATTGGGTCCGGGTTGTGCCAAATGTAAGACAACCTACAATGTTATTGAGAAAGTAATCAAGGAGAACAATCTGGATGTGAAGCTCACCAAGGTGGACGACATCATGGAAATGATGAACTATAACATCATGACCACTCCTGCCGTAGTGGTGGACGAAGTGGTGAAAATGAAGGGGCAGGTTCCTACCGAAAGCGACGTAAAGAAACTTTTGTGTATCGGATAAACGGAGCGTGATGGATACATGGGCGGCAGAAACAGCCGTTATGGTATCTGCCGCCTTTATAGTGGAAATAATGTTCGTATTTCAACGAATTAATTAAGAAAGAAACATGATACAAGATTTTGCAGACTGGCTTGTTTACGGACTGTTCGGCCTGAGTGCCGATACATCGTTGGGAGTGGCCGTAAACTTTTTCTTTTACGACACCATCAAGATTCTTATCCTATTGTTTTTCATCAGTGTGCTGATGGGGATTGTCAATGCCTATTTCCCAATAGAGCGGTTACGCACCTATCTGGCTACCCATAAGATGTATGGCCTGCAGTACCTGTTGGCTTCTGTCTTCGGAGCCATCACTCCGTTCTGTTCGTGTTCTTCCATCCCGTTGTTCATCGGTTTTGTGAAGGGAGGCATTCCGTTGGGAGTGACCTTTGCTTTTCTGATTACGTCGCCGCTGGTCAACGAAGTGGCTGTTGCCATGTTCCTTGGTTCTTTCGGATTGAAAGTGACACTGGTTTATGTCGTCAGCGGCATCCTGCTGGGAGTGATTGGAGGCATTGTGCTCGGACGGATGCGTCTTGCACCTTATCTCAGCGATTGGGTGAAACAGATTCAGGCCCAGTCGTCTGTCCAGACAGAAGCATGGGAGAAAAACCATATTCCTTTTATCAAACGGCTTTCCGCCATCATCCGTGATACCTGGCGGATAGTCAGTGGTGTGCTTGTCTATATTCTGATAGGTATCGGTATCGGTGCCTTCATGCACGGCTTTGTGCCCGAAGGCTTCTTTGAACAATACATGTCGAAAGACAACCGGTTTGCTGTCCCCCTTTCAGTTCTTCTTGCCGTGCCCATGTATGCCAATGCGGCGGGTATTGTGCCTGTCATCGAAGTATTTGTGGCCAAAGGTATTCCTTTGGGTACAGCCATCGCCTTCATGATGGCCGTGGTTGGGTTGTCTTTGCCTGAGGCTACCCTGCTCAAGAAGGTGATGACCTGGCGGCTGATAGGTATCTTCTTCGGTACCGTGGCCTTCTTTATTATTTTGTCCGGCTATCTGTTCAATTTCATTCTGTAATTCTTTGACTTTTTTCTTGAACCATTCGTTTGAGCTGGATAAAGCATTGTTTTAGACAGGACAAAGCATTGCTTTATTCAGCTTAAAGCAATGCTTTGTTGCTAGCTGTTAATATGGCGCTTACTCTTCCACAAACATCAGGTCACTGATAATGCCGTCGGATACAAAGATTCCTTCGCGGGTGAGCTGCAGATGATTGTCCTGCTGCTCTAGCTTGTTGCTCTTCAGGTAAGGGATGGCCATGGAGGTGCAATAGTCGGAAAGCGCCTGGCCGAAACGTTTTTTGAGTGTCGGCAGGTCAATGCCACGACGGGTGCGCAGGGAGGTCATGATGTATTCGTTGTAGCGGGTCGTCAGGTTAAGTTCCTCTTTTTCGTAGAGCCTGTTTTTTTCTTCAATTGCGGAAATATATTTCTCCAGTGAGGGAATATTCCATTCCCTACTGTGCATGTCGAACGAGTGGGCAGACGGACCACAGCCCAGGTAAGGGATACCTTGCCAGTAGGATGTATTATGGCGTGAGTGAAAGCCGGGCTTGCAGAAATTGGATATCTCATAGTGTTCGTATCCTGCGGCCGAGAGGGTATCCATCAGCGTGGTGAAGAAACGTACGCTGCTATCTTCGTCTACCTCGTTGACCCGATGGGCTTGGAGCATCTGGTGGAGGGGGGTACCTTCTTCGTACGTCAGGTGATAGGCTGAAATATGCTCTACGTTGAGGGCGATGGCCTGATGGAGGTCACACTCCCAGCGTTCATCCGTCTCGCCAGGTAGGCCGTAGATAAGGTCGATACTGATGTTGTGGAAACCATGCCGACGGCAGCGGTCGACGGCTTCAATGGCTTGGAGTGCGTTGTGCCGTCGGTTCAGCAGGCGGAGGGTGGCGTCGTCGAAGGTCTGGATGCCCATACTGATGCGGTTGAAAGGCAGACGGCGGAGTATGGCCACGTAGTCATCGGTCAGGTCGTCAGGGTTGGCTTCGAGGGTAATTTCTTCACAGGCGTTGAGATCGTAGAGGGCGGACAGGGCATCGAAGACTTGGCGGAAATCTTCTTCTTCGAGTTGCGAGGGCGTTCCGCCGCCAAAATAGATGGTACGGACAGCTTCGTTTTTCAGGTAGTCTCGACGCATGGTGAGTTCCTCGCACAAGGCATTGATGTAGCGCCGTTTCAGGTCGCTGCGCGTGGTGGAGTAGAAGTCACAATAGATGCATCGTGTCTTACAAAAAGGGATGTGTATATAGATGCCTGCCATGGATGTTTTCTTTTTCAATGCTGCAAAAGTAAGAAACTGTTTTGGCATTTCTTCTTTTTCTAGCTGAAATATTGGGGGGTAATTAGATGGAAGTTCTGCTTTTTTGTGAGGAATTTGTCTTTTTTGAGGGGATATGTTTGTATGTAAACTTTTAAATGTGTATTTTTGACACTTAATAAGTCGTATGACAAAGATTGTATGGAAGATACATGAAGAAAACTGCTATGCAGTAGCTCTGATAACCTTATGAATTAAACATAAAAAAGAACCATGAAAAAGAAACTGAAAACGACTTTAGCCTTGTTGGTTATGGCAATGGCTTCGATGGCACAAAATGTAGAGATGACCGGTCCTGATGGACGATTGCGGTTGAAGGTGGTTAACGAAGGAGAGACGGGTGTGGCCTATTCGGTAACTTACGATGGCAAGCAGATGGTCGACGCTTCCCCCTTGGGCATGAAGACGAATGTCGGTGATTTCTCAAATGGCTTGAAGCTGGTGAAACACGAAACGGCGCAGATAGATACGACTTATCAACTGACACGTATCAAGACTTCGCAGGTACATTATCAGGCCAATGAATTGGTCTGTCATCTGTCCAACGCGCAAGGACAGTCTCTGTCGGTTACTTTCCGTATCAGTCGCAATGATATTGCTTTTCGTTATACTTTGCCCCGACAGGGCGAGACGGGTAGTGTGCGGGTGATGGAAGAATCGACAGGTTTTCACTTCCCCCAGCAGACTACAACTTTCCTTTGTCCGCAGAGTGATGCCATGATTGGTTGGAAGCGGACCAAACCCAGTTATGAAGAAGAATATAAGGCAGACGCTCCAATGAATGAACGTTCGCAGTATGGACATGGCTATACATTCCCCTGCCTTTTCCGCGTGGGTGATGACGGCTGGGTACTGGTCAGTGAGACGGGAGTAGACAGCCGTTATTGCGGCTCGCACTTGAGTGATGCCGACAACGGTCTTTATCGGATTGCCTTCCCCATGCCCGAAGAGAACAATGGCAACGGAACGGTAGAACCGGCTTTTTCCCTGCCAGGCAGTACGCCCTGGCGGACACTGACGGTAGGCGCTACGTTGAAACCCATTGTGGAGACAACTGTAGCTTGGGATGTTGTGACACCGCGTTATGAAACGAAACATGACTATCGCTTCGGTCGTAGTACATGGAGTTGGATTTTGTGGCAGGACAATAGTATCAACTATGACGATCAGGTACGTTTCATTGATTTGGCTGCTGAAATGGGCTATGAATATGTATTGATTGACGCCTGGTGGGACAAAAATATTGGCTACGAGCGTATGGAACAGCTCATTGCCTATGCACAAAGCAAAAAAGTAGATGTTTTCCTGTGGTATAGTTCCAGTGGCTATTGGAACGACATTACTCAGAGCCCGACAAACAAGATGGATAATGCGATCATTCGCAAGCAAGAGATGCGCTGGATGCAGAAGTTGGGCGTGAAGGGTATCAAGGTTGATTTCTGGGGAGGCGACAAGCAGGAAACGATGCGTCTTTACGAAGATGTGTTGAGCGATGCTGATGACCATGGTCTGATGGTTATCTTCCACGGCTGTACCTTGCCACGTGGTTGGGAGCGGATGTATCCCAATTATGTAGGTAGCGAGGCTGTTTTGGCTTCTGAAAACTTGATCTTTCAACAACATTTCTGTGACAACGAGGCCTTCAATGCCTGTCTGCATCCGTTCATCCGCAATACGGTGGGATGCATGGAGTTTGGAGGAACTTTCTTGAATAAGCGTTTGAACAGAGGAAATGATGGTGGCAGTATTCGAAAGACATCGGATGTCTTCCAATTGGCTACGGCAGTACTTTTCCAAAATCCCATTCAGAATTTTGCGTTGGCTCCCAATAATCTGACGGATGCTCCTCAGATTTGTTTGGACTTCATGAAACAGATACCTACTACGTGGGATGAGACTCGTTTTATAGAAGGTTATCCAGGTAAGTATATCGTATTGGCACGACGTCATGGCGATAAGTGGTATTTGGCTGCTATCAATGCAATGGAAGAACCTTTGAAGTTGAAACTCTCGTTTCCTGAACTGAGTGGTTCTACGGTATCTGCCTATATGGACGATAAAAAGATGCAACCACAATTGAAAACACAAAAGATAAAGGAAAAAGGAGAATTTCAGTTGACCGTACAGCCTTTTGGGGGAGCTGTGTGGGTAAAATGAGAGCCTAACTAACTTTTGACACACAAACATATTATATATAGGTATCATGAAAACACTTTTGAAATTGGGGATTACGGTCGGCTTGCTGTTGGCTGCCGTTTTCCCCATACAGGCCGGAATAAACAAGGTGGCAAACGAACTTGATTCTGTTTATTTGTTCTCATATGCGCGTGTCGATGGACAGAGTGGATTAAGGTTTGCCTGGAGTCCCGATGGAAGGCGCTGGCTTTCTGTGGCAGACGGTTACGACTATGTAAAATGTGATTTTGGCCCTTGGGGAAGTGAAAAGAAAATGTTCTTTCCTCACTTGATGCAGAATACTTCCGATGGTTTATGGCATTGTATTTGGACGGCCACTCGTAGTGGGAAGGTCTTAGCCCATGCCGCTTCGCCTGATTTGCTGAAGTGGGGGGCGCAAAGTTATTTTACGGAAGAAGAACTGAGTAAGTATGAATTGAAATCAGCTTATCCCACTGAGGAAACAAGTGTCCTTTTGGATGGGCAACAGGAAAGTGGTTGGATACAGCGAGTTTCTTATAAAACGATAGAGCAGTTGATTCGTTATGCTGATCATAAAAAATATCGCCAGCGATTGTATGACGAACGTACAGAAGAGGATCCTGTACGTTTTGCAGGATTGAAACCGTTGAAGGCGACTATTCAGGTGGATGTTTCTCAGGGAAAAAGTATTAGCGATCACCTGATAGGCATCTTTTTTGAGGATATCAATTATGCGGCCGATGGTGGTTTGTATGCCGAATTGGTGCAGAACCGTGATTTTGAATATTCATCGAAAGACGGTTCGCGTCAAGGTTGGGACAGCAACTATGCTTGGAGTGTGAAAGGTGGGCAAGGCACTTTAACGATTGCAGCCGAACGTCCGATTCATGAAAACAATCCTCATTATGCCGTACTGGATGTACGGCAGGTAGGGGCGGCCTTGCAGAACGATGGTTATGATGGAATAACGTTGAAGAAAGGTGAAAAATATGATTTCTCTTGTTTTGCCCGTCTGGCGGCCGATGGCAAGGGTAGTAAAGTGATTGTTTGTCTGCTCGATCAGGAAGGAAACGAAGTGGCGAAGGCATCGGTAAAGGTTTCTTCAAAAGACTGGAAGCAACTCAAAGCAGTGTTGACCGCACAGGAAGACGTACAGGCTGCCAAACTTTCTCTCCAACCGGCAGGAACCGGCACATATCATTTCGACTTGGTTTCACTCTTTCCGCAGAACACATTTAAAGGTCGTAAGAATGGATTACGTGCTGATTTGGCTCAGGCGTTGGCCGATCTTCATCCTCGTTTTGTTCGTTTTCCGGGCGGATGTGTAGCTCATGGCGACGGCGTAGACAATATTTACGACTGGAAAGGCTCCATTGGCCCTTTGGAGGCCCGAAAACCTTTGCGCAACTTGTGGGGATATCATCAGACACGAGGTTTGGGCTACTTTGAGTATTTCCAGTTCTGTGAGGATATAGGTGCGGAGCCTGTACCAGTATTGGCGGCGGGGGTGCCTTGCCAGAATTCGAGCACATGCAGCCATCATTCCAAGGATGAGCTTGGTTGTAAGGGGCAGCAGGGAGGCATTCCGATGGAAGAAATGCCTGCTTATATTCAGGATGTGCTCGATTTGATAGAATATGCCAACGGAGATGCCCGCAAGACGGAGTGGGGCAGGAAACGTGCAGAAGCTGGGCATCCCAAACCTTTCAATCTGAAATACATTGGCATCGGCAATGAAGACTTGATAACAGAGGTATTTGAAGAACGTTTTACAATGATTTATAAGGCTGTTCGCGAGAAATATCCGGAAGTGACAGTGATTGGTACGGTAGGTCCTTTCTATGAAGGGACTGATTATGATGAGGGTTGGAAACTGGCTACCCGACTGGGGGTTCCGATGGTGGACGAGCATTATTATGTGGCTCCAGGCTGGTTCATCCATAATCAGGACTACTACGACTGTTACGACCGCAGTAAACCGAAAGTCTATTTGGGTGAATATGCGGCCCACCTGCCAGGGCGTCCCAGTAACTTGGAGACGGCTCTTTCCGAAGCCTTGTATCTGACAGCGGTAGAACGTAATGCTGATGTGGTGGCTATGACTTCCTATGCTCCGTTATTGGCCAAAGAATGGCATACCCAGTGGCGTCCCGATTTGATTTATTTCAATAATGTAGAAGTAAAGCCTACGGTCGGTTATTACACGCAACAAATGTTTGGTCAGAATGCTGGCAATGAATATTTTGCTTCTACGATTACGTTGGATAATGGATTGGATGCGGTAAAGAAACGGGTTGGTGTGTCGGTCGTAAAGGACCCGATGACTGGTGACTACATTGTAAAGCTGGTGAATATGCTGCCGGTTGAGGTTTCTTCCAAGATAGAATTGGAAGGTGTCACGCTCGTGAATCCTACGGCACAGAAGATTGTTCTGGCTGGAAATCCGAAAGATGAAGATGTAACTCCGATAACAGAGGATTTTGAAGTGCAGGAACATGGTTTTGATTATACACTACCTTCTTATTCTTTTACTGTAATCCGTATCGGACAAAAAATGGATAAATGAGATAATTTTTTATATTTGTACGACTGATTAATAGTTAATCATGAAAAGAACATGTTTATTGGCTGTAGCTGTCCTACTAGTGGGCAGTCTGGCCGCACAGAAAGAAACTTTACATTCCGGCTATCCCATTGATCCGGTTCCCTTTACTTCGGTTAAAGTGACCGATAGCTTCTGGGGACAGCGCCTCAAAGCCAGTCGCGAAGTGACTATTCCGCTGGCTTTCAGTAAATGTGAGGAAACAGAACGTTATGAGAATTTTGTAAGAGCGGCCCATCCCAGTGATGAATATAAAGTAGAAGGTTTCTCGTTTGATGATACGGATGTTTATAAGACGATAGAAGGTGCTAGCTACCTCTTGCAAACCTATCCGGACAAGAAACTGGAGAAATATATTGACAGTGTTCTACATATTGTAGCTGCTGCTCAGGAACCCGACGGGTATCTATATACTGCCCGTACCATGAATCCGAAACATCCCCATGACTGGGCTGGCCCGGAACGTTGGACAAAGGTAGAGGAACTCAGCCATGAGTTCTATAACTTGGGACATATGGTGGAAGGTGCTGTTGCTCATTATCAGGCTACCGGTAAACGTAATTTCTTGGATATTGCCATTAAGTATGCCGACTGTGTCTGTAAGGCTATTGGCAACGGGCCGGATCAGAAGAAGCTGGTGCCGGGACATCAGATTGCTGAAATGGCATTGGTACGCCTTTACCTTGTGACCGGTGATCGGAAATACCTTGATCAGGCAAAATTTTTCTTGGATGCACGTGGCTATACAAGCCGTAAGGATGCCTATAGCCAGGCCCATAAACCGGTATTGGAACAGGATGAGGCTGTAGGTCATGCGGTACGTGCAACTTATATGTATGCAGGTATGGCCGATGTGGCGGCCATCACGGGTGACTCGTCCTATATCAAGGCTGTGGACAAGATTTGGGAGAATATCGTCAGCAAGAAAATATATATCACCGGCGGGATTGGTGCCCGGCATGCAGGTGAATCCTTTGGCGATAATTACGAACTGCCCAACCTTTCTGCTTATAACGAAACGTGTGCGGCTATCGGTAATGTATATGTCAACTACCGTCTGTTTCTGTTGCACGGTGATGCCAAGTACTTCGACGTTTTGGAGCGTACACTTTATAATGGTCTGATTTCTGGTGTGTCTTTGGACGGCGGATCTTTCTTCTATCCTAATCCGTTGGCTTCGACGGGTGGTTATAGCCGTAAGCCTTGGTTCGGATGTGCTTGCTGTCCCAGTAATATTAGCCGTTTCATTCCCTCTTTGCCCGGTTATGTCTATGCCGTGAAGGATGATCACGTGTATGTCAATCTTTATATGGCCAATCGGGGGGATTTGAAGGTAAATCACAAGAAAATTGTACTTGAACAGGAGACATCCTATCCTTGGAACGGGGATATCCGTATTCGGGTGGTGCAAGGGAGTCAGGCATTTACTATGAATTTGCGTATTCCCGGTTGGGTACGCGGCGAGGTGCTTCCGAGTGATCTCTATCGGTATGCAGACGGACAGAAACTCGGTTATGTGGTGACTGTCAATGGAGAACCTGTAGAAGAAGAACTTCAGAACGGTTATTTGCAGATTGATCGGAAATGGAAAAAAGGTGATGTGGTAGAAGTGCATTTTGATATGCAACCCCGTGTAGTCAGAGCTAATGAAAAGGTTGAGGCTGATCGTGGGCGGATAGCGGTAGAGCGCGGGCCTATTGTATATTGTGCCGAATGGCCCGACAATGATTTTAATGTACATAACATTCTGTTGAATCAATGCCCTTCTTTTCAGGTAGTGGACAAACCGGATTTGTTGTGTGGTATTCGCGAAATCACAACCGATGCACAGGCATTCAGTTATGATGCAGCCGGTAAGCTGGTCGTGAAAGATGTCAAATTGACATTGATTCCTTATTATGCATGGGCACATCGGGGAGAAGGAGATATGGAAGTCTGGCTTCCTATTGAGGTAAGCGCTTCTTCGGCCCAACCTCAGAAAGCTGTAGAACAGGAGGATAATGGATTCTTTAATCATTAAATACATTAATATTATTATGAAGAAGATAACGACAATTCTGGCCTTGTCTCTTGCGATAGGCCTGCAAGCACAACAACATGTGATGACTGTCGATGTGGCAAAGCCGACAGCCAAGATACAGCCTACGATGTATGGTATTTTCTTTGAAGATATCAATTTCGGTGCGGACGGTGGTTTGTACGCCGAACTGGTGAAAAACCGTTCGTTTGAATTCCCCCAACCCTTTGTTGGATGGATACCTTTCGGCAATGTGACGGTTCAGAGTGAGAAACCCTGCTTCGACCGTAATCCGCACTATGTGCGTGTGGTGAATGACGGGCGTCTGCTTCGGGCTGGCCTTGATAATGAGGGTTTTACTGGTATTGGCTTGAAACAAGGGGAGGAATATCGTTTTTCTGTGTATACCCGTACGCTTGATGCAGGTCCGATGAAGCTTTCAATCGAGTTGGTTCGTGCAGACGGTTCCAATCCTTTGAAGAAAGAAATCGAGATAAAAGGTAATGAATGGAAGAAGCAGACGGTTATTTTGAAGTCTCCGTTTACAGATGCCCATGCACGGTTACGCATCGTGTTGCTGACAAAAGGAACGGTGGATATGGATCATATTTCTTTGTTCCCTGTTAAAACATGGAAAGGACGGGAAAACGGATTGCGTGCTGATCTTGCACAAGCCTTGTATGATTTGAATCCCGGTGTTTTCCGTTTCCCAGGAGGTTGTATTATCGAAGGGAACAGCTTGGCTACACGTTATCAGTGGAAAAATTCAGTTGGTCCAGTAGAAAATCGTCCTTTGAATGAAAATCGTTGGAACTATACTTTTAAGCATAAAGCCTTTCCTGACTATTTCCAGAGTTTAGGTTTAGGTTTTTATGAATATTTCTTGTTAAGCGAAGATATCGGCGCAGAACCTTTGCCGGTGATTAGCTGTGGACTTTCATGCCAGTACGAAAGCAATGAGGTCGTTCCTTTGGACGAGCTTGATCCTTATGTACAGGATGCTCTCGATCTGATAGAGTTTGCCAATGGTGATGTGAATACGACTTGGGGTAAGGTACGTGCAGAAATGGGACATCCCAAACCGTTTAATTTAAAAATGATTGCTGTGGGTAACGAGCAGTGGGATAAAGTATATGTGGAACGTCTGGAAGTGTTTACCAAGGCTATTCGTGAGAAATATCCGAATATCAAGGTGATTGGTTCGTCTGGTCCTAGTGCTTCAGGGGATAAGTTTGACTATTTATGGCCTGAAATGAAGCGGGTAGGAGTGGATTTAGTGGATGAACATTATTACATGGAACCCAAATGGTTTTTGGAGAATGCTAAACGCTACGACAGTTACAACCGTAAAGGACCAAAAGTATTTGCTGGTGAATATGCTGCACATGATCACCCGACCGGAAAAGCTAACAACTTGTTTGCAGCTTTGTCTGAGGCTGCTTTCATGACAGGATTAGAACGTAATGCCGATGTCGTACATCTGGCAACCTATGCTCCTTTGTTTGCTCACGTAGATGCTTGGCAATGGAATCCAGATCTGATTTGGTATGATAATTTGCGTATGATGCGTACTCCTAATTATTATGTTCAGCAGATGTATGGTATGAATGCCGGAACAGATGTGCTTCGCCTGCAGATGGATGGAGAACCGGTAGCCGGACAGGATAGCTTGTATGCAACGGCTGCCTTAGATGCACCTACAGGAGAAATTATTTTGAAACTGGTGAACGTTGGTGCCAAACCTTCTGATGTGAAGATTGATTTTAATGGATTGAAAAAACGTCAACTTGTATCGGGCAGTTGCATTTACTTGCAAAATGATGATTGGAAAACTGTAAATTCGCTGGAACAAGAAATTTTGGTTCCTCGTGTTCGTCCAGTTCAAGTGAAAGGCCAATCGATGAATATACAACTTCCTGCACGTTCATTTGGGGTATATCGCCTGCAATTGAATTAATTTTGTATCATATTTGAAATATATTTCATCTGATTATATTTTCATTTCTCCTATCTTTGTAGCGGCATGTTGGAAAAGTTACTCTTCATGCCGCTATATTTATAAAACTATTTGTATCATGAAGAAACAACTTATCACAGGGCTGTTTGCTGCTTTGGCTATAGGTGGGAGCGCACAGTCTTTCAAGGAATGGCAAGATCCGGAAGTGAATGCCGTTAATCGTGCTCCCATGCACACTAATTATTTTGCCTATGAGTTGGGCGATGCTGCTACGGTGGGTAAAAAAGAACAGTCTTCCAATTACATGTCCATGAATGGCTCCTGGAAATTTTTCTGGGTGAAGGATGCTGATTCTCGTCCTACTGATTTTTGGAAAGTAGGTTATAACGACTTGGGTTGGGACAATATACAAGTGCCGGCTGTATGGGAATTGAATGGATATGGTGATCCTATCTATGTAAATACAGGTTATGCATGGCGTAATCAGTTCAAAAATAATCCTCCTCAGGTACCAACGGAGAATAATCATGTTGGTTCTTATCGTCGGGAGTTTGTTATTCCGGCTTCGTGGAAAGGAAAAGATATCATTGCTCATTTTGGTTCGGTGACATCGAACATGTATTTGTGGGTAAATGGGAAATATGTAGGTTACAGTGAGGATAGTAAGCTGGAAGCTGAGTTCAATCTGACTTCTTTTTTGAAGCCAGGGCAGAAGAATCTTATTGCTTTTCAGGTGTTCCGTTGGTGTGATGGAACTTATTTAGAAGACCAGGACTTTTTCCGTTTCAGTGGGGTTGGTCGTGATTGTTACTTTTATGCACGCGATAAGAAGCGTATTGAGGATATCCGCGTAACGCCTGATTTGGATGCTGATTATAAGAATGGCTCATTGAACATTGCTTTGACCTTGAAAGGTGTAGGTACTGTTAATCTGGAATTGTTGGATGCGGCTGGTAAGCAAGTGGCTACAGCTACGGCTAAAGGTAATGGTTCTGTAGTGATGAATGTCGAGAATCCGTTCAAGTGGAGTGCGGAATCTCCATATCTGTATACCTTACGTGCTTCTATGCAGGGTAGTACAGAAGTGATACCTGTTAAGGTAGGTTTCCGTAAAATAGAACAAAAGAACGGACAGATATTGGTGAACGGCAAGGCTGTACTCTTTAAGGGAGCTAACCGTCATGAACTGGATCCGGACGGTGGTTACGTTGTATCTCCCGAACGCATGTTGCAGGATATTCAGATTATGAAGAAGTTTAATATTAATGCTGTACGTACTTGCCACTATCCAGATGCTAATCTGTGGTATGATTTGTGTGATAAGTATGGTATTTATGTTATTGCTGAGGCAAATGTAGAATCCCACGGTATGGGTTATGGTGATGAAACCTTGGCTAAACGTGCCGATTATAAGAAGGCACATCTGGAACGTAACCAGCGTAACGTGCAGCGTGGATTCAATCACCCCAGTATCATATTCTGGTCATTGGGTAATGAGGCTGGTTTTGGACCGAACTTTGAGGCCGCTTACAATTGGGTGAAAGCTGAAGATTCAAGCCGTCCTGTCCAGTATGAGCAAGCTCATGGTAATGAGTTTACAGATGTATATTGTCCTATGTATGCTGATTATAACCATATGGAGAAATACGCTCGCGCTAAAGATATCAAGAAACCGCTGATTCAGTGCGAATATGCCCATGCGATGGGTAACTCTCAGGGAGGTTTTAAAGAATATTGGGATTTGATTCGTAAGTATCCAGTTTTGCAGGGCGGTTTTATTTGGGATTTTGTAGATCAGTCTGTACGTTGGAACGGTAAAGATGGTGTCAGCATCTATGCGTATGGTGGTGATTTTAACCGTTATGATGCTTCTGACAACAACTTCTGTGATAACGGTCTGATCAGTCCGGATCGTGTTCCCAATCCTCACATGTACGAAGTTGGTTATTTCTATCAGAACATTTGGACAACTCCAGCTAATTTAGCTCAAGGCGAACTGAATGTGTACAATGAAAACTTCTTCCGCGATTTATCTGCTTATTATATGGAATGGACTGTGCTTGCCAATGGCGAAGCTATTCGTAGTGGAAGAGTCGAAAATCTGAATGTAGCTCCCCAGCAAACTGCGAATGTTAAATTGGATCTGGGGCGTGTTTGTGAATGTAAGGAATGGGTACTCAATGTTTCATATCATTTGAAGAACCGTGAAGGATTGTTGCCAGCTGGTCACGTGGTAGCAAAAGATCAATTGGTGCTGAATCCATATAAAGCTCCCGATATGAATTTGAAGAATGTAGAAGAAGCTAATGTCGCCGTAGTTGTTCCCCAAGTGAAAGACAACGATTGGAACTACTTGGTTGTAGAGGGCGAGAATTTCAGTCTGGAGTTCAATAAGCATACAGGTTATCTTTCACGATATGAGGTTGCAGGTACGGAGATGATGAAAGAAGGAACACAGCTGACACCCAATTTCTGGCGTGCACCAACCGATAATGATATGGGGGCAGGTCTGCAGCGGAAGTTTGCCGTTTGGAAGGATCCAGGTCTGAACCTTACGTCTTTTGAGTGGAATATGAATGATGGACAGGTTGTTGTAAATGCAGAGTATGAAATGAAAAATGTTTCTGCTAAGTTGAATCTGACCTATGTTATCAATAATAAGGGAGCTGTGAAGGTTACTCAGAAAATGACTGCCGATGCGCAGGCCAAAGTGGCTCCGATGTTCCGTTTCGGTATGCAGTTGCAGATGCCCAAGTCATTTGAAACGATTGAATATTATGGCCGTGGTCCGATAGAAAACTACATAGATCGTAACCATTCTGCTGATTTGGGATTGTATCGTCAGAGTGTGGATGATCAGTTCTATTCCTATATTCGTCCGCAGGAAACTGGTACAAAAACCGACATTCGTTGGTGGAAACAGCTGAATGCAGCTAATTGTGGCTTGAAGATTGTTGCTGAGGCTCCTTTCTCAGCTTCGGCTCTGCACTACACTATTGACTCTTTGGATGATGGCTGGGATAAAGACCAGCGCCATTCACCTGAAGTGGAGAAGGCTGATTTGACCAATCTGTGTATTGACAAGGTACAGATGGGACTTGGCTGTGTAAACAGTTGGGGAGCGTGGCCTTTGCCACAGTATCAGATACCTTATGGTAATTATGAATTCTCATTCATTCTGACTCCAATATGCCACAGTGTCTCTATGAAATGATGATTTTTTAACTTACTGATAGAACTAAAAAGCCGGATATTTATACTTGATATCCGGCTTTTTTAGTGTGTATGCTGCACAACATAGTTTAGTAACATTCTAAACTTCGTTGTTTTTTCTGTAATTAATTTCTAATTTGCGCCTCACAAAAAATAAGGGCGTGCACATGCATGCTGAGTATTCACATTAAATCTTATATATCATGAAAGTATATCAGACGAATGAAATCAAAAACATTGCTCTTCTTGGCAATGACGGCTCGGGTAAAACCACTCTCACAGAAGCGCTGCTCTATG
>CAYQOV010000002.1:0-133648 GCA_964419245.1 uncultured Bacteroides sp. | reverse complement strand
GCCGTCAGCCCAGGCTTCCACCCAGGCATGATTGTCGTCGGTATGTGCCCAACGGGGAGTATAGACCTGGCGCGCGGGAATGCCCACTGAGCGCAGGGCAGCCACCAGGAAGGTAGACTCCTCGCCGCAGCGTCCGTAAGCGGTGCGGACTGTGGCCAGCGGCGAACTGGTGCGTGCGTCGCTGGGTTGGTAGACGGCCTTCTCATGGCACCAATGGTTCACCTCCAGAATGGCATTACGCATGGAGAGGTGTTGCACGCGCGGCTTCAGTTCTTCGTAGAACACCACGCGGGCACTGTCCAGAGGCTCGTTGTTCACCCGCACAGGGAGAACAAAGTGGCGGAACAGCTCTTCGGAAACCATCCGCCCCCAAGGCATCTCTTCGGAAGCACGGTGGGCCGCCTGTACATTCATCAGGTGGAAACCGCCGGAGTAGTCCGTGATGTCGGCCAGCGGCATGTAGGCGTAGAGAAACTCCAGCGCCTCGCGCTCGTAGAGCGTCAGGTCAGTATCGAAGATGGCGAACAGGTTGCCCTTGGACATGACGACCTGCTTCTGCTGGAAGTCCTGCTCCACACGGGCACGATAGGTTGAATCACTGATAAAATGGGCATGTTTGCTACTGCACGAGGCAAACAGGCATGTCAGCCAGACCAGGCTGAAGATGTAGACGATATATTTCATAAATGAGAGGTTGTTATGCTGACAAATGTACAATAAGTTTTCCATTCTACCAACTCGCAACTCCCGAATGTACTGACAAAACGAATCAAAAAATTGCCGATATTCATCAGCTATTTACCGTCTACTTTCACCAGCTTCTGGCGACCTTCTCCTCTCTACCCCTACCCCGTGCCGCGCGGGCTTACCGCAGCCGAACAACCATAGTCGTATCATTCTGAAAGCGGAAGCGACACTTTTCGTAGGCCGGAGGACCCATCACCCCTTCGGCATCGTTGCTGAAGGCGTATTTCTCTGTCGGAATGCCGAAAGCCGCCGTATCCAGTTGTCCGTTACCATTCGTGTCCAGGAAGAGTGAAAAGGCGTACTCGCCCGCCGGAAGTCCGCGGCAAGGGATGACGAGCATGGTGTTGTTCACCGGCACGCGGAAGCCCGTCAAGGGTTTCTTCAAGAAATCGGCCTCGGAGGCATAGAAGGCGACGTAGAGTTGCCCCTCCGGCTTCGGGATATCGTTCACACGGAGGGTCAGCGTTTGCGCATGGAGCGCACTGGCAAGGCCTTGGAGGGCCAGCAATACAAGTAAAATCAAGTTTTTCATACGTTTTGTATTTTTAAATTCGTAAATAAAGACAAGTTTCGATCTCTGGCGCCACCTCTGGTAGCGAAGGTCTCGGAAAGGCTGCTGAGGTACCTCAGCGGACTAAAAGTTAGAAACGTCGTAGGCTGCATGGCGTCCCAGCGTCACGAAGACGCCGATGTAGAAGAAGCGGTCGGCGGCAGCCAGCACAGGCCGCCCGTCCACGCGCCCGAACTCGTTGCGACGACCCAGCACGTTGGTGGCCGAGGCGTGGACGATGACCTTCTTCGAGGGCAAGAAGGTCAGGCCCACGTCGAGGCTGTTGTAGGGCTTCACCTCGTCATTCATCAAGCCGGGCCGTTCGGGATTGTGCCACGGGCGACCGCTGCTGAAGCGGTCGGTCAGGCTCAGGACGGTGCGCAGGCGGGGAAGCGACCACTTGACAACGACGGAGGCATTGTGGCGCGTGGCATATTGAGGGACGGTCGGCTCGAAGTCGCGGCCCGTCCGACGGCGGGGCAGGTTGTAGGTATAAGACAGGCGGTATTCCAGGTTCTTGAGCGACGCACGATCGGACAGAAAGAAGTCGATACCCTTGCTGTAGCCGTAGCCGCCGGAAGTCAGCAACAACGACGCCTCTCCACCGTTCGTCCACAGGGGCAAGCGACTGTATTTCTTATAATAGACCTCCACCTTGGCCAAGCGGCCGCCGCGACCGTACTGCGCGCCCACGTTATACTGCCAGCATACTTCGGGCTTCAGTCCCGTCTGCTTCAGCAGCAGGCTGTCTGCCGCCGGCTGAGTGTATCGCCCTGCCACGGCTGTCAGCACGGCGTCGCCCTGAAACCAGTTCAGTGCCAGTCGTGGTGACACTTCCGTCGCTCCGCTCAGCCCGTGATACTCGGCCCGCACGGAGCCCTCCACCTTAAGCCGCTCCAGCGGGAAACAGACTGCAGACAGGAAGACAGCACCCAGCGAAGGCGACACGCGCCCCTCCGCCTCGCCGGCAGAAACCGGAAAACGGTAGCTCATGGCATAACTGCGAACAAACGCCTCCACTCCGCCATCCAAGCGCAAAAGCGGGGACAAGCGCCGGCCCAACTTGGCCTTCAGATGGAGTTCTTGCCGGCGTTGCAGCCAGGCGTCACCCTCAGCGGCAGCATTGTCCACCGTCTGGCGGTTGTACGACCAGGCTGTACCCGCAAACCACTCCCAACCGGCACCGGACACACGGCACAGCGTGGCGTTCAGGTAGACGTTGTCCTCGCCCAAGCCGAACAGGCGGCGGTCATCACCCTCGTAGGTGGCAAAGTCCGTCCGATCGTACTGGGCATACAACTTGGCCACGGTCGACGCATCGGGTGTAAAGCGCAGCTGCGTGGCTCCCGACAGCAGCTGATAGGGACGGCCGAAATTCTTCCGACCGGGGTAAATCCGATTGTGCAACGCCATGTTCTGATAATTCAGGTCTACGGAAGCCGACCCTTTTCCGAACGTGCGCGTACCTCCCCCGCCCGCCCCTACAATGGAAGCATTCAGCCCAAGCTTATCCACCGTGCTATAATCCTTCGTCTCCAACGGCAGAACGGCCGAGAGTGCCCCACCATACTCCAGCGGTGCGCCACCCGAAGCCAGGTTTACCCCGCTAAACAGGAAAGTGGAGTAACGGCTACGGGCCGAGGCGCCGATACCCACCGAAGTGTAGGGCACCAGTACATGCATACCGTCGATGTAGGTCTGCGTCTCTCGGTCGTCGCCTCCGCGCACCAGCAGGCGGCCCGTCTCACCCTGCACCTGCGTGCCCGGCAGAGTCTGAAGTGCTCGGTAGAGGTCACCGTTCGCTCCGCCTACCGTAACCAATTCCACGGGATGCAGGTCGCTCCACCGGCTATTGGCCGCCGGCGTGCGCCGACGCTTCACCACCACTTCGTCCAGCCCCACGCTGTCCGTCATCGTCACGCCGTCCAAGGTCAGGCAGATGGTGTCGGTCACGGCAATCTGCGCGTCGGCATCCGGGGCGACTGCTCCAGTCAATACCATCAGAATAAGGAATAACCGTTTCATTGTTTTGCTATTCTTTTCGTTTACCGAAAGCGAAATTACAAGCAAGCGGACAGACAAAAAAATATCCGGGACAGACAGCCCGGATATGTGACCAACTGCATCCACGAGGGATGAATAACAAAGGTCTGGGACAAACGGTAAGCTTACTCGCTACCCTCCAAAGCTCTTTTTACACGGACGGCATAGCTCCGCGAAACGGGTACTTCCGTTCCACACCCCTCCAGATGGAGCCGATAGCCCTGCGCATTACCTGACACCTGCGCCACTCGATGCAGGTTGACGAGATAGGCGCGGTGACACCTTATTATATACGAGTAATCCAAAAACGCATCCTCCGCCTGCTTCAGCGTCAGGCGCAGCAGCTTCACCGCGGGCTTGCCGTTATCGGCATCCAAGTAGTGCAGCCGTACATAGTTACCTTCCGACTCCGCATAGAGCAGCCGGACGGGGTCGAGCGCCAGACTCTCTTTCGTCCCTCCTTCCAACAAGACTTCTTCACGGGCTTCCGCCGACCGAGGTTCCGATACTACTTCCGCCTGTACCCTTTCTGCCAGACGGGCGTTCATCGCCACCGCCTCCTGAAGGTTGTGGCTCAGTTGCAGGTTGCGATTCCACATCACGAACAGCACAATGGGAAACGGCCCGATCACCACCATCCACAACAGGCAGACGGCCAGCAAACGCAAGTTCAGCTCCAGGCCGAATACCCCTGCCGTATAGCACCAGTTGCCCAACGTAATCAGTACACACAGCAGCAGTGTGGAAAGTATCTCCTTGCCCACCGTCCACCGTTCTTCCCGATACCACGCAGGAAACAGGGCTGGAAGCATATAAACCGCCACCGCCAGCATGGCCGACGACACCACCGCATAGCCCGCCAATACAAGCAGCTTGTTCCCTTCCATCCGCGAGATGCCGAAAGGCTGGAGAACATAAAGAATGAAGAACACCAGCAGCGAAGGCAACACCACCGTTTTCCAACGCGCCCTCAACTCAGGATAGGGACTGCGCAGCAACACCACCAGCTTATCGAATAGAATTTTCATATCACTTTCCAAAAGGATTTCCACGCAAAGATAGTCATATTTTTGTAATATCCAGATGGCAAAACGGAGTGTTTTGACGCAAATTCAGGAAGAAACAACAAGATTTTTATGTTATAGAACATATTTTTCGCGAACAATTCGTATCTTTGCAGTGTTATTAGAAGAGAAAACAAGAAAAGATGTACAAACCGCTTTCCGAAACGCGGAAGGCACAAAACCAAGACGATTATGAAAAAAAACGTAAATGAAATCATGATGTTACAGTACCGTATCAAACGCTATCAAGCAATGGGAAACGGTGCCATGTGCCAAGCCTTGAATGGCAAACTTCAGAAACTGCTTGCACAGCAAGCTTGACTTAGTAAACAACCCTTTAAACAATATGAAAAGAAAGAGAGCGCATCCTCAGTGGATGCACTCTCTTTTGTCTTTTTAATACTTCCTATCCCTTCAAGCCTCCACAATATCTTTGCCAAAAGGCATCAACGCCACGGCTGCCAGCTTGAAGTGCTGCAGGCCGAAAGGTATGCCTATAACGGTAATACAAAGGATGGCTCCGAAAATCAGATGTGAGAGGCAGATCCAGATGCCGCCCAGCAGAATCCACAGCACATTCATCAGTACGTACAGGCAACCGTCCGAACGGCTGCCGCTGCGCACCTCCTTGCCGAAAGGCCATAAGGCCAGCGAAGCCATCTTCATCGTCTGTACGCCGAAAGGAATACCCACAATGGTCACCATCAGCAGCAGACTGGCCACCACATACTCGATTGCCGTCAGAATTCCTCCTAACAGCAACCACAAAACGTTCATCAAACAGCCCATATCTTTTTATTTTTCCAATATAATAATGATTATTCTGTCCCAACCCTGCCTTTCATTGCTTGCGGAACGTGACTTCCTTGACAGCCCGCAGACGGTAAGTACGAGAAGAACCGGCTTTGGAGACATTCCCTTCTTCCCAGACATACGTTTTCTCACCATCCTCACAAAGGTAACGGACAGGGGTATCCTTTGTACCCGGTTCATAGCCAGACGACAGAGGATCCAAACCCTTACCGGACAGCAGATTGTTGGTCTGTGACAAGCGGGTTCCACCGATGGCATTTCGCATAGCCTTCGCCTCATCAGCCGTCGGAAAGCGCCATCCGCTAAGACCACCTTCCGTATAGGTGTTGACAAGGCCGGCTGCCTCGCTTGGATTTTCCGTGTTCAAGGCAGAAGGGACATCCGTCCATTCTTTCGTACTCAGCAGAAGCAAAGTGGCGCCGCCATTATCGTCGGGAGTAGAAAGCGCTACCAGATGACCGTCCCACAATGTACCGGCGGCAGGAACATCCGTTCCACTGATTTCAGTATCATCCTCACCACCACCCTCATTACCGCCGCCTGTCGTGCTGCCGAGATCAAAACGAATGTTGCGCACATCATTCCAGCCTTCAGCCGTAATCTCGCCAGACAAGTTGAAGCCTGCGGAGAAAGTTCCTTCCAGTTCATAAGGAGTATTGGCAACCAGCGGTTCGGACAAGGTATAACCGTAGGTAGAAACAGTCCCTTTGCTATCAGTCAAAGCAATGGAAAGCGACACCCTGGCACGATCGGCCGAAGGAAAGACATACAGCCCAGGAGATGTCCACACCCCTCTACCCGCATCGCTACAGGCTATCGCCAGCGAAGTGCTCCCGCCATATGTGCCGTCCATGGCAAGCGAAGCATACACAGGCCCGACAGTGACATGCACCGCTTTTGTATCATCGGGAATGGCATACAGTTCGATTTCCAAACGGCTCACGGCTGCCGTCAGCGTGATGCTGGTCGAAGCATCGCCATTCACACGCACCTTGGCCATGCCGCACATCAAGGCTTCTTCAGCCATCTGTTTATCAGAAAAAGTCACTACATCCTCCATATCCGGCCGATCAGAAAATGAATAACCGTCCACGCCACACAAAGCCACTATCGTATAATTTCCCGCAGCAAGGCAAAGCTCCATCGCACTGCCCTCTTCCTCGGAATGCAGTTCCGTAGAAGCTGCATACGCCCCGTCGTCCGAAAAGGCATAAATATAAACAGGATAAGTGAGGGAAGAAGTCCCTCCCGCACGTGTCTGTACTCTCAATGTAGACTCCGAAAAGTTCCCGTCCTCGTCCAGTTCTGCTTGAACGCTATTCTGACACGCAGCCAGCAAAGACAGGAGTGCAAGTAGCAAGAAGAAAGTGTTTTTCATGGTAATTTGTTTTACGGGTTTCAACAATTGTCCATCCCCTATCGGGATTTCACCTTGTGCCCACAAAAATAATACAATTTATCATATATAGCCCAACATTCATACATTTTTTCTATCATTTGTCACAAATTCGGGCAAACAGTCCTATTCCCAGTCGCTGAACTCAAAGCTGAGCTGCTCCCACACTCCATGACGATCGGCTTCCGCATCGCGCGGATTGGACACAGACAAGCCTATGAGCCGGATGGGATGTTCCTCATAATCCACCTCACGAAGCAACTGCTTGGCGAGGGGCAAAATGACGGAAAGCTCCGTCAGTTCCTGTCCCTGCGTGATGCTGCGGGTGATCTGGCGGAAGTCGTGAAACTTGATCTTCAGCGTCAGCGTATTGCCACGAAAATCCTTCCGTCGGAGGCGCTCCACCAGCTCTACTGCCACATGATACAGCTCAATGATGACCGACGAGGTGCGGTTGATATCCTTCTCCAGCGTATGCTCGCACCCGATGGACTTACGTACACGCACCGCCTCGACAGGCCGCAAGTCGATGCCGCGTGCAAAGTCATAATACACCGCCCCTACCTTGCCAAACTCTCTGGTCAGCATCTCCAATGAACGGGCGCGCAACTGGGCACCGTTGTGTATACCCAGCAGATGCATCCGCTTGGCCGTGACAGGTCCTACGCCCCAAAAGCTCTCGATGGGCAGACGGGCAATGAAGTCGAGTGCCTGGTCGGGATGGATGGTACAAAGCCCATCCGGCTTGCGATAATCCGAAGCAATCTTCGCCAGAAACTTGTTGTAGGACACGCCCGCCGAAGCCACGAGGTTCAGTTCGCTGCGTATCTTCCGCTTGATTTCACGGGCAATGTCCACCGCCAACGGGATGCCGGGCTTATTGTCAGTAACATCGAGAAAAGCCTCATCGAGCGAAATCGGCTCGATGACATCCGTATATTCATGAAAAATCTCATGTATCTGGCGCGACACCTCCTTGTACACCTCCATACGGCCGGGAATAAAGATAAGCGACGGACAGAGCCGTTTGGCTTTTTGCGACGACATGGCCGAACGTACCCCATAGCGACGCGCCTCATAACTGGCAGCAGCCACCACACCCCGCTCCTCGGCATGCCCCACCGCAATGGGCTTGCCGCGTAGTTCAGGATGGTCGCGCTGCTCCACGGATGCATAGAAAGCATCCATATCGATATGTATGATTTTACGTTCGGTCATTAAAACAAATAAGAATACCCATCTCCTAAGAATTCACGTATCAGCTTCAGAGCTTTGGTGATTTGCGCCTCAACCGTTTTTAAAGATATGTCCATGCTTGTTGCAATTTCTTTATTCGACATATTTTCTTGCCTGCTTTTAATAAACACCTCCTTGCAGCGGGCCGGAAGGGCAGCGACCGCCTCTTCAATGAGACGATTCAATTCATCCATCTCTAAAGACGGATAATCAGTGAACGTAAGTGATTCTTGCAAATTTTCATCCAATGGACGGGTTTCTTTGCGATCGCGCAAGTGATTAAGGCTCCGATTACGAGCGGCTTGAAAGAGGTAAGCTTTCAGAGACAGCTTGATTTCCAGATGCTCTCTACTTTCCCATACATTCATGAATATATCCAAAGCCAACTCCTCCGCCTCTGTATAATTATCCACATAAAGATTGATATAACGGCATAACGAAATGAAATAAGTGTCAAAAAGATATTTAAAGGCATGTTCATCGCCTTGTTTAATCAGTTTCAGCAGTAATATGTCATCTTGATGCATCATGCCGGGACTTTCTTTTTAGAAAGACAAAGTTAGAAACTTTATTATATTTCAGCAAAATTATCGAAAGAAAGTTTTCAGAGCGGAGCAAACATTAAAAACTTGTTAATTCCAGCTTTAAACTAAGGGGTCTCCCAACTTTTCGTGTCTTAATCAGTGAAAGACGTTAAAGGATGGTTATGAAAAGAGAAATACCTTGGGACTTGATCGTTTCTAAACTAAAGAACGAACTGACGGCTGAAGAAGAAAAACGCCTGAATGATTGGCTGCCCGATCATGCAGAGCTGTTCGACGAATTGGCCGCTTTATGGGACAAAATCCAACTCAAGTCCATGCACTATAATCCGGATGCCGACTATTATTGGAATGAGTTGTCACGGAGAATACATGGCGAGACAGCAAAATCCGGACAGGAAAAGTCAGTTCGCCTTGCTTCCAAGCAACACAGGAAGCTATTACGGTGGACATATTGGGCAGCCGCTTGCGTGGTTGTTGTCATAATCGCTTCCTTCTTTGCAGGCCAATGGATGGGAGTGCCTGAGGCTATTCCTTTGGAATACGCGTGCGTCAGCGGCAAATCTTCTGCATCGCTTCCGGATCGTTCTTTGGTATGGTTGCACAATGATACCAAGCTGGTATGTAACGTTCCTCAACAGGGAGGGGAAGAGCGCGTTGTCAGTTTGGAAGGTGAAGCCTATTTCGATGTGGCTCCTGACAAAAAACGGCCATTTGTGGTTCAAACAGAAGGGATGACCATCCGCGTACACGGAACCAAATTCAATGTAGAAGCGTTTCCTGAAACCGAAAATACTTATGTCAGCCTCGTTGAAGGATCCGTTTCTTTGGAAACGGCCACTGAACACCGATATCTGATGCCAGGCGAAACAGCCACATTCGACAGAAAAAACGGCCGTTTGTCCATTGCAGCAGATGATGTAGTCTTTGCATCATCATGGATGCAAGAACAGATCGTTTTTGAACAACGTTCTTTACGGGACATCTGCCGTTTCCTGAGCAAATGGTATCATGTAAAGATTACGCTTGAACCAGCCATTGCGGACAAATTCCGCTACACGTTCACATTGCGTAACGAGTCCTTGGAAGAGATTCTGAGATTGATGACTCGAATCAACCCCATAGGATATACGTTTGATGATGAAAATGAGCTCACTATATTCAATAAAAGTATTAACTAAAAAAACAAGAAGCCTATGTAAAAGAAACATCGTAATACTATGACCAACTTAGGCTCTAAAGGCCGTTAACGTCTTCTTTGTCAAGTGAAATTCACAATGATTCTATAATTAAATTTTAAATCTAACGAGAAAAATGAGTTTACGAAAACAGGTGGCAATTTTATTGCTACTAATCCTTTGTGTGCCTTTGTCGGCACAGGTAAAAGAGAAACTGATAACGGTTAGTTTCTCCAACCTTCCTCTTTCTGAAGCCATTAAGCGTATTGAAGATGTAAGCGAATACACATTCTTTTACGATGCCAGCCAAGTGGATGTAAAACAGAAAGTCAGCCTGAATGTCAAACAAGCTACGGCCGGTAAGGCAATGGAAGCCATGCTGAAAGGCACAAACCTGAGGTATGAAGTCACCAACACACAAATTGCGCTGTATGCGATAAAGAAACAAACGGAGCAGCGTAGAAAAACAATAACCGTAAAAGGACAAATTATCGATAATCTGGGCGAACCGGTAATCGGCGCAAATGTGCTGGAAGAAGGGACATCCAACGGTATGATTACGGATATCGACGGAAATTATTCACTGACTGTAAACGAAGGTTCCAACATACAGATTTCGTACATTGGTTTCGCAACACAGACCCTGAAAGCCAAAGACATACCTGCTGTAATTACATTGAAAGAAGATTCCGAAATGCTTCAGGAAGTCGTTGTAGTCGGTTATGGTACAATGAAAAAGTCAGACTTGACAGGTGCCGTAGCCTCCATCAAGGGTGATGCCATGGAGAAAGAACAGCGCCAGACAATCCAGGATATGCTCCGTACTGGTGTGGCAGGTCTTTCTGTCGGTATGGAAACCGATGCAAAAGGAAATACCTCCATGCTGATTCGTGGTAAAGGTACCATTGCAGCCAGCACCTCTCCGTTGATTGTATTGGACGGTGTTATCTACAGTGGTCAGATGACCGATATCAACCCCAACGATATCGAACGCATCGATGTATTGAAAGATGCCAGCTCTACGGCTGTATATGGTGCACAGGCTGCCAATGGTGTTGTATTGATTACAACCAAGAAGGGTGGCGGCGACAAACCGACCATCAGCTTCAATGGGAGTTGGGGTTGGGCAATGGTACATTCTCAGCCGGATGTATACGAAGGACAAGAGTTTGTCGACTTCCGCCAAGCTGTAATGGAGAGTGCCGAATATGAGAAAGCTGCAACCGGTTATTTCAAGAATCCGGCCGGACTGAGTGGAGACGAATTGGCTGCATGGATGGGGTCGGACAGTGGTGACCCCACCGAGGTCTGGTTAAACCGTTTGCGCATGACCAATACAGAAGTAGCCAACTACATGGCCGGCAAAACGGTCGATTGGAAAGAATTGACCCAGCAAACCGCACTCCGCCAAGACTATACTCTCAGTGTGTCAGGTCGAAAAGAGAATATGTCTTATTATTCTTCTATCAACTACCTGAAGAACGAAAGCAACAACATCGGCAGCTCGTATAGTGCCGTCCGTGCCCGCGTCAACCTTGAAAACAAAGTACAGGATTTCTTGACTTACGGTGTGAATGCTCAGTTCACCGCACGCGATGAAGGTCGTATGAGTGGTGACGACGGTGGTCCTTATGCATCATGGAGTACTGCTTTGTCTCCTTACGGAAGCGTTTACGATGCCGATGGCAATCTGACCTACTATCCTAACGACAACAACAATGCCACGAATCCCTTGCTGAACATGGTATACACCAGCAAGAAGAAAGATTACAACAACTTGAATTCTTCCCTCTACCTGAAATTCGACCTGCCTCTGGGCTTTTCTTTCCAGACGACCTACTCACCACGTTTCGAATGGGTGGAATACATGTTCCATAAGTCGGCTGATCACCCGGGTTCCGGCGACCAAGGCGGCTATGTACATCGCTATGCCCAGAAAGATTTTTATTGGCAATGGGACAACATGCTGAAATGGAACAAAGAATTCGGCAAACATGCTTTCGACTTTACCGGACTGGTCAACTGGGAAAAATTCCAACGTTGGAAAACGACAGCCAAGAACGAAGCTTTCCAGCCGAGCGACAACCTGGGCTGGCATGGTATCGGCTACGGAACAGTGCCTAGCGTAGATGCCGATGACATCTACCGCACGGGCGATGCTTTGATGGCACGTCTGCACTATTCTTACGCAGACCGTTACCTCATTACGGCTACCGTACGTCGCGACGGCTACTCAGCTTTCGGTCAAGCCAATCCTCACGCAGTGTTCCCATCTATTGCCTTAGGTTGGGTTTTTACTGAAGAATCTTTCTTCAAAAAGCTGAATGCCAAATGGCTGGAATATGCCAAATTACGTTTTTCTTACGGCGAAAACGGTAACCGTTCAGTAGGAGAATATGCAGCTCTGATGTCACTCGAGCCACGTAAATATATGTATGTGGATCCAGCTACCGGCGAACTGGTGCTCATCAATACCTTCTACTGCTACAACATGGCCAATCCTAACCTGAAGTGGGAAACCACTACATCTTACAATGTAGGTTTAGACTTTACTTTGTTCGGAGGCCGTTTGGGAGGTAGCGTGGATGTATATCATAAAAGTACGACCGACCTGCTGAACAATCGTCAGCTCCCAAGTCTGATCGGTTATTCCAGCGTGAAGTCCAATATTGGTGAAATCTGGAACCAAGGCGTAGAATTATCTCTGCATTCTACCAATATCCAGCAGCCGAACCTGACCTGGCGTACGACTTTCAACCTTGCCTACAACAAGAATACCATCAAACACCTGTATGGCATTATGGAAAACGTAACCGATACCGACGGCAACGTTATTGGCCAGAAAGAAGCTGATGATATCACAAACGGTTACTTTATCGGTCATGCACTCGACGAAGTATGGGGATATAAATTCATTGGAGTATGGCAGGAAAATGAAGCTGAAGAAGCTGCAAAATATGGTCAACGCCCAGGTGATCCACACATACTTGATGTAGACGGGAATTATAAATATAATAATGATGATAAAGTATTCCAAGGCAATACGACTCCCAAAGTTCGTTGGAATATGCGTAACGAATTTACCATCTTCAAGAACTTTGATTTCTCGTTCAGCATGTATTCTTACCTGGGACATATCAAGACCATGGGACGCTTCACCAACAACAATGCTTTGCTCAACACCACCAATCAGATCAAACGTGAGTATTGGACACCCGAGAATCCCATCAATGACTATCCTCGTCTGAGCGCCAAGAGCCCAAGTGGCATCGGCTACAGCATTTACAAGCATGCTTCGTTCTTGCGTATCGACAACGTATCTTTCGGCTACACATTTCCGAAAAATATGATCAAGCCATTGAAGTTGGAAGCTCTCCGTCTGAATCTCACAGTGAAAAACTTGGGCTATTTGACCGGATGGCCTGCCTGGGACCCCGAGAATTCCGACTCCAATACACCGCGAACTGTCACTCTTGGTATAAATATGACACTATAATCTGAATTGCAACAATGAAAAAAACAATAAAATACACTTTGGGATGTGCCACAGCTATGGCAGCCCTCCTGACTTCCACCGGTTGTTCCGACTGGCTGGATCCTAAACCGCTGTCGTTCTTTACTCCCGAGAACACATTCAATACGTATGCGGGTCTGAAAACCAGCACGGATATGTTGAACCGTGATGTCCGTTACTTCGACTATTATCCAACCAGCGGTTCTGCCGACCCCTGCATCCTGTCAGAATACTTCTTCTCGGAAATGGCTGTCAATGGCCGTACCGATGCGACGAATGCCCCTTGCGATCTGGTTCGTCAGATTACCCCTTCAGCCAATCTGACCGGTAATGCCAGCCAGATTAACAATTACTGGACTTACTTGTACAAAGGAATCAAAGACGCCAATACCATCTACGACCGTGCCCAAGGAGTTGAAATGACGCCTGAACAGAAAGGTGAAATCGAAGCACTGGCTTGTTTCCATCGCGCTTTCCGCTACTATCGTCTGGTTCATCAGTACGGTGATGTACCTTTCATCATTCACGAGGTTACCGGCCCCCGATACGATTTTTACACGACCAGCCGAGAAG
Organism: uncultured Bacteroides sp.; assembly: GCA_964419245.1. Classification (GTDB taxonomy): domain Bacteria; phylum Bacteroidota; class Bacteroidia; order Bacteroidales; family Bacteroidaceae; genus Bacteroides. Next base: position 119,992 of record CAYQOV010000002.1, on the reverse strand, counting down.
CTATTTTACGCTACCTAAAGGAGGATCTGGAACGTACGGCTCCCTACTTATCCAACAATGTTTATATCGGTATGGTAACTCAGGCTGCAGCCTATCATCTGTTGACTAAAATCAACCTGGCTTTGGGCGAATTTGAAGATGCGGTAGAGTCGGCCAACAAAGTAATCGGCGACGGCGTACACCACTTGATGACCGAACGTTTCGGCGTAGATAAAAATGATCCGACCAAAGATGTTGTGTGGGACCTGCACCAGTCTGACAACAAGGCTTTGCCCGAGAACAAGGAAGTGCTCTACATGGTTATCGACCGTTATGATGCCGGTAGTGACATGCGGTCAGCTGCAGGTTTGGAAATCAAACGCCAGATCGTTCCCTGGTATTCCGCTTCGGGTCAAATCCTGACTCCAGCCGGCGAAGCAGGATTTGTAGACAACAACGAAAAGAAGAATCCTTATCTGCTGGAATATGGTCGTGGCATAAACACTTGCCGTTCCACTTGGTATCACCAATATCAGATCTGGCAACTTGACAATACAGACTATCGCCATAAACCAGGTAACTGGATGCACACCACCGATCTTAAATACAATAATCCGTCTTTGGAAGGAAAGTCCGAATGGTTTGGAAAAAATGTGCGCATGTATGCCGATGACGGTACTATCCTGATTAAGGATACCATCCGTGACTGGAGCGGCTGGCCTCATTACAAGTCCAATATCGCTGATCAGAAAGCCGGTTGGTGGCGTGGCGGTTGGGCCGACTGGTATATTTTCCGTTTGGCCGAAACCTATCTGCTACGTGCTGAAGCATACGTTTGGCTCGACAAAAACGATTTGGCAGCCAACGACCTGAATACAGTACGTCGCCGTGCCGGTGCCCGCGATTTGGCTGCAAGCGAAGTCAATATCAGTCAGATTCTGGACGAGCGTGCCCGTGAACTTTTCTACGAAGAGCCACGCAAATGCGAACTGACTCGTATCGCTTTCCTCTTTGCCAAAACAGGTAAAGCTGATGAAAAAGGCCGTACCTACTCTATGGACAATTTTACGGAAAACAACTACTTCTACAACCGTATCATGGATCGCACAGAGTTCTATAATAAAGGTGTCAAGACCGGTGTAGGAGTTGAGTACACCATTGCTCCACACAATGTTTTATGGCCCATCTCTGAAAAAGCCATTTCTACCAATGTGGAAGGACACATCAACCAAACTCCAGGATACGACGGAGCAGAAAACAATATTGAGCCGATGGATACGCCGAATAAATAAATTCGACAAACCGACAAGAAAGTCAATATAAATACCGAAATGCTGCGAATGACCCGCCATAGACCGTTGAATAGGTCCATGGCGGGTTTCTTTTTCAGCGAAACATCCTTCCCATAAACAGCAACTTCAGCCGCGTAAAGTGCCACTTTAGGAAGCTAAAGAGGGACTTTACGAAGCTAAAGAAGGACTTGGTGCGATTGCCTTCTCAGCAAAACACCGTTTTCCTTTCTCTTAAGAGGGTGGGGCAAAATAGAAAAGTATAGTCAAAATGCAATGCCATCCGTAGTGAAAGATCTGGGTACGTGAGCTGTTGCTTTTGAGATTCTTCACTTCGTTGACAAAGTGATAGTCCTTTTCCTTTTTGATAACCTCTTTCCAGATTCAAAGCCAACCGTATGCCTTTATTCATCTACCATACAAGTAAAAGATGCCCCCAGTACACACTTCTTATTTTAAGCCTTCCCCAAAAGCCTTCACGCTTTCACATCGGTATAAATAATTCGATAATAAGAAATTATGGTGAAAGCACGCTTTCACCCGATTATATTAGTTTCACCGTAAACAGTTATTTTACAACTTATTACAGTGAAGGTTCACAGAGAAACACTCCGCACACTCAAAAAACTGTGAAAGATTACAACGGGCTCCCAAAAATGGATAGATTTTTCCCCAGTTAGAAAAAAAGTTTTTCCTGACTGGGGAAAAATAATTGGCTAACTAATGCAATTTCAAGAAACACTCCGATATAAATTTATTTTTTCTATTCCACAGAACTGCTATAGAATACACATCAAGAAAAAAAACTTTCTGATGCTTACAGATATAGAGATCACTCTATTTTCAGTTTATTATTTGGAGGAGAATTGAGTGGAGATACTATAGGTCAACAAATGTTTTTTACGCTTCTTATTAGTATCATGTTTAATATGATTTTACGAATAATAGTTTTGCTTTTTGCAATCATTAATAAATCAAAAAAGAATATTTCTACATGTTTTTGTACAATTTTCCATTTATTATGTACTATCCATACGTTAAATTTGCAATATATTATTATTAAAGGCAAGGAAATGTTTTATTTGTTTAACTAAATGATTGATGTATGAGAAAAACAAAAGACCGCATTTGTTTAGTCGGATGTTTTTGCATCCAATGGCTATTTTTAACAATTATTTTTTTATCTTCGGCGATAAATAGTCATGCACAGAATAAAACTATTCAAGGTTCTGTACTTGACAAAACAGGGATGAGTGTGATTGGTGCCAGTGTATTAGTAAAAGGAACGACTAACGGTACAATTACAGATATGGATGGCAAGTTTATATTGTCCAATGTCTCGGAAAATGCAACATTGGAAATAAGTTTTGTTGGGTATAAAACAGTAAACCTTTCAGTTGCGAGAAAAACTTTTTTTAATGTAACTTTGGAAGAAGATAATGAAATGTTGGATGAAGTTGTAGTTGTTGGTTATGGTACAATGCGTAAAAGCGATGTGACAGGTGCTTTAACCCGAGTAACTTCAGAAACAATAGAGGAACGTCCCGTACAAAATGTATTACAAGCTATGCAAGGTAAAGCTGCAGGTGTGGATATTTCGACTAATAGCCGCCCGGGTGAATTGGGTGAGGTACGTATCCGCGGTAGTCGTTCTATTGATAATTCTAATGACCCTTTATATGTAATAGATGGTATTCCTTTGACTGCAGGCTCAATAGGAGACTTGAATCCGAACGATATAGAGTCCATGGAAATTTTAAAAGACGCTTCTGCTACTGCAATTTACGGTTCCCGTGGAGCTAATGGAGTAATTCTTGTAACTACTAAAAAAGGTGCAAAAGGTAAGGCTTCAGTATCATATACAGGAAATATAACTTTCTCTCGTATACACTCAATGACTGATTGGATGAATTCAGGTCAATATGTAGACTGGGAAATGCAAAAACTAATTAATTCAGACAATTACGCTGGAAGTTATGGCACTGCTCCAGACCCAACGGTGATTAGTAATATTTTTGATTTGGGGAATACTCCAGAAGGACTAACAAACTTTAAAAGAGCTTGGCAATATGATGCAGATGGAAATTACGTTTTACGCGCGGCTACAGAAGAGGAAATAGCCAAGGGGTATGCATCATATGTTCCTGTATATAATCCAGATGCATATGAAACAACAGATTGGACAAAACTAGTAACTCGTACAGGTATAACACAAAACCATCAGATCTCACTATCGGCAGGTACAGAGATATCCAATCTTTATGTGTCTTTAGCATATTTGGGACAAGAAGCAGCCTTAAAAGATCAAGATTATAAACGATATTCAGCTAATGTGAATGGTGAAATTACTCCGAAACCTTGGTTAACGGTAGGTCTGGGACTTCAAGCCAGTCATTCGATTCAGAATTATGGTATTATATATAACACTGCAAATACAGCAGCTAAAGATTCATACGGATATGCTTTGAGTTTGCTACCAATTTATCCAGCTTTTGACGAAAATGGAGATCCTATATTAGGTTCAGGTGGCAGTAACGGATTGGAACATAATCCCGCTTGGGATATTGACAAAGCCGTCAATGAGACCCGTGTGACTAGCGTTATGTTAAGTTCACATGCCGATCTTGATTTTGGAAAAATGTGGACTCCATTAAATGGCCTAAAATGGCGTACTAATCTTGGTGTACAAAGCCGCAATTCACGTTTCGGGTCTTACTATGGTGCAGAATTCTCCAATCCATTGGAAAATACAGCTTATGCTCCCAATACAGCTTTTAACGACCAAGATATTTATCTTTCTTGGACATTGGAAAACATGTTATTTTACAATAAAACTTTTAACAAGATACACTCCTTGGGTATAACATTAATGCAATCAGCAGAAATGTATCGAGCAGAAGGTATGTCTTATCGCGCTTATAATTGCACATACCCTACAGCTTTGTGGTATGGACTTGCAAATTCTGATACAACTCAAAATGGTATTAGTGCTAATTATACTAAGACTACGCGTGCTTCGTATATGGGACGCTTAAATTACAGTTTGATGGATCGCTATTTATTAACATTAACAGGCCGCTGGGATGGTGCTTCTGTTTTGGCTGTAGGTAATAAGTGGGATTTTTTCCCTTCAGCCGCCTTAGCATGGAAGATAAATGAAGAAGCTTTTTTGCAAGATGTAAATTGGATTGATCAAATCAAACTTCGAGTAGGTTATGGTGTTACTGGAAATGCTTCAGTAAGTGCTTATCAGACTTCAGGCTCTATGACTTCTAGTGGTGCTGGCAAATTTTTTGGAGAAGGTGGCACAACAGTAATCTCTAATGGTGCGAAAGCCAATGTTTTGCCTAATCTATCATTGGGGTGGGAAAAGACAGGCTCTGCCAATTTTGGTGTCGACTATAGCTTCTTGAACGGTCGAATCAATGGTAGTTTGGAATACTATGAAGCACGTACCTATGATTTGATTTTGTCTAAAGCAATTCCTGGTATCTTAGGTTATACTTCTATTCGTACTAATGTAGGCAAGACAGCCAATCGCGGTTTTGAGGTAACTTTATCCACCATCAATGTAAAAACAAAGGATTTCCAATGGAAAACCGATTTCTCCGTATCTACTAACAAAGGCTGGATTGTAGAACTAGCTAATGGCAAAGTGGACGATTCGGCCAATGGATGGTTCATAGGACGTCCAATTGACAATATTTGGGATTACAAATACGACCGTTTGTGGCAGAACACAAATGAAGATTTACGCCTACTTGCCATTTATCAGGCAAATGGAATAACTATGAAACCTGGAATGGCAATGATTGAAGATCAGGAATTTATAGAAGTATCCGTAGGCTCGGTCGGATCTAAGTCAGTAGAAATAACTTGGACCGATACAGATGGCGTTTCACATACAGAAACAGTTGCTTATGTGGATAATGGTTTTGGTACAATTAATGATGATGACAAAAAACACATTGGCCAGTGGTCCCCTAAAGTTAATGCTGGTTTTACTACAACCTTTACGTATAAAAATTGGGAACTGAGTGCATTCTTTTATGGCCGTTTCGGCAATACATATTTTGGCTTGCTACAGACATTAGGACGTCGTGTAGAGACAGATATGTGGAGTGTGGACAATCCTAATGGAAAATATCCTATTCAATACAATGGTGGTACTTTTACTGGTGTAACTGATTACAGTCGTTACATGAATTATACGAAAGGTAATATGATTGCTTTACGTAATATTTCGTTGTCTTATACTTTGCCTAATAGATGGTTAAATAAGATTGGAGCAAATCGATGTCAGATTTATGTGCAGTGTTTGAATCCTTTTATTTGGGGGGGTGAACTCGTAAAGGCTGGTATTAACCCGGATGATTTAACAGGATGGACAACGTTGAATTCAAGCGGAGATTCATTGGGTGGACAAACCAATAATACAATGTTAACTAGGCATTATGTAATTGGCTTGCGCCTCGGATTTTAATTAACCTAACAAATAAGATAGTATTATGAAATCAAATAAATATATAATTGTAATTGGAGCAGTGACCCTTTTTATGACTTCTTGTACAGACAAATTCTTGGAAGAAGAGATGGTTGCTACTATAACACAAGATTATTTTAATACAGAACAAGGCATGGGTGAACTCGTTACAGCTACCTATGATGCATGGCGCCAATCAAAACAATATACACACGGACCCAATTGCTATTTTTTAGGTGTAGATAATATGACAGCCGCAAATGCTACAACTGCAAATTATTCAGCTTCTGTATGGAGTTCAACTGGAACCCCAGCCTCACAATTGGATGCGCTTTGTGCAGAATATTCAAGTAGCCAAATGTTAGGATATTATCCTACCATCAATAACTGTAACCGTGTTATCGAAACAATCGATTCTGGGAATGGTCCTGGGATGTACGAATCCGGAAGTGAGGCAGATCGTGCTAAAGCTGAAGCTTTATTCAATCGTGCGTATTGTATTTATGTGATGAACACATTTTTAGGTGATATATATTTCCCGCGTACCTATACAACTGGTTTACCTGATAACTACTCATTTGCTCGTGAATCATCTGAATCCATTTATAACCAAATCATTACCGATTTACGTTATGGATTTGAAGTACTTCCAACTGCGACTGAGTTATCTTCAGGGGATTTTGGGCGAGCAACTAAAGGAGCTGCTGCTCATTTTCTAGCAAAATTATATTTGTATCGATATTTAGGACGAGATTATGGTAGTTCAACTTATGGACGCAATACAGATGGAAGCATAGATAATACAAACCCACAATCTTATCTTGGTATGCTGTATAAGGGTACAGGAACAGCTGATTTAGATTCATGCCTTTATTTTTGCAATTATGTGATAGATCAAGATGGATATTATAAATTGGCAGATGATTATGGTGATATTTTCCGCCATACAGCCGGTGATTTCACTAATGAAACCAATCCTGAGATTATCTTCTCATGTGTATATGGCTACCCAGCAACTTCTGGAACAAACGGTCGCTATGGTAATCGATTACAGTATTTTTTATCGCCAGCTTATATGGTAGCTTTATGGGGGATTCCAAAAGAAGTTTGCGATTACCCATATCGTGGCCGTTCGCATATTGCCTCTACAAATGATTTTGGCTTTGATTTATGGGCCGACAAAACTATTGATTCACGTTTCCAAAAATCTTTTTGGGTAGAAATGGAAACAGCTCTTTTGGGATCAGGTGGTACTAGTGCGTATGCAGCTAACCTTCCTTACTATGCTTATAATGATGCAAATAATGCAACCTATGTATGGACACAGCGTCAGGCAGACTATTTTAATAAAAATATTCTACCTGAATATGATCGAGAATCATGGGGAGGCCGTCAAGCTGTAGCAGGTGAACACAAAATGGGTTCAGGAGATTTGGCATATGCTTATTTGGAAAATACTAAAGAAACTGCAATTGATAAGCTTGAGGCTGAATCGCAACCTTTTTTCCTTTTCGCCCGTTGGGTCAAAGTAGGCGATAAATATTACTATCGACCTACTCGCAATCAAGTGAATGGTAATGAGGCTTATTTGGACAGCACAGCTCATGGTGGCTTAAATAATATGGCAAAAGAGCCACAACCCGCCACGAGTAAATATGATGATCCTGATCGCCCAGGTGCTACAAGTTACTATTCAGGGCGTGATGTACCAGTATTTCGTATAGCAGAAACTTATTTAATCCGTGCAAATGCCTATGGTCTTCAGGGCAACTACTCAGCAGCTCTTAATGATATAAATAAGGTACGCCAGCGTGCGGCTTATAAACCTGGTGAGAATCGTGCAGAAGTTATTGCTCGTCTTTATCCTGGATGTGAAAATCTACAGACCTCCGAGCGACAGTACCCATACACTGTAACATTGGATTATTCATCACAGATGACGGTTACAACTTCTTCTTGGGATGGAAACTCCACGGCCTCAAATGCTGAAATGTATCCAAGCCAAAATATTTTAGGAAGTGGATTAAGTGATGCTGATCGTTTTCAAAACTTTATTTTAAATGAAGTTGCACGTGAATTCAACATGGAGATGATTTATTATGACTGGTTGCATCATTCAGCATGGCAATATGTACGCATCTTATATCATAACAAAGAAGCCTCTACTTTGTCACAAGGACCAGATTATTGGCCGGTAGCTGATAATGAAGTGAGTGACGGTTCATTATCTGGTCGTGCCGGATTAGGATTTATTCAACCTTATCATACATTGAAACCATTTTTGCAGTCTACTATTAATTTATATACTGATGAAAATAATGTATTATTAGATGATGCAGGTAAGCAAGCTTATCAAAATTATGGTTATTAATAAAATGTAAATTTATAGGTTAGATTTGTATGTACAAAAGATAAATTAAAACATTAAAATAGGACATGAAATGCCCCAAAAAGTTGGATAAATTAAATATTATCCCGTAATAGAAAGAGTTCGGTATGTACCGAGCTCTTTCTATTAGCAGGCTTTGATTCTTTTATTCTCCCAAATAGGAAAAATTAGTCGTTTGCAAACACAATAACAAACTATGCATCGAATGGCCATGGCTGGGATATGTGATTCCTCTTTCGGATTTTGAGAAAATAGAATACAACAAAGAAACATTTCCCCCTTTACAAGAATAAGCAAGGCACAAATAATGCCAATCGCATCATCCGTGCCTTACTCTATATCTTGAAAAACAGATTATTTCTTCAAGCGGGCAATGATTTCATCAGCCACCTTCTTGCCGGACATCAACATGCCGCCGAAGATGGGACCCATACGCGGAGTACCCGATACAGCGGATGCAGCCATACCACAAACATAGAGGCCGGGATAGATTTCTTTCGTGCCGTTCACCACTTCTTCCTCACCTGACACAACATCCAGCGAACGCTCGCCGATAACCGCGCCTGTCTCTGTAGCCAGACGGATACCGTTTTTACGGGCAACGGTAGCAGCTATCTCGCTATCGTGGCCAGTACCGTCGATAACAACCTTTGCCAGGATGTTCAGCGGGTCGACATGCAGGCCTTCGCGGAGCACGGGCGTCCAGTTGACTACCACACCGCTCACCTGGTTGTTCTTGAAGATGACATCTTCCACGGAGTAGCAGTTGAAGATAGTGGCACCTGCATGAACGGCATGATAGAGCAACGAGGAAGTGCTCTCCACGGAATCCATCACATACAGCCCGTCGGCAAAAGGTGCATGGTTGATTTCGAACTCGCGCACGATGTCCATCGCTTCCTCTTGGATGACAATCTGGTTGAACATCATGGCACCGCCCCACATGCCACCGCCGGGAGCCAGCTTGCGGTCGAACTGAGCTACCTTCAGGCCGGCCTTGGCCAGATAGTAAGCAGCCACAATACCCGAAGGGCCACCGCCTACGATGGCTACATCGAGGTCGAGGTTCTTCTCCAACTTCTCAAAATAGGTACTGATAATACCCTGTGATACTTTTGTTTCAATCATTTTGTTCTTAAAATTAGAATGTTATAATCATTTTATCTTGTTTACTTATCCTTCACCGTTTCCTGTTCGGTATAGTCACAATCGGTCAGGCGCTGACTGATACGCATGGCACAGAAGTGAGGACCGCACATGGTGCAATACTTGCCATTCAAGTGATTAGCCTCCTTATAATATTGCAATGCCCGCTCAGGGTCGAGGCTCAGGTTGAACTGGTCTTTCCAACGGAACTCATAACGGGCCTTGCTAAGCGCATTGTCACGCACCTCGGCACCGGGATGTCCTTTGGCAAGGTCGGCGGCATGGGCGGCAATCTTATAGGTAACCACACCCACGCGCACGTCTTCCTTCTGCGGCAGAGCCAGGTGTTCTTTCGGCGTGACGTAGCAGAGCATGGCCGTGCCATACCAACCAATCTGAGCAGCTCCGATGGCGCTCGTAATATGGTCATAGCCAGGAGCTATGTCGGTAACAATAGGACCTAACGTATAGAACGGTGCCTCGTGACACTTCTCAATCTGGCGATCCATGTTCTCACGAATCTTGTGCATGGGCACGTGACCGGGACCTTCGATAAATGCCTGCACATTCTTGGCCCAGGCACGCTCCACAAGTTCGCCCATCGTATCGAGTTCGGCAAACTGAGCGCGGTCGTTGGCATCGTAGATGGCACCCGGGCGGAGGCCGTCGCCCAGCGACAGGGCTACGTCGTACTGTGCACAGATGTCGCAGATATCATCAAAATGCTCATAAAGGAAACTTTCCTTCTGATGCACCTTGCACCATTGCGAAATGATACTTCCTCCACGACTCACCATGCCGCAAAGACGTTCGTTGGCATAATGGATGTTCTTCAGGCGGATGCCGCAATGGATGGTAAAATAGTCTACGCCCTGCTCGCACTGTTCAATGAGCGTATCGCGGAAAAGTTCCCACGTCAGATCTTCTGCTTTACCTTTTACTTTCTCCATTGCCTGATACATAGGTACAGTACCCACAGGAACAGGGCAGTTACGGATAATCCATTCACGCGTTTCATGGATGTTCTCTCCTGTAGAAAGATCCATCAGCGTATCCCCTCCCCACTTGCAACTCCAGATAGCCTTTTCCACTTCTTCTTCAATGGTCGAAGTGGTAGCAGAGTTACCAATATTGGTATTGATCTTCACCAGGAAGCGTGTACCAATAATCATCGGCTCGGCCTCAGGATGGTTGATATTGGCAGGCAGGACAGCACGTCCGGCTGCAATCTCCTGACGCACAAACTCGGGAGTAATATATGATTCGATGCCCAATTCACGATTGTTCATATTCTCGCGGATGGCTACATATTCCATTTCAGGGGTAATGATACCCTGCTTGGCATAGTACATCTGCGACACCTGATAACCTTTTTTCGCTCTATAGGGCAGGCAAATATGTTCGAAACGCAAATGATCAAGACTCTTGTCTGCCAGACGTTCACGACCATATTCCGAGGAGATTTCGGGCAGCACTTCTACATCACGACTGCGTATCCAGGCTTCGCGCAGGCGCGGCAAACCTTTACGCAGATCCACTTCTACAGAAGGATCGCTGTAGACACCACTCGTATCGTAGACATAAACGGGAGCATTCTCACGCGTCACCCGACGGCCGTCTTCGATGGTGACAGTCGGAGTCAGATTGACACGACGCATAGCTACCCGCACGTCGGGATGGATTTCGCCCTTCAAATAGACTTTCTCCGAGTCGGGATAGGTTATTTTAATGTTGTCTTCCATAAGTTTATACTGTTATTTTTGGGTTAATTCTATGATTCGTTTCATTTCTTCCACCGGATTTGATGCACGCAGGATACTACCGCTCAAGGCGATGCCATTCAGACCTGTAGCTTTCAGATCGGCTATATCGTCTGCCCCGATACCACCAATACCTACGATGGGCAGGTTGATTTCATGTTCCTCCATCTGCGACAGGAGCCTGCGATACCCTTCCAAACCAAGGATAGGTGCCAGATTCTTCTTAGTTGTCGTATAGCGAAAAGGACCACATCCGATATAGTCGGCCCCTGCACGATGAAGACGCTGTATGTCATCGAAGGTATTTGCTGTGCCGCCAATGATAAACTCAGGTCCCAGATAGGCCCGTGCCTCGTCGACGGGCATATCAAGCCTACCTAAATGGACACCATCCGCATGAAGACGCTTCACCAGCTCTACACGATCGTCCAGCACAAAATAAGCTCCAAAATCATGGCACATAGCCTGAACTTGTCGCGCCACGGCCTCTACCTCCTCGTCCGAGGCGTCCTTCATACGCAACTGAATCCAACGGCATCCACCTTCAAGGGCAATGAGGGCTGACTCGGCATAGCCAATAGTATCGGTAAAATGAGTAATGAACTGTACTTGAAACATAAGCTCCTTTCGTATTAAACCATATCATAAACAACAGAAAAGGAGCATCCACACAGACGCTTTGATGAAAAAAACAGAAATAAACACTCAAAAAAATCCCTCCGCCGGCATGATCCGTATCAGGTTCATTGGGTATAATCTCAGCCATTGCGTTCGCACAAGGCACCCCCTTTTCTGAAATCTGCAGCAAATAACGGAATAAAAAACGGAATATCAAAGGGGATAGCTCCTTTTTAGGATTATTATCACCCACAAAAAAGAGAGCACCTCCAGCGGAAGCGCTCTCTTCTCATATCATAACAGATTATTATTTATCAGAAATAAAATCCGAAACCTACTTTCAGCCCCAGTTCGGAGCGGTCTTTATTGATATCCCAATAAACGGAAGGTTCAATAGTCACTGTCTTTGAAAGGAAAAAGGCATAACCTGCTTCAAGCCCAAAACCTACACGTGTACGCTTGTCGTGCTCCCACACCAGATGATTCATGTTGACATTGGCTCCTAAAAACACGCCTATCGCATCGAAGTAGTAACGTCCACCGACACCCAAAATATATTTATCGGTGCCTCCGCCTTGCCATTCGGCACCAGCACGCAGCAACAAAGCTACATTGTCGACCAGGAAAGCACCTCCATTGGCTTCAATACCAAAATGAGCTTTTTCCGTTTGGGTATTATAAGACAGATTCAGCCCTGTCACAGACGGATTAACAAACCATTTTCCTTTCTCGAATTGCGCCTGCGCCACAACCGTGACCAACAAAAGGCTGAAAATAAACATCAGTTTTTTCATATACCAATCACTTTAATTAAAAAATGTCTTACTGCAAATATAAACCAAAAAAGTGAGATATATAACCTCTAACAAAAGAAAAAGTTATCCTTTTCTGTCCTTTCTATGTTCTTTATGACGCAACACGAGCCATAGCAACAGCACAATGACATAAGAAGCGAAAACCGTTACATATTTTTCCGTTACACTAATCTCTGAATTGCGAGGCAGAAAATAGGCAGCCGTTGCCGATATATAAATCAGCAGAGCCAAACTCAAAGCGGATGACTTCTTCATTTTTATCATGCTCTTCCCTCCCTTCTCAGTTTTTCATACTTAGCCTTCCAAACATTAAACCATACAAAAGCTACAATCACAACTCCCATTGCAATCAGCCCCGCATTCTGAAGTCCCAAATTCAGACCTTCAGGAGCCACACAAATGTAAGAAGTACATACTGCCGTCATAAACAGAGCCGGCAGCAGGGTGATACAGAAACGAAAACGAGCACGTTCACGCACCAGCCAAACCGTAATGGCCCACAAAGTAAAGACAGACAACGTCTGATTGGCCCACGCAAAATAACGCCAGATGATCTGGAAGCCATCGGCATCGCGCAAACTATAGATCAGCAAAGCGGTGGCAACAACGAACATGGGAATGCATATGTACAAACGACTCCGTATAGACTTCTGCTCTAATTTCAAGAAATCGGCTACAATAAGGCGGGCCGAACGGAAAGCCGTATCGCCACTGGTAATAGGAGCTGCAACCACACCCAAGATAGCCAATACGCCACCAACTTCGCCCAACCAATCTTTGCTGATATCGAACACAACGATGGAAGCATCGCTGATCCCCATGCCATTCTCATGGAAAAAATAAGTGGCGACCGTAGCCCATACCAAAGCGACAATGCCCTCGGTAATCATAGCTCCATAGAAAATGGGGCGTCCATGACGTTCGCTCGTCATACAACGTGCCATCAAGGGACTTTGTGTAGCATGGAAGCCCGAAATGGCTCCGCAGGCAATGGTAATGAACATCATCGGGAAAATTGGAGTCGTTTCAGCCTTGGGATGCGTGTTCTGCATTCCGTCCCAAATCTCTGGCAAAACAGGAAAATGCACATAAAGCATCACCAAAATCCCTACCGCCATGAAAATAAGGGCCACTGCAAAAACAGGATAAATCTTGCCGATTATCTTATCTACCGGCAACATGGTAGCAAGGACATAATAAATGAAAATAACCACGATCCAGAAAGTCATATCGAGGGACTCGGGCGTCAACTTGGCCAACAGTCCTGCAGGAGAAGCCACAAAGACAGCTCCGACCAACATCATCAGCAACACAGTAAACGCACGCATGACCTGCTTGGTGGTCAAGCCCAGATAACGGCCAATGAGTTCGGGCAAGCTTTCGCCTCCGTTACGTAACGAAAGCATACCTGCCAAATAATCATGAACGGCGCCGGCAAAAATACTGCCCAGCACGATCCATAAATAGGAAGCAGTGCCAAACATTGCTCCCATAATAGCTCCAAAAATAGGCCCTACACCAGCAATGTTGAGAAACTGTATCATAAAGACTTTCCAAGTTGGCAAAGGTATATAATCTACTCCGTCCGCTTGTGTCAATGCAGGAGTTGGACGATCATCCGGACCGAAAATACGTTCTGCCAAGCGTCCGTAGAGAAAATAGCCGGCGACTAATGCCAACAAAGCAATCGTAAAAGTAATCATAATCTTTCCTTTTTATTCTTTTTTGGAAGCAAAAGTAATTGTTTTCTGTTTATCTTATACTATTTAGCAACAGTTTTTGTAATTTCGCCGACAAAAAATTAAGAATAAGGAATTACCACATGATGAACATGAGCCGCATATACCTGCCGATTGTTTTCAGTTTCTTGATACTGTTTAATTTATCCGCACAGCCCGCACCCAAATACGAAGTACGCGCAGCATGGATAACCGCTGTATACGGCCTCGACTGGCCACGCACCAAGGCGACAAGCCCTGCCGGCATACAAAAGCAGAAGGAAGAACTGGTTGAGATTTTGGACAAACTGAAGGAAGCCAACTTCAACACCGTCTTGTTTCAAACACGTACACGTGGCGACGTCCTCTACAAATCGGACATAGAACCCTATAATTCCATTCTGACTGGCAAAAGTGGCAAGGACCCAGGTTACGACCCACTGGCTTTTGCCGTAGAAGAATGCCACAAGAGAGGCATGGAATGTCACGCCTGGATGGTCACCATCCCTTTGGGTGGACGAAAACATGTAGCTTCGCTTGGCAACCAGTCAGTCACACGCCGACAGCCCAAACTCTGCGTACCCTATAAACGTGAGTATTTTCTCAATCCGGGCAATCCTAAAACGAAAGAATACCTGATGAGCCTAGTCAAAGAAGTCGTGGAAAGATACGACGTGGACGGCGTACACTTCGACTACCTGCGCTATCCCGAACGAGCCTTCCGCTTCCCCGACAGCTATGACTATCGGAAGTATGGAAACGGACGCAGCCTCGACCAATGGCGTAGGGACAACATCACGGAAATTTTGCGTTATATATATAAAGGTGTAAAACAACTGAAACCTTGGGTCAAAGTCAGCACCTGCCCTGTAGGAAAGTATCGTGATACCAGCCGCTACTCATCCAAAGGATGGAATGCCTTCCATGTCGTTTATCAGGATGTGCAAGGATGGCTGGGCGAAGGCATTCAGGATCAGATTTACCCCATGATGTACTTCCGCGGCAACGCTTTCTATCCGTTCGCCCTCGACTGGCAGGAGCAAAGCAACGGCCGCCATGTAGTGCCCGGCCTTGGCGTCTACTTCCTCCACCCCAGCGAAGGCGACTGGAGCCTGGACGAAATACAACGGCAAATCAACTTCATACGTAGCCATCACCTGGCAGGCGAAGCGCACTATCGGGTGAAATTCGTGACAGACAACACCCAAAACTTGTATGACATGCTTCAAAACGATTTCTACGCCTACCCTGCCCTGCAACCTCCGATGACATGGGCAGACAGCATCGCCCCTTCAGCTCCATCCGAACTGAAAGCCGAACAAATTGCCAAAGGATACACGCGCCTGCGTTGGAAAGCTTCAACCGACAACGACAAGCAAAACGCACCTACTTATGTGGTATATGCCTCAGACGAACTACCTGTCGACACACAAAATCCTGCAAACATCGTAGCGACAGGCATACGTGAAACGGAATATATCTATGCTCCGATCCTGCCTTGGACAACGCGTCGCCATTTTGTCGTAACGGCCATAGACAGATATGGCAACGAAAGTGAGCCTTCGGCTCCTGCCAGTCGATATTAATCCACCTCGAACAGTGCCAGGCAACGGCTTTCCGACGTAACGGGCACCAAAGGAAGGCAGCCGCGTACCAGTCGTCCGCCTTCTACTACAGGAGCCGATTTTCTCATTCGTTCAGCATAAGCTTCGTGCAAAGCGCCAGGTGCAGGGTAATGTTCGATATGAAACAGGCCGTTCAAGCCAGGAGCCAGTATACGCTCTGCCAGACGAAGAGCCACAATCCCCATATTCATACGCAGGTTGACTTCCACCATCGGATGAAGACGAAAGCCGTCTCCCTCTTTGCACACCATCATGTCTACTCCCAAAGGGCCTCGATAGCCTGCTTCAGCATATTCCTCTAACAGCAAAGCAACACGCGTGCGCAAACTATCCAATACTCCAACAGAAACATAGCGCGACATATATTCTTCAAAAAGGACGGATGAAAGAACCCGATTCCCCAAATAACGGCCGCGTCCGTCGGTCATAAACAAAGAATAGCCTTCAAAAACGACTTTTCCACAAGCGTCAATCACAAACTCCATCGCAAAATCATCTACCTTATTATATATAGGAGAAGCTATTAACACCCCTTGTTCCTTCAAGACACGTCCGCACCACCCTTCTACGACAGAAAACCCACTCCTGCACCAACACAACCCCTTTCCGCTACTGGACCATGGAGCCTTGAACACCACTCCACCCTGATGTGCCTCGGCATACGTCCGACATGCGTCCAGCGTCTTGAGCACCTCCGCCTCACCACAACACGCCCCATCGGCAAGTAACTTACCCAACAAAGCCGCGGAAGTTTGTCTGGACGCCAATGCCCGACAGGTTTCTATCCAATCGGCAGAAGGCAAACGGCCGGCGGCAACACCATTCTTCAGAAAGAAATGACGAATAGCAGGATTCCATCCCCAAGGTGACATTTCCACCTCTTCCATCCGCATCACATCGGCATCCGTCACAACCTCTACTTGCAGATTGAACAAAAGGCACATTTGCGATGCGTAAAGCATTGCTTTCCCACCGGGAATCCATACTTTTTCTCCAGCCTTCGCATACCATAAAGGAAGCAACGCCAAATCGCGCGTCATCCCACGTACCTGTTCGGGTGCCAGATAATGCTTCCCATTACAGGCCAAAGCCAAATCCGTATCCGGATTAAAAACATGTAACTTCATACTTTTTTCATTTTCGGGTACAAACTTACGCAATTTTTGCAATGTCTACTTTGCAATTCTACAAAAAAGCTATATCTTTGTGGCCGATAAGAGTTTAATGATATGGAAGCATTCTACCGCACACACGCCTATCTTGTGGAGCACACAAACGCTCCGGTTCGTCGCGACCTCATGGACGAGATTGACTGGAACGACCGTCTCATAGGCATTAAAGGAACGCGTGGTGTGGGTAAAACGACTTTTCTGCTTCAATATGCCAAGGAGAAATTCGGGACCGACCGCTCCTGCCTCTTTATCAACATGAACAATTTCTACTTTTCCGGCCACGGCATCGTAGAGTTTGCTTACGAGTTCCAGCGCCGCGGCGGCAAAGTGCTCCTGATTGACCAGGTATTCAAGTTTCCTAACTGGAGTAAGGAGTTGCGCATGTGCTACGACCGCTTCCCCAACCTGAAAATTGTCTTCACAGGTTCGTCGGTCATGCGCCTGAAGGAAGAAAACCTCGAACTGCGCGACATTGTAAAAAGTTACAACCTGCGCGGTTTCTCTTTCCGCGAATTCCTGAACCTTCAGACAGGCATGAAATTCCATGCCTACACGCTGGACGAAATCCTGAACAACCACGAACAGATAGCCAAGGGAATACTGGCCAAAGTACATCCGTTGGACTATTTTCAGGACTACATGCACCATGGATTCTACCCCTTCTTCCTCGAAAAGCGCAACTTTTCCGAAAACCTGCTCAAGACCATGAACATGATGGTTGAAGTAGACATCCTGCTCATCAAGCAAATCGAACTGAAATACTTGTCGAAAATAAAAAAGCTGTTGTATCTCTTGGCTGTGGACGGCCCCAAAGCCCCCAACGTAAGCCAACTGGCCAACGATATAGAGACTTCGCGCGCCACGGTAATGAACTACATCAAATACCTGGCCGACGCCCGCCTCATCAACATGGTTTATCCGGTAGGAGAAGAATTTCCCAAGAAGCCGGCCAAAATCATGATGCACAATTCAAATCTGATGTACTCCATCTACCCGGTCAAGGTTGAAGAGCAGGATGTGCTTGACACGTTCTTCGTCAACAGTCTGTGGAAAGACCACAAAGTGAATCGAGGAGATAAAAACGTCTCATTCATGGTAGATAAGGACAAAGCTTTCAAGATTTGTCCTGAGGGTGTCAAAATAAAGAATAATCCCAATATGGTGTATGCCATGCACAAGATGGAAATCGGACGTGACAACCAGATTCCGTTGTGGCTGTTCGGTTTCTTGTACTAAACACACACGGTAAAAACGAAGAAAAACGAAACTATAATAAAAAAGAGATTTTTCACTTAATAAATTCATTTAGTTATGACTAAACAGAAAAAATTCATCACTTGTGATGGTAACGAAGCCGCTGCTCACATCTCGTACATGTTCTCCGAGGTAGCAGCCATCTACCCCATCACCCCGTCATCTACGATGGCTGAACACGTAGATGAATGGGCTGCCGCAGGTCGTAAGAACATCTTCGGCGAAACAGTATTGGTACAGGAAATGCAGTCGGAAGCCGGTGCTGCCGGCGCCGTACACGGCTCACTGCAGGCAGGTGCGCTGACTACCACCTACACTGCTTCTCAGGGTCTGTTGCTGATGATCCCCAACATGTACAAGATTGCCGGTGAAAACCTGCCTTGCGTATTCCACGTATCTGCACGTACACTGGCCAGCCACGCGCTGTGTATCTTCGGCGACCATCAGGATGTAATGTCTTGCCGCCAGACAGGATTCGCCATGCTGGCCGAAGGTTCTGTACAGGAAGTGATGGACCTCGCCGGTGTTGCCCACCTGTCTACACTGAAGGCACGCGTTCCGTTCATCAACTTCTTCGATGGTTTCCGTACTTCTCACGAAATCCAGAAAATCGAGAAGCTGGACAACGAAGACCTCGCTCCGCTGATCGACCAGGAAGCTTTGGCTGAGTTCCGCAGCCGCGCCATGAACCCCATGAATCCGGTAGCGCGCGGTATGGCTGAAAACCCCGACCACTTCTTCCAGCACCGCGAATCTTGCAACAACTTCTATGAGGCAGTTCCCGCAATCGTAGAAGACTACATGAAGAAAATCAGCGAAATCACCGGCCGCAACTACGGTCTGTTCGACTACTACGGTGCCGCTGACGCTGACCGTGTCATCATCGCGATGGGTTCTGTAACAGAAGCTATCCGCGAAGTAATTGACAACCTGACAGCCAAAGGCGAAAAGGTAGGTTTGGTTGCTGTTCACCTCTATCGTCCGTTCTCTGCCAAACACTTCCTGGCAGCTGTGCCTAAGACAGCCAAGCGCATTGCCGTACTTGACCGTACAAAAGAACCGGGTGCCAATGGCGAACCACTCTATCTGGATGTAAAGGACTGTTTCTACGGACAGGCTGACGCTCCCGAAATCGTAGGCGGACGTTACGGTCTGGGGTCGAAAGATACCACTCCGGCACAAATCTTTGCCGTTTACGAAAATCTGGCATTGCCGACTCCGAAGAACCACTTCACTATCGGTATCGTAGATGACGTTACTTTCACTTCACTGCCTCAGGGCGAAGAAGTAGCCGTAGGCGGCGAAGGCATGTTCGAAGCCAAATTCTACGGCCTGGGTGCCGATGGTACAGTAGGTGCCAACAAGAACTCAGTGAAAATTATCGGTGACAATACCGACAAGCACTGCCAGGCATACTTCTCTTACGACTCTAAGAAGTCAGGCGGTTTCACTTGCTCTCACCTGCGTTTCGGTGACAGCCCCATCCGCTCCACTTACCTGGTAAATACTCCTAATTTCGTAGCTTGCCACGTACAGGCTTACCTGCACATGTACGACGTAACCCGCGGTCTGCGCAAGAACGGTTCGTTCCTGCTCAACACTATCTGGGAAGGCGAAGAGCTGGCAAAGAACCTGCCTAACAAGGTTAAGAAGTATTTTGCACAGAATAATATCACTGTTTACTACATCAACGCAACTCAGATTGCACAGGAAATCGGTTTGGGCAACCGCACCAACACTATCCTGCAGTCTGCATTCTTCCGCATCACGGGCGTTATCCCCGTTGACCTGGCTGTAGAGCAGATGAAGAAGTTCATCGTGAAGTCTTATGGCAAGAAGGGTGAAGACGTTGTGAACAAGAACTATGCTGCCGTTGACCGTGGTGGTGAATACAAGCAACTGACTATCGACCCGGCATGGGCTAACCTGCCTGATGACGAAAAAGCTGCCAACAACGATCCCGCTTTCATCAACGAAGTAGTTCGTCCTATCAACGCTCAAGACGGCGACTTGCTGCCGGTATCTGCCTTCAAGGGTATCGAAGACGGTACTTGGGAGCAAGGTACTGCCAAGTACGAAAAACGCGGTGTTGCTGCATTCGTACCCGAATGGAATGCCGAAAACTGTATCCAGTGTAACAAGTGTGCTTACGTTTGTCCTCACGCTGCCATCCGTCCGTTCATCCTCGATGCTGAAGAGCAGAAGGGGGCTAACTTCACTCAGCTGAAGGCCGTAGGTAAGGTATTCGACGGCATGACCTTCCGTATGCAGGTTGATGTACTCGACTGTCTGGGTTGCGGCAACTGTGTTGACGTATGTCCGGGCAATCCGAAGAAGGGCGGCAAGGCTCTGTCCATGGTTCACCTGGAAAGCCAACTGGCCGAAGCCGACAACTGGACTTACTGCGTAGACAACGTGAAGAGCAAACAACACTTGGTAGACATCAAGGCCAACGTGAAAAACTCTCAGTTCGCTACTCCGCTGTTCGAGTTCTCTGGAGCTTGCTCTGGTTGCGGCGAAACTCCGTATGTGAAGCTGATTTCTCAGCTCTTCGGTGACCGTGAAATGGTAGCCAACGCTACAGGATGTTCTTCTATCTACTCAGGTTCTGTTCCTTCTACTCCTTACACCAAGAACGAGAAGGGTCACGGTCCTGCATGGGCTAACTCATTGTTCGAAGACTTCTGCGAATTCGGTCTGGGTATGGAACTGGCTAACGAAAAGATGCGTGCCCGTATCGCCAAACTGATGGAAGAAGGCATTGCAAACGAAGCTACTCCGGCTGAATACAAAGCTATCTTCACTGAATGGTTGGAAAACAGCCTGGATGCAGACAAGACCAAAGACATCTATGAACGTATCGTTCCGATGCTGGAAGCTGCCAAAGACAAATGTCCGGTTTGCGCAGGTATCTACAACCTAAAACAGTACATCGTAAAACGCAGCCAGTGGATTATCGGTGGTGACGGTGCTTCTTACGATATAGGTTACGGTGGTCTTGACCACGTTATCGCCAGCGGTAAAGACGTAAACATCCTCGTACTCGATACAGAGGTTTACTCTAACACTGGTGGTCAGTCTTCTAAGGCTACTCCGGTAGGTGCTATCGCCAAGTTTGCTGCTGCCGGCAAGCGCGTACGTAAGAAAGACCTCGGTCTGATGGCTACTACTTACGGTTACGTTTACGTAGCACAGATTGCTATGGGTGCCGATCAGGCTCAGACTCTGAAGGCTCTGCGCGAAGCTGAAGCTTATCCCGGTCCGTCACTCATCATCGCTTACGCTCCGTGTATCAACCACGGTCTGAAAGCTGGTATGGGTAAGAGCCAGGCTGAGGAAGAAAAAGCTGTTAAGTGTGGTTACTGGCACTTGTGGCGTTACAACCCGGCATTGGAAGCTGAAGGCAAGAATCCGTTCACACTGGATAGCAAAGAACCCGAATGGGAAGGATTCAAAGACTTCTTGAAGGGTGAAGTTCGTTACGCATCTGTAATGAAGCAATATCCTGCAGAAGCCGAACAGCTCTTCCAGGCTGCTGAAGACAACGCTAAGTGGCGTTACAACAGCTACAAGCGTCTGGCCCGTGAAAACTGGGGAGCTGAAGTTGCTGAATAATCCAGCTAAATCATAAGGAAAGCATAGGCGGACATCCGCCTGCTTTCCATTACCCCTCATACAAAAATCCCCTACAGATGTCTTCACTGGAAGAAGACATATCTGTAGGGGATTTTGTTATTATCTGCAATCAAAGAGCACAAGCATTACCCTCACAATAATCTGAGCTGGGCTCTCCGCCGTATTCTGGATGACGTTGCAACCAACAAACTGCATAAGAACAAGTAGCCACTAATTTATAGCCCTGCTGACGCGCATAATCATAAGCCTCTTTAACAAGTGCTGAAGCAATTCCTTGGCCTTCCAGAGGAGCTGGAACGACAGTATGGCGAATATCGAACGTCTTATTTTCAATACGATAGGCTACATAAGCCATTTCACCATTTTGTAATAAAGTAAAACGATGTTTTTCTGGGTCGTGAAGAATATCCATCATAATGCTCTAATTTTAAGATTCTACTTACCAGTGACAAAAATAAGATTTTTTATCCTATAACCAACAAATACACAAAAAAATCCCCGCATATTCCAGCGGGGAAAAGGTTTAGGCTATAGTGAAGAATAGAGTTAATTAGTTCAATATCCACCTCCCAAAGCGTGATACAAATTAATAACGCCTTGTATTTCATCATAACGATCACTGGCTATATCAAGCTCAGCCTGCAACAATGATTGGCGAGCAGTCAATACTTCCAAATAGTTTTGTGAACTATGTTCCATCAACAATTCAGCACTACGAAGTGCCGATTGAAGTGAAGCTGTTTGTAATTCATCCAGTTCTATACGCTGACGAGCCGTTTGCCACTGTACCAATGCATTGTTTACTTCAGCACCAGCATCAAGTAAACTTTGACGAAACGCGAATAAAGCCTCTTCTTGTTGAGCTTTAGCAATCTTTAGATTAGCAATATTTTGTCCACGATTGAGAGCGGTTGCACCAAGGAGCCAATAGCAGTCAGCAACCATTGTCCAGGGTTAACGATAGCAGATCCAGCACTATTCGTCCAACCAGCCGCCCCACTTAAAGTGATACTAGGATAAAATGCGGCACGAGCTGAATTAGTAGCATAATAAGCAGTTGCCAACTGAGCTTCATATTGACGGATGTCTGGGCGGCGACTTAACAGTTGCAAGGGTACTCCCGTGCACAAACTGTCAGGAAATTGTTGTTCAGCCAAAGTCGACCTTTCGATATCTTGTGGAGACTGTCCTAGCAAAGTGCTGATTGAATTTTCCATTTCACAAATCTGACGTTCGAGCGAAAGCACAGAAGCGTCTATTGCCAGTTTCACAGCTTCAGTCTGTGCCACTGCCATTTCATTCACTTCACCTGCATTTTTCAAAGCCTTCATTGCATGCAAATACTCAGCCCAAGTTACAGCTGTGCGACGAGTAATATCAAGCTGTTCATCCAACATCAACAAATTGTAATAACTATTAGCAATAGTGGCTACTAATTGAGTCTGTACAGCCTGATGATAAGCTTTACTCTGTTCAAGGGCTGCCTGTGCTCCACGCTTAGCATTGAGAAGTTTTCCAAAAAGGTCAATTTCCCAATCTGCCGAAGTAGCTAAATTATAAGTCTTTGTCGCCTTACTACCGTCAGCACTAGTCAGTGTACCTTGAGGTGTGAGTGAAAGGGAAGGTAAATAAGACAAGCGCGAATTCATAAGCAACGCTTCCGTTTCCTTTACCCTCAAACGAGCAATATTCAAGTCTGTATTGTTACGAAGACCTGTCTCGATAAGTTGCTGAAGTTGCAAGTCAGTGAAAAGCTCTCTCCACGAAAGTGATGCCAAAGAAGCCGTGTCGGTCGAAAGTACAGAATGTCGGTAGAGGCTGTCGGCTACTGCCACATCTGGACGTTCGTAAGCCCTATAGATGTGGCAGCCGCTCAGTTCTACAATCAAAAATAAACATAGCAATATTTTCTTCATAATCATATTCATTTCCTGTTAGTTCGTTTTCTTTTCAATCTTCGGCAATTTACGCTCAGGCATCAGTTTTTCCTGCAAATACTGACATACCATAAAAAGAGGTGGTACAATGAAAAGTAGGGCAATAGTACCAATGAGCATACCACCTACAGTACCCACACCGATAGAAATGTTTCCATTAGCACCTACACCAGTAGAAAACATCAAGGGAAGCATACCAAATATCATGGTAAGCGAAGTCATCAAGATAGGACGTAAACGGACTTGAGCAGCCGACACTGCAGCCTGCATAATAGTCATGCCATGGTGACGACGCTCAGAAGCATATTCGGTCAAGAGGATGGCTGTTTTAGAAAGTAAGCCGATAAGCATAATAAGACCTGTCTGTAGATAAATGTTATTCTCCAAACCGAACATTTTGGCAAAAAGGAAGCTACCTGCCAATCCAAAAGGTACGGAAAGTATAACCGCCAGCGGCACAAACAGACTTTCATACAAAGCACACAGGATAAGATATATAAATACCACACAAATAACGAAAACCAAGGTAGTAGTGTTACCTGAATTTGATTCCTCACGCGACATACCACCAAACTCAAAGCCATAGCCTGTGGGCAATGTCTGAGCAGCCACTTCCTGAATAGCCTGAATAGCCTGACCAGAACTATAGCCCGTAGCAGCCGCACCATTCACCTGAATAGCAGAGAATAGATTGAAACGAGTTAGCATTTCAGATCCATAGATACGGGTCAGTTTCAGATATTGACTGATGGGACTCATCTCGCCACTATCGTTACGTACAAAAATGCTATTAAGTGACTCGGTGTCGAGACGGAATTCTGGTGGTGCCTGCACCATGACACGATACAGTTTTGAAAAACGATTCATATTCGAGGCGTAATTTCCACCAACATATCCTGATAGTGTGCTCAGTACATCGGCTGGCGAAACGCCGTTGCGTTTGCATCGGGCAGCATCCACTTCGACAAGATATTGAGGAAACTTGGTATCAAACGAGGTAGTGGCGCGGCCAATCTCTGGACGTTTGTTCAGTTCGTCGAGAAATTGTCGAGTGTATTTCAACAAGTCTTCCGTCGTACCACCATGCTGATCTTGCACATACACTTCAAAACCACTATTCACACCATAACCGGGAATCATCGGACGAGTGAAAGGCATAATGTCAGCACTCGATATGAAAGCTGTGCGACGACTGATTTCTGCCATAACAGCATCGATGGCATCCTCTTTGTCGGGACGTTCACTCCAGTCTTTCAGGCGGATGGTAAACATACCGTTACAAGCGCCTTGACCGCTTAACATAGAGTTACCAGTCGTATTCGACTGAATTTCTACTTGTGGAATAGTACGCAAGCAGCTATCCACCTGCACCATCACTTTACGTGTTTCCTGCACACTGTTTCCAGGCGAAGTACGTACATCTATGAATACAGTACCCATATCTTCGTTGGGTACAAGACCCGTCTTGGTAGTCATCATCAATAAAGCAAATCCTCCACATGCAACCACAAGCAATGCACCCGCCAACCATTTGCGTTTGAGCATGAACAAAACACCCACCTTATACTTTGTCACCAAACGGCGGAAAGCTGTATCGAAAGCGATGTGAAAGCGGGATGAAAAGCTCAGCCGACCGCCGTCTTCGGCCGTTTGATGGGGCGTCATGATGAGGGCACAAAGAGCGGGGCTGAGCGTAAGGGCATTAAGCAGAGAGATGGCTACAGCAGCTGCCATCGTCAAGCCAAACTGAGTATAAAATGTACCTGTTGTCCCTCCGATGAAGCTCACGGGGATAAACACAGCCATGAATACGAAGGTAGTGGTGACCAGGGCGGAAGTGATGCCGTCCATGGCATCGATGGTGGCCAAGTAGGACGATTTGTATCCTTCGTCAAACTTGGCTTGCACCGCCTCGACTACCACAATGGCATCGTCCACCACAGTACCGATGACCAGTACCAGTGCAAACAGCGTCAGCATATTCAGACTGAAACCGGCTATATTTAGAAAAGCAAAGGTTCCTACCAAACTTACAATAATGGACAATGCAGGAATAAGCGTTGATCGCATATTTTGCAGAAATACATACACCACAAGTACTACCAGAATGATGGCTTCGATAAGCGTCTTGATAACACTTTTAATGGAAGCATCCAGAAAGTCCTTCGTACTCATCAAATCGACAATCTTAATACCTTCCGGCAAAGTTTTTGAAATTTCTTCAATCGTTCGGTCTATTTCCTTAATGATTTCGTTGGCATTCGAACCCGAAGTTTGTGCAATCATAATGTTACAGCCCGGATGCCCATTCACTTCACCGATGTAATCATAAGCTCGTGTTCCCAATTCGATAGTGGCTACATCCTTCAGGCGTAGCACTTCGCCACCCGGCAATGATTTAATGACCATGTTCTCATAGTCCACTTCGTTCTCGTAACGGCCACGATATTTCAACACATATTGAAAAGTATTTTTTGCTTCAGCGCCCAACGTACCTGTAGCAGCTTCCACATTCTGTTCATCAAGAACAGTAGTGATGTCCGAAGGTACCAGAGCATATTTCTGCATTTTGCTAGGGTCGAGCCAGATACGCATAGAGTATTCATAACCGAAAACATTCACTTCACCCACACCAGCAATACGAGACAAACGTGGTTCAATGTTGATTTTCATGTAATTGGTCAGGAATGCCTCATCAAACGAGTCATCAGGACTATAGACAGCCAGCTGCTTGATGTTACTTGTCTGGCGCTTGCGAACAGTGATACCACTTTTAGTCACTTCAGCAGGTAACAGACCTTGAGCCGTAGCAATACGGTTTTGCACGTTGACGGTGGCCATATCGGGATCAGTACCCTGTCGGAAATATACACTAATCCTAGCCGAACCATTATTAGAAGCGGTAGATGTCATATACATCATGTTCTCCACACCGTTGAGGGCTTCCTCCAAAGGAACAACTACACTCTTCAGAACTGTTTCGGCATTGGCTCCCGTATAGGTAGCCGATACACTGACCGTAGGTGGAGCGATTTCAGGGAACTGCTCTATAGGTAGTTGTGACAAGCCGATGAATCCCACTATCAGGATAAGCACGGAAATAACACCGGCCAGAATAGGACGATCAATGAATGTTCTTACCTTCATAACTATCGGTTATTTTGCTGGTTCGGAAGTTAAGGATTCTGTATCTACAACGGTACCTTCACGCATTAACCCGGCACCTTCGGCAATAATAACATCGCCTGTTTGCAAGCCCGACAGCACAATGTAGGTCTGTCCGTCATTGTATTTATAAACGGTAATAGGGGTGGATTGCGTCTTCCCCTCGACCACTTTCCACGTGAACACACGATTTTGCAATTCATAAGTAGCGCTTTGCGGAATGGCGATGCAATCTTTATGCTCGGTCGGCACAGAAATAACTCCACTTCCTCCGTTACGCAACATGTGACCACGATTAGGAAAAACAGCACGCAAAGTCACACCGCCTGTACTTTCATCTACCGTTCCGCTGATGGCATCAATACGTCCCTGCTCAGCATAGGCTTTCCCGTTACTTAAAGTCAAACCGACAGAGGGCATCTGACGACATGCTTCTTCCAATGAGCCATATTGTTGGATGAGATCTAACATCTGACTTTCGGCCATGGAGAAATAAGCATAAATTTCCGCATCGTCTGACACGGTAACAAGCGGTTCTGAAATACTACTGCTGACTAATGCGCCTACACGATAGGGTATCATGCCTGCCACACCGTCTACAGGGCTCTTCACTTCGGTATAAGAAAGGTTGTTGCGGGCATTGGTTTCTTCGGCTTTAGCCTGGGCAAGAGCAGCTTCGGCTTCGAGCAATTGGTTACGAGCCGTCTGGCGATCGAAATCGGATACCACCTTTTCTTTATAGAGTTCTTCCTTACTGTTCGCTGTCAGTTTGGCTGTCTCTAATTTAGCCTCAGCACTTTTTACGTTAGCCAATGCTGTTTCTAAAGCAGCCTTGTAGGGAACTTGATCAATAATAAACAATATCTGGCCACGACGTACGGCATCACCTTCGTTGATGCAGATTTGGGTAATTGTACCGCTTACTTGTGGGCGAATCTCTACAGCCTGCCGTCCACGTAAGGTAGCAGGATAAGTGGATTGTAACGTCTGATCTGATGTAGTCACAGTCAGTGTCTTGTACTTTTCACCGGGCATTTCCTGTTTCTGTCCGCCACAGGCGGCAAGCAACGGCAGGCAGCACAGCATAATGAAAGGAATGCTTGTTCTTGTGTTCATATATGGAGCTTTTTTAAATAAAGAATACATCTGTAACTATGCAAACTTACATCGTTCAGAACGAATTGCAGAACATGTGATGACGAACGCCCCATATGTGGTGACGAAAGGCTTTAGACGGATACTCATCCATCGACAAAATGTCGTATCTTTGCCATTAGTAAACAGAGCTTCATCAATATGAAAAATAACCGCATCGCCCTCTATATCGATCTGCTATTCTGCCTGGTCATCATGCCACTGGCCATCATGCTACTGCCTGTAGACCGTTGGATCGTTACCAATACCGCTTTTTTGGTTATTCTGGTGTCTTATGTCTATGTGCTTTATTTTGTTTACCGTCGTGCATGTCTGCCTAAGTTGTTCATGCAAAAAAATACCTGCATATCGTTCTGTTGTTAGGCGTAATGATAGCCGTGACAGAACTTCTGACCCATTTTCCCATGCCAGCAGAACATCTCGTAGAAAACAAACGGATAATGACGGGAAAAATGGGTATGCGTACACAAACCATTTGGTTTCTGTTCCTGATGGTAACCGGTTTTTCATTGGCTATTGAACTAACTTTCGAACTGTTCCGCCAGATACTTTCCCGCCAAGAGGTCGAAGCGGAGAAGAACAAAGCGGAGCTGGCTCTCTACAAAGCGCAGATCAACCCGCACTTCCTTTTCAACACACTAAACACGCTTTATGCCTTGGTGCTTTCAGGATCGGACAAGACAGAATCGGCTTTCGTCAAGTTCTCAGGCATCCTGCGCTACATGTATTCGCAAAGCGGTTCCGAACTGATACCTGCCGAACGCGAGGTAGAATACATCCGACAGTATGTCGACTTGCAGCAATTGCGTCTGAACCGTCATACAAAGATAGAACTAACCTTGGACGTGACAGACAAGCAGGTGCTCATTCCGCCCATGATTCTGATTACGTTTGTAGAGAATGCGTTCAAGTACGGCACATCATCGGATACGGACTGCACGATACGCATCCGTATTCGTGTAGACGAAAACTGTCTGCAGCTGGAAACGGAGAATGCCGTGATGCGTCGCCGCGAAGACGAAAACAAGGGTATCGGCATAGCCAACTGTCGCAAGCGCTTGGAGCTGCTCTATCCCGGCCTCTATGATCTGCAAACGGGCGAGGTGGACGGCAAGTACAGAACTTTCTTAAACATCCGACTACGATGAAAAACATTACCTGCATAGCGATAGACGATGAGCCAATGGCTTTACTTGTTATTGAACAGTTTTGCCATCGAAAGGGCGGAATGGAGCTGACAACCTTCAGTGAGCCGCGCGTAGGCTTGGAGGAGATACGTCGTCGCAAGCCCGACCTGGTATTCCTCGATATTCAATTGAACAGCCTGAACGGACTGGAGATAGCCGACAAACTGCCCCGCGAATGCAGCTTCATCTTCACGACTGCCTATGCCGAGTATGCTCTCAACGGCTTCGATCTCGATGCAGTCGACTTCCTGCACAAGCCTTTCTCTTATGAACGTTTTGAGATAGCTGTAGAGAAAGCCTTGCGACGCATCCATGCCCGTCGTCCGTCAATGCCCGAATCTTTGGTGGTAAAACAAGAGTATAATAATGTAAGCATCCCTTTGAACGATATTCTCTATGTGGAGGCTTTAGGTAATTATGTGAAGATTGTCCGCGCTTCGGGCGGACATGTGCTGACGCGTACCAACCTGAAAGCCATTACCGACCTTCTGCCTGCCGACCGCTTCATGCGTATCCATCGTTCGTATGTCGTGCCTGTTGCTTCCGTCGTGTCCTTCACCCGTTCGAAAATTGTATTGAAAGGCTGTGAGGGAAGCCTGCCTGTGGGGGCGCAATATGTAGCTCTGATTCTGGAGACATTGGGAAGCTGAAATTTCAGGAGCGAAGTTCGTTCATCCGCCCGACGAACTCATCAGCATAGACACGGCCTACGGGCAGCTCTAAGGCATGGTGGTGCAGTGTGAGCTGGCGACGGCTATAAGCAGCCACCTTGTGCAGAGGGACGATGTATGATTTATGTACCCGCATGAAGCGATCGGCGGGCAGGAGGTCCATGACGGCCTTCATACTGGTTTGCGACAAAACAGGACGGTCCGAGGTAAGCACCACACGTACGTAGTTGTCCATGGCTTCGATGTATTCGATGTCGGCCAATCGTATCTTCACGTTCTTGTACTCCACCTTCAGTATGATTTCTTCGTCGGAAAATATAGGCTTGGCCCGAAGGCTTTGTAAGTCTTGCAGGCGCTTCACTTTTTCCACCGCCCGCTCGAAGCGGCTGTATGAAAAAGGCTTGTGCAGAAAGTCGACGGCATCGAGGTCGAAACCATCGACGGCAAACTCAGCATAGGCCGTGGTGAAAACCAGAAAGACACCCGCAGGCAACTGGCGCGCCACGTCGATGCCGTTGATACCGCCCATCTCGATGTCGAGGAAGACAAGGTCGGGGCGTGTGTCCTTCACCCGTTGCAGGCCTTCTACGGGGTCGGTATAGGTAGTCAGTTCGATGTCGCCGCTCCGTTGGCAGAACTGGCAAATGATGCTGAGAGCTATGGGCTCGTCGTCTATGGCTATGCACTTCATGGCTGTAGGATTAGTTCTTGTATGCTGACAATCTGATTTCTAACTTCACTCTGTACCATCCTTCCGCTTCCGCAATGTCCAGCCGATGGGCCGACGGGTAGAGCAGTTCCAAACGCTTGCGGCAGTTGGCAATGCCGATGCCCGGCTCCTTGTCGGCGGGACGCGGGTTCACTACCTGGTTGTCGGCGGTAAAACGCAAGACGCCTTCCTTTACCTGGATGCCGATGCGGATGTCGCTTTCCGTGTGCGACGAAGTGCCATACTTCAGGGCATTCTCCACGAAGGTGATGAGTAGCATGGGGGCTATCTGCACTTGCGGACAAGCTTGGTCGTTGTCGTAAGTATAGGTCACGTGCGTACGGCTCTCGTCCAGCCGGTTCTTTTGCAGCTCGATGTAACGGCGGATGTATTCGGCCTCCTCTGCCACGTCTACCTTGTCCTGCGTGGCGCGGGTGTACATGTACTTCACCAAGCCGATGAACTGCATGAAGGCCGCCTCTGCCTTTTCCGACTGTGCCAACATCAAGCCGTAGAGTGTGTTCAGCGTGTTGAAGAGGAAGTGCGGATTGATCTGCGCCTTGTAGAGTGCCAGCTCGGCTTTCTTCTTTTCGAACTCCACACTCTGCCGTTCGGTCATCTGCCGATAGAGCTCAGTAAGCAGGCCCACGGCGATGCTGAAGCAGACGGTGACGAGGTACAGGAACCATGTGCCCTGTTGGTGCAGTCTGATTTTCGACAGATTGGCGGCTCGCTTGACGCGTTCGGGTCGCGGATGCTCGCCGCGAAAGGGAAATTCCATCTGATATTGCGTAACGAGCCACGTCACCAGTACCGTACCTGCCAGGATGCACAGAGCGATGACCAGCTGACGACGCGAACAGAAAAGCATCGGTACGCAAGCCTTGCGCGTCAGAAAATAGACGGCATAGAGCCATCCCACGAGCAAGACGACAAAGGTAGAATTGCTCTCCAGCCAGCGCTCCACAGGGAGCAGCATAATCAGGGCCGGCAGCAGGACGAGGCAGAAGAACAGGTCGATGCCCAACGGCAGGTATTTGTTGTTCATGGCGGTTGATACTTTTTTAGCAGTTTTATTTCCAACAAATATACGACAATAAAGGATAAATTCCAGTTTATTTTCAGTTTATCACAAATAAACTCCCAGTTTAATGGCGTTAAACTATCAGTTTACTGCTTTTAAACTATCAGTACAACGCCTTTAAACTGGCGGTTCAAAGGCGTTGTACTATCGCCTCGAAGCACGGCGTCGAAAGGCCTCTCTGTGTCGTTCGCCACTGCATCCGTGCCGTTCGCCACCACCTCGGGGCGTGCCTCTTCCATCGCATCGAGGGTTTGCATAGTTTTGCATCAGGAAATGAACACAGAAACAGGATTGACTGATATGAAACGATTGACTTTCTTTTGGATTATGATGATGAGTTGTCTGCCCCTCCTGCTGAAAGCACAGGGACAGGCCGTAGTGAGCGGAACCGTAACCGACCGCACAGCAGGCGACCCCCTGCCCGCCGCCACCGTAAGCATTGCCCCTGCCTCGGACATGTCGGCCAAGACCTATACATCGACCGATGGCAAAGGAGCGTTCGCTTTTCGCTCCATGGCCGTGGGCAGCTACGTGGTGAGTGTAAGCTATGTAGGCTTCAAGCCGATGGAGAAACGTGTGAAGATAACAGACAGTAAGCAGACGTACACCCTGCGCTTCGTCCTCGAGGAAGACGCGCAAGTGCTGGGTGAAGTCTCCGTACAGGGACGTGCCACACGCGCCGAGCAGCGAGGCGACAGCCTGCAATACAACGCCGAAGCCTTCCAAGTAATGGAGGGCAGTTCGGCCGAAGACCTGCTGGCCAAGATGCCGGGTATTGTGGTCGAAGGCGGTACCATACAGGCGCAGGGCGAACAGGTACAGAAGGTGCTGGTAGACGGTAAGGAATTCTTTGACGGCGATGTGAATCTGGCCATCAAGAACCTGCCTTCAGACATCATTGCCAGTATCGAGGTGTTCGACAAGAAGAGCGAACAGGCCGAGTTTACCGGCTTCGACGACGGCGAGGAGGTAAAGACCATCAACATCGTAACCAAGGGAGGCTTCCGTCAGGGAACCTTCGGCGAGGTGTCAGGCGGCTACGGAACGGACGACCGTTACAAGGTCAATGGTAACATCAACTTCTTCAACGACGACCGCCGTATCTCCGTATTAGGTATGTCGAACAATATCAACCAGCAGAACTTCTCGCAGGAAGATTTGGCGGGTGTCATGTCATCAGGTGCCAGCGGTCGTGGAGGCCGTGGCGGTCGTGGTGGTGGAGGCGGTAGACAAAGCGGAGGCCCGGGCGGTGCCAGCACTTCGAACTTCATGGTGGGCAGCCTGGGTGGTGTGACGTCGGCCAATGGTCTCGGTCTGAACTACGTGGATCAGTGGGGCAAGAAGTGGAAGGTGACCGGCAGTTACTTCTTCAACCAGTCGGACAACCTGACACAACAGCAGACCGACCGCGAGTACTTCGAATCCGTCCTGCCCGGCATGACCTACAGCGAATACCAGGAAAGCCAGATGGATAACTGGAACCATCGCTTCAACCTGAAGCTGGATTATCAGATCAGCGACCGCACCTCCCTGCAAATCCGTCCTTCGCTGAGCTTCCAGAACAACGACAGCTACGGCCTACTTCAAGGTAAAAACCTGCTGGACGGTACGGCCGAAAGCGAAACCGAAACAAAAACAAACGGCAACACCGATGCCTATAACGTGGGTATAGACCTCAACCTGCGTCATCGCTTCCTGAAAGAAGGACGTACCCTCTCGCTGATGGTCAGCGGCAAAACGAGCAATACCGACGGCGATACCTATACCGATTATCTCAATACGCTCTATGGCGCCGATGGTCTGGCGGTTACCGACGAATACAGCCAATGGAAACAGACGCTGAACCAGCAATACAGCCTACGTTCCAACTTGAGTTATACAGAAAAATGACCGACAAGCTGCAACTCCAGCTGGGCTACAAGCTGAGTTATACTGACTCTGAGAACGAGCGCAAGACCTACGACCGTTCCCCTGTGACCGATCTCTACGACCAACTGGACGAGAGCCTGTCCAACGAGTACCAGTCGGGCTACCTGACACAAGCCGGTAGTGTGGGCTTACGTTATCGCGTGGGCAAGTTCAACGCCATGCTGGGTGTCGATGCCCAATGGGCTAACCTGACAGGCGACCTCGTCTATCCACAGCCCGACGAACTATCGCACAAGTACTTCTCCATACTGCCGTCGTTTACACTGCGCTATTCACTGGACCGTACCAACTCCCTGCAATTGCGCTACCGCAGTATGTCATCTGCTCCGTCGGTCACCAGCTTGCAGAACGTGATAGACAACTCCAATCCGCTCTTCCTTTCAACGGGTAACCCGAACCTCGACCAGCAGATTTCGCATACGGCCAATCTGCGCTACATCCGCACGACGAAGTCGGGACATACGTTTATCGCCATGGTGGGTGGTACCATCCAGCAGGACTATGTGGCCGACAGTACTTTCGTGGCTAAGGAAGACATCGAGCTCTCGCCGTCGGTTACCCTCAACAAAGGTTCGCAGTTTACCCGTCCCGTCAATCTGGACGGATACTACAGTCTGCAGTCCATGCTGACCTATGGTTTCCCTGTTGACTTCCTGCGCAGTAACATCAACCTGAGCCTCTCGGCCAACTATGCTAACGTGCCCACCATCTTTGATGGCGTAGAGAGTCGGACACGCGAGCTGAACCTCATCCCCAAGATTATCATCGGCAGCAATATCAGCAAGAACCTCGACTTCACGGCTTCCTATTCGGCTGGTATCAACAAGATGTTCAGTTCGCTGGACACTGCCACAGGCAGCGACTACGTGACCCACACGGCTGCCGCCAAGTTGGGCTGGACCTTCTTCTGGGGACTGACCTTCCGCAGCACGTTCAACTACATCGGCTATACCGGCCTCGATACGGGCACGGAGGACTACTTCCTGTGGAACCTTTCGCTGGGTAAGAAGTTCCTGAAGAACAATGCGGCCGAAATTCGGCTTGAAGCCTTCGACGTACTGAAACAGAACCAAGCGTTCACCCACCGTACGGGCAGCAACTACTACGACTACGTGAACAGCAATGTATTGCAACCGTATGCGATGGTGACCTTTGTATATACCATTCGATAATCCTTTAAAAATGAACAGAAAGATGAAAAAGATTCTTTTTCTGGCCCTCGTGGCCATGCTGGGCATGCAGAGTGCCGATGCCCAACAGAAAGGCGGCAATGACCGCAAACGTACCCCTGAACAGATGGTAGAAAGACTCGACCAGAAACTGAACCTGACCGACGAGCAGGAGAAACAGATTACCGCCCTCTACACCGACTTCTTCAAGCAAGAGCTTTCGCGCGAGGAGCGCCGGACAGCCATGCAGGAATTGGAGAAGAAAATCTCCGCCCTGCTCACCAACGAACAGAAGGAAACCTACGAACAGATGAAGAAAGAACGTCCGCAACGGAAACGTGAGTAACGACGGCTGGAAGAAGGGAGCGGGCTGGGGATCACCCCAGCCCGCTTCCTTGTATACAATCGAAAACGTTTGCTGACGCTCGTCGAGGTAGTTTAATGATAAAAACAATGGTCGTTTGGAGAATTTTGCCTATCATTGTACGCGGAAAAACCAAGACAAACTTATATCCACAAAAGCTATGAAACATCGTTATCTTACCCTCTTGGCCGTTCCCGTGCTGATGTCGTGCGGGGCGGCAGACAAGACAACTTCCATCCCGGCGCTGACGGTCGATGAGCTGGGCGTGGAGGTCGCTCCCGAAGCAAACCGTGAATATTCCTACACTGACAAGAAGGCGGGCTACTGGTACGGGCGCACGCACCAGGACGAGCCCACGGACTGGTATGCCGGATGGAACCAGGCCAAGCGCCGTATCTTGTCGGACTATGCGCTGACGGTGGACGGCACGCCCCTGCTGCGCCATGATGCGCAGGTCTGCGTCTATCCCGACCGACTGGAGCGCCGCTGGGCGAATGCCACCGAAACGCTGGCGATGGTGGACGACCGCGCCATCCTGAGCATCGCAGTAGAAAAGGTGCAAGGCGACAGCATCGGCATCGCCTTGAACGAAACACTTCTGAAGGACGCCGACCGCCGCGCCGATGCCCTCTGCTATACGCCGCAGGAGGCGACGGACAATCGCCTAAAAGTCGTTCCTTTGCACCCCGCCGGTATCAGTTTCAAGGGTAATCGTATGCAGGCACCCGCATCGGCCGGAGGCTTCCTCATAGCCTATGGCACGGAGGCACATTGCGACTCGCTCATCGCCGGCTATCGGAAGGAGGGGACGGACTGGTTGGCCCGGCGCAAGGCACGCATGAACCGTCTGGTGACCGAAAACAATCCGCTGCACACCAACCTGCCCGAGCTGGACAAGGCCCTGGCCTGGCTGACGCTGACCATGGACGAGCTCATCACCGAGCAGCAGGGTAAAGGCATCTATGCCGGCCTGCCGTGGTTCAACGAATACTGGGGCCGCGACATGTTCATCGCCATGCCGGGCGCCACGCTCGTCACGGGTCAGTTTGAAGTGACCAAGGACATCCTGAAAGACTTCGCCAAGCTGCAAGACCGCGACACCCTGTCCGCTACTTGTGGCCGCATCCCCAACCGCGCCAACCTGGAGGGCATCCTCTACAACACCGCCGACGGCACGCCGCGCTACGTCATCGAGGCCGAAGAGCTGATACGCTACTCGGGCGACCGCAGCTTCCTGCACGACATCTATCCCTCCGTCGTCCTCAGCATCGACCAGAGCCTGCGCCACCACACCGACGAGAAGGGCTACCTGCTGCACGCTGATGCCGACACGTGGATGGACGTGAAACGCAACGGCATCCCCGGCTCGCCCCGTGGTAACCGCGCCAACGACATCCAGTACCTGTGGTACAAGCAGCTGGAGACGGGTGCTCACCTGGCCCGTCTGATGGACGACGCGCCTCATGCCGAGGCTTGGCACGAGGCCGCCGTGCGACTGGCCCGCAACTTCGAGGCCGACTACTGCAACAAGGACAGCCTCCTCATCTACGACCACCTGAACGCCGACGGCACGCCCGACCTGCAGTACCGTCCCAACCAGCTCTACTGCTTCGAGCTAATATCCGACGACGACTTCAAGCAACGCGTCACCCGCCGCGTCTGGGAAGAACTGGTCTACCCCTGGGGCGTCGCCTCGCTGGCGCAATGGGACCCGCAGTTCCATCCGCAGCACGAGAACTGGCACTACTACCACAAGGATGACGCCTATCACAACGGTACCGTCTGGCTGTGGAACAACGGCATCGCCATGCAGCGCATGATTGAGTACGGCCAGCAGGAGACGGCGTGGAAACTCTTCCAGAACATGAACCGCCAGGCCCTGCACGAAGGCGCCGTGGGCAGCCTCAGCGAGAATGCCGATGCCCATCCGCGCGAAGGAAAGTCGTGGGCAGGCCGTTCGGGCACGTTCCTGCAGGCGTGGAGCAACTCCGAACAGCTGCGCGTCTGGTACCAGTACTTCCTCGGCATCCGCCCCAACCTAACGGAGGGCACGGTGACCGTCGAGCCCAAACTGCCCGCCGAAATCACCGAGCTGCAGACTTCGGTCAAGATAGGCCGCGGCACGCTTTACTATACGTATAAGGACGGAAAGTTTGATGTTCGCCTCGAAGGTGAGGACTCCAAGGTCGACCTCATCCTGCCCACGTCCGCCGCTCCCACCCCCGTATTCCAAGGCATCGACTTCTGCCAGCCCCGTTCGCTGGAGCACTATCCGTGCTTCGACACCTACCACGAACCGGCGCTGACGTACTGACGCAATACTCCTCTTACGAATAAAAAAATACAATGTCATCCTTCACGCTGTGAAGGATGACATTGTTCTATAACGACGCTCCCGTTTCTATTCCGCGCCTCCCTCATTCTCATTTCCAACGCCTTTCTCCAGCTGCGCTAGCATCTGCCGCAGGTGCGCCTCGTTTTCTGCATCCGAAAGGGTCGGGTCCTTCATGAAGCGGGCACAAGGCAGCTCGGGACAGCCGCCGCAATTCCTTCGCTTCCTGTCGAGGCAGCATTGGTAAATGGGGCATACAGCCTTGCCCGTATAGACCAGCCAAAACACCTTGCCGCGTATCTTCCGGCAACCGCCACAGGCCGTGGGGAAACTGGCACACTCGGCACACACCGCCCCGCAGGGTGACGGCCTCACGAAGTCGTCTTTCCACAACCACCACTTACACTTGGCCGGGTCGGGTTGGGTTGTGTTGACGAAATATTCCACGGCGCGATACAAGTAAAGCTGGCAGCGGTCGAGGGTACAGCCGCGTAGGCGACATTCTTCTGTATACAGATCTTCGGCCCGTTTGCCTTTCAGCGAGGCGATAGTAGGGTAACCCATGTCCAGGAGGTCCTGCTCCGTCCGGGCTCCGACGTTGGGGATTTGTCTGAGTTCGCTCATCGTTGTAAAATTTGTCTAACAAAGTTCGCCATTTTTGTAGAATTATCTATGAAATAAAATAAGTTTCTTTTTACTGGAGGATGAATTTGTCGTTCGGCAAGTTGTGTCGCTTTTGGTATGTGGCATGATTTAATCATACCTTGTCAACAGATACCAGCATGCGGTGGAGAAAAAGCCGTTCAGGACAGGTATGCAGCCGATAGATTTCCATAGCTTGCGCGGGCGGAGGCCGAACTTGGTTTCGTAATGCGGATTAATGAACCATAACTGCCTGTCGGTTATCCGGAAGTGCCGGCGGACAAGCTTTTCGAAGTGTCCGATGGTCGTACGTGTGCTGCAGATGTCCATCAGTTCGTTGATACATCCTTCCGATTCACCGCTCAGACGGAGCAGTCCACGATAGACCGCACGCGGCAGCAGGTGGATGAAAGGCAGGCGGGCCGGCAGTGCATGGTGGCATATCTGCTGGTGGCCTCCGAAGGGCATCTGCCAAGCAGGGAAGGCGACGAACAGCATCCCTTCGGGTGCCAGCAGGTCTTTGAGGGTACGGAGCAGTTGCTCCTTGTCGGCAATGTGTTCGATGACGTCGTGCACCACGATGATGTCGAACCGTTCCTGCACCGTTGGGGCATATTGGAAGATGTCGGCTGTCAGGAAAGTGCCTTGTGCATTGGCCTGACTGAAGAAGCGGCGTGCTTCCTCGATTCGCCCGACTGCCAGGTCGATGCCTGTGACGTGGCAGCCGGCTTGGGCGAATGGCAGTAGATTT
This sequence comes from uncultured Bacteroides sp., assembly GCA_964419245.1. GTDB lineage: Bacteria > Bacteroidota > Bacteroidia > Bacteroidales > Bacteroidaceae > Bacteroides. Next base: position 81,013 of record CAYQOV010000002.1, on the reverse strand, counting down.
CCTCCTTCACCGCAACCCACTTCCAGTACCCGTGTTTGCGGTGTAATCTGGCTGAAAGATTGCAGATAGGGAAGGTAATGGCGACGGCAGGTCTGTGCCTGCTCGCGAAAGTAGAGTGCTCTGTCTTGATGTCTTTGCTGCATGCTGTTGTAGGATTTTGATTATGCGGCAAAGTTACGGCCTATCTTACGGACCGTGAAAGGAAACGGATGACACTCTATTCTTGTTTATTGCTGTATATCAATTTATTACAGAATCGTTGGATGACAATTCATTTCCGGCTTCCATCATACGCAGCTTCATGCGCCGTTTGCGCTGGGCCACGATGCCTGTGTCCGTATTGCCAAAGCAGAGGGCGATGGCAAACGTGCTAAATTCTGCCGATGCCAGGCAATAGTAGAGCAAATCGCCTTCGGTGAGGCGCGGATAGCGTTCCTTCAGTCGGGCTGTTTCATCGGCATAGATGTCAGCCACGGCTTTTTGGAGTTCGGTCTGTTCCTTCTCGGTCAGCACACGGATGTTGCGTTTGTCTTTATTGTCCTGTTCGGCCAGTTGAACGATGCGACGGCCGATGGCGGTGCGTTTCAAGGTGACGGCCCGCAGGTGGGCTATCTGCTCTTCGGTGCGTAGCATCAGGGTTTCGCGTTCTCGATTGTTGGCGTTCAGATTGTCTTTCAGTAAGCTGATTTTTTCGTTAAGGCCTTGCAGGGCGGCTTCGTACTTCAGTTGTTCTTCCCGCTTCTTGCGCCGCAGGTTTTGCAGGAAGAGGAGGAAAGTGCTTGCGCCCACAATCAGTGCAACGATACCCAAACCGATATAGAAACGATGTCGTTCTTCTACCTGACGGATTTTCAGTTCGGCCTCGTGGCGATAAGACAGTTTTTCTATTTCGAGTGTCTTCTGCTGGGCATAGAGTGTGTCTACGGATAAGGTATAAGCCAACAGCCGGTTATAGGCTGTCGTGTCATTACCTGTGGCATGTTCCAACTGGGCACTGAAGAAAAGGCTGGCCAGGCGGTCTTCCGTATCGGGAGCGTGAATGCCCAAGTCGAAATAATGGCGGGCGGAGTCGATATCTTGCTGTTGGCGATAAATTTCGGCCAGCGTAGAATAAAGTTTGGCAGGCGTCCGACTGTAGCTCATGCTGAGGCGGGTATAATAGGCGGCAGAGTCAAATTGGTTCATTGTCTGATAGTGCCAGCCTGTTTTGCGGTAGATTTCAGCCAGGTTGGCAGAGTCGTTGGCCAGTTGGGCCAGATGGACGGCACGGGCATACAAACGACGGTTCCCGATGCTGTCTCCCATCGTGAAGCAGATGGTACCGATAGCTTCCAGAGCCTTCACCATGTGCGACGTGTCACGCAATAGCGAATCTCGTTGGCAGGCCTGAGTATAGGCCTCGATGGCCTTGTCGAAGACCCGGTCCCACATATATATGGCACCTAAATTCTGATAGGTACGCGACTGGATGCGGAGATCATCCGTCCGGCTCAGTACCTCGTAGTACAAAGCCATCGCCTCTGCCGAACGGGTGTCTTTTTGCAACTCGGCAGCTTGGTCAAACATTTCCTCCACGCTGGGGTGCTGGCGCAAGTTGCAGGCATGTAGCAACAGAAACACACAAGAAAACAGAAACAGTTTGTCAACGGAATAAATTTTCATAACGGTAACGATAAAAAACAGGGACTGTCTTTAGGGCAGTCCCTGTTAATAAAGGTTATCGGCGCATTACTTGCGGTAGCTTTCCAGCTCTTCAGCCTTGAACTTGCGGATGAAGTTGAAGTGCTTCTCCACTTCGGCCTCGGCGTAGTTGACATAAACTTGTGCTGACTGGGCGAAGAGTTCGGGAGCCTTGGTAGCGTCCTGGATGATGAGCTGTGACATCACGCAGTCGGCAGCCATCTCGTAGAGGCGGCGTGCGGTGAAGTCGAGCAGTTCCTGGTTCTGGGCTTCCTTCACGGCGTTGGTGCAGGCTTCCAGCTTGTTGGTCATCTCTTTAACGCGGTCCATCAGCGGCTGCATGGCTTCACTACACGGCACTTGCTCGTACTCGCGCAGGATGGAAGCGTACGTGCCGTTCGTCACGTAGCGGATGGCGGCCACCGTCTGTAGCTGGGTAGTACCTTCGTAGATGCTGGTGATACGTGCGTCGCGGTAGATGCGCTGGCAGGCATATTCCATCATGAAGCCGCTTCCGCCGTGAATCTGGATACAGTCGTAGGCGTTCTGGTTGGCGTATTCGGAGTTCATACCCTTGGCCAGCGGCGTGAAGGCGTCGGCCATCTTGGCGAAGCGTTTCTGCTCCTGACGTTCTTCGGGCGTCAGCTTACGTTCGCGGGCGATGTCGTCCAGTGCCTTGTAGATGTCGACGTAGCGCGAAGTCTGGTAGAGCAACGAGCGGCCGGCGTCGAGCTTAGCCTTCATCGTAGCCAGCATGTCGTAAACGGCGGGGAACTCGATGATGGCCTTGCCGAACTGTTTGCGATCCTTGGCATAGGCCAGACCTTCGTTGTAGGCTGCCTGGCTGAGGCCGACAGACTGGGCGGCGATACCCAGACGGGCACCGTTCATCAGCGCCATCACGTATTTAATCAGACCCAGCTTGCGGTCGCCGCAAAGCTCGGCCTTGGCGTTCTTGTAAACCAATTCGCAAGTGGGTGAACCGTGGATACCTAGCTTGTTCTCGATGCGGCGTACGTCCACACCGCCGTCGCGCTTGTCGTAGATGAACATGGAGAGGCCTCGACCGTCGTGTGTACCTTCTTCGGAGCGGGCCAGTACGAGGTGCAGGTCGGCATCGCCGTTGGTGATGAATCGCTTCACACCGTTCAGGCGCCAGCACTGGTTGGCTTCGTCGTAGGTAGCTTTCAGCATGACGCTCTGCAGGTCGGAACCGGCATCGGGCTCAGTCAAGTCCATAGACATGGTTTCACCGGCGCAGATGCGGGGAATGAAACGGCTGTGCTGATCTTCGTTACCGAATTCATACAGCGTTTCTATACAATCCTGCAACGACCAGATGTTGCCGAAACCGGCATCGGCCTGAGCCACGATCTCCGCACACATGGTGTAGGGAGTGATGGGGAAGTTCAGACCACCGTAGCGGCGCGGCATGGTCATGCCGTTCAGGCCTGCCTTCACCATGGCGTCGAGATTCTGCTTCGTACCGCTGGCATATTCCACACGGCCATTGGCACAGTGAGGACCTTCCTCATCCACGCCTTCTGCGTTGGCTGCAATCACTTCACCGGTAATCTCTCCGGTGATCTCCAATACTTTGTCGTATGAGTCCATCGCGTCGGCATAGTCCTGCGGCGCGTAGTCGTACTCATCCTTGTCTTTATATCCGCGTTCCTTGAGTTCGCAGATGCGTTCCATCAGCGGGTTGTTCAGATGGAAGCGCAATTCCGGGTGTTCAGTATAAAAGTTTGCCATTACTTACTGTTCTTTTTGTAGTACTTAATCATTTTAGGAATTACCTCTTCCACCGTTCCATTGATGACATAGTCGGCAATGGCGTTGATGGGAGCGTTTTCGTCGTTGTTGATAGAGATAATGATACCTGCGTCCTGCATGCCGGCGATGTGTTGGATCTGGCCGGAGATACCGCAGGCAATATACAGCTTGGGATGAACCGTTACACCGGTCTGACCGATCTGACGGTCGTGGTCGGCAAAGCCGGCATCGACGGCGGCACGGCTGGCACCTACTTCGGCGTGGAGTTCCTTGGCCAGTTCGAACAGCATGTCGAAGCCTTCCTTCGAGCCCATACCATAACCTCCGGCCACTACGATGGGAGCGCCTTTCAGGTTGTGTTTTGCCTTCTCCACATGGCGGTCGATGACCTTCACTACGTAATCTGTTTCGGGCACGTACTTGGCCACATCGTGACGGATTACTTCGCCTTGATAGTTCTCGTCGAGGATTTCTTTCTTCATCACGCCTTCGCGGACGGTAGCCATCTGCGGACGATGTTCAGGGTTAACGATGGTAGCCACGATGTTACCACCGAAAGCAGGACGGATTTGGTAGAGCAGATTTTCGTAAGTCTTGCCAAGCTTCTTGTCCTCGTGGCTACCGATTTCCAGCTGTGTACAGTCGGCGGTCAGTCCGCTGGTCAGGGCCGAAGATACACGCGGGCCGAGGTCACGGCCGATGACTGTAGCACCCATCAGGCAGATCTGAGGCTTCTCTTCCTTGAACAGGTTGACAAGGATGGAAGTGTGAGGCAGGGAAGTATAGGGGAAGAGACCCGGAGCGTCGAACACGTGAACACGATCTACGCCGAAAGGCATCACTTGTTTTTCTACACCTTCGAGGCCGGCACCGGCACAAATGGCTTCCAGCTGGCAGCCTAATTCGTTGGCTAACTTACGGCCTTTGGTCAAAAGTTCGAGACTGACGTCGGCAACATGGCAGCCGTCCATCTCACAATATACAAATACGTTGTTCATAATTCTTTATCCGATAGTGTGGTTAGCCAAAAGTTCAACAATCAGGTTCTCTACATCTGCATCGCTGCCTGTCAGGGTCTTGCTTTCCTTGGCCTGGAAGACGATGTTCTCGATCTTCTTCACCTTGGTGGGCGAACCGCTGAGACCGCATTGCTTGGTATCACCGTTGACGTCAGCCACGCTCCACTCCGTGATGTTCAGATAGGGGCGCTGTTCGTAGAGCGAAGTATAGGGCAGTTCGGCACCGTCTTTGGTCAAGGCGGCTTTCTCCTGTCCTCCCATGGCACGTTTGTACTTCTGCACCAACTTGGCGTTGCGCGGACGGCAAGGAGCGGCACTACCGTTCACGGTGAGCACGATGGGCAGTGGACCTTCTACGGTCTCCACGCCACCATCGATATGGCGCTTCACGCGGATACGGCCGTTCTTCACTTCCTGGATTTCCTCTACGTAAGTAATCTGCGGCAAGCCCAGTTTCTCAGCCACCTGCGGGCCTACCTGTGCCGTATCGCCGTCGATAGCCTGGCGACCGCCGACGATGATGTCATACTCGCCAATCTTACGGATGGCTGTAGCCAGTGCATACGAAGTAGCCAGTGTGTCGGCACCAGCAAAGGCGCGGTCGGTCAGCAGATAACCACCGTCGGCACCGCGGTAAAGTCCTTCGCGAATGATTTCGGCTGCACGTCCCGGTCCCATGGTGAGCATGGTGACGGTCGATCCCGGGTGTGCGTCTTTCAGACGTAGCGCCTGCTCCAGCGCATTGAGGTCTTCCGGATTGAAGATGGCCGGAAGAGCCGCACGGTTGATGGTACCGTCGGCATTCATGGCATCTTTGCCCACACAGCGTGTGTCGGGCACTTGTTTTGCCAATACTACGATTTTCAAACTCATGATATTAAATAATTAGTATAAGTGTTTCTCTTTTTACCAATACCAACCGTCAATATATAGTTGGCTATCAGCTTGCAAATTTACGGAAAGTGTCGGGTTTGGCAAGAAATAGGGGCAGAAAATGCACAATACAGACGGAAATGAGCAATTGCAACCTTTTCCTCTACCCCGTTTTCACCCTGTCATTTACAAGAAAAGCCCGCAGGTTTGCCGGTAATCATGACAAGCCTGCGGGCTCTTCAGCCAAATTTAGGATATAAAAGAACGGACTCCCCCTCCCGTTTAGAACAGGATGCCCAGACGGAATCCTACGTTATTCTGCCCCTCAATATCACCGGTCAGTGTTTCTGCCCGGTTCGTCGCATAACTATAGTAACCGGCGATGTGGAAACCCCAGCCCTTCTGTCGGTTCGGATAGATTTTGAGGCCGACCTCAGGCGAGGCATAAAATCCCCAGCCGGTATCATAAAGACCTCCCGTACCGAAGTAAGTGGTATAGCGGGCAAACATGGTTCCCAGCTTGGCACCGACATAAGGGCGGACGTGTGAATTCGTACAGAAGGTATAGGCCGCCGTGGCTCCGAAAGGCAATTGGAAAGCCGAACGTTGCTGGTCCGTAGTCAGACTTTCGGTTGGCGAAAGACTGATGGTCTGGCGCCCAACGTAGCGGTGGTTGGTATGGAACGACAGGAAGACGCCGGCCGAGAAATGGGACGTCACGTCGTAGGCTCCTTCAAAGTTCATGCCCCAGCCGCTGATTTTGTCGGCAAAGTCGGTGGACAGAGGGGCGTTCATCTGCCAGTCTACGGCAAAGTGTACTTTCCGCTGCGAAGCATATTGAGCCTGTGCTTGTGGAAGGAAGGCCAGCAGCATGCAAGCTGCCAACACCAGAGTCTTCAGTATGTTTTGGTTATATCTCGTTTTCATTGTAGACCTCCGTTTCTTATTTGTTAGACTGAATATAGGGTGACTGCTCAAAAGCCTGTCCGATGGCCTCAGTCATCAGACGGATATCGTAATTCGAATTATATTGGTAACCCGATGCGTCAGCATACCATACCACAAGCAATTTGGCATTCTCCTCTCCCCCATCCGAGAGGTCTACCATTTCCATAACCAGCGTATTGGTATCATAGCTATAGTTGACAGTGTAAGGATAGTACCAGCCGTCCCACCAGGGACCCCAATAGCCATAATCCCACCAGCCGCCCCACCAACCACTGGTGATGTTTACCCGTTGGGCGATATAGGAAAGCTGTACGCCAAGATCGGCCTCCGACTTCTGTTCAGAATCTGTGATCCGCTGGTAACCACGGCTATTCATCTCGGCCGCTACAGCGTCAATGAGTTTTTGCGCATTCTCGTCTTTCCAGTATGTAGCGTGGTGACTTCCTGCCTCCAGAATGCTGTCCGGCAGAAAATAAGTCTGAAATTTACTAAAATCCGTCTCGCTGTCATAATCGGTGTAAACCACCATATCCGAATCCAGTTGTCCCAGATCGGGATCTTTTTCACATGCCGCAATCGTCAGCGCCATGCAAGCCAATAATAAAATCTTTTTCATAATTTTCTATAGTTAAGTTTATTGCACATCATTTGTCCTGTCCTTCTCAGAGAGAACGTCTTTTGAATACGCTACTTTTTTCGATCGGCACGATCACACCGTTAAGCGTCATGCGATTCGAATTGAAGTTAGGCGTAATGCTGACCGTAGCCTTATTACTTCCCTCATAAAGCGTGATGTCCACACGAGCCGAAATACCTGTACCCATCACGTTGATAGAAAGCGAAATGTTTCCTTTCTTGTCCTTTTTCAGCTCATAGTCCGAAAAGCGACCTTCCACAGTTACACCGCCCAGTCCGTTCGGACCACTGACAGGAATATTGAAAGCAGTCTGTACGACAGCATGGTCATCCTTCACCGAAACGAAGTTGGTATTAGCCGTCACATGTGCCGTTTGTCCATACTTGAATATCACCTGATCAGCCTCCAGTGTGAAAGCGCGGTTGTTAAGAGCCTCTTCTGCCTCGTCGTGCAGAAAGTTGTCAATACGTTCCTGCAAGGCTTTCTTTTCAGCCTTTGTCAGTTCCTTCTCTTCTTGCGCTGCGGCGCTCCCTGCCAGCATGAGCAGGAACATCGCCATCATCCATGTCAAATTCTTCATCGTTCACGTTTTTTCTGCCGGGCAACATTACCCAAGCTTTATTATTAAAACAAAATCCATGCCTTTTTACTGCTTGTGTTTTGACTAATAATGCTTAAGCAGAAGCATTTTTATCCTTTATTCAGCATTCCAAAACATCTTTGTTTTGCAGGAATAAAGATAGGGGTTATCGCTATTGCAATCATGAAAAAGCTACCGAAGTGCAAAAAAAGACTGCCGAAATAACGGCACAAAAAAGCCAGCCTCCGCATAAAGAATGCAAGGCTGGCTTCCTAAAAAGTCTTTAATATCTCTTATTTAATGCCCAGCTTGGCCTTGATTTCGGCAGGTACGGCATCCTTGTGTACCAGGATATTCATGGTCTTATAGGCGACGAAAGCTTTGGAAGCATACCAGATGCCTTTGTATTTGCCACTCAATCCCCAAGAGTTCTTTACCATGAAGTATTCCTTGCCGTTCTGGTCTTTGGCAATACCATAGATAAGCATACCATGATCATCAGTCGTTTCCCAGTTATCGAAAGCAACTTGACGCATTTCCTGCGTTACTTCCACTTCGGGCAGAGGACGAGAAGTCAGTTCCTTGCGCTTGTCTGTAGCGGTCAGGCCTGTCCAGCGGGCCATGTCGCTGCCCGTCAGCTCGGCACCACGAGCAGCATCGGGCATAACAGCGATACCATCACGGGTAAATCCCTGTTCGCTCACGTCGCTACCCCATGCAAAGGTATAGCCTGTGCGGATGGCATTGTCCATAACGGCCATCAGTTCGTCGATAGGCAGATTGTAGGACAAGCCGTTGCGCCAGTTGTCCTGGATTTCAATGGCAAACTGAGTGTAGAAAGGATGATGTGTATACGAAGTCAACGACACGTAGTCATCAGGATTGATACCCAGACTTTCAGCAAAGCTCTTCGGAGTATATTCCTTGCCTTCGTAAGTGAAGGTTTCGGGACATTTGCCGAGATAGGTATCATAGATGGCACTGAGACCGTTCTTCCATACAGGGGTCAGCTTGCTGAAGTTTCCTTTACCAATAGCCTTTACATAAGCACCGGCTACAGCATCCAGTTCATTATGTACAGGCAGGGTGTCACCATACATGATGCCCGGCATAGCTTCTTGCGGAACAAGGCCGTAGTTCTTCATACAATACATGATGTCGTAGAAGCTTCCGCCCGGCGAGAAGGATGCATCGCCGTGGTAGCGAACGTAGTTAACGGCACGGTCTACCATGGTGTGATGTACGACGAACATTTCGGACAGGTCGTAAGTGCCCTTGCCCAAGCGCAGCAATTCACTCTCCAAGAAGCCGAGACTGGAGAAACTCCAGCACGTGCTCGAACGGTTTTGGTTCTTGATGCTGGTGATGGGATTTTCCTTTACGGTAGTGAAAACAAAGCCTTCTTCTTTGGGTTCGGTCTTCTTCTTGGCCGACATGTCGAAGGCCAGCAATGCCAATGCGGCAACGAGGATTGTTTTTTTCATCATGATTACATTATTTAGAAGTTTTCATTATTGGCTACAAAGATAGTCAAATTTATCGATAAGCCAAACAATCTTTTTCCGCTTCGTTCAGGCATTGCGGGAAACATCAAAACACATCTCCATACATCCGCAAACGGGTACGCAGGTCGCGTATCTCGCGTTGCATCTCGTCCATGCGCTCCAGCAGGTGATGGATGACATCAATACCTTCCATATTGATGGACAGGTCGTAGTACATACGGCTATAACGCTCCACGTCGGGCAGCTGGGAAAAGGTGAGGCAGGGGCGGCCTTCATCGAACAAGATATCGACCAGTCCATTTTCCTCCAGCAGGTCGATGAACGACGGCTCTATATGACATTTGTCGCAATAATCGCTGACAACAATCAATTCTTTCTGCATAACGGTTCATTTTTTTTAGTTAGTTCATACGCTGAATTTTACGGAACATGTCTTTCTGTTCCTCCGTCAGGTTGGTGGGCAACTGGACGTGATAGGTCACAATCAGGTCGCCCTGCACGCCTTCCTGCTTATAAACAGGGAATCCCTTGCCCTTAAGACGTACTTTGGTACCGCTCTGCGTGCCGGGCTTTACTTTCAGTTTCACTTGTCCGTCCAGAGTATTCACCAACTTTTCGCCACCCAACAGGGCCGTGTAGAGATCGGTATTGACATCGACATACAGGTCGTCGCCCAACCGCTTGAACACAGGATCGTCGGCAATGACAAACGTGATGTAGAGATCGCCCGCAGGACCTCCGTTCACACCCGGAGCTCCATAGCCTTTCAGCTTGATGACTTGGCCATTAGCCACACCGGCAGGAATGGTAATACGCACCTGCTTGTCGCCCACGCTGAGCACCTGTTTATGAGTTTGCGCAGCCTCACGAAGCGTAAGGTTCAGTTCGGCCTGATAGTCTTGGCCGCGGAAACCTCCCTGAGCACTCCTCCCACTCCGTCCGCGATGGCCGAAGAGTTCCTCGAAGAAGTCGGAGAAGCCGCCTGCATTGCTACCCGTAAACTCCTGTCCGTCGGACGAATACCAGTAGGTGCCGTTACCGTCCGTGTGGAAGCCCTGCGCTCCGGCGCCGAAGCCTCCGAAGCCCCCTGCCTGCTGACGGGCCTGCTTCTGTGCCTCGAACTCGTCGGCATGCTTCCAGTGTTCGCCATACTCGTCGTACTTCTTACGCTTCTCCGGGTCGCTCAGAACCTCGTTTGCCTCGTTGATGGCCTGAAACTTCTCCTTGGCCGTAGGGTCATTGGGGTTCAGGTCGGGATGGAATTTACGCGCCAGCTTGCGGTAGGCCTTCTTGATGTCGTCCTGCGAGGCGCTTTTGTCCACGCCCAATACTTGGTAATAATCGATAAAAGCCATAGTTAATGATCGATGGTTAAAATGGTTAATGGTTCATATAATGAAAGCCGCGGTATCTCTCTGACAAGACACCGCGGCTGCTTATATGTTTAATGTATCAGGGGAAATCGGCCGATTACATCATGCCGCCCATGCCACCCATACCGGGGTTCATCGGCATTTCGGGCTTGTCTTCCTTCTTCTCGACGATGACACACTCCGTTGTGAGGAACATGCCTGCGATAGAAGCGGCGTTCTCCAGAGCTACACGAGTAACCTTGGCGGGGTCTACCACGCCTGCTGCATGCAGGTTCTCATAGACATCGGTACGTGCATTGTAGCCGAAGTCGCCCTTGCCTTCACGAACCTTCTGTACCACTACGGCGCCTTCCTTGCCGGCATTGGCAACAATCTGGCGGAGCGGCTCTTCGATGGCACGCTTGATGATTTCGATACCTGTAGTCTCGTCGGCGTTGTCACCCTTCAAGCCTTCGAGTGACTCGAGGGCACGGATGTAAGCCACGCCACCACCCGGAACGATACCTTCTTCGATAGCGGCACGCGTTGCACGCAAAGCGTCGTCCACACGGTCTTTCTTTTCCTTCATCTCCACTTCGGAAGCGGCACCTACGTAAAGCACTGCCACACCACCTGACAACTTGGCCAGACGTTCCTGAAGCTTCTCACGGTCGTAGTCGCTCTTCGTGGCGGCAATCTGAGCCTTGATCTGCTCGCAACGCTCCTTGATGTTCTCTTTGTCGCCGGCGCCGTTTACGATGGTCGTATTGTCCTTCGTAATAGTAACCTTCTCGGCAGTACCCAGCATTTCGATCGTAGCCTGTTCCAGTTTCAAGCCCTTCTCTTCGCTGATGACAACACCACCGGTCAGTACGGCGATATCTTCCAGCATTTCCTTACGACGGTCGCCAAAGCCCGGAGCCTTAACGGCACAGATCTTCAGCTGGCTACGCAGACGGTTCACTACCAAGGTAGTCAATGCTTCGCTATCTACATCTTCTGCGATGACCAGCAGAGGACGGCCTGTCTGTACGGCGGGTTCGAGGATAGGCAAGAAATCTTTCAGGTTGGAGATCTTCTTGTCATAAATCAGGATGTAAGGTTTCTCCATCTCACATTCCATCTTCTCGGTATTGGTTACGAAGTAAGCCGACAGATAACCGCGGTCGAACTGCATACCTTCTACTACACCGATGGTAGTGTCTGTACCCTTGGCCTCCTCGATGGTGATGACACCGTCCTTGGAAACCTTGCGCATGGCGTCGGCGATGAGCTTACCGATAACCGGGTCGTTGTTGGCCGATACGGTACCTACCTGCTCGATCTTGTCGTAGTTGTCGCCTACCATCTCTGACTGAGACTTGATGGATTCAACCACCTTGGCAACGGCCTTGTCGATACCACGCTTGATGTCCATGGGGCTGGCACCGGCCGTTACGTTCTTCAAGCCTTCGGCTACGATAGCCTGAGCCAGTACGGTAGCGGTTGTCGTACCGTCACCTGCGTCGTCGCCAGTCTTCGAAGCGACTTCCTTGACCAGCTGTGCGCCGGTGTTCTGATAAGCGTCGGCCAGCTCCACTTCCTTGGCAACGGTCACACCGTCCTTTGTGATGTGGGGAGCACCGAACTTCTTCTCGATGATAACGTTACGGCCTTTCGGGCCCAGGGTTACTTTTACGGCGTTAGCCAGTGTGTCGATACCCTTCTTCAGTTGGTCGCGGGCATCTATGTTGAACAAAATTTCTTTAGCCATGATTTCGTCTAATTAAAAGTTGAAAATTGAAAATTGAAAATTTTTATCCCAGTACGGCGAGTACATCGCTCTGACGCATGATCAGATATTTGGTACCGTCGAGTTCGATTTCCGTGCCGGCATACTTGCCATAGAGTACGTGGTCGCCTGCTTTCAGCACCATTTCCTCGTCCTTCGTACCGTTTCCGGCTGCTATCACTTCGCCTTTCAGGGGTTTCTCCTTTGCCGTATCAGGGATGATGATACCGCCGATTGTCTTTTCTTCTGCGGGTGCAGGGAGTATCAGAACTCTGTCTGCCAATGGTTTGATGTTCATAGTCACTTTTCGTTTTTTATATGTTATACGTTATATGCTTTTTTCCGCCTGCTTGGCGCAAGCGAAAAAGGATATGCGAAAAGTGTGCCAAACCCGTTTTGTCAGGACAGAACTGCCAAAATGTCGCAATACGTCCAATTTTGTCCGAAAACAAAAAACGCCTGCCCTTATTCGAGCAGACGTTCTATGCTACTTTCTTCCCAAAAAGCCTTGGTGGACCTCACCATCGAACTGCCCATATATAATAGGAAAAGGACAGCCAGAATAACCATAATTACGCCGATCAGCAAATTGTGTCTGTTTTCGTTCAACTGGATGGAAACCATATTTACCTCCTTCTTCTTTATGTAATGCAACGGTGCAAAGGTAGCGTCACAACGTTACATTTTCGTTTCACGCCCGATACAAATATACGAAAAAAGGAGCGTTTTCCGCTCCTTTTTAATAGTATTTTGTTTTTTTACCGCTCATTTGCGTACGGCCGTCACCAGTTCGGCAGGCGTGAGCAGGCACTGTTCGCCGCTTTCCATGTTTTTCAGCGTCACCTTGCCCTCGTTCATCTCGTCCTCGCCCACCAGCGCCACGAAAGGAATGCCCTTGGCGTTGGCATAACTCATCTGTTTCTTCATCTTGCTGGCGTCGGGGAAGATTTCGGCGCGTATGCCTGCCGCACGGACTTGCGCCAGGACTTGCATGGAGAAGGCAGCTTCCTTTTCACCGAAATTGATGAAGAGCAGCTGCGTGCCGTTCACGGCTTCCTTCGGATAGAGGTCGAGCTGGTTGAGCACATCGAAGATGCGGTCGGCACCGAACGAGATGCCCACCCCACTGACACCTGCCATGCCAAAGACACCTGTCAAGTTGTCATATCGTCCGCCGCCGGTGATGCTTCCTATCTGTACGTCGAGCGCCTTCACTTCGAAGATGGCGCCCGTGTAGTAGTTCAGGCCGCGGGCCAACGTCAGGTCCAGTTCGATTTCGTTCTTCAGGCCCAGCGCCTTCAGGGTGGTCAGGATGAACTCCGTCTCGGCCACGCCCTTCAGGCCCGTTTCGCTGGCGGCCAGCACCTCTTTCAGCGTAGCCAGCTTCTCTTCGTTCGAGCCGCTGAGCAGGATGATGGGTTGCAGCTTGGCGATGGCCTCGTCGCCGATGCCCTTTTCGCGCAGTTCGGCATTCACGTTGTCCAGGCCTATCTTGTCCAGCTTGTCGATGGCCACGGTAATGTCCACTATCTTGTCGGCCTCACCGATAATCTCGGCGATGCCCGTCAGTATCTTTCGGTTGTTGATCTTGATGCACACGCGGATGCCGAAGCGGCTGAAGACGGTGTCCACAATCTGCATCAGCTCCACCTCGTTGAGCAGGGAGTCGCTGCCCACCACGTCGGCGTCGCACTGGTAGAACTCGCGGTAGCGTCCCTTCTGCGGACGGTCGGCACGCCACACGGGCTGTATCTGGTAGCGCTTGAAGGGGAACGTCAGCTCGTCGCGATGCATCACCACGTAGCGCGCAAAGGGCACGGTCAAGTCGTAGCGCAAGCCCTTCTCGCAGAACTTGCAGGCCAGCTTGGAAGCGTTGCGGCTCAGCAGCTCCTCGTCGGTCAGGCCGGAGAAGTAGTCGCCGGAGTTCTGTATCTTGAACAGGAGCTTGTCGCCCTCTTCGCCATACTTGCCCATCAGGGTGGAGAGCATCTCCATGGCGGGCGTCTCTATCTGCTGGAAGCCGTAGAGGTGGTAAACGTCGCGGATGGTGTTGAATATATAGTTGCGTTTCGCCATCTCTATGGGCGAAAAGTCGCGGGTTCCTTTCGGAATACAAGGTTTTGCTGCCATATTCGTATCAGTTACATTTCAAAATCGAGCTGCAAAGTTACGGTATTTTATCGGAAAACACAATGCCGAAGAATGTTTCCTCCCGCAGAAAGCATTGTTTTGTCCTCACGAAAGCACCGTTTCCTTCTTCCCAATCAGTGCATTGTTTTTATCGACGGGCAGAGCCGAAGACGTTACTAGTTTTTTCAAGCCCCGATACAGCCATCCTTGCCGTCGACACGGCTTGCGCGTCTGTTCGGGGCATTTGGTAAAAAGGGGGAGTTTTTCGGCAGATTTCGGCCCCGAACGGGTGTTTTTCATCAAAAAAAGTACAAATGGAGGGGATTCGGGCATGTGCTGTTTCGCGTGATTTCCCTGTTTTTTCGGCCTCAGATGCATGTATTTTTGCCGTTTCTGGAAGAGAAAACGCTGTCTTCCGCTCCGTTTTTTTGTTCCGACGGATGACAGCTGTGACAGTTGGCTTTTATTGCAATGAGATACAATATGCTAACAATCAACCGCTTATTAAAGCTGCGAAAGTTTCGTAATGACAAATGACAAATGACAGTTTATGTTTTTCAGAAAGCGTGCGAGCTATAACAATAGTATATTATATATATATTTATATATATATATATATATAATATAAGGTTTTACACACACTTTTCCCAGACCGAAAAAACAAAACTGTCATTTGTCATTTGTCATTTCTGTCATCGGAATGCGTCGCGAAAAGGGTTGTTCTCCGAAAGGGTGTCGGAGAACTGCTGGAATACAGGCCGTTAGGATTATTAACGCGGGAAGCGGATTGCGTTAACAGATTTTCACGCCTTAACAGAGACACTTTTTTGGCATTCGGCCGAATGTGGCTTATCTTTGCAAAAAAAACAAAAAGAGACATGAAGCAAATCAGCATTACCCTACTCTGCTGCCTCCTGACGCTGGCAGCCTACGCTCAAGGCGGAAAGCCGCTCACGCTGAAGGATGTCGTGACGGGCACGTTCCGCGTGGAAAACATCTACGGAGTCATCCCCATCCCCGGCGACGGCGAACACTACTCGCAAATGAATGCCGAAGGTACACAAATCATCAAATACTCCTTCAAGACCGGACGGCAGGTGGAAGTGCTGTTCGACGCCGCCACCGCCCGCGAGTGTCCCTTCAAGCGCTTCGACAGCTACAGCTTCTCGCCCGACGGCACGATGCTGCTCATCGCCACCGAGACAACCCCCATCTACCGCCGCTCGTACACGGCCGTGCACTACCTGTACAGCCTGAAGCGCAACCTCGAGGGGAAAATCAACAACGTGGTGGAGAAACTCTCCGACGGCGGACCGCAGCAGGTGCCCGTCTTCTCGCCGGACGGCTCGATGGTGGCCTTCGTACGCGACAACAACATCTTCCTCGTGAAGCGTTACTTCGGCAACAGCGAAAGCCAGGTGACCAAGGACGGCGAACGCAACAAAATCATCTACGGCACGCCCGACTGGGTCTATGAAGAGGAATTTGCCTACAACCGCGCCCTGGAGTTCAGCGCCGACAGCAAGATGCTGGCCTTCGTGCGCTGGGACGAGAGCGAGGTGAAGTCCTACTCCTTCCCCGTCTTTGCCGGCGACAAGCCCCACATCGAGGCCTACGAGAAGTATCCCGGCGCCTATGAATACAAGTACCCCAAGACGGGCGAAGCCAACTCGAAGGTCAGCGTCCACACGTTCGACATCAAGAGCAAGGTCATCCGCCAGATCGACGTGCCCCTGGACGAGGACGGCTACATCCCCCGCATCCGCTTCACCAAAGACCCCGAGAAGCTGGCCGTCATGACGCTGAACCGCCATCAGAACCGCCTCGACCTCTATTTCGCCAACCCGCGCAGCACCGTCTGCAAGCTGGTGCTGCGCGACGAGAGCGACAAGTACATCAAGGAGAACGTCTTCGACCAAATCGCCTTCTACGACAACAACTTCAGCTTCGTCAGTGAGCGGAGTGGCTACAACCACCTCTACTGGTACAACATGACGGGAAGCCTGGCCAAGCAGGTCACTTCAGGCAACTTTGAAGTAAAAGATTTCTTGGGTTACGACCCGCAGGAAGGCTCCTTCTACTACACCAGCAACGAGGAGAGCCCCATGCGTACTGCCGTCTACAAGACCGACCGCAAGGGCAAAAAGCTGAAACTCTCCTCGCAGGAAGGTACCAACACGGCCCAGTTCAGCACGGACATGAAGTACTACCTGAACCGCTACACCAGCCTTGACACGCCGATGGTCATCACGCTGAACAACAACCGCGGCGAGGTGCTCACCACCCTGGTGGACAACCAGAAGCTCCGCGACCAGCTGGCCGAATACAACCTGCCGAAGAAGGAATTCTTCAGCTTCACCACCACCGACGGCACGCAACTGAACGGCTGGATGATGAAACCCACCGACTTCTCTGCCTCCAAGAAATATCCCGCCCTGCAATACCAGTATAGCGGCCCCGGCTCGCAACAGGTGCTCGACGCCTTCGGCATCAGTTGGGAGACGTTCATGGCTTCGCAAGGCTACGTCGTGGTGTGCGTGGACGGACGCGGCACGGGCGGACGAGGTGCCGACTTCGAGAAGTGCACCTACCTGAACCTGGGCGTCAAGGAAGCCCGCGACCAAGTGGAGACGGCCCTCTACCTGGGCAGCCTGCCCTACGTGGACAAGAACCGCATCGGCATCTGGGGCTGGAGCTTCGGCGGCTACATGACTATCATGAGCATGAGCGAGGGTACTCCCGTATTCAAGGCAGGTGTGGCCGTGGCAGCCGTGACCGACTGGAACTACTACGACACCGTCTATGGCGAACGCTTCATGCGCACGCCGCAGGAGAACGCCGAAGGTTACAAGGCATCGTCGGCCTTCACCCGCGCCGACAAGCTGAACGGACGCCTCCTGCTGGTACACGGCATGGCCGACGACAACGTGCACTACCAGAACTGTGCCGAGTATGCCGAACATCTGGTTCAGCTGGGCAAGCAGTTCGACATGCAGGTCTATACCAACCGCAACCACAGCATCTTCGGCGGCAACACGCGCATGCACCTGTACACGCGGCTGACAGAGTTCTTCAAAAACAATTTGTAACAACCGGATAAATGGCACGCAGATGACACAGATTAAACGGATTTACGCAGATAATTAATTAAAAATCTGTGGTCATCTGCTTCATCTGTGTCATCTACGTGCCATCCTCACACACTATCCACACGTTTATGGAACGAGTACGCAAGCCTGAATGGCTCAAGATAAGCATCGGCGCCAACGAACGCTACACCGAGACGAAACGCATCGTCGAGTCGCACTGCCTGCACACCATCTGCAGCAGCGGCCGATGCCCCAACATGGGCGAATGCTGGGGACGGGGCACGGCCACCTTCATGATAGGCGGCAACATCTGTACCCGCAGTTGCAAGTTCTGCAACACGCAGACAGGACGCCCCCTGCCCCTCGCCCCCCAGGAACCCACGCACGTAGCCGAATCAGTACGGCTGATGAAGCTCTCGCACGCCGTGGTCACCTCCGTCGATCGCGACGACCTGCCCGACCTGGGCGCCGCCCACTGGGCACAGACCATCCGCGAGATACGCCGCCTGAACCCCGAAACCACCCTTGAAGTGCTGATACCCGACTTCCAGGGGCGCAGGGAGCTGGTGGAGCAGGTCATCGAAGCGCAGCCCGACATCATCAGCCACAACATGGAGACCGTGTGCCGCATCAGCCCCCTGGTGCGTAGCGCCGCCCGCTACGACACGAGCCTCGACGTCATCCGCCAGATAGCCGCCAGTGGCATCACGGCCAAGTCAGGCATCATGGTAGGCCTGGGCGAAACGCCCGCCGAGGTAGAGGAACTGATGGACGACCTTCGCGCCGCCGGTTGCCAGATCATGACCATCGGCCAGTACCTGCAACCCTCGCATCGTCATTACCCTGTGGCCGAATATGTCACCCCCGACAAATTCAAACGCTACGAAGAAACGGGGCTGGCCAAAGGCTTCACGCAAGTAGAGAGCGGGCCGCTGGTGCGTTCGTCCTACCATGCGGAAAAGTCGCTCCGATATCTGAAAAAATAGGAAAAAGAGGCTGAACAACTCAGCCTCTTTTTTGTTTAAAAGGGAAAAGCGATAGAACCATGAGCCGACAAAGTATATTATCCTTCAAACACAACATGGCATGGGGCTTCATTCCCATTCTGCTGTCCATGATATTGTCCGAGTTTGCCCCGCTGGGCACGGCCATCTATACGGGCGCCCTGCTGGGTATTGCCCTCTCTATCTATACTTTTCTACGAAAAGGGAGCCACCTGCCACAAATTCTGCTCTATGGCATTACCGCTATGCTGGTTCTGCTTGCCTTCACCTATTACTTCTATGCCGCCAGCTGCCAGCCGCAATGGTATTCCTTCACCCTCGAAGTAGGTACCCTCCTGCTGATTCTGCTCTTCTACCTGAACCGCAAATCGTTGACGGCCTACTACAGTTCTTCCCAAAGGAGGCACCAGTCATCGGCTAAAAGCATCGAAGCCACTATTGTATCGGCCCGTGTCGTGTTGCTTTTCGGTGCTGTCCATTTACTTGTCCTGTTGTTGGCAGGTGCATCTTTTTTTCAAGGCAAGTCCAATTTCATTCTACATCACGTAGCACCGCCTGCGGTATTCATCCTCAGTATTCTGTTCAACCAGATAGGTATCAACTACTTCAACCGCCTGATGACGCGGACAGTATTCGTCCCCGTAGTCAATGGCGAAGGCAACGTAGTGGGCAAAGCACTGGCTTCCGATGCGCTAAGCAAGAAGCAGAAATACATGATACCCTTCGTGCGCGTAGCCGTTACACTGAACGGAATGCTTTACCTCTGTCCACGGCGTCAATGCTCCTCTTTCGAAAAAGGCAAAATCGACCTGCCCGTCGAAGGCTATCTGCTCTATGGCGAAACGCTGAAGCAGGGCATCCATCGGCTGGTGCGGCAAATGCTGCCCGACATATTCATGCAGGACCTCAGATTTAACTTCAAATATAGACTAGAAAACGAGATGACCAACCGCTTAGTATATGTCTTCACAATAACCGTCGACCACGAAAGCCAACTGAAACGTGACAAAGGACAAGCCGGCAAACTATGGACCATCCAGCAGATTGAACAAAACATCGGGCAGAACTACTTCTGCCATTGCTTCGAAGACGAATACGACCGTGTGTTTTCAATGATTGATGAATGTGGCGGAAACTTTTCCACACACAATGCTCACTGATAGAGCAGGAAGATGCAGGGGATTTTAGCCAGATCGGGTGTATGCCCCTTCCAGTCCTTTACGCTCCGTGTTTTGATGAACTCTCCTTCGCACGTAATGTTGGCGGCGATGCAAAGCCGCGTTTGCGGACGGCAATTCTGAAGAATGTCCTCCAGCATCTTGTTGTTGCGATAAGGAGTCTCGATGAAGAGCTGAGTTTGGTGTTCGGCATAGACGCGTTGTTCAAGTTGTTTCAATTTCTTAGCGCGTTCGGCTGGTTCGATGGGCAAGTAGCCGTTGAAGGCAAAGCTCTGTCCGTTGAAGCCCGACCCCATGACCGAAAGGATAATGGACGAAGGCCCCACAAGCGGTACCACCCTCAAGCCCTTGCGCTGGGCAATGGCCACCACGTCGGCGCCGGGGTCGGCCACGGCGGGACAACCCGCTTCGGAAATAACTCCCATAGACAAACCGCCCTCAAGCGGTTTCAGATAGCCCGAAATATCCGCAGGAGACGTATGTTTGTTGAGCGGATAAAAAGTCAGGGCATCAATATCAATGTCCTTGTCTACTTTCTTCAGAAAACGACGGGCCGAACGGACATCCTCCACAATGAAGTGGCGGATACCCACTATGATTTCCTTGTTATATCCAGGCAAGACCTTCTCCCAGGGAGTGTCGCCCAAGGTAACGGGCAGCAGATAGAGTGCGATTTCCATCAGTTGAATAGAGAATAAAAAATGAAAATTGATAATTGAGCATGGAAAGTTAAAGGGGTGAAGCCCCATTTTCCATTTTCAATTATCAATTCTCAATTATAAAAAAGTTTATCCGTAGATAATATTTCCGTTAGCATCCTTATACTCGTCAAGACCTTTCTCGTAAGTAGCCATGGCACGGAGGCTCATACCCACGCTTGAGAAACCACCGTCGTGGTAGAGGTTCTGCATAGTAACCTTGCGGGTAAGGTCAGAGAACATCACGATGCAATAGTCGGCACATTCGTCGGCCGAAGCGTTGCCCAGCGGAGACATACGGTTGGCGAAGTCAAACAATTTGTCCATACCCTTCACACCTGAACCAGCCGTAGTCATTGTAGGTGACTGAGAGATGGTGTTGACACGCACGTGGTGTTCACGTCCATAAATATAACCGAAGCTGCGTGCGATAGACTCAAGCAGAGCCTTGGCGTCGGCCATATCATTGTAACCATAGAACGTACGTTGTGCGGCCACGTAGCTCAAGGCCAGGATAGAGCCGTAGTCGGCAATGGCGCCCAGCTTCTTGGCGGCCTGTATCATCTTGTGGAAAGACACGGCTGAGATGTCCAGTGTCTTGCCCAGCATATCGTAATCCAAATCGTCGTATGTACGCTTCTTGCGCACGTTGGGAGACATTCCGATGGAGTGAAGTACAAAGTCAACCGGTCCGCCCAGCACTTCCATGGAGCGCTTGAACACGTTCTCCAGATCTTCTACGCTGGTAGCGTCGGCAGGGATTACCTCACAATGCAACTTCTCGGCCAGGGCAGATACTTCGCCCATGCGGACAGCTACAGGAGTGTTAGACAACGTAATGGTTGCACCCTCTTCTACTGCTTTTTCTGCAACCTTCCAGGCAATGGACTGCTCATTCAGAGCACCGAAAATAATGCCTTTTTTTCCTTTCAATAAATTGTAACTCATACCTATTTTTATAAAGTTCACGCCGCAAAGATAGGAAGTTTCCACATAAGTTTCTCGAAAAACGAGGAAAGAAAGTGGCTGAATGACAAAAAATACACCTAAACCAACAAATAATGCACACGAGACCGGAGACATTACGCTACTTTTGCAATGGTAAAATTTTAAAAAATATCACGAATGAACACATTTGTCAAGAAGTTATTGGTGCTTGTCGGCGCAATTGTCCCTGTAGCCTGCGCACAACAAGCAGAAACCACGCAATGCAAAAACAGCATTGATAACAGTATCTATGAGAACCTTCCTTTCAGTATGCCCCAAGTCATCCAACCGTCTTTCCCCGACTATACGGTCAACATCAGGGACTTTGGAGCCCAAGCCGATGGCAAAACGCTGAACACCCAAGCCATCAACGATGCCATCAAAGCCGTCAACGAAAAGGGAGGAGGCAAAGTGGTCATTCCTGAAGGTTTATGGTTGACGGGGCCCATCGAACTGCTGAGCAACGTCAATCTCTATACGGAAAAGAATGCATTGGTATTGTTTACAGACGATTTCCAGGCTTATCCCATTATAAAGACTTCATTCGAAGGACTGGAAACACGCCGTTGCCAGTCGCCCATCTCGGCACGAAACGCTGAAAACATCGCCATCACAGGCCATGGTGTGTTTGACGGTTCGGGCGACAGCTGGCGTCCTGTCAAGAAAAGCAAACTGACATCCTCGCAATGGAAGACGCTTGTTGCCTCGGGCGGCGTGGTGGAAAATGATATCTGGTATCCCACTGAAGGCTCCCTCAAAGGTGCCAAGGCCTGCAAGGAGTTCAACAATCCCGTGGGTATCGAAACCGATGAAGAATGGGACGAAATCCGCCCCTGGCTCCGCCCCGTCCTGCTCAACATTGTGAAGAGCAAGAACGTCCTGCTCGAAGGCGTGACCTTCAAGAACTCGCCCAGCTGGTGCCTGCACCCCCTGTCGTGCGAACACATCACCATCAACAATGTCAAGGTATTCAACCCCTGGTATTCACAAAACGGCGATGCGCTCGATTTGGAGTCGTGCAACAATGCACTGATTATCAACAATGTGTTCGATGCAGGCGATGACGCCATCTGCATAAAGTCCGGCAAGGACGAAGACGGCCGCAAGCGCGGCGAGCCCTGCCAGAATGTCATTGTGAAGAACAACGTTGTCCTGCATGGACATGGCGGCTTCGTGGTAGGTAGCGAGATGTCGGGCGGCGTGAAGAACATCTACGTGGCCGACTGCACTTTCCTGGGCACCGACGTAGGCCTGCGTTTCAAGAGTACCCGCGGACGTGGCGGCGTGGTAGAAAACATCTACATCGACCACATCAACATGATAGACATCCCGCATGAAGCCCTGTTGTTCGACCTCTTCTATGGCGGCAAGGGAGCAGGCGAAGAAACCGAAGAGGAGCTGGCCGGACGCATGAAGGCCGCCGTCCCGCCTGTGACCGAGGAAACTCCCGCCTTCCGCGACATCTATATCTCGAACATCACGGCCAGCAACATAGGCCGGGCCATGTTCTTCAACGGCTTGCCTGAGATGCCCATACGCAACGTCAACATCAAGGACGTTGTCATCAACGGTGCCAAGCAGGGCATTGTCATCAGCCAGGCAGAAAACGTGACGATTGACAACACAAAAGTAGACACAGAAGGAGAAGTCTTACAGATAAAAGACTCGAAGGATGTGAAAGTTAACGGGAAAACCTATCATAACGAATAACATCAATCCACCGGCATAAATCAACACAAGAAAAGATATAGAGGTTTCATTAAGATTGCCCCTTGTGGTCTGCCCCATCAGGCCGCAGGGGCGAAATTCTTTTTGATTGTATCGAAGAAACTGTCACAAGCTATCATTTTTTTGATTACTTTTGTGACAAAGTAAATCAAAACCCACATACACATTATGAAAAGTAAACTATTTGCCCTGCTGGGTATCCTTTGCGGAAGCTGCATGCTGATGACCGCACAAGAGACGACACAACTGAAGATCAAGCTCGAAAACACAGGCGACCGTATGCAAAAGGATGCGCCCGTAGTCATCCGACTCGACCAGACGGGAGCCGCCTTCCAGGTGCGCTCGGCCGTCGTCATGGACGGCAAAGAGGAAATCCCCTCCCAACTGGACGACCTCAACGGAGACCTGAAAGCGGACGAACTGGCTTTTGTCATCGACATGCCTGCCCGCACGAATAAAGAATTGACCCTCACCCTGTCTTCAGCCAAACCAACCAAACAATACCCAGCCCGCGTATTCGCCCAAATGCTGGCACGCGACGCCAAGAACAACCGCCACGCACCCGTACAATCCATCACCGTGCCTGGCACGACGGACTTCTATAGCATGGTATACGGCCACGGCCCCATGTTCGAATCCGAACTCGTGGGTTATCGCGTCTACTTCAATGAGAAACAGACCCTCGACCCCTACGGCAAGTTCAACAAAGGCCTGGAGCTGAAGGAAAGCCAGTTCTATCCCAACGACGAACAGCTGGCACGCGGCTTTGGCGACGATGTGCTGCTTGTGGGTAATAGCTGCGGCATCGGTGCCCTCAAGGGATGGGACGGACAGAAAGCTACCCATGTGGAACCTGTCGCCTTCCGCACGGAGCGCATCCTGGCCTATGGCCCTATCCGCACCGTTGCGGAAGTAGAGGCCAAAGGTTGGGAATACCAGGGAAAGGAACTGACCATGACGCACCGCTATATCCTCTATGCCGGCCATCGCGACCTGCGCATCGAGACCACCTTTGCAGAGCCGCTGGAGGAAGAAATCTTCTGCGCAGGCGTGCAAAACATCATGGGCAACGAAACCGTCTCCTACTCCGACCATAAAGGTCTGGTAGGCAGCTGGGGCAGGCACTGGCCCGTCAACGACACGGTGAAATACGCCAAGGAAACCATCGGCATCGCCACCTACATTCCACAGAAGTACGTCCGCCAAGAGGTGAAGGACAAGGACAACTTCCTCTACACCGTCTCCGCCCCCGGCAGCGACAACTTCTACTACTACACCATGTTCACCTCGCGCAAGGAAACCTTCGGCTATCCCACCTCGGAAGCATGGTTCGAGTACATGCAGGAGTGGAAGGAAGAGTTGGAAAATCCGATAAAGGTCACCATCATCCGTTGAGTGTAAAACTGCCTTCGTGCGTATAAATACCCAAACGATAAACCTGTCTATCATGAATTTGTCAAAAGCACTATTAGGACTCAGCCTGCTGGTCGGCCTGCCACTGGCCGCCCAACAAACGGAAAACTACGTATCGAAGGTATGGGTGGCCGACCAGGGAGACGGCACCTACAAGAACCCTGTCCTCTATGCCGACTACTCCGACCCCGACGCCTGCCGCGTGGGCGACGACTTCTACATGACCTCGTCGAGCTTCAACTGCCTGCCCGGCCTCCAGATCCTCCACTCCAAGGACCTGGTGAACTGGAGCATCATCGGCGCGGCCATCCCCTATAAACTGACTCCCGAGAGTACGCCCGAACGGCCCGAACATGGCAACCACGTATGGGCACCCTCCATCCGCCACCACAACGGCGAGTTCTACATCTTTTGGGGCGACCCCGACCAGGGCGCCTTCATGGTGAAGGCCAAAGACCCCAAGGGGCCTTGGACAGAGCCCGTACTCGTAAAGGCCGGCAAAGGCATCATCGACACCTGCCCTTTGTGGGATGACGACGGCAAAGTCTATCTGGTACATGCCTATGCAGGCAGCCGCGCCGAGCTGAAGAGCGTCATCGCCATCTGCGAACTGAATGCCGAAGCCACGCAAGCCATCACGCCCTCGCGCATCGTCTTCGACGGCCACGAGGCGCATGAGACGTGCGAAGGCCCCAAGTTCTACAAGAAGGGCGACTATTACTACATCTTCCACCCCGCCGGCGGCGTGCCCACGGGCTGGCAGGTCGTACTCCGCTCGAAGAACGTTTACGGCCCCTATGAATGGAGAACCGTGCTGGCACAAGGCGACACGCCCGTCAACGGCCCCCATCAGGGCGCATGGGTGGACACGCCGACGGGCGAAGACTGGTTCCTCCACTTCCAGGACGTAGGCGCCTATGGCCGCCTCGTTCACCTCCAACCCATGAAGTGGGTGGACGGATGGCCCGTCATCGGAGAGGACAAGGACGACGACGGATGCGGCCAGCCCGTATTGACTCACAAGAAGCCCAACGTAGGCAAGACCTACCCCGTCTGCACCCCGCAGGAGAGCGACGAGTTCGACGGCTACACCCTCTCGCCCCAATGGCAATGGCACGCCAACATCAACGAGAAGTGGGCCTACTATGCCGGCGACCAAAGCCTCGTCCGCCTCTATTCCTACCCCGTCGTAGACGACTACAAGAACCTGTGGGACGTAGCCAACCTGCTCCTCCAGAAGACGCCCGCCAAGAACTTCACCGCCACGATGAAGCTTACGTTCAAGCCCATCGGCAAGTACAAGGGCGAACGCACAGGCCTCGTCGTGATGGGCCTCGACTATGCCGGCCTCATCCTTGAAAATACGGACAAAGGCCTGATGCTCTCGCAAGTGGAGTGCCCCAAAGCTGAAAAAGGTACGCCCGAACAGGTCAACGCTTCCGTCCCCCTGACCGACCCGACCATCTATCTGCGCGTCAGGTTCAGTTGCGACGACCAAAAGATAGCCGAAAGTGAAGGTGGTCACGACCTCGTGGTGATGTGCGACTTCAGCTATAGCCTCAACGGAAAGAATTTCAAGAAACTGGGCATCCCCTTCCAAGCCAAGGAAGGCAAATGGATAGGCGCCAAGATAGGAACCTTCTGCACCCGCCCCGCCATCAAAACCAACGACGGCGGATGGGCGGATATCGACTGGTTCCGCATCACTCCCTGACAGGCGGGGCTTCCTAACCACCACACAAGGGAATCGGCCTTTTCACGCAAAACTATGTTTTACGGACAGGAAAAGGCCGTTTTCTTCCTCGTAAAACAGTGCTTTTTCCACACGCTCCCGACCGCCCTATCGAAATAAATACTACTTTTGCGCAGAAAAAGACGAAACTGAAGGAGGAAACAAGATGAAAAAACTGGTTATATTCGACCTCGACGGCACCCTGCTGAACACCATCGCCGACCTGGCACAAAGCACCAACCACGCCCTTGAGGCCCTGGGCTACCCCACCCACGAAGAAGCCGCCTACAAGTTCATGGTAGGCAACGGCATCAACAAGCTCTTCGAACGTGCCTTGCCCGAAGGAGAAAAGACGGAAGAAAACGTCCTGAAAGTCCGTAGCCATTTCGTTCCCTACTACGACCAGCACAATGCGGACAAGAGCCGCCCTTACCCAGGCATCCCCGAGCTGCTGGCCCGCCTCCAATCCCGCCAAGTCCAGTTGGCCGTAGCCTCCAACAAATACCAGTCGGCTACCGAAAAGCTCGTTGCCCACTACTTCCCCACCATCCGCTTCGCCGCCGTTTATGGCCAGCGTGAAGGAATAGCTACCAAGCCCGACCCCACCATCGTCTTCGACATCCTGAAGCAGACCTCCATCGCTCCCGACGACACCCTCTACGTAGGCGATTCGGGTGTCGACATGCAGACGGCCCTCAATGCCCATATCATCGCCTGTGGTGTCACATGGGGTTTCCGTCCACGCACCGAATTGGAGGCCTTCTGTCCGAAACATATTGTCGACACGACAGAAGCCATCGAAAACATCGTTTTAGCCTGAGTCAAAGCTATAACAACCCTCTCACTTCCAGAAACATGTTGTCCAACATGTTTTTTGGGAGAATATTCTTAAAGTCCACACACATAACAAAAATTCCCACCCTAAAAACAAATATTCCACATACCCTCGTTTGCTATCTTATACATTTGCAGCGATGTATTAACAGTGTGTTCGACCACACTAAATAGAAACTTAACTTTTTATTTAATAACATGCTAAGAATGTCTAACAAAATGCAAACCATGCGCACCGCGCTACTAACATTATTAGTAGCCCTGATATCGCTCAGCGTATCGGCGCAAAACGTAACCGTAAAAGGTACCGTGAAAGACAAAACAGGAGAAACCGTCATCGGTGCTTCTGTGGTTGAAAAAGGGAATACCAGTAATGGTACAATTACCGATATTGATGGAAACTACACCATCAGTGTACCTGCCAACGCTACCATCGTATTTTCTTACGTAGGCATGACGACACAGGAAGCATCCGTCAAAGGTAAAACTCACATCGACATCGTCATGGAAGACGACGCCCAAGCTTTGGAAGAGGTAGTGGTTATCGGTTATGGCTCCGTCAAGAAGAAAGATCTAACAGGTTCTGTAGCCACTGTAAATTCTGATGTATTAGCAGCCGTTCCTGTTGCTAATGCGACAGAAGCCCTGACTGGTAAAATGGCAGGTGTACAGATTACCACCACAGAAGGTTCTCCCGATGCAGAAATGACTATCCGCGTACGTGGTGGAGGCTCTATCACACAAAGTAATGATCCGTTATTCATCGTTGATGGATTCCCTGTAGAGTCCATTTCCGATATTCCTGCATCCGAAATTGAAGATATCACCGTCCTGAAAGATGCTTCTTCTACCGCCATCTATGGTTCACGTGGTGCAAACGGTGTAATCCTTGTAACAACCAAATCTGGCAAAGAGGGAAAAGTAAATGTAAGCTATAATGCATACTATTCTTGGAAAAAAGTTGCAAAAAAATTAGATGTACTCAATGCTCGCGATTATGCAGAATGGCAATATGAATTAGCCAATCTTCTCGGTAAGGAAGAAGACTACGAAGAACATTTTGGTGGATATCAGGACATCGATTTATACGATAACGTCGCAACAAATGACTGGCAAGATCTAACTTTTGGACGTACTGGCCATACATTCAACCACAATGTCAGCATTAGCGGCGGTAGTGATAAGGTAAAGTACGCTTTCAACTACGCACACATGGACGACAAAGCTATCATGCAGATGTCCAACTTCAAGCGTGATAACCTCAGTTTAAAGCTAAATAGCAAAATTAACAAGCGCATCTCTGTAGACTTACAAGCACGATGGTCGAAAACCAAGATCAAAGGTGCCGGAGCCAACGAAACAAGCAGCACACTCAACACCGACAAACGTCTGCGCTATGCCATTCAATACACTCCATTCCCTGTTGAAGGAGTATCCGATGCAGGCGATGACGATGGGACAAACTCATCTTTTTACAACCCCTTAACGGCCTTACGTGACAATGACCAACAAAAGGACCGCACTCAATTAAACATGGCCGGAGCTGTAACTTGGGAAATTATTGACAATTTGAAATTCAAGACAGAATTAGGTTATGACACCTACAAATATGATACCAACAAGTTTTATGGTACTACAACTTATTATGTACAAAACACTCCTTCTAGTGAAAACCAAGGTAAGCCAGCTATCACTTTAACGAAGCAGTATCGAACTAAGATACGTAATACAAATACTTTAAACTACGACTTCAAAAAATTATTTGGAGAAAACAGTTTCCATCATCTTAATGCATTACTCGGACATGAATATGTTCTGGAAAAGAATGAAGAATTAACCAACACAGTTCATGGCTTCCCAGAATGGATTACAGCTGACCAAGCTTGGAAAATGACCAATATGGCAGGTACAACCAACTACGAGATAAATAACTTTTATGATCCTGATGATATTTTGCTCTCCTACTTTGCACGTGTCAACTATGACTATGACAGCAAATACCTAGTTAGCGCCACCTTCCGTGCCGATGGTTCATCTAAATTTGCAGATGGTAATCGCTGGGGATTCTTCCCTTCTGCAGCCTTGGCTTGGCGTATCTCAGCTGAACCTTTCATGGAAAGTACCCGTAATTGGCTGGATGACTTAAAACTCCGCTTCAGTTATGGTACAGCTGGTAATAACAACATCCCTTCAGGAGTTATCAACCAAGAATATGAATTCTTAACGACATCATGGATTAATGGTTATTCAAACGTATTAGCTGCCACTTCCACCATGGCTAACCCGGATCTGAAATGGGAAACAACTTATACGCGTAACCTCGGCTTGGATTATAGTTTCTTGGGAGGAAAGATCAACGGTACCATCGAAGGTTATTGGAATAACACCAAAGACCTGCTCATCGAATATCCAGTATCTGGAACAGGATATTCTTATCAGTATCGAAACATGGGTGAGACCCAAAACCGAGGTTTTGAATTCACCATCAACTATGCAGCCGTTAACAAAAAGAATTTTGGTTTGAGTGTGGGTGCCAACATTTCTTTCAACAAAAATAAAGTTGTATCGTTGGGTGACCTTCAATCCATTGATAACATCTCTACCGGCTGGGCATCTACAGAAATCGACCAAGACTTTGTTATAAAGACAGGTGAACCAATCGGACAGATTTGGGGATATGTAAGTGACGGACGCTATGAAGTCAGTGACTTTGACATTGCCGCCTCACAAGCAGCAGGTACATGGGTCTTAAAAGATGGTGTAGTAGATTGTAGCGGCGTATTAGGTACTAGCGTACGCCCTGGATCTTTAAAAATAAAGGAGACTAAAGCTGAAAAGACCGGTACCATCACGACTGCAGACCGCCAAATCATAGGCGACACCAATCCTGTAGCTACAGGAGGTTTCAACCTTAATGCTCGCCTTTATGGATTTGACCTGAGTGCCAATTTTAATTTCAGCATCGGCAATGATGTATATAATGCCAACGCCATCGAATACACTCAAACATCGAAATACCAGTACCGTAATCTTATTTCAGTAATGTCCTCCGGTTCACGCTGGACAAATATTGATGCAAACGGAAATCTGTTAAACTGGAATAATGCAGAAGAATTGGCTGCATTAAATGCCAATACCACTATGTGGTCACCTTACACGGGTAAATATATCCTGACCGACTATTATGTTGAAGACGGTTCATTCTTACGCCTCAACACATTGACATTAGGCTATACACTGCCCAAAGCTCTATTGCAGAAAGTCCACCTCAGCAACGTACGTTTCTATGCGACAGCATACAATGTATTCTGTCTTACAGGATATTCCGGTTTTGATCCAGAAGTATCGACTATGCGGCGTACAAATTTAACACCAGGTGTAGACTACTCAGCTTACCCCAAAAGCCGCCAATACGTAATCGGTGTAAACATCAATTTCTAACAACCTAAAACATTACCCGAAAAAATGAAAAAGATAACATCATATATACTTTGTTTGTTTGCAGGAAGCCTAGTTACCTCCTGCGACTTAGAAGCTCCAGCCAAGTCTTCTCTGAGTGAAGATTTAATTTTTTCATCAGAAGGTCTGGCAGATGCAGCAGTTATGGCTATCCACCAGTCTTTTGCACAAACCAATTCATATCGCGGACGTTTCATCCCTTATTTTGGAATTAATACAGACTGCGAAATCTATAACAATTACGCCGATAACTCAAAGGATCCATATACAGACAAGGAAATTTCTTTGGCTTGTTATTCAGCAAGTGCCGACAACACTTATATGAATACAACTAATAATGCCTGGAACTATATGTATGAAGCCATTGAACGCGCAAACAAGGCAATTGAGTCAATGAACACATACGCCGACTTAGAAAACAATACCAATATGGCACAGCTTTATGGAGAATTGCTGACATTGCGTGGATTTATCTATTTTGACCTTGTAAAGGCTTGGGGTGACGTACCTTATCGTTTCGAGCCAAACACATCTGAGACTATTTATCTGCCACGTACAGATCGTGTCACTGTGTTGAAAAAAGTTCTCGAAGATTTACTTTTAGCAGAAAACTATTTAGGATGGCCCAATGAAAACAGTTATACAACTTCTGTAGAGCGTGTCAGCAAATCTTTTGCCAAAGGATTGCGCGCTCGAATTGCTCTCTTCCTCGCAGGCTACTCACAATGGCCAGACGAAGGGCTTCGCTACAACATTACTGATGAAACAGAACGAAAAGAAATGTATCAAATTGCTTTAGATGAATGTGTCAGCATCATCAATCAAGGCTGTAATCAATTGGGAAGCTTTGAACAGAATTTCCGAAATTTATGCCAAGAAGTATTGACAGCAGGACAAGAATCCATCTACGAAATGCCTTTTTCAGATGGACGCGGACGTGTACTCTACACATGGGGTGGAAAACATTCTGAAGTAGACCAATGGACAAAACTTGCTAAAGGTGGCATAAATGGTCCTACCCCAACCCTTTGGTATGACTTTGACAAAGAAGATATACGCCGTAACATTACTTGCCTTCCTTATACATGGGATGGAGACAAAACCACTTCTGACAAAACTATTAGTGGGACATCTGGAGGAGGTTGGAGTTTTGGTAAACTCCGTTTTGAATGGATGAACCGCATTGTTACTTCAACAAACGACGATGGTATCAACTTCCAGGTAATGCGTTATGCAGACATATACTTGATGGCAGCCGAAGCTGAAAATGCATTAAACGGACCAGCCAATGCAACCCAATACATGAAACCTGTCCTAGACAGAGCTTATCCTAGCAATAAAGTATCCACAATTCTCAGCAATGCTTCAGCTAGCAAAGAAGCTTTTCAGCAAGAAATCATGGATCAACGCAAATTTGAATTTGCAGGAGAAGCCATACGTAAAGTAGACTTAATGCGTTGGGGCAAATTGACAGAAGCTTTATCCGACACTAAAGCAAAAATGGAACGCTTAGCCAACCGCTCAGGCGAATACGCCAACTATCCCAGCAAAATCTATTATAACGAAGGATTAGACGCCGCACCAACGGACGCAGATGCCTATACCATTTATGGTTTGGAAGAAGGCGATACCGACGACTACGGCAAAAATAATTTTGAAGAAAGCTCATATTGGTTCACTTTCCGTTCTGCAGGAAGTGGAAGTGATGCAGAAGAAAACACCAGTATTACTGAAAACAACACAAGAATACAACGCTACATAGATTATCTCTATGTCAACGATCCGAATGAAAAGATGTTCTGGCCCATTTGGAAAGTATTTATTGACGGCAGCAACGGTATGCTGGAAAACTATTATGGTTATTAATCATTCATCTCCATTTTAACAACGACATATTATGAACAAAATATTGAAAAGAATCAGTTTTATATTGGGAGTCAGTATACTACTTTTCAATGCAGGATCCTGTTCGGACGAAGCAGAAGAACTTACAAGCGTAGAATATGACCGACTGTTTGCACCGACTAATTTGGAAATACGTATTCAAGACAAGACCAATATCCGTGTAAGCTGGGAATGCTTATCTGATCCAGCCGCTTTGTCATATAGTATTGAACTATTTGCCAACGATCCCAACATGAATTGTGAAGGGACCCCATCAGAAACCTATACGGGCATTACAGAAAACCCATATACAATTTATAATTTGGATGGAGAAACTACCTACTCATTCCGCATAAAAGCCATAGGTGAAACAAAAGAATCTAACTGGACGACTACTGTTTTCACAACAGAAGCAGAGCAATTATTTAAAACAGTTGCTGACGAAGATATAAGCTCTACATCTGTAATTCTACGTTGGACAGCAGGAGAAGAAGCTGCAACCATTACCGTAACGCCTACCACTGAAGGTAGCTCTGCCAATATTGTGACCTACTCCATTACTTCTACAGATATAGCCAACGGATGTGCAACAATCGAAGGTTTGACACCAGAAACATCATATCAGGCAGTCATGACAACATCAGAAGGTAAAGTCAGAGGAAACATCACATTTACGACAGCTATCGACACTGGAGGTATGACTTTGGTAGAAGAAGGAGCCGACCTGATAGCCGCGTTAGATGCCGCAGCAGATGGCGAAGGACTATATCTAGAAGGAGGAACTTATGAATTGGGAGACTATGCGTTAACTAAATCAATTAGCATAGCTTCACCTGCAGCAGCCAAAGCTACTATTAACGGACGTTTCACCATAGGTACCAATATAGCTTCACTAACATTGACAAACATCATCTTCGATGGTCAAAGTACACTTGACAACGTTCTGCAAATGAGTGGAGCAACAGGTAATCTTGCTAAGTTAACATTTGAAGGATGTGAAATCAGAAACATGGTTAAGCATCTTATATACAATGGAGTAGGTGCCACAATAGGCGATATCATCATAAACAACTGTATATGGGATAATATCGAAGGTAACGGCGGTGACGGATTCGATTTCCGCGATGGTGACAGTTTAGGTTCATTGACAGTAACCAATACTACTTTCAGTAATGGAGTACGTACCTTCCTGCGTTGCCAAGCAGCATTAAGCGGAAATATATCATTCACGAACTGTACTTTCTATAATATTTGTAATTTCAACAATAGTAATAACAATGGCCTATTCCGAATTACAAATGGAGCCAATTCAACATTGACAGTACAGAATTGTATTTTCTATGGTATAGGTTTCGATGGTGCAAGTGGCAACATGGGCGTATGGGCAAGAACAGGAAGCAACATGGCAGGAACAGAATCCTATGCAAATAACTATTGGTATAATAGTCCTAATCTGTGGGGCGGGCTCCATGCCACCGACAATGCCAACGTTGCAATCGAAGCTAACCCAGGTTTTGTTGATGCAGCCAACGGTGACTTCACTGTTACCAACGAAGATATGATTTACTATAAAGTAGGCGACCCACGCTGGCTACAATGATAGTATACGAACTCACCATTCATGAATAATGAATTTTTAATACAAGAGGCTATCTCAAAATAGAAATGCATAAGTAAAAATCTTATAGATTGAAACTTAATAATAAAAACCTCCTGCTTTAGCCCTTATTTATTGCAATTATAGGACTAAAAGCAGGAGATTTTTATGTTGTAGCTTTAGATTGTAAGTAAGCTTATCTCCGTCTTTTATTTTGGACAGTCTCTTTCTATATAACACGAGTCCGAAACATATGCTGTATTTACAATCGATTATTAATCAATATTTTACATGTAATAAATCAGAAATATGCTCGTTGTCTTTAATATCACACTCTAAAAGGCGAAGATTTAACGTTTTTATTAATTCTTAACTCGTTTAAAAATTGACAATATTGTGTTTCCTTCTTTTTTCGGTGCTATTCACTTCCAATATTTCACTTTATCTCATGAACCAAATCACTGCAAAATAGTATATTCATCAGTCGCAAACATGATTTTTTATTCAAGTATTCTTCATTTACTTCACTTCATGAAAAAGTCCCTGCAAACTTCCAATATTTTGCAGGGACTTTCCCTCTTTTAATAAGACGAAGCATCAACGCTTATCTGGTATTCCATAGTCCGGCCAATGGCTTGGATCAACACGTGGTTTGACCAAACGTTTTAATTCAAATGTCAGACTGCGAACCTCTGCCAATTTGCGTGAGGCGTTAGGGACAATTTTATTTAATTCCGCACGTTGACGATCGACTTCTGCATTAAGTTTTCTCCTTCATTTGCAGCGGATTCCAACTTCTGCAAATCATCTATGTCTCGATTCCATAGTTTTTCACCGTTTCCAAATGTTCTTTCAAACCTTTGATTAAAGTCCGTGCCTTGTCCAAATACATTTCATTCGTCTTTGACATATTTCTCAGATTATTAATTAGCAAGGATTAATCTGTCCCTTGCATGACGGTCATACAAAAATATGAAAAAACGCAAAATTCGCCCGAAAAATCACAACGTTTTCATACTAAACACAACAAATACAGATACTTACAAGCTATACCAAAGTAAAAAACACACAATATTCTCTTACTTCCTCCTTGTAAGGTACTCAATGGTATAAACCGGCCAACGTGGTACTTTTCGGATATTTGTATGGATAGCGGGGATGTCGCACAGCAAAAAGAAGGCCGCAAGAGCTAGAGCGAACCAAATGACATAGCCATAACCTGTTTTATTGTCACCATTTATCATGGAGTGCAGGAAGTCGTGCCCAATGTACTCACAGATATCAAAATACGCATATCCAAGTGTGAGGGTAAGTTGCTGTCCGTAACTCATCATATTTTCGTTCATAGGATGCGAGAAGATGGTGGTATAAATGCCATAACCTGCCGCTTCTGCCAGATACATATGTAAGATGTTGAACACGAACAGACTCATGAAAAACAGTTCAAGACTAGGTACCGATTCGTCTAAAGCCCACATCAATGCGGGGGCAAGTATGGCATAGGTAAATCCTCGCAGGAATATGGCAAGTCGGTACTGCTCGATGTTGACATTCATGTCCAGCGTGAAGTACATCAACATGCCATAGAACGCAATACAGATAAAAGCGATTCCGAAGAGTTTCCATATCTCCCATTTCCTGACTTTCAACCAATAGATATCCAGCAGGATGCCGACGTACATACCAGAAAGCACTCACATATACTGCGCCTCTTTGGTCAATTCCTCCAACCGGATGACCTCACAGTAAAGTATCTCTTCCATTGTGTGTTCTGCACCGAAAGCAAATTCGGCAAAGAAAGTAACAATGAGAATGGAAACGACGTTGCGACGTGTAAAAAGACTTAGTTCGACGTAAAGGTAATGGCAGTAGTGCAAACGGTAGAACACGATGCCCCAAAACACAATGCCAACACCTGTCAGAAGGCGAATACGGAACGTGTCTAACCCCATATGAAATAGTCACCATACACCAGCAACTGTTGGTTGGTAAATCGGAACTTCATACGGAAAAGCATAGGAAAATACACAACCATACCCGCAAGGGTAGCATAAAGCAAAGAAATGGAGCTTAACGGCGATTTCTGATACGGGACAGGAACAAGTACTGGCAGAAGCTGAACCATTCTATGATTTTCTCTTCATATAGCTTTCTCAATGAAGGATTGCTTTCTATCTTCTTGTAGAAATCTTCTTTCTTTATAAACAGGATTTCCGATGGTTCAATACATTCCAATGGAAACAGGCTCGTCGTACCTTTGTACGAACTTTATTAATGTAAAATTAATACTTTTATCGCTATATTTTGTTTATTCTTTTATCAGATATCTATAATTTTGCAACAAAAAAAATGAGAATGAGCAACATGATGCAAACAAAAAACTGGATGGCATTGATAGGATTAACTTGTGCCGCATTTATCTTTAATACTTCTGAGTTCATTCCGATAGGACTCTTGACAGATATTGCGAATGACTTTTTGACAACAGAAGCTCAAGCTGGAATGATTATATCGATTTATGCTTTTGTAGTCATGCTACTTTCGTTACCTCTTATGATTGTAGTATCCCGATTTGAGATGAAAAAGCTCCTCTCCAGTGTAATTTTTGTGTTTGTAGGATTTCAGCTTCTCTCAGCAGTATCCACAAGTTATTACATGCTAATGCTATCAAGAATAGGCGTGGCGTGTGCTCACGCTATATTCTGGTCTATTGTTTCGCCACTTGCCGTAAGAACTGTGCCGGAGAAATATAAATCGCTTGCATTAAGTATGATTGTAACCGGCACGTCAGTTGCTATGATATTTGGACTACCTATTGGTAGAATCATAGGCCTGCATATTGGATGGCGAATGACATTTCTTTGCATAGGAATATTTGCTTTTGTCCTCATGATTTACCTTATGTTGATGCTTCCGAAAGTACCGAGTCGCGGAACTTTTTCATTGCAAAAGCTACCGTTCCTTTTTAGAAAGTCCATCTTATTGAATTTTTTTATTATTTCATTTGCTATCGCTACCTCATATTACACAGGATATAGTTACATAGAGCCATTTTTAAAACAGGTTGCAGGACTACAGGATAACTGGATTACGGTCACATTGGTAATATTTGGCGCCATGGGTATATTAGGTAGTCTTGCTTTTTCCAGATTTTATAATAAGAATCCTTACAAGTTCACAGACTTTGTTCTTTTGGGTATCTTTGGTTGTCTTATGCTACTTCAAGCCGCTGCATGTTGCTGTTTAACCATCATCCTGTTGTGTGCCTTGTGGGGAATGGTATTTACAGCCTCTAACGTGGTATTGCAGGCTGAAACAATAAACAACTCACCAATTGAAGCTACATCTGTATCGATGTCAATATTTTCCGGTATTTTTAATTTGGGAATAGCATGCGGCACTTATATAGGTGGTCAGGTATGTACACACTTTTCTATGTCGGACATAGGCTACGCAGGAGCCGTACTGGCATTTCTAACATTTATTTATTGGAATAAGATTATCAAAAAGAAAATGAAAGAAAAGGCAGTTTGTTGTTAGCAATCTTTTAGCTGTTGAATTACATTATCCAGATATTTCTTACCGATTGGAAGTATCTTTTCATCTTTAGTCAGTGTAACTTCAGACCGCGAGAAACGTGAAATGCGGCAACGGGATACTAAGAACGAGCGATGGATTCGGATAAATTCTCCTTGCGGTAATTGTTCTTCAATTGTACGCAGAGGCATTTTGGAGAGCACGGACGTACCATCTGCAAGATGTACCTTGACGTAATTGTCTATAGATTCAATGTACAGAATCGCATCTATAGAAACGGTTACATTCTTATATTCCGACTTTAATATGAATTGACGTGTGGCAGATTCGGATGTGCGGAGCAAATCGTTCATACGCAACCATTGTTCTGCCTTTTGCATGGCGCGGTCGAAACGCTCGTAGAAGTATGGTTTGTGGAGGAAATCCACAGCGTTTACTTCAAATCCATCCAATGCATAGTGTGCGTATGCAGTGGTAAATATCAGGCAGCAAGACGATGGGAGTTGCCGGGCCAGTTCAATGCCGGACGTACCGTTCATCTCAATGTCGAGCAGTACGATGTCAGGCAACCATTCACGGATACGTTGCATTCCCATGCGTGGCTTGCTATATGTTTCCAGCGCTATACCTCCACGGCGTTCACAATACCGTTCTATGATATTCAGTGCAATGGGTTCGTCATCTATGGCTATTACTTTCATGCTGTTTCTTCCAGTTTTATTTCAAGTCGGACACGGAATATCCCTTCATTTCCCTGTTCAATGTCTAAACGGTGGCGGTCGGGATACAATAATTCAAGCCTGCGACGGCAGTTCTTTATACCCATTCGTCCGGAACTTTTCACTTCACGGTCGAATGTAGAGTTCGTTACTTCAAAATATAGTTTATCAGCCTGTTGGCTAAGCCGGATATGTATAAAGCAAGGATCGTTGGAAGATATTCCGTATTTAAACGCATTTTCCACGAATGTAATAAGCATCATAGGGGGAATAGGAATTTCTTCCCTCTCCACATCGTGTGTAAAACGGACGTCTGCCAGTTCATTCAATCGCAGTTTCTGAAGAGCTATGTATTGTCCGATATAATCCACTTCTTCCGCCAGAGGGATAAATTCCCGGTTGGCATT
The DNA here is from genome assembly GCA_964419245.1 of uncultured Bacteroides sp. GTDB lineage: Bacteria > Bacteroidota > Bacteroidia > Bacteroidales > Bacteroidaceae > Bacteroides. The sequence continues at coordinate 42,476 of CAYQOV010000002.1, read as the reverse complement.
GTTGTACATATACTTGGTCAGGTTGATAAAACGTTCGAGAGTTACCTCTGTCTTGTCAGACTGGGTAATAAGCAATCCGTAGAGCGTGTTTAGCGTATTGAAGAGGAAATGCGGATTTATCTGTGCTTTATAGAGTGCGAGTTCCGCCCTGTTACGCTCATATTCCATTTCTGCCCGCGCCAGCTTTTGTCTGTATACTTCTTTTAGCATTCCTACAGCAAAACAAAAAATGACAACCAGAATGTAATGTAGCCATATCGCCTGTTGGTTCTGCCTGATTCCCCAATTGGGATACGGAGAAATCTCACGTTGTTGCTGATGGACGTGGTAAAGTGGTGATGTTATTTCGTAGGCTGAAAAAAAGAAGGTGACAGACAGCGAGAGTAGCACCGTTATCAGTGCTACCACACGTTTTTTGCCTTTCAGAAACAGCCTGGGAATAATGAAGTATTTGTATAAAAAATAGGTAACATACAGCCATCCGACAAACGAACAGAAAAATAAAGGATATGTGCCCCACCATCTTTCCACCGGGAATGCGTATATTACCAATGGCAATAGGATGAAGCAGAATGCCAGATCGATGTAAAGCGTTGCATTTTTCATCAGACTTTCATTTTTATAAACTGTTTTTTCCTTGAAAAAGGGATGCTTATTATTTATGTTGCTCAAACAGCCAATCCTGCACACCTTCTATGCCGTATGCCACGAACCATGTGGCGCGATGATTGCCGCCTGTAAGATGGGTAAACAGCAGATGGTTGCCTTCAGCACGCATTTTGTTTGCTTCCTCGGAGAGTTGTTCCTTTGGCAACGTCATATTCCATGTTGCTTCTGATACCTTGCTACCCTGACTACGCCACAATTCTACGGCTTGTCCTTGTAATGAATTGGACGAAGTATCGCCTTCGCATGAAATAATCCAGATGTTCTGTTTGTCCAACGGGCCCATTAGGGAAGGATTCCACTTTCCTGCTACAAGTAGTGCACCGGCAAACAGATCCGGCTCTTTTAACATCAACACAATGGATGACATGCATCCCATTGACTGGCCTGTGGTATAAATGCGTTTCGGGTCAATGGAATATTTAGTCTGGAGTTCTTTTAATAAAGCAATGGTAGCATCAAGGTGGTGGCTGTAATTCCAGTTATCATCTACCGTAATGACCGGATATTCCGGTGCAACAACGATGCACTTATGACGTGCTTGTGCTTCAGGCTCTACCCACGAAGTCGCACCGTTCCCCTGATAAAGAGTGTGCGTGACGTCTCCGCTGGCCACCCCCGCATCGTGGATGAAGAGTACCAGAGGATATTGTTCAGCCGGATTATAGTCTTCCGGCAGGTATATATTATAAGGTAATACTTGTCCGGTGTACGGACTTATAAATTCTTCTTGTCTGAAATCATCTGCAACGAGGCATTTCTCGGAAGTACTTTCTATCGGCAAGGTGTTTGCCTTGTAGGTTTTTCCTGCACTGTTTTTTATATCGGCGGTTTGCGTTACTACGGCATTACCGGGATATTTGTCATTTCCTCCGGTGCTCCATCCTGCACGTAATCCCGGACCTCCCTGCATGCGATCGCGTTCCTGTTTCTTTTCTTTGTCAGCCTCGGTAGGCATTTGAGGCTGAGCATTTAAATCCACTTCAGCCTTTACTTCAATGATGACATACTGCCCGTCTGCTCCTTGTTGTGCTCGTTCGGGAACATTGTTGGCATATATGCGTGTTACTTCCTTATCTTCTACACGATAACTTTCGGCAGAAAGACTTTGGTTGCTGATAGGTGTGTCGTATTGAAGTACAATGGTTTCAACCTTTCGACCGTCTCCTAATACGCGACTTATCGCGGTAACAGACTGCAAGTGTTTGTCATTTATGGAGTTGTTTTGGGCTTGTGCCAAGCCGAGGATTCCTGCCAGAACCATTGTGATAATTGTTCTCTTTTTCATAAATGTAAAATATTAAATTCTTGTATCTGCCTCATTGACTGGATAGTGCAAAATTACACTCTTTTATCCTGAAAACAAAATCCCGTTCCATTCGTTCGCCACCAAAAATCGATTGTTGACCCCCGTTCGTGTGACAAGACTGATTTCTCTTATGACAGGTGGCTATTTTTGTGACAACGAAAACAGAATTAAACCATAGTTTGAACATTATGAATTATAAAACTTTGTTGATTGTTCTTGCAGGTTTGTTGATAGCTTCCTGCAAAAGTAGGACGGTGGAAGAAGAGACGTCCGATTACAAGACTCTGACCGTGAAACTGGAAAACCGAACGTTAATGCAGGGGTATAGTGCCCGACTGGATGGGCAACAAGTGGTTGAGGTTCGTCCGCAGGTAAGCGGGCTTATTACACGTATCTGTATAGATGAAGGGCAGAAAGTACGGAAAGGACAGGTTTTGTTTGTCATTGACCAGGTGCCTTATCAGGCGGCATTGGCCGAGGCTACAGCTAATGTGAAAAGCGCAGAGGCGAATCTGGCTACCGCAAAACTTAATCTTGAGAGTACTGAAGTGTTACGGGAAAAGAACGTAGTACAGGACTACGACCTCAATACCGCCAGAAACGGATTGGCTGTTGCAGAGGCTGCATTGGCGCAGGCGCAGGCACAGGAAATGAGTGCCCGCAATAATCTTTCGTATACAGAAGTGAAAAGTCCGGTTGACGGTGTTGCAAGCATGATTGCCTATCGTGTAGGGGCGTTGGTGAGCAGCAGTATCAGTGAACCGCTTGTAACATTATCGGATGATAGTAATGTGTATGCTTATTTCTCGTTGAATGAGAGTCAAATAACATCATTGACAGAACAGTATGGTTCATTGGATGAGTTTATGAAGAGAATGGAGGACGTAGAATTACAGATGGCCGGAGGTAAGATGTATGGCGAAAAGGGGCACATTTCGGCCGTGAGCGGTATTGTCACTACTGGCACAGGAACTGTTGTATTGCGTGCAGATTTTCCTAATGATAGGGGATTGCTGCGTAGTGGAGGCAGCGCAACGGTTATGGTGCCTACTACATTGGCACAGGCTGTTGTTATTCCGCAGAGTGCCACTTACGAATTACAGAACAAGACATTTGTTTATAAAGTGGTGAACGGTAAGGCTCAGTCTGCTCCGGTTACGCTTTATCGCCTGAATAATGGTACGGAATATGTGGTAGAGGAAGGCTTACAGCCGGGCGACGTGATTATAGCCGAAGGTGCAGGATTGGTGAAGGAAGGTGTAAATGTAAATATCAAGCAAGGAAAGGAGTAAGTCATGACTGTCAAAACCTTTATAGACCGCCCGATATTATCGGGTGTAATTTCCGTTGTCATAGTTATCGTAGGACTTATCGGCTTGAGCCAGCTTCCTATAGAACAGTTTCCTGACATTGCTCCGCCAACAGTAAACGTATCTGCTACATATACCGGAGCCAATGCGGAAACAGTGATGAAGAGTGTCATTACCCCGCTGGAAGAGGAGTTGAATGGTGTGGAAAACATGATGTATATGACTTCTACTGCAACCAATACAGGCTCTGCTTCTATCAATGTCTACTTCAAGCAGGGCACAGATCCAGATATGTCGGTAGTGAATGTGCAGAACCGTGTTGCTTCGGCGCAGGGATTGTTGCCGGCCGAGGTTACGAAGTCTGGCGTAACCGTACGCAAGCGGCAGAGCAACTCCCTGAAAGCCATCTCGCTTTATTCGCCAGATGATTCTTTTGATGCAAATTTTCTGACAAACTATATGAAAATCAATATAGAACCGCGTCTTTCGCGTATTGCCGGTGTGGGCGATGTCAATATCTGGGGAGCCAGTTATTCAATGCGAATCTGGCTTGATCCGCAACGTATGGCCCAGTATGGACTGATGCCCTCTGATATTGAAACGGTATTGAACGAACAGAATGTGGAGTCTCCTACAGGCACACTAGGTGCGGAATCGGCCAATACGTTTCAGTATGTTCTGAAATATCGGGGGCGTTATGAGGAAGAAGAAGACTTTGGTAATATGGTTATCAAGTCTTTACCTAGTGGTGATGTGTTGCGCTTGAAGGATGTGGCCCGTATAGAGATGGGTGCCGAAAATTATGCTATGCTCAGTGAGACAAACGGACATCCGGGAGCTAACTGTATGACAGCTCAGACTTCCGGTTCGAATGCGAACGAAATTATTAAAGAAATGGATAAAGTAACAGCTGACATATCTGCATCGTTGCCCAAAGGTATGGTATTGGCTGATATAACGAGTACCAAGGACTTTCTGGATGCTTCCATTGCCAATGTGGTGGAGACATTATTTGTGGCTATACTGCTCGTAATATTGGTCGTTTATTTTTTCTTGCATGATTTCCGTGCTACGCTGATTCCCTCGCTGGCTATTGTCGTATCACTCATAGGCACATTTGCTTTCCTTTATATTGTCGGGTTCAGCCTGAATCTATTGACACTTTTTGCTCTGGTTCTCGTTATCGGTACCGTGGTTGATGACAGTATAGTGGTTGTCGAGGCTGTGCAGGCCCGTTTGGAAGAAGGGTATACATCTGCCTATACAGCTACAGTCGACGCAATGAGCGGACTGTCTTCAGCGTTGATGACAACGACCATCGTGTTCATGGCTGTATTTATTCCAGTGAGTTTTATGGGCGGAACTACCGGTACTTTCTATACGCAATTTGGTTTAACGATGGCGGTAGCTGTAGCTATTTCGCTGCTTAATGCCATGACATTAAGTCCGGCACTTTGTGCGCTTATCATGCGTCCTCGTGCCAATGTGGCCCAAGGTGAAAAATTAGGATTTTCAGACCGTTTCCATTATGCCTTTGATACCTCTTTCCGGCATCTGCAGCAGAAATATATGACAGGTGTATCGTTTCTTTTTCATCATAAGAAACTTGCTGTGGGGAGCATAGCTATAGCTGTCATTGCACTTCTGGTGTTAATGAGCATTACAAAGACCGGACTTGTACCACAGGAAGATATGGGAACCATCAACATTAATGTACAGACTGCACCCGGTACCAATCTGGAAGAAACGGGGCGTGTAATGGACGAGGTGGAGAGAGTTATACGGGATATACCACAGATTAAGATCTATTCGCGTGTAACGGGAAAAGACGCCGTTCATAACCAGTCGGCATCTGCCGGTTCGTTCACTATCCGTTTGAAAAATTGGAGCGAGCGTAAGAAAAAAGGTGACGACGTGAATTCTGTAATGAATGAAATCTATCACCGTACGGATAGTATCAAGGCTGCCACAATCCGCGTTTCTACCAGTCCGATGATTTCAGGTTACGGAATGAGCAATGGGTTCGATCTCTATGTTCAGGATAAAAGAGGGGGGCGGTATAGATGATCTCCTGCAATATACCAACAATTTTATTGAAGCCATGAATAAGCGTCCGGAAATCTCTCGCGCTTATACGACCTTCGATACCAAATATCCACAATATCTGGTAGAAGTGGATGCAGCCTTATGCAAGCGTAATGACATATCACCGGCAGATGTACTCAGCACGTTGGCTGGATATGTGGGAGGAAGTTATTCCAGCAACCTGAACCGCTTCACAAAACTTTATCGTGTCATGGTGCAGGCTGCTCCGGAATATCGTCTCGATACGGAAGCTTTGAATAATATTTTTGTACGTAATGGCAGCGGGGAGATGTCACCGATAGCTCAATATCTTACGCTTACAAGAGTGTATGGTTCCGAGAGCTTGTCGCGATTCAATCTTTTTTCCGCCATCAGTGTTTCCGGTACACCGGCTGACGGATACAGTTCAGGTCAGGCTCTGAAAGCAATTGAGGAAGTTGCCAAGACAACGCTGCCTGAAGGGTATGGCTATGAGTTTGGAGGAATGTCACGTGAGGAGGCTTCGGCAGGCAATACCACAACATTGGTATTTATTGTTTGCATTGTTTTTATCTACCTTATTTTATGTGCCCTCTATGAAAGCCTGATGATTCCGTTTGCCGTTATTTTGTCTGTTCCGTTCGGGCTTATGGGCAGTTTCCTTTTCGCTAAATTCTGGGGGTTGGAAAACAATATCTATATGCAGACAGGGCTTATCATGCTTATAGGTTTGCTGGCCAAGACTGCCATCCTGCTGACAGAATATGCTTCCGATCGCCGCCGTCAAGGTATGAATATCGCTGCTGCTGCCATGTGGGCAGCCAAAGCACGTTTACGTCCTATTCTGATGACTTCCATGACAATGATTTTTGGCATGTTACCACTGATGTTTGCACACGGGGTAGGTGCTAACGGTAATATTTCTGTTGGCGTGAGCACTGTAGGCGGCATGTTGTTCGGGACGATTGGGTTACTTTTTGTGGTTCCATCATTGTTCATTGTCTTCCAATATTTGCAGGAGTATTTCCAGCCGAAGAAAAAAAATAAATAGAATAAATAGAGATAATATGAAGCACATACGTTATTACTTGTTTTTATTTCTCGCTGCTTCCATTCTGAATGGATGCGGACTGTATACCCGTTATTCGCGGCCAAAATTGGATATCTGTACGGACAGTCTTTATCGGTCAGCAGTGGCGCAGACGGATAGTTCTACAATTGCTTCAAAACCGTGGCGTGAATTATTTACTGATTCATGTTTGCAAACGCTTATAACCATTGGCTTGCAGCGCAATACCGACCTTGATATAGCACGGTTGCAGGTAGAAGAGGCACGTGCCGTATTGCAGAATGCCCGCTTGTCCTATCTGCCATCAATCAGCTTGACACCACAGGGAAGTATCAGCCGTTACAACGGTGAGACTAAGAATGTCTATGATATTGGGGGAACCGCTTCATGGGAACTGGACATCTTCGGGCATGTGACCAATACCAAACGTGCAGCTCTTGCCTCTTTCGAACAGAGTCGGGCCTATGTACAAGCGATACAGACACAGCTGGTGGCAACTATTGCCGAAAGCTATTATACACTGTTGATGCTTGACGAACAACTTGATATATCCAATGAAACACTGGCTAACTGGACTGAGACCATTGCTACATTGGAAGCACTCGTACAAGCGGGAAAGTCAAATGATGTAGCTGTCCATCAGGCTCGGGCAAACCGGAGTGCACTTGAGGCTTCTATACAGACCATTCGTAAAAGTATCAGTGAAACAGAAAATGCTCTTTCTGCTTTGCTGAAAGAACCGGCTCATACGATTGAACGAGGAACACTGAGTAGTCAGCATTTTTCTGACGATATTTCGGTGGGGATTCCTCTTCAGCTTTTATCCAATCGTCCCGATATACGACAGGCGGAAGCAGCACTTGCAGAAGCTTTTTATGCAACCAATTCTGCCCGTGCGGCTTTTTATCCAAGTCTGACACTTTCAGGAACACTTGGTTGGACGAACAACGGTAACGGCGTAACCGTTAATCCTGGTAAATGGCTGTCATCGGCTATAGCTTCGCTTACCGCTCCATTGTTTAATAAGGGGGCGAATGTGGCTAATCTGAAAGTAGCCAAAGCGCGTCAGCAGGAAGCCGTTCTGCAGTTTGAACAATCGTTACTTGATGCGGGAAATGAGGTAAATAATGCTCTTACCGGATGGCAGACTGCCGACAGGCGTATTCGTTTTGATGAAGAACAAATTGCAGATCTTGAGGCTGCAACGGAAAAAACAAAACTACTTGTACGTTATACTTCATCTACTTATCTTGAAGTGCTCACCGCTCAACAGTCGTTGCTTGATGCCCGGTTGACATTGGCACAAGATCGTATCGACAAGGTGCAGGCAATCATTTCTCTTTATCATGCACTTGGAGGAGGTGTTGAATAGCGGGCTATATCTTTTTTATTTTGCTGTCTCTTAAAAATTACAGAAAGTAGTTTGTTATTCAAGTTGTCTGTTATGTTTTCCGAAAAACTCAAAAGTTATTGTTTAACATTAAGGCATTTATGTATGAATAAGTATGAAATAGAAAAAATGCAGGTCTGATTTGGCATTTGCTAAATACCAAATATTATTGGAGTTATACAGAGTTGAGAACCGAAAGTCATTTGTCTGATATGGAACTCGGAGCCGCTATCGGTTGGTTGGCTCATGAAGATAAAATAGAAATAGATATCGGTAAAGAGAACTCTGAACAGAGGCTTCATTACCCATACTATAACCTGTTTTTTTGATATATTTATAAATCAGAGTAAACTGGAAAATCCACAGCGGTATGGCCCCGTGCGCCAAGCAAGATTGACCCTTCTGAAAAAATGCTATATACCCCGTATTAGTCCTGGCCGGTGAAGTGCCCCCAAAGTTAGACATAAAACTTTTGGGGTGCACTTCTGTAAAGCCCAACTATCGTCGTACTTTTCCTCAAGTCCATAGTTACGTCACTAAAGTAGATAGTTAACGTAAGTTCGATATAAAACAAAAGATAGTAAGTTGCCCGTCATTGACAAAACTTACGTCAATGGCGGGCTTCTTTTCAAAAAAGCAATATGCCGCGATAGCCTACAACGTATTTGCAATGAAGTTATTGAATGAACGATGTCTGGAATGCTCTATCTGCGCAATGTTCTTCAGTTCGTCATTGACCGTTTCAATCAAAGCCCTTTTTCTGAGCAAAACCTTGTCGGTTATGCTCATCAGGGAATTCTTCATATTGTTCTTGACCTTGGTGACAAGCTATATGCCATTGAGGAAAAAGTTCTCGAACAGTGCCTGCCTGATATATCCATTGTCGGCACATAATTTCCCCTTTATGTTTTCCAGGAACCAGCCTTGTTTCAACGGCTCACGGTCATCTACATTTCCGGGAGTGAGTATGAAATTCATGATTTCACCCTTGTCATTGATTATCAGATGCGACTTGACTCCCAAGAGCCATTCCATGGAACTTCTTCCACGCTCGGAAAGCCCTTCAAATTTCTTATAAATCAGGATCCTTTGGTTACGACATACACGCAAGGGAGTAAAATCGATAAAACTGATGCTGGTACAAGTTCCCAGCAGGATTTTCTTAATGAAAATGGGCAGTGGAAGAAGTACGTCCTTTTCCAGTTCTACGAAACGGTTATAGGATACCAAATGTGGGAAAGGTGTTTCAAATGTTTGCACATATGCTCCTTGTAGTAATGCTTGAAACAGCGGAAGCCACCGGAGTGGAACAGGATAAGAATAACCATAATCTCAGCATCACTCATGCGGTTGGGCTTGTTTCGATGATTCTGTTTCTTGTCTTCAATTATATATTTTCCCTATTGCAATGCAAATTCCTTGCAAAAAGTCATCGCCCATACAATAAATCTCTGTAATTTTAGACTCTGAGAACATAGCGGTAATCGTTTAAATGTTATAATTGGTCACTATAAATTTAATACTTTTATCTCTATGTTCCTATTTACCAAAAGACTATATTTACTTTTATATCGAACTTACGTTAACTATAACACTTAAAAGAGGCGTATCATTACCCAATACAGAATTTGATATGCCTCTTTTTCTAATCTTTTAGTCCACTCAAATTTCAAATTATATATTCATATTCTCAAAAATTGAAATTTGATGCACCCGCAACTAACAACTTTCTAATTATATTTCAAACTTACATTTATAACATTCATGTATATCATCACCTTACCAACCAGGATTTTGTGTCAAAACACCATGACTCAAATCAATTTCATTTTGCGGAATTGCCCACAAATAATCCTTTTCCGGATTGAAAGCCCGTTGTTCAAGGAAAAACAATTCCCCTGTACTGTACTTTCCATACACAGGCTTTTTCACACAGGCTTCAGTCGTCCTCCAACTGCGGGTATCAAAAAAATATATACCTTCAAATGTCAGCTCCACACGCCTTTCATAACGAATGGCCTCACGCATCTCATCTTTCGATAGTCCACTAGAGAGAGAAGGCATCTGAACCCTATTTCGGACTGCATTGACCGCATCATAAACCGTTTGGTCCGGTCCGCCCAACTCATTTTGGGCATAGGCGTACATCAATAATATATCGGCATAACGTATATAAATGAAGTTAGTCCAGCCATCATAAGTCATTCCTGCATTCTCAGGATTGATATATTTGGAATAAGTATAACCTGTGCGTGTGGAATTAGCCTTACCTATGCGACCTTCCGTAGAATACACAAGACCTGCAAACTCTTTTCCATGCCACAAGATAGCAGCGGCAAGGCGGGGATCACGATTCTCGTAAGGCGATTCGGGATTATACAGGGGAGAAATGGAGATAGGCAAACCGTCCGTACACTCATAGGCGTCTATCAAATCCTGTGTCGGAGATAAACCTTCATAGCCTCCTATCATTTGAGGCCCCCAATATATGTCTATCGTGCTTCCCGTACCACTTTCTACGGCATTCTGCATATACTGACGATCGAACAGGACTTCACAATTGTTTTCATAGTCCGGGGAGAACAAATTCTCATAACTACCAAACAATTGGTATACCTCCAATTCTTTCACCGCCTTGCAGGCTGCTACGGTTGCCTCATAATCTTTCATGAAGAAACTGATTTGTGCCTTAAGTCCCAAAGCCGCACCTTTGGTCGCACGGCCTATTTCATCGGTTTCGATTCGTGTTTTCGGTAATTTTTCCACAGCGTGATCACATTCTTCCGCAATAAAAGCATATACCTCGTCGGCGGTATTACGTGCTGGCATTGGTTCATTCAAGGACAGCGGTTTCGTCAAGATAGGGACACCGCCAAAATACTTCAAGAGCGTTGCATAATGAAAGGCGCGGAGAAACTCCATTTCACCTACCAACACATTCTTCCGTTCTTCGTCCATCTCAACCATGTTTATATTCTGGAAAAAGATATTGCATCGACGTATGCCAGCGTATGCATCACTCCAGATTTGATTAAATTCATAACAAGTGGATGTTGCGGTACCCGCAGAAAGAACCCCTTGCGCGTCATACAAAGATACAGGCACTGCATTGTCCGTGAAGCAGTCCGTCATCATAAGATGGGCGGACGGGTCTATCAAATAGCGATAACAAGCGGTCGTATATTGGACGGCATCGTCTTCCAACTTCCAAAAAGAGCCATCGGACAACTGATCGGATGGAGTCCTGTCCAAGAATCCATCATTGCAACCGCACAATAAAAAAGCGGCAACCAAAGACATGAAAAGTTTTATCGTTGCTTTCATATATTTCTATTTAAATTGTTAAAAAGACAAGTTTACACCAAAAGAATAGTTAACACACATGGGGTATGTGGTCTGACCCAAAGTTTCTGGATCCAGTTCATCGAAGCCGGATATTGTAAACAGATTATCAATGCTACAATAAAAACGTACCCGCTCCATCTTCCAGTCCTGAATAAGCTTTTTCGGCAAAGTGTAACCTACCTGTAAATTCTTCATACGTAAGTAAGACGCATTCTGCATCCAGAATGAAGACGTCAGATAATTCTTGTCAGAATTACTTATGGACAAACGTGGATAAGTGGCATCCAAATTATCCGATGTCCAGCGGTCCAGATGTTTTTCCAGCACCTTTCCACCATTATAAAAAGCACGACTCACCGTAGCCACAGGGATGGCATTAACCGCTGCGGCACCCTGTAGTAAGAAAGACAAATCCATACCTCTATATTCCATACCGAAAGACAAACCGAAGTTCACTTTTGGAAAATTAGATCCTAACGAGGTTCTGTCCTCATCGTTTACAACATTGTCCCCGTTGAGGTCCTTGTACTTTAAATCGCCCGGCTGGGCACCCCATATCTGTTCCGCATGGTTCTTTATCTCATCCTCACTATTGAAAATACCTTCGCAGACATAGCCATAAATATTGTTGATAGGGTCACCAACAGAGCGTCCAGGCGTATCCCCTCCGGCTAGATCCGTTATCTCGTTATGCACATATCCGAAGTTGAACGTTCCGTGGTATGAGAAATCACGAATCTGATTACTATGCCTTAACTGCAAGTCGAAACCGATATTCCTCACCTTGCCTGCATTCTGAACTGGCGCTCCGACCCCGACCATAGCAGGAATCGGCAATTCCAGAAGTATATCATCCGTATTTTTCACATAGAAATCACCCGTAAAGCCGAATTTGCCTTGCAGGATATCCATGTCAATGCCCAGGTCAAACTGCTTTGTAGTCTCCCACGTAATATTTTCATTAGCCATTGTCCCGGCAATTGAGATACCAGGCATCAGTAAATTACCGAACGTATAATAGTTACCAAACGTATAAGTGTTCAGATACATGTAGTTCCCTATCTCCTGGTTACCCAAAAGACCCCATGACAACCTCACTTTCAGATTGTCAAGCCAAGAAGCGTTGTCCATGAATCTTTCCTCCGAAATTCTCCAAGCCGCGGAAACGGAAGGGAACCATCCAAAACGATTGTTTTTCTGGAAACGGGATGTTCCATCATAACGCAAGTTCGCTTCAAACAGATAACGGTCGGCATAGGAATAATTGACTCGCGCAAAGCCAGAACGGAGCGCATATTCCGTGACGTTCCCCGACGTAGTTTGGGTAGTAGCGTCACCACCGTTAATCTCGCCGATATTGTTATTCAGGGGCAAATCATAACGGGACATGGACGAACTTCTCACCTGATTGTAAAGCTGTGAATAACCCAGCAAACCCTTTATCGTATGACTGCCTATAGTCTTTTCATAATTCAACAACGCCTGTAGGCTCGTTTCCATCAGTTTCGTCTCACTGTCAGAAACACTGCTTCTCGCACTTTGAATAGGATCCTTGGAAGTAGGTGTATAAAATGACATGTTATGTCGGAAAGTATGCGTACTATATACATCATAACGCGCAGAAGCGATTCCCTTCACCTCCAGTCCGTCTATTATCTTAAGACCGAGAGAGACATTTCCTTCAAAATTGTTGTCGTCTATGTTCGTATCACCTCCCTCCCGCAAAAAAGCCAAAGAGTTGTGTTCATTCAGATAAAGCCCATAGTTGCCGTTCTGATATTGATTGGCAAAAAGCGGAGTTTCGCGATAAGCATACACCAAAATTGAATTGACACCATAAGCTGGCTCTTTTGTCTCCGTGCGGTGTCCACGCAGATTCATGCTCAAATTCAAACGCTCATTCAGGTTCGCGTCAATGCCCGACCTGAAGTTATACCGTCTGAAATTAGTACCTTTCATCAGACCGTCTTTGTTGTGATAGCCCATAGAGAAAACGTATTTCACGGATTCGGTTCCACCGTTGACATTCAGATAATGATTGTGGAACAAACCGTTTTCCGTAAAAACCAACCCCAGCTGATCAGTATTCGCATAATTGTCCGGATCGCTACCGTTCTTAATAGTCTGTAATTCCTGTTCGGAGTAGACCGGACTTAAGCCGTCATTCGTATATGCTTCATTAAGTAAAGTGGCATAATTGTATGAATCCAAGAACTTAGGAAGCTTCGTCGCCTTCTGCCAGCCCACATAGCCGTTGTAGGAAACCTTAGCCTTTCCCGTTTTTCCCTTTTTGGTCGTAATCAGAACTACGCCGTTTGCTGCACGCACACCATAAATGGCAGATGCCGCTGCATCTTTCAGTACAGATATATTCTCAATGTCATTCGGGTCAACATTGCTCATCGACGATTCGATCCCGTCTACCAAAATCATTGCATCAGAATTTCCAAGCGTCCCAATACCTCGTATGCGGACGGTGCCTGCATCGTGTCCTGGTTGCCCGGAACCTTGTTGAACCGTTACACCTGCCATTCCTCCTGCCAGCAGATTCTCTACCGTCGATGCGGTTCTATTCTCCAACATATCGGACTTGATTTCACTCACCGAACCAGTCAGATTCACCTTTTTCTGTATTCCATAACCCACGACTACCACTTCGTCCAACATGCCCGTATCTTCCGTCAGAACTACACGGACGTTGTTTATGGCCTTCACTTCCTGTGTCTTATAACCGATATACGACACGAGCAAGGTGGCGTTCTGTTTCACCGTCAGAGTAAATTCGCCGTTAAGGTCTGTGATGACACCGTTTCCTTCACTCGCTTTTTCCACAACATTGGCACCGATAACCGACAGGCCGTTAGCATCCACTACTACTCCTTTTACTACAATCGTACCCTGCTGCCACACAGCTTCCACTACGGGAGAGACATCCTTATCCGCCGCACAGACCGGGGCACACAGGCACAGCGCAGATACTGCGCAAAGCATCATCCGGCACCTACCGGGATACTGCATTTTGTTTCTTTGTTTTTCCATTGTTACTTTAATTTACGGTTAATTATTTTTTGAGCCCTAGCAATTATATCAACGTAGTAATTCATTATCAAAATTTATACGCCAAATGTATTTACTCTAATACGACAGCCATACTAACAGTAGTACAACTTTCAAAAAGAGAAGTTATCTTATAGCGGACTGCCCGACTGATTATCACCTCTGTCCTCACCGTCGCCGCTACCATCACTCGACTGTTCGAGCGGATGGTCGATATATAGTTTTCGCATAGTACTGTAAATTTCTTTTAATAATAATTACAAATTATTCCACCGGGTAGTGATGGTCAGAGTATATTCGCCGTCGGACAAACGGCGGGGTCGAAAGCGTTATCCACCAACTTGGCGTTCAATCGGCACTTGATTTCGTTTGTAGCCATAACTTTAGCAATTTTATATATTAATGAATAAGGTTAGATTTCCATTTTTGTGTCCATCATAAAACCATGTTCCTGCTGTCGCCTGCCTTAACGGACAATGAAACGAAACAACTACAATGATATGTTTTTCTTAGATTCCATGGTTGATTAGTTTTCTTCTGCTGTTCGAAAATAGCAACAATTAACGAAATCAATTTTCACAATAGCACGATAGCACTATTTTGAAACTTTTAAGCCAGTAGCCGACTAAGCGTAATCAGTCAACAGATTAATCCGGATAATATAATTGTTCATCATAGAAACTGTTCACGCCCTGCATACGCCAAAATTCATTATGTGTCCGCACAGACGTCCTGAAACGTTTCCAATCTTTGTTTTCGGGAGTAGTCCACGCCACTTCGGCCAACGCAAACAGTCGCGGGAAAAGTTGTCGATCTATCCTCGCCTCCGCCCTGTCCAGATGGGACCAGAAGTTTGCCTGTACGCCGATATAATTATCCCGCATATCCGTAGGAATATCCGCTGGAATAGGTTCAAAAGAATATACTCTCTGCGTATTAATGGCATTATAAGAATAGTCAAAATAGCAATGAGAAGTAGGCGAAGACACGATTTTGAAATTACGTTTTGCATGCTCTTTTATCTGATCACCGACCCATCCTCGCCAATACATAATAACTTCATTTCCTGCCAGTTTTCCGCCTTCAATGATTTCATCCCAACCTACAAGCTGCCTACTATGGGAAGACAAATAGCGACCTATTTTCTTAACAAAAAGACTCTGCAGTTCTTCTTCATTATTCAGATTGTTCTCTTTTATCATCTGCTGACAAAACGGACACTTCTTCCACGCAGCCTTGGGAGCCTCATCACCGCCAATATGGATGTATTGTGACGGGAACAAATCCATGATCTCATCCAACACGTTATAGATGAATTCGTACACATCAAGCTTGCCTGCACAGAGTATTTCTTCGTGTATGCCGGGTCCCATCACAAACGGATGAATCTTAGGCCGCACACCGTTGCACGACAATTCCGGATAAGAAGCAATGGCAGCACAAGAATGTCCGGGAAGTTCTATTTCCGGCACAATTGTCACATTCCGACGAGCAGCATATTCCACCAAATCTTTAATGTCTTCTTGCGTATAATATCCGCCCATTTCGTTAAATTCCGGATCGAACTTAGAACCAATAGCTGTCAATCGTGGATATTTTTTAATTTCAATTCTCCATCCCTGATCATCGGTCAGATGAAAATGCAGTACGTTCAATTTATATGCAGCCATCAAATCTATATAACGTTTTACCAAAGGTACACTCATAAACGTACGACTAACATCCAACATCACCCCTCTCCAACCGAAACGAGGATAATCCTCTATCTCTAGAAATGGAACAACAACGGAATTATCTTCCTGTGAAGATTCCATCAACTGAAGTAAGGATTGCAAGCCGTAAAAGATCCCTTTAGCCGTAGGGGCTTCTATCTTCACCGACTCTGAAGTAATGTTCAGCCTGTAGCCTTCTTCTGGAAGATCCAATGACTTGTCCACACTCAATGAAACCCTAGAAGCGCCCTTACCGGCTTCTGTCAATTCAAAACCTAGCCGTTCCTTTAATATTTCCTTATAAAAAGGAAGCATGGATGTCAAATTCTTATCGCACCACAATTTTGTTTCCTCAGTAAATCGAAATGTTCCTTTTTCCTGTGTTATTTTTACCGGATACGGAATAATTCCCTTTGCCCAAGATATGTAAGGGAGGTGTACTAACAAAAGGAATCCTACTAACACTACAAACAGATGTTTCATAATACAAAAAGTTAAAAAAGTTTTATAATCACAACTTATATATTAAATTACCTATTGTTTTTTCTTTTGCCTACTACCAACCAAAGCATAGAAAGCAATGTAAGCTAGGCAAACGAATATCATCCAATAGCTTGCGAGGTAGCCTACGCGAACGGACAATACATTCTGAAGAAACGGCAGAAACCCACCACCGCACACCATAGTCATGAAGATGCCTGAAGCCAACCCCACAGACTTACCCAGTCCTTCTACAGCCAGGTTGAAGATGGTTCCCCACATGACGGAACAGTACAGACCCGTAAGGACGAGAAAATATACATTGACGGGAATGCCCTTCACCTGTCCCACTTCTTCTGGCCACAGGGCGGCCAACGCGATAAGCACGCAGCCGGCTAAAGCCGCAACCGACAGCATGGCACGCGACGAGAACCGCGCCGCCAGGGGAACGCCGGACAGTCTTCCGGCCAGCATGAAGATGTAGAACGTTCCGGCAAAGGTACCCGCCTGTACGGTAGGCAAACCGCGATCCACAAGGTAGAAGTTCATAGTGGCGGGAATACCAATCTCCACGCCGCAGTAAATAAAGATACCGATAGCGCCCAGCACGAAGTGAGGGAATTTCCAGGGGCTGACGGCATCTGCCTCGCGCTTGTATGTCGGCTCTTCCACGTCTATCAGAGCGAGCGTAACGCCCACCGCAAAGAAGATGGCCATAGCGATATAGAGCACAATGTTAACGTCGGCAATTGCAGTGTCCTTGGTGACCTCGCCTATCAACGCACCCACTATCATGGGCACGATGATGCCCACCAGCGAGTTGCACGAACCGCCCAACTGTATCAGCTGGTTGCCAAGGTTACCTCCGCCGCCTAGGAAGTTAAGCATGGGATTGACCACAGTGTTGAGCATGCACAGTGAGAAGCCTGCCACGAACGCCCCAGCTAAATAGACCATGAACGAGCCGACGCAACCAGAAAGATATTGCAGGATCAGTCCCACAAAGCCTACGCCCGTGGCCGCCACAGCTGTTTTTTTATAGCCTATGCTGCCTATCAGCATGCCTGTAGGAATGCCCATCACGGCATATGCCGCAAACGAAACGAAGTTGCCCAACAAGCCCAATGCTGACGAGACATGGAACTGCTCACGGATAATGATACCAAGCGGTGCGGCCAAGTTGGTCACCAATGAAATCATGCCGAACAGGATGACCATGGCCGTAATAGTGATGTATCTTTTGATTTTCATGGTTGATAGTATAAATCTGTTTTCCAAATGTAGCTGTCTTGCGCGACATCCAATTTCACAATAGCACGATAGCACTATTTTGAAAGATTAAAATCATGCACGGCGCGGTAAAAAGCTTCTATATTCTTGTGGGAAACATGGGGCGGGACATCACAACCTGTAGAAAGGATGTAATTGCGCCACCCAGCAGTGTCGCACAGTAAGGCGAGCACTGTGTCGTACATCTGTTGCTCCGACAGAAACTTGAAGGTGTTCACGGGGTCCACGTTCCCCATGACCAAAATATCTTCGGGCACTTGCTTCAGAGCCTCTATCATATTTATCTTATTGCCGAAATGCAAGGCTGCCGCTCCAGACTTCACCATGGCGTCGGTGCAATGGCCAGAGTTGCCGCAGTTGTGCAGCACAATCATGAAATCATCATCCTGCAACCGCTCCACGATCTGTTTCACATAGACGCTTGAGTAAGTGATGCAATCGGCATTGGACACCAGTCCGGCAGCTGGTTCGGCCATGATGACCCCATCCAGTCCCAGCCGCTTCATGGCGGCACAATAGTCAAGAATGAACGCCGTGCACTTCTCCAGCAATTCCTGAATCATGGCGGGCGACATGTAGAGTGCCATCATCATCTCGGACAGCCCGAACAGACGCCCCGCCAGTGAGAAAGGTCCCGCGCATCCGCCGAACACAGGCTTTCCACTTATGCGTTCCACCACTAACCGATTGGCTTCCAAGTATTTGGGTATGCGTCCTGCATTAAGCGAAGGCACCTGCAATGCCTGCACTGTTTGTTCGTCATGTACCAACCGTCCGGTAACGTTGGGAATCTCGTCGTCGGTAAACTCCACCGTGGCACCGAACGCTTCTGCCTCGACCGTGAGATCCATGATAGCTGTCACACCATCCGACGGGTACTCAGAGTCCAGCCGAAGAATGGCCTCGGCATGTAACTGTCCATCTTTTACCGCCTCCACAACGCGACGGCCGCACAATTCTATACCGGGATGTGTCATGATGGGAATGACCATCCGCTTTTCACCGACACGTACCTTACGTGCCCATTCATTGATATGTATCATACTGCTTTCTTCTTGTTTTCCGTTTATAACATGTTTCCAGATTGCAAATAGCACAACCATACTTGCGTTCGGTCACTTCGCGTCCGATACCTATTACGCCACTGATGGACTTCAATGGATGCATCAGGCAGGAATCTGACAGGGAAATACCGCAGGAGTGCTCGCCCAACAAACGAAAAAGGTCTTGCTGCTCGGTCAACGGCCAACCACAATAGCCCGGACTGAAACGGGCTGTATGTCGGAGAGGGCGTATAGTGTCCTCTAAATGACGTTCCAGCAGATCGCCCGTCCGCTCCACGATACAGGTACCCATAACGTCGAGAATGAAAAGCCGCAACATATCGCCTCCACTCTTCGCTTCATCATAGCATTGCTGGAATGCCGCTCCAGCAGTGGCCGCAAATAGAGCGAAGCGTTCCGCACCAGTCAGTAAATTGCCCAATATCGTACCCACATGCAGGCAGTCCGTACCGTGCAGTATTATCCGATCGCCCGAACATTCTCCCTCTACCAGCACGAAGGAGCAGAACGTCTTCAGCCCGTCTGCGAACAGCCGCTCATAACCGCGGATGACCTCACGTACCTCCTGCCGCGGCTCACACTTCCGATAGCCCATTTCCCGCAGGTAGTCTTCCTGCGTCAGCCCCAGCGCGAGGAAATTAAAAGCAAAGTCAGTCTCCATGTCCCAGCAATGCTTTGGCCATAATCACCGCCGTATTAGCATTCTCGCTATAGCCATCCGCACCTATCTGCCGCGCGAACTGTTCTGTAACGGGCGCACCGCCCACCATGATTTTCACCTTGTCACGCAGTCCGGCTGATTTCAGCGCCTCAATAACCTCTTTCATGTAAGACATCGTGGTCGTTAGCAGGGCCGACATACCTAGGATATCCACCTGAGTGTCACGTACTGTCTGCACGAACCGTTCGGCCGATACATCGGTACCCAAATTGACCACCTCGAAACCGCAACCCTCCAACATGGATGCCACAAGGTTCTTGCCGATGTCGTGCAGGTCGCCTTTCACTGTGCCTATCACCACCCGCCCCAAGTAAGAGGACGCCTGTCCTTGCATGGCTGGCTTCAGCACTTCCAACGCCCCTTTCATGGCGCGGCCTGCCATCAGCAGTTCGGGCACGAAAGCCTCCTGCCGTTCAAACCGCCTGCCCACTTCTTCCATGGCAGGCGTCATGTAGTCGTCTATCAATGCTTTCGGAGACATTCCCTCCAGCAAGGCTTTCCGTGTCACGGTAACGGCCTTGTCCATATCGCCGTGCAGTACGGCTTCATACAATGCTTGTAAGTTTTCCATAAATTTAATATTATTTAAAATTACGGGCAGTCCTGATCATCGCATGGAGATTCTCGGAGGGTGTAACGGAAGGGATGGCGCATCCCGCATTCAGGATCAGACGCGGGTTGTCCCGGAAGATTTCCAAGAGTTCACGTGTTTTTTCTTCCACCTGTCTGGGAGTGCCCAACGCTATGATGCCTGACGGGTCGATATTTCCTGAAAAAACAATCTTTCCCCTCATCAGTTCCTCAGCCTTGCGTATATTTGTCTTGTAATCCAATTCCAAGGAATCCATTCCCCCGGTCACCATCTTGTCCAAGATAATATCGGTGTTACCGCAAATATGCAACATATAGGGCAGTCCCAGGGAATGGGCATAGTCGCACACTTTCCTTTCGTAAGGCAGAGCAAACCTTTCGTACATATTGGGAGACAGCATTGACGGACCTGCGGGACTATCACCGTTGGACACCATGTCCGCACCTGCTTCTTTCATCATCTGAATGAATTGGCAAGTGACATCACAGCAATAATCCAACAAGGAGAATATAACGTCTTCCGACTCCATGCAAAGATCTATCATCAAATTCTCAACTCCACGCAACATGGTAGCCAACGAGAACGGCGCCTGGTCACAATTGCCTCGCACATATACTTCATGACCGAAGTGTTCTTTCAGTAATCTGACAGACTCACACCAAATGTTGGCGTACCGATAACTGCTGACATCGGCTACAGGCAAGTTCTTTACATCCGACAATGCATGCAGGATGCCGTCATGGGAACGCGCAGGTTCATCTACAGGAAAATCCACCTTTACCCCGCAAGCACCGGCCAGCGTCACGGTATCCACATCCACCAGCACACCATCATACTGATACTTCTCAACAGCACGGATAAAGCATTCCGCAATGATTCGAGGATTGTTACGATATTGCTCCATGGTATACCCGGCCTCACGGGCAGCCATCATGAAATTGTGGAGCATAATGGGAGTCGTATCGGGTTTGACTCCCGCCAAAGCTGATTTAATTCTTTCGTATCCGTTCATAGTTCAGTTTCATTTTTTCACAAAAGTAAAACTGAAAACGGACACTTAAATTAAGAATTGTACGATAGCACTATCTTGAACATTATTCTTTCATATTCCTGCCCTGACACTTATGCTGGGTCGGTGGCATATCCTTTGTATTGTCTGAATACGGTGGCAAAATAAGCGGGCGAAGAAAAACCCAAATCATAAGCTATGTCTTTTATCGATAAATTAGAATCAGACAGCAAAATCTCTGCCTTCTCTATTTTCCTCCGGTTGATATATTCGGTGGGAGGAACTCCCATTTCTTCCTTAAACAAATGCTTGAAACGAGACAAAGACAAGTTGCACCGGTCTGCTAAATCTTCCAAACTGTATGTTTCCGACAAATTTTCCTCGATATAACGCAAAACAGACGCAATGCCTTGATTACGGACATGATTACTGTTATCCCTGGAACAACGTATCACCTCTAACAGAAATGCCACTAATAAATTGTTTAACGTAATGCGTGTCAACAAGTTTCTGTCCGTAAAATATATCCTTATTATCTCCTGCAACAGATATTCACATCTAGAAGAACCTTTGAACAAGCGACAGGGAAGCGATCGCAAGCATGAAAACAGTTCCATAGCTTCTTCCGTACCCAGTCCCAAATAATCGGCATCAGTTACAGGATGCCTCAATATCAGCCAATATAAAGCCCCCTTTTCTTCCGGATTCTCCCCTGTGCCATGAAGTTCATTGGGGAATGTAACAAACAAATCCCCACCTTGCATTTCAAAATTTTCCTCATGCACAAAATAAGTCTGCTTACCTTTAGCCAGATAACAAATTTCTACGGCATCCTTATGTGCGTGAACCGGAAGCATCGGCTGTACACTCGTATAGTTATAGTAACCGAATTCTTCAAATACATCGATATGATGCACATCCATGTCCAGAATTAAACGGCTGTCTTCTTTCTTCCTCATGTTTCTGTGAGCAACAAACACAATACTATAGTTTCTCTATCTCTTCAAACGAGAATCAAATACATTTAACAATCAAATCAACAGGCAAATCCATATCTGCATGTCCTATACTTTCTGTTTCTCGCCTTCTGAACAACCTTCCTTAAAATATTCTGCACCCCCATTCCTTCGGCCTTTATGACACTATGCTGATAACGAATGATTTTCATATCATAATAATAATGATATCCGCAAACAAAGATAATATAAAAAATGAAATACTTAATAGACATTATATAGATTAATTTGTTATATAACTCATTTTGTGACTGATTCTGAATTTCACATTATCTAACGAAGACCTTATCTATTATCAAGTTGGTGACCCACGCTGGTATTGATAATCTGATATCTATTGTTTTAATAGGGGTATATAAAACCACATCAATTCGAAACAAAACCAGAAAAATAGCAAGTTACCCATCATAGACATACCTACGCAGCCAGTAAAGCCCAACTATCGTCGTACTTTTCCTCAAGTCCATAGTTACGCCGCTAAAGTGGGTGTTTAGCGCGCTAAAGTAGATAGTTACGGAACTCATCTGAACTATAACAGAGACCGCCAAGTGTATGATAATTTTAAGCTCAACGCTCACGTTTATCCCTTGGACGCCCTGTCGAGCCAAACAATCTCTCAAGCCGTTTTAGGCTATTTCCACTGTCTATTCAGCAAGAATCGGATGTAAGATTTTTCAATAAAAACGACGTAGCGTGAAGATAGCCGAGATATGATAATCTCACCTTTCCTTGTATATCTGTGGAACATTTACAAAGCCCCAAGGTGGTTATTATATTTTACATTTTAACTTTTTATAAAATTTTTCTCTCTCGACAAGGAGTCCATAGTGGCGGTTGTGAGCGTTGAGCTTAAAAAATTTCACCAAAAGACTCTATTTTATCATTGATACACAGCATATTATCAGAAACAAGATGGAAAATTACGTTATTTACAGAATGACAAAATTCTTAAATTGAAGCATTTACCATCTTGATGCGCTCTTGAATCAAATAGTAATTTTTTCTTATATTATAATAAAAACACAAACCGAACCATTGAGCACATACTCCCAACCAAGGTGCGGTTCAAGAAATCAATTCTGTTTTTTTCTTCTTGCTTCCTTATATTCTGTCGGCGTCATCCCCATCTTCTGCTTGAAACACTTGCTGAAGTAACGGGGATCATTGATGCCAACCATGTACGCAATCTGAGTCATGGAAAACTCACCTGTTTCTATGAGCTGAACAGCACGATTAATACGCACTTCCTTGATAAATTCTACAGGAGCCAGACCTGTAAGCGTTTTCAGTTTCTTGAAGAAAACCGAACGGCTCACTGCCATGTGCTGTACCAAGTCGTCGACGATCAAGTCACCGTTATCCATGTTCTTCTCCATCAGCTCCATCAGCTTATCCATAAACTTACGATCATTGGGCGACATGTCAGGAACCTTCTCCTCTTCGTGCACTTCTTCCACCGACATCATGCTTCCGGCATTCATCAATTGTTCGCGATACAGCTCCTGAAGTTTCTGCCTGCGAAGCAGGATATTCTTCACACGAGCTTTCTGATAAGTGGCACTGAAAGGTTTCGTAATATAATCATCGGCACCATACTCCAAGCCCTCCAATTTACTTTCTATAGCCGTCTTGGCTGTAAGCAGGATCATTGGAATATGGCTGGTAGTCATTTCACTACGCAATTCCTTCATCATCTCAAGACCGTCTTTCTCGGGCATCATGACATCGCTAATGATAATATCCGGCACCAGATTCAAAGCCTTGTCAAAGCCCTCTACCCCATTCGCAGCTTCCACAACCCGATAATCGGATGCAAAAATGCTGCGAAGGAACAAACGCAATTCCGCATTGTCTTCAACCAGCAGCATCAGACTCTTTACCGACGACAGATCTCCCTCTTCAGGATGTACATCTTCATGCGAAGCGTGGGATTCTGACATTGTAACCGATGGAGAATCTACTCCAGATACGTTCAGATCACTCTGCAAGATCTCTACCGTTTCGTCATAATGTTCCCTTCCTTTCAGAAAATCAACTCGGAAGCAACTGCCTTCGCCCAGCTTACTATCTACCGAGATGCTTGCTTTGTGCATCTCCACCAGCTCGCGTACCAAGGACAAGCCGATACCCGAACTGGATTGGTTAAACAGATTGGTATCCACCAGATTTTCAAAACGGACAAACAAAGATTTCTTTTTGTTTTCTGCAATTCCTATACCCTGATCCTGAACACCAACAGACACTGTCTGTTCATTCTCACGCACAAACACCGTAATCATTTTCCCCTCAGGAGTATATTTAAAGGCATTCGACAAAAGATTATAGACAATCTTTTCATACTTATCGATATCAACCCACAGATAGATCGCTTCCTTCTCTGTCTCGAACAAGAAATCGATGTGGTGTTCCTCAGCCAGCGCCTCGAAATTTTCCATGATTTTACGAGTATAACCCACTACTTCTACATGCTGGACGCGCATCTTCATCTTTTTATTCTGAATCTTACGGAAGTCTAATATTTGATTTATCAGACGCAACATACGATTGGAGTTCCGCTCGACTACCATCAATTGTTCTCTGGCATCAGCAGGCAAAGCGGTATTTTCCAATACATATTCCAACGGTCCGGATATCAACGTCAACGGAGTGCGCAACTCGTGCGAAATATCAGTGAAGAAACGCAGCTTCATATTAGTCAGCTGTTGTTCCATCACCACCTTGTGTTTCAGTCGGTAGATGGTAAACAAGATATATACCGCCGTCACCATAATCAACAGGAGGAAAAACACGTACAGGAAATAGGCAAAAGGAGTCTCCCAAAAAGAAGGAAGTACCTCGATATCCAACGTACGTATATTGTCGGACCACACACCATCTGCGTTGGTTGAACGAACCTTAAACACATAGTGGCCCTTGGGCAAGTTGGTATAAGTAGCCGTCCGTTGCTTTCCCACGTAATTCCACGTTTTCTCGAAACCATCTAGCATGTAAGCATATTGAATATCTGAAGGGGCTGTAAAGTCCAAGGCTGCATATTGGATCGTAAAGATATTCTCTCTATGAGATAATTGCAATTCGTCCACAGCATCGAGCGTACGTTTCAACAACGAATGTTCCCCTGGAGCAACCCGTTCATTGGCCAATAGCAATTGTGACAGGACAATGGGAGGCACGTAAATACTCTTCTGAATGGAATCGGGGTTGAAATAAAAAATGCCATGATTGGTTCCAAACAGCATATCTCCATCGGATGCATACGCCGAAGCAGCCTCACTGAAACGAATACTGGAGTTGCTATACTTGTTCTGAAAGTTTTCAAAACGCTCCAGATCGGGAGTAAATTTACTCAAACCGTTCTCCGTGCTGATCCACAACTGTCCCTTCTTATCCTCCTGAATGGAAAGCAGAATGTCCGAAGGAAGTCCATCACGTACAGTATATGCCTTAAAACGAGCCTGACCGCCATCGTTCAAATCGACCAATTGATTTAGCCCTCCTCCGAAGGTAGCTACATACAGTTCTCCCTTCCGTGTAGGTTTAATCCAATGGATATCATTATTGCTCAACGCATTAGCCTTCTCAGGCGCACGCAGATAATGATAAAATTGCGCATCTTCAGGACGCTCAAAACCATCGTTTACCATTAGCAAGCCTACGGTAGTACCTATCCAAAGATGTCCTTTCGAGTCGCCCGTAATGCAACGTACTTTGCTACAGTACTTGATGGGGAAATTTTTCAGATTGTTGCGATGGCTGATGAAGATTTCCTTCCCTTCGGCATCGCGAGTCAGATAGCTGACACCATTGGCAAATGTTGCCATCCAGATACGTCCCTGACGATCTTCATAGATGCAATAGACGTTGTCGTCCGACAGGCTGTAGACATCGTCGGCACTATAACGGTAGCGCGTCAGTCTGTAATGAAGCTTTCCTGGCATGGGTTCAGCTTTCACCACTCCTGCTCCCTTCGTCGCTATCCAAAGATTGCCTTTACTGTCCTGCATGACGTAATAGGTATTGCCAAACAGGGGCTTTCCACTCTTAGCTACCGTGCCAGTTTCTGTCAGATAGCCTATCTCATTCCTATTTCTGTCATACACACGCAGCATGCCGTCCTTCAGCCCGACCCACATGTTGCCGTCCTTATCCTCACAAAGCGCGCGCACTTCGTTACTCAAAGATTCGTAGGAATGATTGACTGGAAACAGCAGATGAAAACGCTCCGTACGAAACGTCACCTTTTCCAACCCCTTGGAATGGGTACACATCCACAAATTGCCCTGACGGTCGGAGAAAGCAGAATGTATCTTGTTGGAAAAACGCCAGTTCTCGCCCGTCATGCTGTTGTAAAACGGACGCAAGCAGTTGTTTTTACGATCGAAATAAGAAAAACCTCCTCCATAAGGATGCACCCACAACATGCCGAAGATGTCTTCATGGATATGGAAAGCCGGACGTGAGCGGTCGGTATTGGTAGGTTCGGCATACACTTTCTCACACTTCAGCTTACGGGTATAAGGATTGAAATGGGCCACTTCGCCCACAACGTCCTGTTCAAACCAGATTTCATCGGACGAATCCCTATAAATTGCCTTTATCTTCTCAGGAGGTAAACTGTCCGCCGAATAATGGCTCACTTCGCCTGTAGACAGGGTATAAACAAAAAAGCCGTCGGAAAGAGTCGAAACAACGACTTGCGAAAGTTTCTTCAGACATTTAATGCCACTGATGCGTGAAACAGCATCGAGCTGGACAGGCTTGAACGTCTTTGTATGCTTCTGATAGACCCAGACGGTACCGTTATCCGAACCAAAAAGAAGATAGTCGCCACAATCTTCCATGGCATAGAAACCCTGTTTTTGCCTGCTACCACCATTTTCAAAATAAACGGTCGGTATCGACGAACCTGGGCTGAAACATCCCAAGCCATTATCCGAAAGGACCCATTCGCAACTATCCGTACGACAAACGTCAAATACGTGAGAGGGCTGCAACCCTTCCGACGTCGGTGAATACCAAGTGGTAGTCAGCCGATAGTTCACAGAGTCGGTTGCTACACGAAGCGCACCTTCACGCTCGCTCAACAACCAAACCGTACCGTCTGCCAACACCTTGATGAACGAAACGGCCATCTGACTGCCAGGCTCACCTTCGGCCGGTACAGATTCGAAAACCTCCGTACGAGGATCGAAGCGGAAAGCCCGATCGTCATAGGTCTGAACCCAGATAAAGCCATAACGGTCTTGCTCCATGTGGTCCATCCGATTACTGGTCAAGGCAATCTGATTGTCCTGACGCGCTTTGTACGTTTTGAAAGTATAGCCATCGAACTTGTTGATGCCATTCCAAGTGGAGAACCACATGTTGCCACGACTATCCTGCAACATGTCCATGACAGTGTTTTCGGACAAACCATCATCCGACGAATAATGTGTAAAAGAGCCCTCCGGCTGTGCTCTCAAGAAGGAGGCCGACAGAACGGCCAGTATCAGATATAATAACCTTTGCTTCATAGTATCCGCGAATATATGGATGCAAATATAAGGATTTCATGAAAAAAACTTTATTTTTGTCACACGAAAAAACTCTCACAAATATGAAACACAAACTTCTTCCCCTGTTGTTCGCCTCCCTCCTGAGCCTTTCAACCGCTTCCGCACAGACGGACAGCACAGCCTACGAAGTGACCGGCAACATGCCCGTCTTCTACCAACAGATGAAACAACAGCTCACCTACCCCCTGGCATGGGGAAAGGCGGAAGAAAAAGACTTTGCGAAATGGAAAGCACAGGCACGCCACGTGCTGGCCAAATGCATGCAGAACCTCCAACCCGCCCCCAAGGCGTATGCCATGGAAGTGACCGACCGTGAACAACGCGATGGCTACGAAGCCCGCAAGATACGCTTCAACCTCTCCGAATGGAGCCGCGTCCCTGCCTACCTGCTTGTTCCTGAAGGCAAAGGACCGTTCCCCGCCATCGTCCTGCTACACGACCATGGCGCCCATTTCTCCATCGGAAAGGAAAAGATGGTACGTCCCTTCCACGTCGCGCCCGAGGTCATGGAGGATGCCGACCAATGGGCCAGCCAATGCTATGACGGGCAGTACGTAGGCGACTACCTGGCCCGACACGGCTATGTGGTACTGGCCGTAGACGCCCTCTTTTGGGGCGAGCGCGGACGAAAGGAAGGGACAAGCTACGATGCCCAGCAGGCTTTGGCGTCCAACTTCCTGCAGATGGGTGCTTCGTGGGGCGCCTTTATCAACGTAGACGACATGCGAAGCGCCGAGTTCCTGGCCTCCCTGCCCTTTGTAGACAAGGAGCGCGTAGGCAGCCTGGGCTTCTCGATGGGGGCCTACCGTTCGTGGATGCTGGCTGCCCTGACCGACGTCGTCCGAGCATCGGCCTCCATCTGCTGGATGAACACCACCGAACATCTCATGACCCTGACCAACAACCAAAACAAGGGCGGATCGGCCTACGCCATGCTAATACCCGCCCTGCGCCGCTACCTGGACTATCCACACGTGGCCAGCATCGCCTGCCCCAAGCCGACTCTTTTCTTTAACGGCACGCGCGACAAGCTTTTCCCCATAGAGGGCGTGAAAGACGCTTATCGGGAGATGGAAGCCGTGTGGCAAAGCCAAGGAGCATCCGACCGCCTCGTGACAAAGCTATGGGACGAAAAGCACTTCTTCAACAAGGAGATGCAGAAAGAAACGCTGGAGTTTTTCGACCGCTGGCTGAAGCCCTAAGCCTCGCAAGCAAACGGCTCATCATAGGAAAAGACACCCTTACAATCGTAAAAGAGCCTTTTCCTACCCACAAAGCAGTGCTTTCCACCTGCTAAAACATAGTTTCTTTTCGGCTGAAACGAAACGACTTATGCCGTCAGCGTTTGATGTCCAGCAGGGCGTTTCCGTTCTTCATCGGATTCCAACCGTCCGTACCTGCCAAAACGTCCTCCATGGCATATCCTTCCAAGCTGTGCAACTGATGCGAGAAGGGAGCGCGTGCTTGGGGATTGGCTCCCGCTCCACGATTCTGATATTCGGCATAGAAAGCTGTCTTTTCGTTCGACTCCTTTCCCCAGTTGTTCCATCCGGCAGGCAGAATGTGGCCGCCCAAGTTGCAACGTACAAACACAGCTTGTGCATAGGGGCGCCAGGGACGCGACAGGTAGACATCGGTCACGCCCTCGTCGGCCGTCAGGCGGCAATCGTAGAAGACGTAGCCGTACTTCTGTCCCTGGTCGGTAGAGGGAGCCGTGACGTAGCCTTTCGTCTTGCTATGGATGTGGCAACGGTTGAACACGGCCGTAGACCATCCGAAGATGAAGTCTACCGTCCCTTCGATGTAGCAATCCTCGTAATATTGACGGCAACCCTTCCCATAAGTGTAGAGCGTGTCTTGCCAACCCAGGAAGCGACAGTTCTTGAAATAGGCACGGTCGGCACTGACGAAGCAGGCGACGGCCTGCCCTACAGGCCCTGAGGTATTCTCGAAGGTAAGGTTCTCGGCATAGAAGTCGGGAGCATAGATATAGCAGGAAGCGGAGCCCGACGTGCCTGTCTTCTCTCCGAAGCGGTTCAATTTGTCGGCATAGTCGTCGTAGGAAAGGACGGCGCCGTCTTCGCCTGTCAGCGAGAGGTTTATCTTGCTGGCGGGTATCACAATCTTTTCTTTATAAACGCCTCGCTTGACAAGAATGGTGGTGCGGACATTCTTGCGGAAGTCGGGCACGGCATTGATGGCCTCCTGTACGGAGAAGAAATCGCCCGAACCGTCTTTGGCCACCACGAAATCGTAATGTCTGACATAGGGTTTCAACGCGGGCACTACCTTAATCACCTCCTGCACGGCCAGCCAGGCGACGGTCGCGGCTCCGCGGACATTCAGGTGCGTATTGTCCTCGCGTCCCTTGGGCAGGGCGGGCACTGTGTTGGGAGCCACCCACACGAAGAGTTGTTTGGAAGCTTCGGGCCCCATCTGCTCCACCAGGTCATGAGTGACACGATTGAGGTCTACAAAAGGCACCTCCAGCTCTCGAGCCACGTTGCGTGGAGAGTCCAAATAAGCCCCGTGGGTATCAATCAGTCGGGCACCTGTTTTCACTTCTGCTTGGGGAGCATTGGGATCAATACCCTCGCGAATGTCGTCCTGAACAACAGCCTTCGCTACGGCATCGGCATCGGCTTTGCCAAAATTGCGGCGGACGATGGAGTTGAACAGAACAGGGATAGCACCCTTGGCACGGGCTTCCTCGACGAAACGTTTCAGGTTGGCATCGAAAGTCGTACCAGGGTCGGTATGGCGTTTTTCGTCACGCTTCTCGTCGTTGTGTCCGAACTGAATGAACACGTAGTCGCCTTTTTTCAGTTTCGCCAACACCTTGTCCCAGCGGCCTTCGTCGATAAAGCTCTTCGAGCTGCGCCCGTTGACGGCATGGTTGTCTATCACAATATCTTCCGAGAAATAGCGGGAGAGCATCTGCCCCCATCCACGCTCAGGGTTTCCGCCCTCCAGCGGCTTATTAGCCATCGTGGAGTCGCCGATGGTAAAAATGGTAATGACTTGCTTTTCCGACGTAAAGGCCGAAAACATCAGGAGCAAGCCCAGCAGTATGGTCAGTTTTGTTTTCATCATGTTATTATTTTAATCAGTTAGCAAAAAATTATTTTCTAATTAGAGAAAAAACAATTCCCAGTTGGAGAAAAATCAAGGCTTCACAGGCGCATCAGCAGGTTGCCAATCGCTACAAAGGCCGAAGACATACGCCCAGTCGGCATAGCGGGCCGCTTCTTCGGACGTCAATGCCTTTGCCCACTTCACACGACCTGCCAACTCCGCCCCTTTTCCCTTGTTGCCGTATTCAGCATAGCGGGCAGTCTTTTCGTTCTCGGCGTTGCGCCAGTTGTCCCAACCGGCAGGGCAGATATGCTTCCCCATGTCGCATCCGATAAAGACCGTTGCCGCATAGGGGCGCCAGGGGCGACCCAGATAAACCTTGTCCACCCCTTCGGAAGCCGTCAGTTTACAATCTCGGAAGACATATCCTACCGCCACATTGGCAGGCGTAGAAGCAGCCGTTATGTAAGAGTTGCGCTTGCTATGGATAACACAAGCTTCGAACAAAGCCGTCGAAGGGCCGAAGATGAAATCGGTCGTCCCCTCGATATAGCAGTTCAGAAAGTAGAGGCGTGTGCCAGCCACCCCTGTATAGACCGTGTCCTGATTGCCTAAAAAGCGGCAATTGACAAACACCAGGCGGTCGCCCTCCGTATGGAGCGCCACGGCCTGACCGAGTTGCGCAGCATTGTTCTCGATGGTCAGGTTGCGGAAGGTGATGTCATTCCCCTCCACCTTCAGCGTATAGGTGCGGAAAGTGCCCATCTTGTTGATGTTGGCGTGGTCGTCGTAGGTGATGACAGTGCCTTCCGCACTCTCGCCGACGAAGTCCACATTTTGCAACCACGAGGGGACAATCACTTTCTCCTTATACACACCATTCTTGATGAGTACCGTCACCTTGTAGTCCATAAAGGCGCGGATACCCTCCATCGCTTCGGTCAGGGTGCGATAATCGCCTGTACCGTCGCGCGCTACTACAATCGTATCTTTCCACTGCCCGGCAGCCTGCATGGAAGAACCTGCAAGCAGCAATGCCGCCAACACGACACGCAAATAGTTTTTCATCTGATTTCCTCCTTCTTATTCTTGATTGACAATTTCTTTTACGCCCTGCAAATGTTCCCATTCAAGGCTGGCAAGGATAAAGGGGCCTACCGCCTTCGGATCGTTGTCGCGCACCTGTTCATGGATATAATAGTCGTAGTCGCCCGAACGGTAGTTCTTTCCGCCCAAGCCAGCCACGGCACAGGCCTTGGTGATGCTGACCAGCCCCCTCTCGTCCACTTCGATGAAATGGTCCAAGATGCCTTGATAGCCTTTCAGTGCCACCTTCAGATAAGATTTGTCCACATATCCTTTGCGTACCGCCTTGAAGAGCGAATAGACAAACATGGCCGAACAGGAGGACTCCAGGTAGTTGCCCGGCTCTCCGCTCTTGTCCAGCACCTGATACCACAACCCTGTTTCCTCATCCTGCAGGCGCTTGATTTGCGAAGCCAACTGATTGAGTACCATCAGCATCGAGTCACGCCCCGCCTCGTGGACAGGAATATAGTCGAGCGCATCGACAAAAGCCATGGCATACCATCCCATGGCACGCCCCCAGCTATGCAACGAACGGCCTGTCACAGGGTCGGCCCAACGTTCTTTACGGCTGACATCGCAAGCATGTTTGAACAAATCCGTTTGAGGATCATAGGTATGGCGGGCGGCCATCAAGAACTGGTTGACCACGTCCTGATAAACATCCACTTCATTGTTGCGATAGGCGTATTCGGCATAGAAGGGAGCGCCCATATACACGCCGTCGAGCCACACCTGGTTCGGATAGACTTTCTTGTGCCAGAAGCCTCCGTCGGCATTGCGCGGTTGTCCATCGAACTGGCTTCGAAGCAAGTCCAATGCTTTCTTGTACTTCACATCTTTGGTTTGTTCATAGATGCGGAAAAGGATTTTCCCCGAGTTCACACGGTCGAGACTGTATTCTTCGAGTTTATACATCTTGATGGTGCCGTTGTCGTTGACCATCGTATCGGCGTATGCCAAGGCATAATCATAGAACTTCTTGTCGCCATAACGGTCGTACACGTCGAGCATGGCCTGAAGCTCCAACCCATGACAATAGTCCCACTTCAGCTTCGGCTGGAAATCGAGCTGCCAAGACTCCGGCCAGCGTATCATCTCCGACTCGGCCATACGAACCGACCAATGTTGGTCTATCCTTACATTTTGCGCTCCAGCTAAAGCCGAAACGAAACCCAACATCCCCGCAACAACGAGACGGGCAATCGATTTACTTTTCATGAAAATAGTTGTTCAAATTATATTTAGGCTTGAATTCTATTACGAAACAAAAATACGCTTTTCACACCGAAAACATGTGCATTTTTTTGTCCTAGTTAGTGCATTATTTGGTTTTCGTGCACGAGAACGAGCATTTTTGTGCACGTAAACGACAAAAAAGGTATAAAATCGTTCTTTTTTCCAATAATTAAAGACTTTCTTTTTTGAATAATAAAGAAAAGAGCTAAATTTGACACCGAATTTTCATTCAGATTCTTGCGAAACATTAATTTAATCATATCAAAAACAAAAGAGAATGGAACAAGTTTTCGGCTATATCATTAGCCTTGGAGCATCGGTCATGATGCCTATTATCTTTACAATTATTGGTTTGTGTATTGGGATGAAATTTGGAAAGGCACTGAAATCGGGCCTCTGCGTGGGAGTCGGTTTCGTGGGCTTGGGTGTAGTCACCGCCTTGCTGACTACCAACTTCGACAGTCCACTGAAAGCCATTTCCGACCTCTACCACCTGCAGCTGAACGTTTTCGACATGGGTTGGCCTGCCGCAGCTGCCGTGGCCTACAACACAGCCGTAGGTGCACTGATCATTCCCATCTGCCTGGGCATAAACCTGCTGATGCTCATCACCAAGACCACCCGTACCGTGAATATCGACTTGTGGAACTACTGGCATTTCGCCTTCATCGGCGCTGTAGCCTACTTTGTAATGGGCGAAAGCCTGGCATGGGGCTATTTCGCAGCCATCATCTGCTATGTCATCACACTGGTATGTGCCGACCTCACAGCCGAGAAGTTCCAAAAATATTATGACCTGAACGGTATCTCCATTCCCCAGCCTTTCTGCCAAAGCTTCGTGCCTTTTGCCATCCTCATCAACAAGGCGCTGGACAAGATCCCCGGCTTCTCCAAGCTGGACATTGACGCCGACGGTATGAAGAAAAAATTTGGTGTGATAGGCGAACCGCTCGTACTGGGTGTCATTGTGGGTATGCTCATCGGATGGGCTGCTCAGCTGGACATCAAGAAAGTGCTCTTCCTGGGCATCACGATGGGCGCCGTAATGGAGCTTATCCCCCGCATCACTTCCCTCTTCATCGAAGGCCTGAAGCCCATTTCCGAAAAGACTTCCGAACTGGTGAAGACCAAATTCAACGGCAAGAAGGTGCATATCGGTATGAGCCCGGCTTTGGTTATCGGCCACCCTGCTACCCTCGTGGCATCTGTCATCCTGATCCCCGTTATCCTTGCTCTGGCCGTATTCCTGCCCGGCAACCAATTCCTTCCGCTGGCTTCGCTGGCAGGTATGTTCTACCTCTTCCCTATGGTATTGCCCTTTACGAAAGGCAACGTACTGAAGACGCTGATCATCGGTTTGGTAACGCTCATCATCGGCCTTTATTTTGTAACCGACATGGCTCCCGACTTCACCTTGGCCGCCAACAATGTATATGCCGAGACTCACGATCCCACAGCCCGCATCCCTGAAGGTTTCTCGGGCGGCGCCCTCGATTTTGCTTCCTCTTTCTTCGGATGGACCATCTACCGAGGCATCAAGCTCTCGTATGTAGGCGGAGCGGCACTCGCTCTGATAGCCATCGCACTGATGCTCATCAACCGTCGCATTATCATCCGCAGCGAGAAAGAAGCCAAACAGGCAGCTAAATAAGAAAGGAAGTTTTATTTAATAGCTTAATACTGAATATGAAAAAGTTAGCAATTGCAATGATGTTAGGCGTCGCAGCCGTTACGGCCAACGCCCAAATGAATTACAAAGTACAGACCGCCTGCCATCCGCTGGACGTAAAACACTATGATACAGAGCGTCTGCGCAGTTCTTTCATGATGGAGAAAGTAATGGCTCCTGATGAAATCAATTTGACTTATACCCTCTACGACCGCCTGATTTATGGTGGTGTAATGCCGGTCAACAAGGTCCTGAAGCTGGAAACCTTCCGTGAACTGGGTCCTGAAATCACTTACTTCCTCGAGCGTCGCGAACTGGGCGTCATCAATATCGGAGGTGATGGTGTCGTTACCGTTGACGGGAAGGAATATCCCATGAAATATAAAGAAGCCCTCTACGTAGGCTGTGGCAACAAGGAAGTGACTTTCAAGAGCAACGACGCCACGAAGCCTGCCAAGTTCTACATCAACTCGGCTCCCGCTTACAAGCAATACGTTACCCAGCTGATTACAACCGACGCGAAAGCCCAAAAGGCTGAGCCGAAGAAATATGCCCTCGCCATCTCCGACCACTATGGCAAGATGGAAGACAGCAACGACCGCGTAGTCAACCAGCTCATCGTAAAAGATGTATTGGAAAGAGTAAAAGACGGCGGTACCAACCAACTCCAGATGGGTCTGACCGAACTGGCTCCCGGCTCTGTATGGAATACCATGCCTGCCCACACGCACACACGTCGTATGGAAGCTTACTTCTACTTCAACGTATCCGAAGGCAACGCCATCTGCCACCTGATGGGCGAACCTCAGGAAGAACGCCTCGTATGGCTGCACAACGAGCAGGCCATCACATCGCCCGAATGGAGCATCCACGCTGCTGCCGGTACCAGCAACTATAGCTTCATCTGGGGTATGGGCGGTGAAAACCTGAAATACAGCGACAAAGACGAAATCAAGTATTTGGACATGAAATAATTGATAATGGCGAATGGGCGTAGGCTAACACAGGTCTACGCCCATTTTTGTCATTTAATACAGTATTTCCACCAATTATTACACAAGAGACTGACACGAAAAGCCCTACTTTTGCAGTCGAAAAAAAAGAATCTACTATCATGAGTACAATTCAAAATGCCGTTGGGAAAATGACCAATTACAGATGGATCATCTGTGCCATGT
The DNA here is from genome assembly GCA_964419245.1 of uncultured Bacteroides sp. Classification (GTDB taxonomy): domain Bacteria; phylum Bacteroidota; class Bacteroidia; order Bacteroidales; family Bacteroidaceae; genus Bacteroides. The sequence goes on along the minus strand of CAYQOV010000002.1, from coordinate 6,580 downwards.
TGTTTTTCGCCACTACAGTAAACTATTTGGACCGCCAGGTCCTGTCGCTGACATGGAAAGACTTTATTGCCCCCGAATTCCATTGGACAGACGCACACTACGGAGACATCACCGCAATTTTTTCACTTGTCTATGCCATTGCCAACCTGTTCGCAGGACGTTTTATCGACTGGATGGGCACTAAGAAAGGCTACCTTTGGGCCATCGCCGTATGGTCGTTAGGTGCTTGCCTTCATGCCTTGTGCGGATGGGCCACAGAGCATGTGGTAGGTATCCACAACGCAGCCGAAATGATTTCGGCCACAGGAGCCATCGCTTCCACCATCGCCATCACCAGCGTCTACTTCTTCATCGCAGCGCGCATCGTGCTGGCCGTAGGCGAAGCAGGCAACTTCCCCGCTGCCATTAAAGTGACGGCAGAATACTTCCCCAAGAAAGACCGCGCATTTGCCACTTCCATCTTCAACGCAGGCTCTACCATCGGCGCCCTGATAGCGCCCGTCAGCATCCCGCCCCTCGCCCGCTACTTCCAAAGCGTCGGCATAGGAAACGGTTGGGAAATGGCCTTCATCGTAATCGGTGGCTTGGGCTTCATCTGGATGGGCTTATGGATGTTCATGTACAAGAAACCTGAAGGCAATCCACGCGTCAATGCAGCCGAACTGGCATATATCCACCTGGACAAGCAGACAGAGCAACCTGCACAAGACGCAGCCGCTCCCAAGAAAGAAGAAAGAAAGATGAGCCTGTGGGAATGTCTGAAATATCCGCAGGCATGGGCCGTGGCAGTAGGTAAATTCATGACCGACGGCGTATGGTGGTTCTTCCTCTTCTGGACACCTGCCTACATCTCGGATGTCTATGGTTTCTCTTCGGACAGCAGTACAGCCCAGCTATTGATATTCGTGCTCTACGCCATCACCATGCTGTCCATCTATGGCGGCAAGCTGCCTACCATCATCATCAACAAGACAGGCTTGAACCCCTACGCCGCCCGCATGCGTGCCATGTTCATTTTCGCCCTCTTCCCGCTGTTGGCCCTCTTCGCCCAGCCGCTGGGTGAATATTCCTACTGGTTTCCCATCATCATCATTGGTATTGCAGGTGCAGCCCACCAATCCTGGTCGGCCAACATCTACTCCGTGGGAAGCGACATGTTCCCCAATAGCGCCGTAGCCACCATCATCGGCTTGGGAGGTATGGCAGGCGGCATCGGCTCTTACCTCATCAACAAGGGTTCGGGTATGCTCTTCACCTATGCCGCAGGCACAACCATCGTAGAAGGCCAGGAAGTGGAAATGACCAAAGCCCTGCTGGCACAAGGTGCCGAATATGTACGGCCGGCCATGCAATTTATGGGATTTGAAGGAAAGCCTGCCGGCTATTTCATCATCTTCTGCATCTGCGCCGTAGCCTATCTTATCGGCTGGTGTATCATGAAGATACTGGTACCAAAATACAAACCAATCGTAGTAGACTAATAAAACGATGTTTTAGCCTCCTTATTACATTGGGATAATAAAGGGAAAAGGGGCTGTGTCGGAAATCTGACACAACCCCTTTTTCTTTCATTAAAAACAGACATCCCGACATTCTCCAGCTACAGAAAAAGTCAAGAGGGGAATTTACAGTACTACAAAAAAAAGGGAAGTCTCACGACTTCCACAATTCTTCTAACCTTAAATCTAAATCTCTATGAAAAAAAACGTGATGCAAAAATAACAATTATTCTAATAAGTTGTATCCTTAGCCGCTTAATTTTTGCAAAAACGAAGCAAATCCGCATAAATCGGGTTTTGATTTAACAGATGGGGCACACCTATAATGAACACCTGCATACGGGCTCTGGTCAAAGCCACATTCAGTTTCCGATCGACCACCGTCCCTTTTTCTTCAGTCACGTTGGCCAGATATTTCAACTGATAGGCACGGTTCACACAAAAGGAATAAATAATAACATCCCGCTCGCTGCCCTGAAAGCGCTCTACAGTGTCCACGGCCACGTCGTTCAGGGCAGGTATCCCCAAGGCGGCAAGCTCAGCCCTGATCAAGGCAATCTGGCTCCGATAGGGCGTGATGATGCCCAACGTCTTCGCAGGGTCGAAAGTCGAGCAAGCCGAATATTGCCTGTAGATCGCCTCGCTCAAGGCGGCTGCCAACCTGGCTTCCGACGCATTGGTCTTGACCGACTTCAGAGAAACATCCACGACAGAGGGCAGAAAAGCCACCCGCCTGGTCAGCACGGAAGCCAGCGGATGGTCGCGCAGACAAGGCGCCAACTTCAGATCGCCCCGCTGGTGGTCAAGTCCGAGCACTTCGAGCAGGCCTCCATAAAAAGCACGATTGGGAAATTGGGCCACGTCGGCGTTCATTCGCCCCTGGCGGCGCAACATGTCGTGGCAACGACCTGCCACGCCCCCACATCCATCATCGGCCTCATCCTGTGCTGTCAGGTGGCGGTAAAGGCGTTCGAACAACGAGTCTTTCAAGTTGTACAAGCTCAGTCGGCGCAACTCTTCATCATGCACTTCCGAATGTTCAGACGCCTGCTGGACGACGGCAGGCAGCTGCTTGTGATCGCCTATCAGCACGAACTTGCCGATAGCATCTTCGCCCGACGCGCTTCGCGCGCAAAGCAGGCCCAGCAACTGAGGCTCCAATATCTGCGTAGCCTCATCCACCAACGCCACGTCGAAGCGTTTCAGGCGGAACAGGTCGCCCTTGGTCGAGAGCGTGGCCACCGTCCCTACAAACACCCTGCACTGCACGATGCGCTCCTGCACGGCGCGGCGATTGGCGCAATCTTCCAGCACATTTTCAATCAGATGCGGACGATAAGTCTCCTCGCAAGCCAGTTCGCTGCCGAGACGTATGTAGTCGATGGAAGGATTGATGGCCGACAGGGCCTTGCAGATTTCATCGACCGCTCGGTTCGTGTATGACAAGAGTAGGATCTGTTTTCCATCGGCATAAAAGGCTTCTACCATCCCTCGCAAGGCACGCGAGGTCTTTCCCGTCCCTGGCGGGCCCACCAGCAGGAAGTAGTCGCGAGCCGCCCGCGCCTTCAGGGTGATGCGTTCGAAATCGTCCGCCGCCGCACGAATCTGCCCGTCAAAGCTCTCGTCAAAGGCTGGTTCACGACGCCCCAGCAACAAGTCGCGACGCCCCTGCGTGGCAGACAGGAAGAGCGAAAGCCCCTGATACATGCTGCGGAAAGTCGTGTCCATGTAGTCGTGCTCCACCGCATAGCGGCTATCGGCCGGCAACACGCCCGCATTCTGTTGCGAAGCACGCAGGCGGAGGCGGATCGTCTGTTCGGAGATGTACTCCACGTTGCCTTTGAACACCATCTTGTTCGTCACGTTGTCCTGCTCCGAATTACGCTCGTAGAGCACCACGGCATCGCCTGCGCGGAAGTTGGCCAACGTTTCTTCCCCGCCACCCCGTCTGGCCAGTTGCAGGTAGGGTTTATGGATGTCAGCGGCATGGTTGTCCTGAATGGTCAAGTCGTAGATGATTTCGCCCGCCTCGCATTTCTCGTCGAGGGTAGAAAGCCACAAAGAAGCAGCCCCCGTGCGGCTCAGGCCCTCTACATCGCCCGATTTCGAGGCATAGAGTTCCTTCGTGATGAAATTGTAGAGCGTATAGAAATAGCTTTTCTCCAACGGCGACAAGGCGGCCAATTTCTCCGCCAGACGCTGGATAGGCGGACACAGGTAGTCGCGCCAGAACCTGCCGTCCAGCTTGCGTTCGTTCAAAACGTCAGGTTGCAGGTCCTTGAATTTATAGGCCGTATATTCGATGTTGTTTCGTAGTTGGATGCCATACTCCGCCTCGACAATGCGGTTGCGCACGTTCATCACCCTGCGCACCATCGCCCACGACGGCCGAGCGGGGTAGAGCAACGGATAGCGCGTATAGAGCAGGTAGGCCTTCACCCGCCGATGGTCCCTCCCCATCGCATACTCCAGCACGGCCTGATAGAGGAGCATCTGCACACGGTTGTTCTCCTTCGGCTCCACCTTGCCGCGGATGGAATATTCGTCGGCCTTGCCCGACTTCATTTCGATGAACGACGTCATGTCGCGCTGCATGTAGTCGAGGCGTCCTTGCAGGCCCAGCGCCTCGCAGATGTACGACGGCTCGAGCACGGCATCGCTCTTGTCGAGCCCATAGCCGGGGGCGGGAAAGGTCTCGTTCACCGTCCGACGGATGTTCTCGAAGTGCAGGCGGCAATCGGCAAAGAACTGCCTTTCCTTCGCCGCCTCACGCAGGTCCTCACAGGCCGCCAGCTCCAGCGGATAGGTGCGGAAGGCTTTCTTCATGCACGCCAGGTAGTCGGGCTCGTCCTCCGCATGGATCCATTCGTCCAGAAAGAGGTTGGCGATGTTACCCAACAGCAACGGACACGTATTGTCCGACGGCTGGAGGCGGGCCAGGATGTAGTTGGCCGGATGGTGTCCGTAGTCCTTGAAGCATTCAGCCAGTGAGCTGATGTCGATCAGGTAGTCGGGCTCCAGGATGATGAACGAGGGTGTCAGCACTCCCTCCTCGTCCACCACCACGTCCAGCAGGTTGAGTTGCGCATGGCGCCACAACAGTTCACACGTCTCCCTGAACTCTTCGTTCACGTCGGGCACGTTGTAGCGCACCTTGAGCCATTCGTCCGCCAAGGTGTCGAGGGGTTGTACATAGAGGTAGGTGTCGTCGGCGTATTGGAAGCACACGCGCATGCGCTTCACGCGGCGTCCCACGGGCATCACCACGTAGGTGGCGTCGGCGCGAGGCAGGAGGCGGTAGAGGGCGTCGGGGATATCCTCGCGCGTCAGGAGCTTGACGAAAAAAGCCAGCGTCTTCACGTCGCGCAACAGATTGTCGCGCACAGGCTCCTCTTCGCGATTGAGCACACGATTGGACGTCAGGCGAAAAGTGTGTAGGCGATTCTGCTCTACAACAGAAAGGCCGACTTTCGCCGCCACGTAGCTGATGCGGGCGGAAAGGTCGGTCATCTGCAAACTGCCGTCCGACATCTGTGTGCGGCATAGTTGCTCCAGCAGTTCGCGCAATTGTCTGTAAGCCACTTCCAGGGGCACATCGTCCCTGCAAGCATCCAGCAATCGGTCGTAATATTCCTTCACTTCATTTTCCATGAAGGCAAAGATAGCGATTTCCACAGATATCCTATCATGCTATCCGTGTCATTCACACCAGAACATTAATTTGTCCTGCCTTTCTCACTTCTTCTGATTTCTCGGCTTCTTGCTGGCCTCGTTCAAGGCTTCTTCCTTCTCGTAAGCGGGTACATGATGCTTATCTTTTGGCTTTTTCGGCTTTTTGTTTCCAGCGGCTCCCATAAGGCATTCCTCCTTTTTTTAGATGGTTAAACAATCGAATTCAAAATCGACCTCCCTCTTGCAAAGAGTGTACCAACGCCATGCGCTGTCCGTTAAATTAGATAAAATCTGCCTATTCTTCCGCTTCCGCCGGTTTGTCCTTGATCATCAGGATACTCAGCTCGTAGAGCAGGTAGAGCGGTATGGCCACTACGGCCAGTGTGAAGGGATCGCCCGTAGGCGTAATGACAGCCGCCACGATGACGATGAGCACCACCGCATGACGCCGATACTTGCGCAACAAGCGCTTGTGCACGATGCCCAGCAAGGACAACAACCACGTCACCAAAGGCAGTTCGAAAGCCAATCCCATGCAGAGAATCAGCATCATAAAGTTGTCGATGTAGGAGTTCAGCGAAATCTGGTTCTCGATGAGCGAACTGAGCTGATAGGTAGAAAGGAAACGAAGCGTCAGCGGATAGACCATGAAATAGCCTATCAGTACGCCCACAAAGAACATCCCCGCCCCTATCAACATGGCTTTGCGCACGCCCCGCAGCTCGTGGGGATAGAGGGCGGGACTGACAAAACGCCATATTTCGTAGAAAAGATAGGGTGCAGCTGTCACTACCGACATCCAGAAGGCGGTAGACATGTGTATCAGGAAAGGAGCTGCCAGGTTGATGTTAACCAGCTTCACGTGAAACTCCTGCGTGAAGAAGTCGTCCTTCAGCTGGAGGCGTTCACCGATGTAGCGCAGCAGGTCGTAGAAGACAAAGTCGTTGTTGCAGGGAGCCAACACCACCTTGTCGAACAGGTAGGGCATAGCCATAAAGTAGCCCACACCCAATACGAACCACACACAAAGCACCCTGATGAGCACTTTGCGCAATTCGTCCAGATGGTCCCAGAAAGTCAGTTCCTTGTCGTCCGACATGCTTCAGGTCATTTCTTATCCTTGACCGGCTCGTTGAGATCTTCCTGGGCCTTGTTGATTTCTTCCTTGGCTTCGTTCACGCCTTCCTTGAAGCTCTTTACGCCCTTGCCCAGTCCTTTCATCAGTTCGGGGATTTTCTTGCCGCCGAAGAGCAGCAGGATGATAACTGCAATAATGATCCATTCAGAGCCACTAGGCAAGAAGCTTAATAAAAGTAAGTTTGTCATGGTTTTCTTTTTTTCTATTCTATTTTGAGGCAAAGATACAACAAAAAAACGAGAATGAGGGAAAAACGATGAAAGAACATTGA
>CAYQOV010000001.1:0-189470 GCA_964419245.1 uncultured Bacteroides sp. | reverse complement strand
AAAGCCTTTTTTATTTACTTCTCATCGAAAAATTCTAAATCCGAAACTTGAGTAAGTAATGATTTTATGAACATGAAAAATGGCCGTTCTTCGGAAGAGGAAGTGCGTAGTTTTATTCTGAATGACTTAAATGAAGCCGTTAATACATTGCCTGTACATTTGGAACAAACAGAGTATGGACGCGCAACTCGTGGAGCTGCTGTCGCTTTGCGTGCAAAGGTGAAATTGTTCAATAAAGATTATGCCGGTGCTATTGCAGATTTTGAAGAAATTGTTTATGACCGTGACGGTCGTGGATATGGTTATAAACTTTATCCTGATTATGCCAAATTGTTCACTCCAGAAGGTGATGCTAGTGAGGAAATGATTTTTGCAATTCAGAATATGAGTGGAACTGGCACAGAATATGGTATGTCTTTTGGTTTGCATTTAGGTAGCCGTTCGTCATATGGTAGCGGATGGAACAATTGTGTGCCAACAGATATTTTGGCTGATATGTATGAAAATAGAGATGGAACGACTTTTAATTGGGAGGACTATATACCAGGTTTTACAACAGATAAAAAAGTTCAAGAAGAAACTTTTTTGGCTGAATTAACTAATGGAACTGTTTCTAAATATCCGGAAAAGAAAGATTTAATCAGACAAATTTATGAGAACAGAGATCCTCGTATGGAACAGACTATTATAACACCTTATGCAATGTATTATGGTTGTAATGGTACGATTCCTAGATGGATGGAATTTGTTCTTGCTCCAGGTACTAATGAAAACTACGGATATATTCGTAATAATCGTGGCTGGTTTGATTATTTGTGGCGTAAATTCGTTCCTGAAGGCGATATGAATGGAATGATAAGTAACCGTTCTCATGTACCTATTAATTATCCTTTGATTCGTTATGCAGATGTGTTGTTAATGCTGGCAGAATGCTATAATGAAACGAATCGTTTGGATGAAGCAGTTGAGTTGATTAATCAGGTTCGTCAACGTCCTTCTACCAATATGCCTCCCTTGAACAATGGAGATGCTTGGATGGAAGCTCGTACAAAAGATGAAGTCTTTAAGCGTATTGTACATGAGAGAGCTATTGAATTGGCTTGTGAAGGACACCGTTTCAGCGATCTTAAACGTTGGAGACTCTGTGAGGAAAAATTGAATTTTACTTACGATGATATTTTAGGTAAGGATCGTTATACCCGTGTATTTATTGAACGAGATTATTTGTGGCCGATACCGGCAGTAGAATTTGAACGTAACGAAAATCTGAAAGGACAACAAAATCCAGGTTGGTAAATTAAGTACTGCTTTGAGGCTCTTTTGAGGGGCTCGAAGCACTTCGCGGGTGCTTTACATCTTGGGGTATCAGCGAGGAAGATAACGATGGAAATGTAGTTAGTCTTCTTGTAAGCATATAGTTTGTGAGTAACGCTATCGATTACTTTTGGTCAGTGGTAAAGCTCTGTTTTAAGTAGTTTGTGTTAGAAAGATTGGCTATATTAAACTAAGTTTCTTGTGGAAATGCATTGAATAAATTCAAAGAATCTATTTTTAATATGAATAAGAATAATAAGGTGAAAATGATTGTAGCTCTCTGTCTGTCCTGCATGCTGGGTACAACCCATGCGCAGGACTCGGAGAAGGCTTTTATAAAGGAGAACATGAACTTTGCGGCTGAGCAATACCGGCTGATGCTGAAGACGCCTGCGCAGGGTAAGGATGGGAAAGGAGTGATGCCCCATAGTATGAGAAAGGACGGAACTGTGTCTAAGGGTAGCATCTATCTTTGGACGTCAGGTTTCTTCCCTGGTTCGCTGTGGTACATTTCTGAGTATCTTGGTGACAAGGCTTTGCAAGATTCCGCTTTGGTTTATACTCGGAAGATGGAGCCGGTCAAGACTTTCACGGACAACCATGACATCGGCTTCATGATGTATTGCAGCTATGGCAATGCCAATCGCTTCGAACCGAAGCCGGAATACAAGGATATTCTGGTAGAGTCTGCCCGTTCACTCTGTACTCGTTTCCGTCCGAAGGCCGGTGTAATCCAGTCATGGAACGGTTTTCGTTCCTGGCATGGTGACAAGGTGTACGATTTCCCTGTCATTATTGATAATATGATGAACCTCGAACTGCTCTTTTATGCTTCTCGTGTGACGGGTGACGATTCGTTCCGTAAAGTAGCCATTAGTCATGCCGAGAATACGATGAAGAACGCAGTTCGACCTGACTACAGTTGCTATCACATTGTTTACTATGACAAAGAAACGGGTAAGCCCATCAAGGGTGAAACTTCACAGGGATGGTCGGACAACTCGGCTTGGAGTCGTGGACAGTCTTGGGGCATTTATGGTTTCACGATGTGCTATCGCGAGACGAAAGATCCTCGTTTCCTGGAGACGGCTATAGGTATGGCGGACTTTTATCTGGATCATCCGAATCTGCCGGCTGACAAGATTGCATGGTGGGACTTCAATGCTCATCAGGAAGGCTACGTGCCGGGCATCCGTTCCAATGCGAACAATCTGGTGCTGAACTATCGCGATGCTTCGGCTGCCGCTTGCACGGCTTCCGCTCTGCTGGAGTTGAGTACCTATGTTAAGGGTAGCAAAAGTGCCAAATATCTGGAAGGAGCCAAAGCCATCCTGCATTCTTTGGGTAGTAAGAAGTATCGCGCCGAGTTGGGCAAGAACGCCGACTTCATCCTGATGCATAGTACGGGAGCTATTCCGCAGAACTCCGAAATCGATGTGCCACTGACTTATGCAGACTATTATTTCGTGGAGGCATTGCATCGATACGACAAACTGCTGGACGGCAAGCCACTGTTCTGAATCTGATTTTAAATCTAAGTCTCTCATCTTCACCACAGCGTACACAGCTTGTCGATTTTATCGGAAACCGTGTAACCTGTGGTGATTTTTTAAATGTATATTTGCGTGTACAAAAATATAAACTGGTTATAACTCAATATGACAATGAAAAAACTAAATTATTGGATTTTGCTGCTGGTAGCGGCAATGTTGATGCCTGCATTCACCGTGCAGGCCAAAGGGAAAAAAGATAAGAATGTGGTGGCTGAACAGACTATCGGTGCTCAAGACCGTGAGCAATGGGTGAAATGGCTGTGGAAGATTTCTTATCCCGTCATCCATAACCTGGCAGAAGGTACTTTGCATCAGAATATGCCGATAGAGACGGTCGGTGGAGACCCGACTGGGTATGATGAAATTACGCATCTGGAAGCTGTGGGGCGTACATTGGCCGGTGTGGCTCCCTGGTTGGCTTTGCCCGACGACGATACAGAGGAAGGAAAACTGCGTAAGCAAATGCGAGAGGAAGTGCTGAAAGGATTGAAGAATGCGGTGGATCCTAACTCACCTGACAAACTGAATTTTACGAAGCAGGCTCAGCCTATCGTGGATGCTGCTTATCTGGTACATGCTTTCCTGCGTGCTCCTAAGGCTTTGTGGGAACCATTGGACGAGGTGACCAAACAGCGTTATATTGAGTCGTTCAAGGCATTGCGCGACCGTACAGGTGCCTATAACAATTGGCTGCTCTTTACCGGTCTGACCGAGGCTTTCCTGATGCAACAGGGCGAGAAGGCCGACCAGTTCCGCCTGCGTGTGTCGAAGAACAAAATACAGGAATGGTACGTGGGTGACGGCTGGTACAGCGATGGAAGCAAGTTCAGCATGGACAACTACAATTCCTATGTGTTGAATCCCATGATGGTGGCTATGATGGAGACGTTGGTTCCTTTCCGTTGGGCCAGCCAGAAGGAATATGAACAGGCTTTGCGTCGCATGGTCCGTCATGCTGAGTTCTGTGAACGTCTGATCGGACCGGATGGTACTTATCCTGCTTTTGGACGTTCTGTTACTTACCGTACCGCTGCTTTTCAGTCGTTGGCCGATGCTGCTTTGAGAGAAAAACTGCCTGAATTTATCAAGCCGGCTCAGGTTCGTTGTGCACTGACTGCCGTACACCGCAATATGTACGAAGGCAATCAGAATTTCGATAAGGACGGTTGGCTTGTGCTGGGCTTTAACGGTCATCAGCCTGAAGTGGCCGATGGATATACGTCCACTGGTAGCCTTTATATGGCTACGTTGAGTTTCTTGCCTTTAGGACTTCCTGCTGATAATCCATTTTGGACTGATGAATCAGCCGACTGGACTACCAAGAAGGCTTGGAAAGGAGAGAAAATACGCAAGGACTATAAAGTGGAATATTGATAAAGATGGTTGTGTATGATGAAAAAAATAATTGTAGGAATTTCAGTTGTTTTCTTAATGTCATCGTTTGTTTGGGGTCAAAAGATCTATGAACCTCGTCCTTCGGAAAAGCCTTCCAAATATCAGAAACAGCAGATTAAACGGAAGTATGGCATGTTCATACATTTCGGTATCAATACCTTCCATGATATGGAGTGGACGGACGGCAGTTTGCCGGCCACTTCATATCGTCCGGATACGATTGATGCAGCCCAATGGGTAAAAACCGCTAAAGATGCCGGGATGAAATATGTTATTCTGGTGACCAAACATCATGATGGATTCTGTTTATGGGATAGCCAGTATACAGAGTATGATGTTGCACGCTCGGGCAATACGACAAATGTGATAGAGGCTGTGGCTCGTGAGTGCAAGAAACAGGGGATACGCTTAGGATTATATTACTCGTTGTGGGATAGAAAAGAGAATCCGGAAGTTGATCGTGTGGAGGATGACGAGGCTTATAATCGTTATATGCTGGCCCAATTGGACGAACTGATGGATATTACGGAAAAACATACTCGAATTGTGGAGTTTTGGTTTGATGGTACTTGGGCGAAGCCAAGTTATCGTTGGCCGGTCAAGGAAATTTATGCAGCCATCAAAAAACGTGAGCCGCAATGTCAGATTGGTATTAACTGGAGTATTGGGCGGGATGTTAATCCCAATGATCCTACAGCTCCTAAGCAATCTATCAATATTAAACCTGATAAGCAGAAGGAGGGTGATCCGATTCGCTATTTCCCGAGTGATTTTCGTTTAGGTGATCCGATGCTACCTTCAGATCCCGATCCGAAATTGTTTACGCATGCGGGGAAAACATATTACATGCCTTTTGAATCGACTGTGTGTATTACGAAATGTTGGTTTTATAATTCTCAAGACACAGTTTACAAATCTGTTGCAGAACTGAAGGAAGTCTATGAACGTGCTACGGCACAGGATAATATTTTGATATTGAATATTCCTCCTACAACCAATGGAAAAATGAGGCAAGGAGATATTGAGTTGCTGCAGAAATTGAAGAATGAAATTGTAAATTAGATTAAAGAAGAATTTTATGAGGTTTTTTTTATCTTTATTTTTGCTAAGCTTCCTTTGGGTAAGTTGCAAAACTCCTAACTTAATTAATAAAGTACGTTTACCAGATGATGTTAGAGCAGAGGAAATTCGTAATCTACAGTTTGGAATGTTTGTGTGCTGGTCTTTTAGCACTTTTTCTGGGAAAGAATGGACTGGTGAAAAGCTTCCTGCAGAGTTTTTTAGCGCAACAGAATGCAATACTGATCAATGGGCTAAAACAGCTAAAGAAGCGGGTATGCGATATATTAATTTTTTAGTAAAACATCATGATGGCTTTTGTTTATGGGATACGAAAACAACAACTTTGAAAGTTACTAATGCTCCTTTAGGTAAAGATGTTCTAGCCATGCTACGTAAATCATGTGATAAATATGGTTTAAAATTGGCTTTATATTTTTCAGAAGGAGACTGGAATTGGCCTAATGCCATTCGTGGAAAGAGTATGGCTGGCGGAAATAATCCAGAAGTAAAAAAGGGACAATTGAAGGAGCTGCTGACACTATATGGCCCTATTGAGTTTATATGGTTTGATCATGCGGTGGGTGATGGAGGATTGTCACATAAAGAAACAACTGAATGGGTGCATCAGTTTCAACCGAATTGTTTTGTAGGTTATAATCATGGTGAACCGTCAGGAAGACTTTGCTTGCGTGAAAAAGGAACTCCTGGTAGATTAGGGGATGCAAATGCTAGTCGTTATAATAAAGAACATGAAAGCTTATTTACAGGATACAAGGTGGCTGAATTTACTTATCCTTTATTACCTTCTCATGAAGGTGGAGCTGAATGGTTCTATTCTTTGCCTGAACATGATGACTTATGTTTACCTGCAACTAAAATTTTTGCAGATTATATAAAAGCTATCGAATATGGAAATATATTTTCATTAAATGTCGGTCCTGATTATAAAGGTAAAATTCGGGATATTGATGTTCGTACATTACAAGAAGTTGGAAAATTGATTAGGCAGATGAATTAGTCCAAATATCTATTTTTATTATATTAGAAATCGTGTATTTTTGCAGCAATTAATATCAAACTGCTATGAAAAGAAAACTTTTATGTTCTGTTTGGGTTGGATGTTTGTCATTGGGAATGCTTTCCGCTCAGGAATTCCATCTGCAGCCCACTCCTCAAGTTTATGAAACCCTTCAAGACAGCATTGTCCTGCCTGATGCCTATCGATTTTCGGCAGATGCCGAAGGGGCGGCTTCTGATGCCGTTCGTCTGCTCGGTACGTTGTTGCCTGGTCATCAGGAGAAGGCTAATTTTCGAATAACCGTGGGCGTAAAAGGAGATAAGGTTATACGTAGGTATGCCCGCTTGATACCCTCCAAAGCCGAAGGGTATTACCTGAAAGTTAGTAAGGACGAGATTGTAATTGCCGGTGCTGATGCTCGTGGTGCCTATTACGGTGTACAGACTTTAGCACAATTGCTGACTTTGCCTAAACTGCCTCTGGTTGAAGTGACGGATTATCCTGATATCCCTTATCGTGGGGTGGTCGAAGGTTTTTACGGCACACCTTGGAGTCATGAAGCCCGTTTGCGCCAATTGGAGTTCTATGGTCGCAACAAGATGAATGTATACCTTTATGGCCCGAAGAATGATCCTTATCACAGTACCCCAAACTGGCGGAAACCTTATCCTGAACGTGAAGCTGCCCAGTTGAAGGAATTGGTGGACAAGGCAAAAGAGAACAATGTCATTTTCTATTGGGCCATTCATCCGGGGCAGGATATCAAGTGGAACGATGAAGATCGTCAGAATCTGCTCAATAAATTCGAAAAGATGTATCAGCTAGGTGTACGAGGTTTTGCCGTATTTTTCGATGATATTTCGGGAGAGGGTACGAAAGCTGACAAACAGGCAGACTTGTTGAACTACCTGGACGACCATTTTGTAAAAGTGAAAGGTGATGTGGAACCGCTCATCATGTGTCCTACGGAATATAATAAGGCCTGGTCCAACGTGAAAGGCGGTTATCTGACTACATTGGGCGAAAAACTGAACGAAGGCATTCAGATTATGTGGACAGGTAACAGTGTCATTGCCACCATTGACCGTGCGACGATGGACTTCATCAACCCGCTCCTGAAACGAAAGGCCTACATCTGGTGGAACTTCCCCGTGTCCGACTACGTACGCGACCATCTGCTCATGGGGCCTGTCTATGGCAATGCGCTCGACATCAAGGATGAGATGGAAGGCTTCGTGTCCAATCCCATGGAACATGCCGAAGCGTCTAAAATTGCCTTGTATAGCGTGGCCGATTATGCTTGGAACCTGTCCGATTACGACAGCGACGCAGCGTGGCGGCGGGCCATTAAAGACTTGATGCCTCACCATGCAGCATATTTGGAAACCTTTGCCGCCCATAATTCCGATCTGGGTGCCAACGGACACCGCTTCCGCCGTGATGAGTCGGTAGTCTTGCAGCCGGCCTTGGAAACACTACGTTCCACTTATGAGAAACAGCATACGGTCGATGAAGCTACCTGGCGTCAGGTCAGCGATGAGTGCCGGAAGATTGTTATTGCTGCCGATGTGCTGTCTGTCTCTCAGGAGAACCAGCCGTTGGTGGCCGAGATGCAGCCTTGGCTGATGCAATTCAAGTTGGTAGGACAATACGGCGAGGCTGTTTTGCAGATGATGCGTGGGGCTGCAACCGACAGACAGGGATTTGAAACAGCCTACAAACATGCCAAGGCATTGCAGCGCATGATGTATAAAGTGGATACCACCTATAATCAGAATCCCTATCAGCCGGGTGTGAAGAGTGGCAGCAAGGTATTGCTTCCCACTTTCTATGCCTTGTTCGAGTCGAGTGTCGGGGTTTACAATCAGACGTATCGGGCGGCTTTGGATACACGTGCCGTCTATATGCCCTACAGTTGGAACAGCGATGTGGCTCAGTTGGCAGCTTTGCCAGTGGTGCGCAAAGGAAAGAAGGGCAACGTGTCGCCGTCCAACGAAGTTATCCGCTGGCAGGCGGGGGGTGAAGCGCTTCTGACAATGGATCAGTTGCGTACACTGAAGAACCTTACCGTTGATTTCGGTACAGCCGATGCGCCGAGGCTTATCCGGCTGGAGGTGACTGCCGACGGGCAGAACTGGGAAGAAATCGCCCTTCAACCGTCTAACGGAAAGACCCGTTTCAAAGTGGATGTCGAAGGCTGTAGTGTCTTGAAAATCCGCTTGACTAATGTGACCGATCAGGAACAGAAAGTTTACTTCAAGCAGTTTGGATTTGAAGAAAAGTAAATTCTTCTTTTTTCGAAATAACAGGTAGGGTTTTGATCGTTTTTAGGCACAGACTTATATGAATGTCAAATGTGATCGTTCGTATAATCTGTGCCTAATTTTTTGTTAGTGGAAGATTTTTCTGTAGATAGTTTGTGCAATGCTAGTGGCGTCTCCTTCTGCCTCCTGTAGATAAGGATTCTGTTTCTGCGTCCAAGTTTCTTCCAGTGCATAGAAGTCTATATTTTCAGGCTCTTGTCCGTTCAACTTAGCTTCCAGATAATCAAAATAGGCCTTCCAGCGCAGGTAATATAAATCTTTTAGTAGCCCGTTCCATTCCTTATGAGCATAGTCCCTTAGCCCTCCTGCATCGGCAGCTTGCCGATTGCCCCATGTGGTAATCTGCACACGGGTATTCCATTCCAGCCAGTTTTTTTCGGCGTCTGTCTTGCCCATGTTTCGGGCCAATCCTATCCATCTTCCCAAGCGAAATTCATTACGCGTGCCCAGCAGACTGTCCTGTAGCTCTATCAGGTACAGGAAACGGGAGGAAGCTGCTTTGAACAGTTCCTTTTCTCCAGCGAGATAGGCACTTGTCACGACGGAATAGACCAAACGACCTTTTTCGGCTACGGCTTGACGCACGATATCTACCAGATCGTATTCAAAATTGTTATTACCTTTAAAGCGGTGAGCAGCTTCCACCATCAGTCCGGCAGCTTTGATAACGTCCTCCGGCTTATAATAATCTTTCATTTCCGACCAGCTGGAAGCCTGATAGGTTTTGAGCGAAGGACGTGCACAGAAGATGGATTCGTGCGTGCCCTGCTGGGTGGAGGCCGGCGGGCAGTTGTAGATACTGTTGCGCAGCAGTTCCCAGGCCTGTTCTATTTGCGGGTCGCTCTTTCCGTAGCGTGCGCGGATGTATTCTTTCAGCCATGTGTCGCTGGTGAAGGGAACGTTACGCCAGGGCAGTTCGCTGACGAGTTCATACATCACCGGATTGTTCTCTATTCCTTCCATCGTCAGACCTACGCCTTTCAGTGTCTGGCCGAAGCGGCTGTCGCGTGCTTTGTAGAATTCGTCGATGACGTGCGACATCTTGCCGTGCAGCCCTACATTGCCGCCATAGTTGAGCAACATGCAGTACAGCCAGTCATGCGCTCCGAAACCGTTCTTCCTGTACCATGTCGAGGACGGGTCGCCCCATTGCGGACGGCTTTCCGAATACAGGTCGAGTACAATCAGGTCTCCTGCGGGCAGGTTGGCTATCATTTGTTCGTAGGGACAACGTTGCCAGGCCTGGGCTACCCATACGGCTTTCGGGTTGGTCCGCTTCATGGCAGCGTGGATGGCTTTTCCGGCCGCATCGAGGTCTACACCCGCTACGCTACCCCCTTCGTGGAAGGGATCCATGCTGTAGTAGTTGGCTTTCCCGTAGAGTTTGGTCAGCTCTTCGTAATAGAGGTCGGCTATGCGTTGGAACTGGCTGTCGGTAGGTTGCAGGATGGCAGGACGACGGTAGCCGCACCACAGACCGGGCTCGGATACATCTAGTCCCAGTTTCTTTTTGGCGTTGTTGGGTACCATGCCTGAGTAGCCGGGTAAGACCGGTTCTATGCCGAATTCCCGCATGCGTTTGAGTATCTTCTTTTGTAAATTCTCCTGTTGCTTATACCAGTTGGCCGTATTGGGACCTCCCCAGGCTTCCAGGTTGTTCATCAGCCACCAGGCCTGGAAAGCTGGTCCTGCCACGAAATTGTTCACCTCGTCCGTGCTGTAGCCCAGTCGTATAAGTACGTTTCGCCACACGCAGGCTGTGCCAGTGATGGCCAAAGGCAGGTTGATGCCATGTAGGGCCATCCAGTCTATTTCTTGTTGCCATCGCTCCCAGTCCCAGAAAGCCATGGAGTAGGAGTGGGTACAGTAGTTCAGGTAGTAGCGATGCTTTAGCGTTGTTTCGTGTCGTTCCTTTTTTGTGACGGCAGGGAGTACGTTCGGCAGCTTGGCTCGCATGTTGTTCCATGTCAGGTGGATACCGGCGTAATACTTTAGATACCAGTGGATACCTGTCGCAATACTTACATGATTATTTCCTCGTATAACAACCTTTTTCCCTTTCTGGTCGAGTTCAAAGAAATCTATATCCGACTTTACATATTCGATGACAAACTTGCGGGAGGCGTTTGTGTCGATGCGTTCCAATAATCCGTTGATGGGTGTTCCTGCCTGGCTTGTCAGTGTCAGAAAGAGTAGACCGATCAGTGTAAACGTTAGTTTTGGCATAAGTAATCCAATTTTTTTTAGTTTGAATATGGGTGAATTATAAAGTTCAGCTGGTCAGGCTGAATACTTCACCAGCTTTCATCTGTTTTTCAATCACTTTACGGGTGAAGGGATCGAATACTTTCAGCAGACCGCCTTTTTCCGAAGTGATATGGATACTTTCTGTTTTGCCGTTACGATAGGTGGCACTGACTAAGAAAGCCCCCATGGCTCTAAGATTTTTGAAAGAAGCATTTTGCCAACTCATCGGCAAGGCGGGGAACACCCGTATGATGCCAGTGTGACTTTGCAGGAGCATTTCCTGTATGGCTGATGCGCAGGCGAAGTTGCCTTCCAAGGTAAAAGGACGATACGTGAAGCCAGAAAACCCTTGTTTCAGTTGGTCACCGTTCAGATGGAAACTATTGGGCGAGCAGAAGGCTTTGGCAAAGATATGAAGTGAGCGTGCAGCGGCATCGCCATCGAATACACGGGCCTGGAGGTTGGCAAGCCAAGTGTAGGTATAGCCGACCCACCCCTGAGTTCCCAGCTCTTGGAAATGGTGGATGGAGCGTTCGATGAGGCGGCGGGCTTCTTTCCCCTTTGATACGTCTAAAAGTCCTAGCGGATGGATGGCTAGCAGGTGCGATAAATGGCGATGAGTGTATTCAAGTGGATAGTTGGGAGCGATGGTCAGGCCGGTACTGTCTGTTGCTAGGTTGGGCCATTCGCTTAGCTGCTTCTGCCAGTGTACAGCTTCCTCGTCCAATTGTAAGTGTTTGGCCATTTCGATAGCAGCTTGATATGTGAAGCGGATGCATGCCAGATCGAAATTGGTGGTCTGTTTGAACCAGGCTTCTAGACTATTGTCATTGATTTCGGGCGAACTGGACAAGGGGAGTTTGCGTTTCCCGTTCTCGTCTTTTACGGAAATGTTCTCAAAATAGCATGCCGCTTCCTTCACCCAAGGATATGCCCTCGTGCGTAGGAAAATGTCGTCGGCTGAGTATTTCCATTGCAGGTAAAAGTGTTGTGCGAGCCATCCCGAAGCAGTGGGTTGGTGGAAATATTGATTCCATCCACCCAAATTCTTGCCGTCCAGGGTTGAGATACAGGGTACGTTCAAGCCTTCCACGCCGAAGAACTGACGGGTATAGGCCTCGCTGCTCTCTTTGATTTGCCAGAGCCAGTCGGTGAAGACGGCCGATTCTTCCAGGTGGTTGGCCGTATAGCCCGGCCAGTAGCTCAGCTGGGTGTTGAGGTCGTTGTGGAAGTCGCCTCTCCAGGGTGGTGTCTGTCCGTTGTCGGCCGTCCACACGGCCTGTAGGCAGATGGGTGGTGCATTCTTGCGCGAGGCGGCGCCGAATTTGTACATCTCCAGATACCATTGCCGCTCCAGCAGCGGGTCGTCGGGCAGGCTGAGGCTGCACTGCTCCCAGTAGTTCTTCCACCAGCCTGTGTGTTCACGCAAGGCGGTTGTAAAGTCCTTTGCGTAGTTATCCATCTGTTGGGAGGCTTGTGTGGCTTCACTATAGGGAGTACCCTGCGTGGTGAGGCAGAAAGTTCCCTCCAAAGTCTGCGCGTCGGGCTGCTCCCATCTTACGTCTATTTCATAGGCTACGTTGCCATAGGCTTTCTGTCGGTAGGTGATATGGTCTTTTTTGACAATTACTTTTCCTTTTTTATAACCCAGACGTGCCAGCGAGTTGTGTTCAACTTTTGTTCCTTGAGGAACTTCATATTCAGGAGCCTCCAGTTGAATTTGGGGCTTTTGTAGAAGATTGTTGAAGCGGAAATGACCAACTTTATCTGTGGCGCTGGTGAAGAACTGTGCCGTTACGCCGTTTTCCCATGTAACGGTACATACGGCCGTGTGAACGTCCAACTCTGTACTTTTTACTTTCCCTAAGCTTACGATGGGGATTTCGATGGCACCTGCGGGAATTTTGGAAGGAGCGATGTCTATACTGGTACGATCGTCAATCAATCTGTAGACAGGGCCCATGTCTTTTTTCTCTACAGCTTCGCAAACGAAGCGGAAGGTATAGTCTGGACCCGAAAATTCCTTGACGGGACGTAGGTCCCACAGGTCGGCACGATCCAAAGCCAGACGTAGTTTGTCACCTTTTTGCCAAATGAGTGCTCCCATGATGCCATTGCCCAAGGGAATGCCTTCGTCCCATACTTGGGGCAGTTGTCCAAACTGGAGGCCGTGGGCAGAGGCCGGCGTGTCTGTGGAGTGGAATACTGTGGCGGTGTTTTCGATGGGTAATTCGCCAGTTGTCGGAGCTGCATTAAGCTGTCCCAGGCTCGTGGCCAAAAGCACGAGCAAGCCGATATTTCTTGTTTTTTTCATGGAGAATATTGTTTTTCTTTGCAAATATAGTTCTTTTGTATACAAATCTATTAGAGGATCGGACCTATTTACTGTTTTTACTTCGTCTTTTTTTCTTACTTGATATGGAATCGAAGTGGATATTGTTCTGTTGTTTTTCAATTTAATAACAAGAGGTTTAAGCCTCATGGTTATATTGATTTTGCAGTGGCTTGGCAAATTCTTTTCGGATACTATTCTTTAAACAAAAAACTCTGTATTTTTAGCCACTGAAAAATGAATGGCTTAAAAAGATAAAAATAGATGATGAATAATAGAATTACAGAACTTTTTGGAATACAGTATCCTGTTATTGCAGGAGGAATGGTGTGGTGCAGCGGTTGGCGGCTTGCGTCGGCGGTCAGCAATGCCGGCGGCCTGGAGCTGATTGGTGCCGGTTCAATGAACGCCGATTTGCTGAGGGAGCATATCCGAAAATGCAGGGCTGCGACCGATAAGCCTTTTGGAGTGAACGTCCCCCTGCTGTTCAAACATGCAGAAGCGATGATGGAAGTTATCATGGAAGAAGAGGTGCCTGTCGTTTTTACGTCGGCGGGTAGTCCGAAAACAGAGGTGCTTCCGCGGAAGAAATGAAAGAAATCTTAGGATTTGAAAGAGCAAAGAAGGGTATATTTGAGGGAGATCTTGATGAAGGGGAACTTGAGATAGGACAAGTGTCGTATTTGATGCAAGCTATTCCTACGGTTCAAAAAGCCTTTGATAACCTGCTAACGGAGTATAAAGAACGGGGTTGGCTTTTTGGGTTGAAATGTAGCTTATGGAGGTCATCGTCGGGAGGGAACGAAAAGATTCCCTTTAAAATAAATTCTCCACGGTTTTTTTGATAATTGAAAGAATAACACTAATTTTGCGCACTCATTTTGAGAATTTGGAATATATATAAATCAAATAAATAATTTGTCACGATGAACGTTTCATTGCAAAACATTGACAAGGTGAGCGCGCTGCTTACCGTAAAACTTGAGAAAGCTGACTACCAGGAGAAGGTAGAAAAGGCACTGAAGTCTTTCCGCCAGAAAGCCCAGATGCCCGGTTTCCGTAAAGGTATGGTTCCTATGAGCCTCGTTAAGAAAATGTATGGCAAGTCGGCACTGGCTGAGGAAGTGAACAAGTTGCTTTCTGAAACAGTATACAAGTATATACAAGATAATAAGGTGAACATCTTGGGCGAGCCGCTGCCCAATGAAGACAAGCAGCCGGCCATTGACTTCGATACGCAGGAAGAGTTCGAATTCCTGTTCGATATCGCGTTGGCTCCTGAATTCAAGGCTGAGGTGAGTGCTGCCGACAAGGTGGACTATTACGACATCGAAGTGACCGATGAAATGGTAGACAATCAGGTGAAGTCTTATACACAGCGTAACGGCAAGTATGACAAGGTAGACGCATACGCCGACAACGACATGCTGAAAGGCCTGTTGGCCGAACTTGACGAGCAGGGCAACACGAAGGAAGGCGGCATTCAGGTAGAAGGTGCCGTGATGATGCCTTCTTATATGAAGAACGACGAGCAGAAGGCCATCTTTGCCAATGCCAAGGTGAACGATGTGCTTGTGTTCAATCCGCATACTGCTTGGGACGGTAATCCGGCCGAACTGGCTTCGCTGTTGAAGATTGACAAGGAAGCTGCTGCCGAAGTGAAGTCCAATTTCAGCTATCAGGTAGAGGAAATCACCCGTTTCCTGCCCGGCGACCTGAACCAGGAAATCTTCGACCAGGTATTCGGCGAAGGTGTGGTAAAGACGGAAGAAGAATTCCGTGCCAAAGTGAAAGAAGTAATTGCCAAGCAGTTTGTGACCGATAGCGACTATAAGTTCCTTATTGACCTGCGCAAGGTTTTGATGGAGAAAGTTGGTAAGCTGGAGTTCCCCGATGCTTTGCTGAAGCGCGTGATGTTGGCCAACAACGCCGACAAAGGTGAGGCGTTCGTGGAAGAAAACTACGGCAAGAGCATCGAAGAGCTGACCTGGCATCTGATTAAAGAGCAGCTGGTGAAGGCCAATAACATTAAGGTTGAACAGGAAGATATCACCAACATGGCCAAGGAATCGACCCGTGCGCAGTTTGCCATGTACGGTATGCTGAACGTGCCAGACGAACTGTTGGAAAACTACGCCAAGGAAATGCTGAAGAAGAAAGAAAGCATCGAAGGCCTCGTGAATCGTGTTGTTGAGGCGAAGCTGGCTGCTGCCGTGAAGCCACAGGTGACGCTGGAGCACAAAAGCATTTCGGCTGCCGACTTCAACAAAATGTTCGAATAAGATTTAATTCATATTATAATCGGGGATGTTTGAAAAACTCTTCAAACATCCCCGATTTTTTTGTCTCTCTCTATTCTTTTTTGTTTCTTTGCACCCGCAAATTAAATAAGTAGGAAAGATTATGGACGATTTTAGAAAGTATGCCACCAAGCATTTGGGAATGAACAGCCTTGTGTTGGACGATGTGATCAAGTCGCAGGCCGGTTATCTGAACCCTTATATCTTGGAAGAACGCCAGCTCAACGTAACCCAGCTTGATGTGTTTTCCCGTCTGATGATGGACCGTATCATCTTTTTGGGTACCCAGATAGATGATTATACGGCCAACACCCTCCAGGCGCAGTTGCTCTATCTGGATTCAGTGGACCCGGGCAAGGATATCTCTATCTATATCAATTCGCCGGGCGGTTCGGTATATGCCGGCCTGGGCATCTATGATACGATGCAGTTCATCAGTAGCGATGTTGCCACCATCTGTACGGGTATGGCAGCCAGTATGGCAGCCGTGTTGCTGGTAGCCGGAGCTGAAGGTAAACGTTCGGCGCTGACTCATTCTCGTGTGATGATCCATCAGCCGATGGGTGGTGCACAGGGACAGGCCTCGGATATTGAAATTACGGCCCGTGAGATTCAGAAGTTGAAAAAGGAACTCTATACCATTATAGCTGACCATTCGCATACACCTTTCGATAAAGTGTGGGCCGACTCCGACCGCGATTATTGGATGACTGCACAGGAAGCTAAAGAGTATGGTATGGTAGATGAAGTATTGATTAAGAAATAAGTATGGCTGATTCAAAAAGGACAAAAAACAGATGTAGTTTTTGTGGTCGCACGGAAGATGAGGTCGGACTTCTGATAACAGGAATGAACGGCTTCATCTGCGACAGTTGTGCCATGCAGGCTTACGAAATCACGCAAGAAGCCATGGAGAGCAAACGGAAGGACGGTACCAAGAATCTGAATTTGAAGGAACTGCCCAAGCCGATGGAAATTAAGGCCTTCTTGGATCAATATGTCATCGGACAAGACGATGCCAAGCGTTTTCTTTCCGTTTCAGTATACAACCACTACAAACGTCTCCTGCAGAAAGACGGCGGCGATGATGTGGAGATTGAAAAGTCGAACATCATTATGGTGGGCAGTACAGGTACGGGAAAAACCTTGCTGGCGCGTACTATTGCCAAGTTGCTGCATGTGCCTTTCACCATTGTAGATGCCACAGTACTGACCGAGGCCGGTTATGTGGGCGAGGATATTGAGAGCATTCTGACCCGTTTGCTCCAAGTGGCCGATTATAACGTAGCTGAAGCCGAGCGTGGTATTGTGTTCATCGACGAAATTGACAAGATTGCCCGCAAAGGTGACAATCCGTCCATCACACGCGATGTCAGCGGTGAAGGTGTACAGCAAGGTTTGCTGAAACTGCTTGAAGGTTCGGTTGTTAATGTTCCTCCTCAGGGTGGGCGTAAGCATCCCGAACAGAAGATGATACCGGTCAACACCAAAAATATCCTCTTTATTTGTGGCGGAGCGTTCGATGGCATCGAGAAGAAGATAGCCCAGCGGTTGAACACCCATGTAGTGGGCTATAGTGCTGTGCGCAATACAGCTGCCGTCGACAAGAATAACTTGATGCAGTACATCGCTCCCCAAGATCTGAAGTCCTTTGGCTTGATACCTGAAATTATCGGTCGTCTGCCGGTGCTCACTTATCTGAATCCGCTGGATCGTACAGCTTTACGTTCCATCTTGACGGAACCCAAGAATTCCATCATCAAGCAGTATGTCAAACTCTTCGAGATGGATGGTGTGAAGTTGGAGTTCGAAGATTCCGTGCTCGAATATATAGTGGACAAAGCTGTGGAGTACAGACTTGGTGCGCGCGGTTTGCGTTCCATTGTTGAGACCATCATGATGGATGCCATGTTTGAAATTCCTTCTGAACGGAAAGAAACCTTTACCGTGACGTTGGATTATGCCAAACATCAGTTGGAAAAGGCTAATATTGCCAGATTGCAGAATGCTTAATAGCATGAAATGAAGCGGAAGAAGTGGTTTTAGTGTTTTTTCCTAAAAATATTCGATGTATTTTGCTTGAAAATTGAGAAGTTGTTTATAACTTTGTTAGGACTCTTGAAAAAGACAATCCAATTTCAGGGGGAGAGAGATAAAAAAAGAACATTTAATAAACAACATCCTAATTAGAAAACATGGCAGAGAAGAAGATTAATTTGACAGACCAACTGAAGAAATACTTCGGGTTCGATACATTCAAGGGAAATCAAGAGGCAATCATCCGAAATCTGCTGGATGGTAACGATACGTTTGTGCTGATGCCCACCGGTGGTGGAAAATCCTTGTGCTACCAGTTGCCTTCATTGCTAATGGATGGAACGGCCATTGTCATTTCTCCTTTGATTGCATTGATGAAGAATCAGGTGGATGCCATGCGCAACTTTAGTGAAGAAGACGGAGTTGCACATTTCATTAATTCTTCTCTCAATAAGACTGCCGTCGATCAGGTGAAATCGGATATTTTGAGTGGAAAGACCAAACTGCTTTATGTCGCTCCGGAGTCGTTGACGAAAGATGAATATGTGGAGTTCCTGAGGACGGTGAAGATATCGTTTTATGCAGTGGATGAAGCGCATTGCATTTCGGAATGGGGACACGACTTCCGTCCTGAATATCGTCGTATCCGTCCCATTATTAATGAGATTGGGAAGGCTCCTTTGATAGCTCTGACTGCTACGGCTACTCCCAAGGTACAGCATGACATTCAGAAAAATCTGGGCATGTCCAATGCGAAGGTGTTCAAGTCGTCCTTCAATCGCCCCAATCTCTATTACGAGGTACGTCCAAAAACGAATAATGTAGACAAGGATATTATAAAGTTCATCAAGAACAATCCTGAAAAGTCCGGTATTATTTATTGCCTGAGCCGTAAAAAGGTGGAAGAATTGGCCGAGGTGCTTCAGGCGAATGGAATCAATGCACGTCCGTATCATGCCGGTATGGACTCTGCAACCCGTTCGCAGAATCAGGATGATTTTTTGATGGAAAAGATCGATGTCATCGTGGCTACTATTGCTTTTGGTATGGGTATCGATAAGCCAGACGTACGTTTCGTTATTCATTATGACATCCCCAAGAGCCTGGAAGGTTATTATCAGGAAACGGGACGTGCGGGACGAGACGGTGGAGAAGGACAGTGCATCACTTTTTATACAAACAAGGACTTGCAGAAGCTGGAGAAGTTTATGCAAGGTAAACCTGTGGCAGAACAGGAGATTGGCAAGCAGCTTCTGCTGGAGACCGCTGCATATGCCGAGTCTTCCGTATGTCGCCGCAAGACCTTATTGCATTATTTTGGCGAGGAATATACGGAGGAAAATTGTGGTAATTGTGACAATTGTTTAAATCCTAAGAAACAAGTGGAAGCTCAAGACTTATTGTGTACTGTGATTGAAACCATTCTCGCTGTAAAGGAGAATTTCAAATCAGATTATATTATAGATGTCATCCAGGGACGTGAAACGTCGGAAGTTCAGGCACATTTGCATGAGGATCTCGAAGTGTTTGGCTCGGGAATGGGTGAAGAAGACAAGACGTGGAATGCTGTAATTCGGCAGGCTTTGATTGCCGGTTACCTGAGTAAGGATGTGGAAAATTATGGCTTGCTTAAGGTGACGGAAGAAGGGAGGAAGTTCCTCAAACATCCCAAATCCTTCAAAATAACGGAAGACAATGACTTTGAGGAGATGGAAGAAGAGGCACCTGCTCGGGGAAGTGGCGCCTGTGCGGTCGATCCGGCTTTGTATTCCATGTTGAAAGACCTGCGTAAAAAGTTGTCCAAGCATTTGGAAGTGCCGCCGTACGTAATATTCCAAGACCCTTCGTTGGAGGCTATGGCAACGATATACCCCATTACACTGGAGGAACTGCAAAATATTCCGGGTGTGGGAGCTGGAAAAGCGAAAAGATATGGCGAGGAATTTTGCAAGTTGATCAAACGGCATTGTGAGGAAAACGAAATAGAGCGTCCTGAGGATTTGCGTGTTCGTACCGTAGCTAATAAATCTAAGATGAAGGTAGCCATTATCCAGGCAATCGACCGTAAAGTTGCCCTTGATGATATTGCAGTGTCGAAGGGCATTGAGTTTGACGAGTTGCTGGACGAAATAGAAGCTATAGTCTATTCGGGTACCAAACTGAATATTGATTACTTCTTGGAAGAGATTATGGATGAGGATCACATGCTGGACATTTACGATTATTTCAAAGAATCGACAACGGACAATATTGACGATGCATTGGAAGAGTTAGGCGATGATTTTACAGAAGAGGAAGTACGGCTGGTTCGTATCAAATTCATATCTGAAATGGCAAATTGATTTTTGTCTTCGGGTTTAAAAAAAGAAAATTTATTGCGTGCTGATATATGTAGAATGGAATAAAAAACGTATATTTGCACGCAATAAATTTTATACGTCTTATGTCATTTATTGCAGATAAAATTGTCATGGATGGGTTAACGTACGATGACGTACTGCTAATCCCCGCTTATTCTGAAGTGCTCCCTAAAACTGTCGAACTCTCGACAAAGTTTTCAAGAAACATTGAGTTGAAAATTCCTTTTGTAACGGCTGCGATGGATACAGTTACAGAAGCTAAAATGGCGATAGCCATTGCTCGTGAAGGTGGAATCGGTGTAATCCATAAGAATATGTCCATTGAAGAACAGGCTCGCCAGGTGGCTATTGTAAAGCGTGCGGAAAATGGAATGATTTATGATCCGGTTACTATTAAGAGAGGCTCGACGGTGGCCGATGCACTTTCTTTGATGGCGGAGTACAAGATTGGTGGTATCCCTGTGGTCGATGATGAAGGTCATTTAGTTGGCATTGTTACCAATCGCGATTTGCGTTTTGAGAGGGATCAGGACAAGCGCATTGATGAAGTGATGACAAAAGAAAATATTGTTACGACCAATCAGACAACTGATTTGGAAGCTGCTGCACAAATTCTACAGGAATACAAGATTGAGAAGCTTCCGGTTGTCGACAAAGACAATAAACTTGTTGGCTTGATTACATACAAGGATATCACGAAGGCTAAAGACAAACCAATGGCTTGTAAGGACGCTAAAGGTCGTCTGCGTGTGGCTGCAGGTGTCGGCGTTACGGCCGATACATTGGACCGTATGAAAGCATTGGTCGAAGCAGGTGCGGATGCCATTGTGATCGATACGGCTCATGGTCATTCCAAATATGTGATTGAAAAGCTGAAGGAGGCTAAAAAGGCTTTCCCGGATATTGATATCGTGGTTGGTAATGTCGCTACGGGCGAAGCTGCTAAAATGCTGGTTGAGGCTGGTGCAGATGCGGTGAAGGTAGGTATTGGTCCTGGTTCTATCTGTACAACTCGTGTGGTAGCTGGTGTGGGAGTCCCTCAGTTGTCTGCTGTTTACGATGTGGCCAAAGCGTTGGAAGGTACCGGTGTTCCTTTGATTGCCGATGGTGGCTTGCGCTATTCTGGCGATGTTGTTAAAGCGTTGGCTGCCGGTGGTTACAGTGTGATGATTGGTTCATTGGTGGCAGGAACGGAAGAGTCGCCGGGCGATACCATTATTTTCAATGGGCGTAAGTTCAAATCTTATCGTGGAATGGGTTCTCTGGAAGCAATGGAAAATGGTTCGAAAGACCGTTATTTCCAGAGTGGAACAAGTGATGTGAAGAAATTAGTGCCGGAAGGAATCGCTGCCCGTGTGCCTTATAAAGGTACGTTGTATGAAGTGATTTATCAGTTAGTTGGTGGCTTGCGTGCCGGTATGGGGTATTGTGGCGCAGCTAATATCGGGCAATTGCACAATGCTAAATTTACACGCATTACTAATGCAGGAGTACTTGAGAGCCATCCGCATGATGTCGCTATTACCAGTGAAGCTCCCAATTATAGCCGGCCTGAATAACCATTTTATTATACTTTGAAAGCACGGACAACGCGTATTTTGCAGGTCTTTCGAGAAAGGAACTGTAATAGGTGTTGTCCGTGCCGTTTTGTGGATATATGAATACGATTTGGGAACTATGATGTTGAAACATTGGTGGTTGTTAATATGCGTCTTGGTCGTGTCGGATTGGTGCCGGGCACAATCAGGATCTGTGTTGATGCGCGTGAATGGAGAGCCTGTCGACGTATCCGAATACAAGTATTTTTGCTCCAGATATGTGGGAGGATTTGCAGGTATCGATCATTTTGTCGATTTCAAGCTTAAAGCTTTGGCAGCTAAAAAGACAGAATTGGATACATTGGGAGATACTCGTTTTCTCTTAAGTTCTTATCGTCGTGGACTGTTACAACAATGTTTGCAGAATAGTGGATGCATAGATTCGGTAACCGATGAATATAATTGTCTTTTGCAGAAGCGGAAATATGCAGGTTGTGTTCATGTTAGCCATATATTTAAGTATGTTCCTCAGAATGTTTCGTCATTGACTCTCCATGAGATTGAAACACAGATGGATTCTTTGTCTCAATTATTAAAGGATGGAAGGTTGCAGTTTGATGATTGTGTAAATCGTTTTTCTGAGGATAAGGACTCATTTTGGGTCGTTCCTTTGCAGATGCCTGTCGAATTTGAAGACGTTGTGTTCACATTGCCGGTCGGTGAGATATCTAGTCCGTTTTTTACGCCTCAGGGTATTCATATCGTGAAGGTGTTGGAACGTAAGGAACAGCTTGATCTTGAAGGTGTACGCCATGAATTGGGAGAACGATTGTTGGGTAAGCCGAACAGCCGTTTGTCTCTTTTCTCGGTTGATTCATTGAAACAATGTTATGGATATATATCAGATAAGTCTGGGATCAAGGAATTGTTGCAGAAGGGAAAGAGCTCTAGGACCTTGTTTACATTGAACGGAAAAGCATATACGGGGATTGATTTCGATTTGTTTGCAAGGGCTTATCCGGCTTCTGTCCGTAAACAATTGGATGCATTTGTTGCGAAATCAGTCTTAGATTGTGCTTATGCGTATTTGGAGGATGGTAACTCTGATTTAAGATGGAATTTGTGCTTTTTCCGAGATAGTTTGTTGGGCAATGCGATAGTGCATCGGGAAATCAATAATCAACTTAAAAAGGATTCGGCCGGTATAGAAAAATATTTCAAAAAGCATGCTAAACGCTATAATTGGCCACAGGAACGTTACGATGGAATTGTTATACATTGTAAGACGAAACGTATGGCAAAGCAGGTACGGAAGTTCCTTAAAAAAATTCCGCAAGAAGAATGGGTGGAGGCTATCCGTCTGGGGGTGAATACGGGTGGACAGGTGAATGTTGTCGTAGAACGAGGTTTGTTTGCCGCTGGTGATAATGCATTTGTAGACAGTCGGATTTTTAAAAAGGACAAACCTCAGCCTTTGGCTGATTATCCTTATTGGTTCGTTTTAGGAGAAAAACGTAAGGGGCCTGCACACTGGAAAGATGTAGGTCAACAGATTTGGACAGATTATTATCAGGATTTGGAGGATTGTTGGATGCGGCAACTTCGGCGTGATTTTAAGGTTGAAATAAACGAAGAGGTTTTAAAAACCGTTAATTCTCACAGAAGCAATTGATTAAACCGCTATCTTCGTATTTCAAATATGAGAAAAAAAGTGGCAATTCGAAAATTTTGTCTGTTTTGTCTTTGTTTGTTCCTTGTAGGCGCATGTAAAGATTCACAGTACGACCATAAAGGACGGACGCCTTTGGTGGAGTTGGACGGGAATTTTCTGTACAAGGAAGATTTGATGGCTGTGCAGCCTGCGGGGCAGAGCCAAGACGATAGTTTGTTGTTTGCAGAACATTATATACGCAATTGGGCGGAAGATATCTTGTTGTATGAAAAGGCTCAAAGTAATGTACCTAATAATGATGAAATAGAAAAGTTGGTACACAATTATCGGAAGGCACTGATTATGCATACCTATCAGCAGGCACTCATTCATCAGAAATTGTCAGAAGAGATTACAGAAGAAGAGTTGCAGGAATATTATGAGCAAAACAAAGCAGTGTTCAAAGCTGATGTGCCATTGATGCGTGGTTTGTTTATAAAAGTCCCTTTGACTGCTCCCCAATTGAGTCGGGTACGTCAGTGGTATAAGGATGAAAGGCAACCGGCCGTTGAACATTTAGAGAAATATAGTTTGCAGAATGCTGTGAAATATGAATATTTTTATGATAAATGGGTGCCGGCTTCGGAGATATTGTCGTGGATGCCTTTGAATGAATCGGATGTGGACGCTTACTTTTCTCGTAATCGGCGGGTAGAAATCAAGGATACGGCTTTTTGGTATTTCTTGAATGTATCAGATTATATTCCCGCGGGGGCACAGGAACCTTATGAAGCAGCTAGGCCATTGGTGAATAATTTAGTGTTGAACCGGAAGCAAGTTGAGTTTCTGAACGAGGTGAGGGATGATTTGTATAGGCAGGCCATGGAAGATGGAAAGATTAAATATTGTGAGAACTAAGATAGTAGGAATGAAAAAGTGTATGAACGTTAAGTTTGTAGTTTTATTGGCTTTTATGCTACTGCCTCTTATGCCTTCATGGGGGCAGGACAATGTGATTGATGAAGTGGTTTGGGTAGTAGGCGATGAAGCCATATTGAAATCTGATGTGGAGGAAGTGCGTTTGGATGCATTGTATAACGGGCGTAGGTTCGACGGCGACCCTTATTGTGTCATACCGGAAGAAATAGCTGTACAGAAGCTGTTTTTGCATCAGGCGGCTTTAGACAGTATAGAGGTGTCTGAGAGTGAAGTGGTAAGCCAGGTGGATTTTATGATCAACCAGTATGTTAGCCGCATCGGATCAATGGAGAAGATGGAAGAATATTGGAACAAGAGTGCTACGCAGATTCGTGAGACTTTGCGTGAGAATGCTCGTGAAGGATTGACGGTACAGCGTATGCAGCAAAAACTGGTGGGTGAGGTAAAAATTACGCCTGCCGAGGTACGCCGTTATTACCAGAGTTTGCCTCAGGATAGTATTCCTTATATCCCTACACAGGTTGAGGTGCAGATTATAACCCAGAAACCAAGAATCCCGATAGAAGAGGTGGAGGAGGTAAAAAAACGCTTGCGTGAGTTTACAGATCGTATAAACAAAGGTGAGACCAGTTTCTCTACTTTGGCCCGTATGTATTCCGAGGATCGTGCGTCGGCTATCAATGGAGGTGAAATGCCTTTCTATGGTCGTGGACAACTTGATCCGTCTTTTGCGAATGTCGCTTTCAATTTGCAAGATCCTACCAAGGTTTCTAAAGTGGTGGAGTCAGAATATGGCTTTCATATTATCCAGTTGATAGAAAAGCGTGGTGACCGTATTAAAGTACGACACATTTTGCTCCGTCCGCATACGCCTGAGAGCGCACTGGAAGCTGGTATGGCCCGCCTTGATTCCATTGCTGATGATATTCGTAACAATAAGTTTACGTTTGAGGAGGCAGCGGCTGTCATTTCTCAGGACAAGGATACTCGTAATAATCACGGTTTGTTGCCCAATCCCAACAATAATACATCGAAGTTCGAGATGCAGGAACTGCCTCCCGAGATAGCCAAAGTGGTCGATAAAATGAATGTAGGCGAAATTTCCGAAGCCTTTACCATGATTCCTGAAAAAACAGGTAAGGAGGAATGTGTCATTGTCAAGCTGAAAAGTCGCATCAACGGTCACAAGGCTACTATTACGGATGATTATCAGAACTTGAAAGATTTGGTACTTGAGAAGCGTCGTGCTGAAGTGTTGGATAAATGGATACGTGAAAAACAGCGTCATACTTATGTTCGCATTAAGGAAGGGTGGAATCAGTGTGAATTCAAGTATCCGGGATGGATTAAGGATTAAGTTTGGCTGTTTAGGTACAGTCTGTGAATGTTAGACCTAGCTATATGCACAATAGAATTGTTTTAAAATTCCTAAGCAGGCATAGATATCTTTTGACAGGTATTCTATGCCTGTTTGGCATCTGTCTGCTTAGTGCACAGGATAAAAAGGAAGAGCCGGAGAAGAAAAAAACGCGTGTCGATTTGTTGTATGCAGACGAAGCGCAGGCCGATGATCAAGTCCGTCCGGATGTCCAGATACTGATAGGTTCTGTGAAGTTGCGCCATGACAGTATGTATATGTATTGCGACAGCGCTTTGATTTTCAAACGTATCAATTCCGTAGAGGCTTTCGGAAATGTACGGATGGAACAAGGGGATACGCTGTTCATTTATGGTGATTATCTGTATTACGACGGTATGGCACAATTGGCTATGCTTCGTGAAAACGTGCGGATGATTAATCGTAATACAGAGCTGACTACAGACAGTCTGAATTATGACCGTATTTACAATTTGGGGTATTATTTCGATGGCGGTACCCTTACCGACGAAGAGAATGTGCTGACTTCTGTGTGGGGAGAATACAGCCCGGCTACTAAAATTGCCGTGTTCAACCATGAAGTGAAGCTGACCAATCCTCGTTTTGTACTGACTTCCGATACGTTGAAGTACCATACGGAAACAAAAGTGGCTACAATCTTGGGACCTTCCGATATTGTGAGTGACAATAATCATATTTATTCCGAACGCGGTGTTTATAATACAGTGACGGAGCAGGCTGAACTCCTGGACCGTTCCATTCTGACTAATCAAGGTAAGAAACTGACAGGTGACAGCCTGTTTTATGATCGTAAGTTGGGCTATGGCGAGGCTTTCGAGCATGTACAGATGAATGATACAGTGAACCGTAATATGCTGACCGGTAACTATTGTTTTTATAATGAATTAACCGGTAATGCTTTGGCTACAGACAGGGCGGTTGCCGTGGATTATTCACAGGGTGATAGTCTGTTTATGCATGGTGATACGTTACGTTTGGTGACTTATCATTTGAATACCGACTCGATGTATCGTGAAATGCGTGTCTATCATAAGGTACGTGCTTATCGTACGGATATTCAGGCTGTGTGTGATTCGCTGGTTTATAATTCAAAAGACTCCTGTATGACCATGTACACTGATCCGG
This sequence comes from uncultured Bacteroides sp., assembly GCA_964419245.1. Classification (GTDB taxonomy): domain Bacteria; phylum Bacteroidota; class Bacteroidia; order Bacteroidales; family Bacteroidaceae; genus Bacteroides. The sequence goes on along the minus strand of CAYQOV010000001.1, from coordinate 162,876 downwards.
TGCTTTGGTATGGTTCCGAACAGCTGTTGGGCGAACAAATCAAGGTTTACATGAATGACAGCACTATTGACTGGGCGCATATTATCAATCAGGCGTTGGCCGTGGAACAAAAAGACACATTGCACTATAATCAAGTGTCCGGTAAGGAAATGAAGGCTTATTTTATTAACGGTGAAATGCGCCAGGTAGATGTGAATGGCAGTGTGCTTGTCGTTTTCTATCCGGTAGAAGAACGGGACAGTTCACTGATTCTGATGAACTATTCTGAGGGCGGTTTCTTGCGGATGATGTTGAAGGATCGGAAAATGGAGCGAGGGGCCTTTATTGGGAAAGCCAATGGGACTGCTTATCCGATGGGGCAGATTCCGGCAGATAAGTATCGGTTGCCTTCTTTTGTGTGGCTGGATTATGTCCGTCCTCTGGATAAAGATGATATTTTCAATTGGAGGGGAAAGAACTCGGATGCTGTGTTGAAGCATAGTTCACGCCGACCTACTGTTTCCCCCCGTGATATGCATATCGAACGAACTAAAAAATAGGAGAGTGTTTTATGGGTATGTTTACAATGAGAAAACCGCGTGGCTTCCATCATCCCTATATTTACGTGGATGAGCGTAAGGAAAAGTTGGATAAGATGAAAGAGAATGCCAAGCGTGAGTTAGGCATGCTGACAGAGAAGAAAGAATTTAATCCCGAGGATATTCGTGGAAAATTCATAGAGGGGACTACTCACCTGAAACGTCGTAAGGAGAGCGGAAAACGCCCTTTGCATTTTATTGTCATTCTGTTTTTCATTATGCTGTTGGCTTATTTGTGGTATGCTATCAGTAATGGAATAATCTAAAATAGCACAGCATGAGTGATATTATTCATTTGCTGCCCGATTCGGTGGCCAATCAGATTGCAGCCGGTGAGGTGATTCAACGACCTGCTTCCGTTATTAAGGAATTGGTGGAAAATGCCATAGATGCCGAAGCGACGGAAATTCATGTATTGGTGACCGATGCAGGGAAAACAGGTATACAGGTGATAGACAACGGTAAGGGAATGTCTGAAACAGATGCTCGATTGGCTTTCGAACGTCATGCCACATCCAAGATTCGGGAAGCTGCAGACTTATTTGCTTTGCGTACGATGGGTTTTCGGGGGGAGGCTTTGGCTTCAATTGCGGCTGTTGCCGAAGTGGAGTTAAAAACCAGGTTGGCTGATGAAGAGTTGGGTACACGCCTCTTGTTGGCTGGTTCCAAAGTTGAAAGCCAGGAGCCAGTCTCTTGTCCCAAAGGAAGTAATTTCTCTGTAAAGAATTTGTTTTTTAATGTCCCGGCCCGACGTAAATTTCTGAAAGCCAATTCTACCGAGCTAAGTAATATTTTGGCCGAGTTTGAACGTATCGTTCTGGTTCATCCGGATGTGGCTTTTTATCTTTACAGTAATGACAGCGAATTGTTCAACCTGCCTGTCATGCCTTTGCGTCAGCGCATTATGGCTGTTTTTGGAAAAAAGTTGAATCAGCAGTTGCTTTCGGTAGAGGTAGATACGACGTTAGTCAGGATATCTGGTTATGTAGCTAAGCCTGAGACCGCACGTAAGAAAGGCGCCCACCAATACTTTTTTGTAAATGGGCGCTATATGAGGCATCCTTATTTCCATAAAGCTGTAATGGATGCTTTTGAACATTTGATTCCGGTGGGTGAACAAATTTCCTACTTTATATATTTTGAAGTGGATCCGGCCAATATTGATGTAAATATTCATCCTACAAAGACCGAGATTAAGTTTGAGAATGAACAGGCCATTTGGCAAATACTTTCTGCGGCTGTCAAGGAGTCTTTGGGCAAGTTCAATGCTGTACCTTCCATTGATTTCGATACCGAGGGGCTGCCGGATATTCCTGCTTTTGAGCAGCCTCGGCCGGTAGAACCTCCACAAGTACACTATAATGCCGATTTTAATCCTTTTAAGCCCTCTTCTTCTTATGGGGACAATCGTTCTTATTCACGTCCTCAGACAGAGTGGGAAGGCCTCTACGCCGGATTGGAGAAGGCCAGCCGGATGAATGATGCGGTTGTTCCCGATACACCGGTCGAAGAGGATTTGTCGCCTGCTACAATACCTTCGGAGGAGTCCTCATCGTCGCTTTCTTCGATGATGTCCGGGGCTGGGAATGTCACTTCCGGACAGCATTGGCAGTTCAAGGGGCGTTATATTTTGACGTCCGTTAAGTCTGGTTTGATGCTGATTGACCAGCATCGGGCTCATGTACGTGTATTGTTTGACCGGTATATGGAACAAATCCGTCAAAAGCATGGTATGGCTCAAGGCGTATTGTTCCCGGAGATTGTCCAGTTTCCAGCGTCCGAAGCTGCTGTACTCGAGGATATTCAGGAGGATTTGTCTGCAGTAGGCTTTGAGTTGACTTCTTTGGGCGGAGGCAGCTATGCCATCAATGGGGTTCCTTCGGGCATTGAGGGGCTGAATCCCGTGGATTTGGTGCGTAATATGGTACATACGGCTTTGGAAAAAGGTTGCGATGTGAAAGAAGAAGTGCAGTCCATGCTGGCGTTGGCGTTGGCTCGTGCGGCAGCTATCGTTTATGGGCAGGTGCTGAGTGCCGACGAAATGTCTGCTTTGGTGGATAGCCTGTTTGCTTGCGAGTCTCCTAATTATACTCCCGATGGACGTGTCGTGCTGACTACAGTCCGTGAAGAAGAAATCGAGCGGCTTTTTGCGAAATGAACCGGCCTGTTTGAATGGGAAAAAATCTTTTTCAGAACTTTTTTGTAGTTCTGGTGTTTATATGAGTGTCCGCTGTGTGAGTGGACAGAATATAAACCTAAACTATTTTAAAGAAAAAGTATGAAAAAGAATCTAATGTTGCTGGCTTTGTCCGGGCTGTCGGTTGCTGCTGTAGCACAAAACACGACAGAAGTTACTGAAGTGCTGGAGGTTGTAGAAGGACGACAGGACAAGTATGCGGTTGTTACCAATTCCTTTTGGGATAATTGGTTTGTTTCGTTGGGCGGTGGCGCCACTGTAATGTTTGGTGATTATGATGCTGCCGGCAGTTTCGGCAAGCGAATCAGTCCTACGTTGAACGTAGCGGTAGGCAAGTGGTTTACTCCGGGTTTGGGAGGCCGTTTGCAGTATAGCGGGCTGCAGGCACGTGGTTATGTCCCTTCTGCTGGGTCAGATTATGCGGTCGGTGTCATGCAGGACGGCGGATACTATAAGCAGCGCTTCAATTACATGAATCTTCATGCCGACGTGATGTTCAATCTGAATGCTCTGTTCGGTGGTTACAACCCTTCACGGGTTTACGAAGTCATTCCTTATGTGGGTGCCGGCTTTACACACAATTATTCCACTCCCCATCGTGAGGCTTTGTCGGTCAATGCTGGTGTCATCAACCGTTTTCGTGTATGTGATGCGTTGGATATTAATGTGGAGCTGAGCACCGTAGCCACTGAGGACAAGTTTGACGGTGGTATCGGTGGCAAGGGGTATGACGGTCTCGTCAGTGCTACGGTTGGTCTCACTTATCGCTTCCCTCGCCGTGGGTTCAATCGTCCTCAGGAATCTGCCATTTCCGAAGCCCGTTTGGCTGTGTTACGCGACAAGATGAATCGTATGGCAGCAGAGAATGCCCGATTGGCAGAAGCTTTGGAAGCTGCCGAAAGCCGGGAACCTGTGGTGGAAGAAGTGGCAGTGCTTGTGAACAAGCCGGTCATTACACCGCGTACGGTGTTCTTCACCATCGGTTCGTCTGAGGTATCTTCCCGTGAAGCGATGAATCTGTCCTATTTGGCAGAAACCATGAAGCAATATCCTGAGTCTGTTTATGTAGTCAATGGTTATGCGGATGCTGCTACGGGAACAGCTGCATACAATGAAAAACTGGCTCGCCAACGTGCCGAGGCTGTGATCAATGTATTGGTTGAAAAATATGGTGTAGATCGCGAAAAATTGTTGGTAGGTACTGCAGAAGCAGTCGACTCTTTCGGCGAACCGATTTTGAATCGTGTCGTGGTTGTAGAGTCAGCCCGATAAGCTGAGGCTTATATTGGTGAATAAAAATGAGGCTGAATTCCTTTGTGGGGAGTTCAGCCTCTGTTTTTTATGTCTCTTTTTATTATTCTCCGCGAAAACGTTTGGCCTGTTCGGCTATCAGGTCCGCATCGTCGAAGTAATTGATCTTCATGGCACGGCGTACGTCATCCAATGTGGCGGCAGCCGTTTCGCGGGCCGTTTCGCAGCCTTTCTTCAGCATGTCGTAGATGGCGGGAATGTCTTTCTCGAATTCCTTGCGGCGGTTGCGGATGGGTTCCAGCGTCTCCTGCATGATGGCGTTCAGGAAGTTCTTCACCTTTACGTCGCCCAGTCCGCCACGGCGGTAGTGGGCCTTCAGTTCGTCCAGGTTGGGATAGTCCGGCAGGTAGCGTTCGAAGTGTTCGGGACGGCAGAAGGCGTCGAGGTAGGTGAACACCGTGTTGCCTTCAATCTTGCCCGGATCCTGTACGCGCAGGTGGTCGGGGTCGGTGTACATGCTGCGTATCTTCTTCTGAACCTCGTCGGCCGGGTCGCTCAGGTAGATGCAGTTGCCCAGGCTCTTGCTCATCTTGGCCTTGCCGTCGGTACCGGGCAGGCGCAGGCAGGCTGCGTTGTCGGGCAGCAGGATTTCAGGCTCGACCAGCGTTTCACCGTAGATGTTGTTGAAGCGGCGGACTATTTCGCGTGCCTGCTCCAGCATCGGTTCCTGGTCCTCGCCCACGGGCACGGTCGTAGCCTTGAAGGCGGTGATGTCGGCAGCCTGGCTGATGGGGTAGGTGAAGAAGCCCACGGGGATGCTGGCTTCGAAGTTGCGCATCTGTATTTCAGTTTTCACGGTGGGGTTGCGTTGCAGACGGCTCACGGTCACCAGGTCCATGTAGTAGAACGACAGCTCGCACAGTTCCGGTATCTGCGACTGGATGAAGATGGTGCTCTTCGCAGGGTCCAGTCCGCAGGCCAGGTAGTCCAGTGCCACCTCGATGACGTTCTGGCGCACCTTCTCAGGGTTGTCCATGTTGTCGGTCAGTGCCTGTGCGTCGGCGATGAAGACGAACATGTCCTTGTATCCGCCGGCATTCTGGAGTTCCACGCGTCGGCGCAGCGAGCCCACGTAGTGGCCTATGTGCAGGCGTCCCGTGGGGCGGTCGCCTGTGAGGATGATTTTTTCTTTTGCCATATTGTTTTTATTACTATTCATTTTCGCGTATGTCTTTTGGGGCTGTAAAGTTAGCCTTTTTTTCAGATATATCTGTTGGCAAGGCAAGAAAAAGCTGTAGGTTTTGCTTTTGGAGTTTTTTATGTGTTCTCAGATTTGACTATTTTTTGAAAACCATGAATCTGCTTTATCAAGATTAATATATTCTTTTTCTCTTTGTGAACAGCTATGTGAATTTTCATTTTTTGATGCTATATGAAGTGCTTTTCCTTTCTTTTTATAGTCGTTTTCTTATTGTAATCCGCTTATTACCTGCAAAATACAGGCTGTTTGTGCAGACGCTGCAATTATCTGCGAAATAACGGAAGAAAGCCTTTGATGCAACATGTGTAAAACAAATTACAAATAACAGGAGGGTTCGGCAAAAACTAAACGATTAAATATGAGAAACTCAATTATTTACCAATTTTTAAATTTATAAATTTAAAGTTTTTAATTATGAACAAAAAGTATCTAAGTGTGATTCTGTTCGGAGCCTTAATGCTGGGCACGACAGGGACGTTTATGTCTTGCAAGGATTACGATGATGACATTGCAAACTTGCAGGACCAGATTACTGCAAATGCAGACGCCATCAAGAAACTGCAAGACTTGGTAGGTGACGGCAAATTTGTAACTGGTGTTACGAGTGATGGAAACACTATCACGTTTACATTCAGCGACAATAGCACAGTGCCTGTAACGATAAAAAATGAACAGGCTCAAAAAGTTGAAGTAATAGGCGATGAACTGTACATCGATGACAAACCTACCGGCATCAAAGTTGCTGAAGAGGCTGAAATCGAGACAGGTCTTGTAAAAGCTGAGAATGGTACCTGGTGGGTTCTGGGTGAAGACGGCGAATATACAGATACGTCAATCCCCGTATCAGGTGTAACTGTTGTAGGCAGTGAAGCGGATGGTTATACCCTTACTATCGTCGATGCAAATGGCGATAGCCAAGAGGTAAAGATTCCATCAGCAGCTTCATCCATTACACAGATTGAATTACGAAAACTCAATGATGATGCTTTTGCAGACGAATTAGAGATTTACAATTATACTTTTAAATTCACAGCTTCTGCAAATATTACAAAAGCTTCCGAGTGGGGAGGTAGCAAGACTATACCGGATAATGGATCGGTTATCTATTCTACCAGCAAGCTGGGATTGCAAATCAACCCGACAAGCGTAGACGCTACCTTGGTAAGCAAATTCTTGCTGACTAACAGTAAAAATAAAACGTTAAGCAGCATTGTTCTGAAAGCTTCTGAATATACAGACTTATTGACAAGAGGAACAAATGGTCTGTATACTTTGAGCATGGATAATACGGTTCTGACAAAAGATGAGGCGGCAACTTTAGCTAAAGAAATAACAGCTGCTACTACTAATCAATCCCTTTATGCTGTTAATGTGAATACCAATGTCCGTTCTGAATATAATATTGAATTAAAGAAAGGGGCAGCAACATCCGTAGATGAAATCAAGCTAAAGGGAATTGACAATTCAGGGATAGCTGTAGGCTATAGTGGATACTGGGACGGTATTGTAGTTGGCCAGACTTATACCATCGAAGCTGTAGAATCTTCAGCCTTGTACGACTTATATTGCGAAGTCAGCGAAAAATATGAGGATGCTTATGAAATTGTAATCGACAAAGCCAACCATACATTTACTGTAAATAAGAATCCGGATACTTCGACCACTGCAGTATATTTCCCGATGACAGTATATACGATTGATAACAATGGTACTGTTAAAGAAACAACCGTAACAGTTTATCTGTCAAGTGAAATTCCTTCAGCTAGTGAATACGCAGAAATCACTAAGGATGTTTCGGAAACCGACAAGACATTCAAGTTTGATTTGGCTACCATGATGAATGGTTTGAGTAACCTCCAGAGCTGGAAACTGAATGTAGACTTAGATGCAACAAGCTATAAACTCTACGGAAAATACAGCAACAATACATTGTCAGAGGAAGTTACAACTACTGTAGGCACAGGACTGTTGTTGTCTCCTAAGTTTGTCGATGCAAGTGGAAACGCTACAAGCGATGTAGACAAGGCTGTGAATGTTGTAGTTACGGTTGACAATAGTAAAGCAGCAGCTGCTGGAGTACAACTTGATAAGACTTATTATCTGGAAGTAACCTACAACGATAAATACAGTAGCAAATTGAACTCAAGTATCATTCCGGTTAAGTTCACTGCTCCTGTATTGAGTGATTTGTTCGCAGTAAGAGCCGGCTTTGTAAGCAATGGAGTTATCAATGCTTACTTCTATGCAGAAATGGATGAAACTGTAACACCTATTGAAAATGCTAGCAAGGTAGTTAATTTGGCCAAGTATTTCAGCGCAATACCTGAAGACGTCACATTCAATCTGGATAGTAAGACAACTGTTGTAACAGATAATAATAAGGAATATAAGACATCTGACGTATTGGAGGCAATTAGCCTATCAGCTGATGGTACATATCCAGTAGAATTAGTAGCCACTACGAAAGCAAACGGCAGCCAATTTGAATTGGGTTATGGCGCAGATCTGATTATCAATGCCGAGAAAGATAATTACGAAGGCTGGGCTTATGCAGAAGATGCAGATGGGCTGTATACATTCAAGATTTCACTGAAGAGTCCGATTGTAGAAGGAACTATCAAGTCTGTAGGTACAACCGTCGAAATCAGTGCTAATGACATGACAAATGGTGCTAAGATTACGGACGATATGATTAAGGGATATGACTATAACAGCAATGTCTACTCAATCGTTCCGGATGCACCTTTGGCATCCGCGACAACAGGTACTCCTACTGCTAGCTGGTATCAGAACCCACAAATCCAGTCTGTAGTTCTGAATCCTGATGAAGATGGTTATATCAATTCTACAAGTGTAACTTCAGCTACAAAAGACAGTAATGGTGCTACCGTTCTCGGTTACTTTACTGTGAAAGGAAATGCCTTGTCTACAGAACAGACAGTAAATGTTCCGGTGACAGTAAAAGACGCTTGGGGTTATACACTGACTGTAAACGTTCCGGTAACTATTAAGATGAACAACAATTAATTATATACCGGGTAATAGAAAACAGCTTATCTGGAGGGGACTGAGAAAGTCCCTCCATTAAGCTGATTTTAAATCAAGTCAGTATATATTGAATCTTCATATTTTCAATATATACTGACTTTTGTATATTTTATTGGTAGAAACATATAAATCATAGTACACCGTCTGCAAGCAGACCTCGAAAAGACAGACTGTATAACCCTATGAAAGCAATGTCATCGTCTTACAGCTCTTCAAATCCATAGCTGCGCCGCTAAAGTTGACAGTTACGGAGCCCATGTGGATAATGGCAGAAATGAAACAGGCTGGTGTATGATTAATTTAAGCTCAACGCTCACGTTCATCCCTTGGACGCTCTGTCGAGCCAAACTACTTCTCGGGCCGTTTCAGGCTATATCCGATACTCTTTCGACTAAAGTCTGATGCAAAATTTTTCAATAAGAGCGGAGTAATAGCGGTTTGGGTATGGCACTTTCACCTTTCCGCATACATTTGTCCGGTATTGACGAATAGCGTCAACGATGGCAGTGGGATAACTGTAAACGCTGAAACCAGTATATTTCAACTCAATCTGAAGATTCTTTTTATGTTTGCGGCAAAAATCGCCATAGCTTCTTGCATGTGCATACAATCTATGTCATACGATTCTGCACGGCATAAGGCTTACTCGTCCGTTGCGCTTGGCACAGGTTCTACATTTATAGGTCTTGTATCCGAAAAATGAGGCATCTTTGTTCTTATGACCAACTCTCGCATCCTCGTCCTTAGACGTTACATAATGATCCTCGATGGCCGAAATAACCTCTTTAGCATATTCATACACTCTTTGATTTTAGGAACTTCCGCATGTCCCGGATTGAAACTTACGATGTGTAGTACGGAATTTGATTATACCTTTTTCAATTGCAATCTCAGCAGTCTTTCCAATCAGTAGATTTGATAGGCCTTTATCTTTTAGTCTAAGTTTACGGAACTTACACAGGAAACGGGGTTTAATCACTCCGATCTGCTCACATTGAAAAATTTTACATCATACTTTGGTCGAAAAGGTATCGGAAATAGGCTGAAACGGCCAGAGAAGTCATTCGGCTCGACAGGGCGTCCAAGGGGTGAACGTGAGCGTTGAGCTTAAATTAATCATACACCTGCCTGTTCCTGCCATTGTCTACATGAGCTCCGTAACTGTCAACTTTAGCGCGCTAAACATCAACTTTAGCGGCGTAACTATGGACTTGAGAAGTCACAGAACAAAGAATAGCGGACAAGGATATGGTTTCAGCACCTTTCACCGGCCTGTCTATCCACTTTAAAAACAAAATCCCCGATGCATCCTTCACGCCTTCACAGCGTTGCAAACCGCTGTAAAACAGCGGAATGATGTGAAAGATGCGAATCCGTCTATCCTTCACGTGCTTCTTAAATGCCCAGCCGTGTGCCTGTTGTTTTTCTCCAGTCAGGAAAAACTTTTTTTCCAACTGGGGAAAAATGTTTGGACAGTTAGAGAGGAAATGAATGGATAGTAGACAAAAAAAGAGCGACCCGAGGGCCGCTCTTTCTTATAGAATCATAGTCAATATGATTATTGTCTGTTAACTTTTACTGCGATATCGCTAGTTACGCTACGGTTCCAAATATCAGTTACTGTAACCTTAACAGTTGCTTCTGTTACATTTTCAACCTGAGTAGCTTTTACTACAAAGTAACCATCAACAATATTACCATCTTTATCTTTTGTTGCAGCTTCAGGTTTACCTTCGTTCTCAACAGTCAGACGTGTTGTGTCATCCGAAGAAATCTTCACAGTCTGAATGTCTTCACGAGACCAAGCCAGGGGTTCTTCCTCCGTGCCAACTTCGTCTGGTAATACATTATAAGTTACATTGCTGTTGTAAGTGTAACCGGTAATGTCGCTGTTAGTAATCTTAGCGCCCTTAGCAAAGTCAGAAGCTTCGATCGTAATAGCACCTTCCTTAGCAACAACCTTACCCTTTTCAATCGGGCTCATAATCTTAGCTTGGAAGTTGAATACCTCATCTTCAGGATATTCCCAATAGCCAGCAAACTTACCACTGATAGTCAAGCTCAGAACTTGGTCGTAACCTTCTTCCTTACCGAGATCACCTGTTAAAGTAATGTATGCCTTATCGGTAAATGCTTCATTGTTTTCTTCTTCTGTATTCAAAATCTGTACTAAATCATCAGAAGTCTTCTTATTTACTACTACAGCCTCATCATCCAATGTTACTTTGAAGTTACCAGTAACATCTTTCTTGGAGAAGATTCTATCCAGCTTGAATGTTGCAGCCTGATTTCCGCCAGCATTTGCGTCATCAGCATACAGATAGCAGTAAGCTACGCCATTATTCAAGTATGCTTCATCGATTACATACAATGTATTGATATCAGGCAATGTCAATGTGAACGGAACTGTAATTGTGTTCAATTCTTCAATACCATCTGTAAATGTAATAACAGCAGTGTATTGCTTACCGATTTCGAATACTTCAGATGCCTGTACGTCTTTAATTGCAAACATGATGTTAGTTGCATTCTTGTAACCCTTAGTCACTGCAAGATCAGTAGCCTTATTAACATCTTTCACTTCGCTTACGAACATCAAGTCAATATAATTTTCGTCAGCATTAGCTACAACCTCACCGTCAGCATCCAAGAACTCAACAGTGTGGTTGGCAACCTTCGTATTCCACAACGCAGTACCTTCAGTTCCTAAGTTACCCTTCATCAGACTCAAATCGATCTGGAAGTAGTTCTTATTTGCGTCAGCTTTCAGTTCGTGAACAATAGCATCATAGGGATATTCAGTAGAGATTGCACTAGTTTCACCTAACCATACATATGTTGCTATGTAGTTACCAGTATTGTCTATGGTTTCAATCTTCAATTTGAAGCCGGCTTTGGTAATATTATCCGGTGTCTTAGTCACACGGAACTGATATTTACCAGCAACTTCTTTAGTCTCGAAACCAAACAAAGTTTCATCATCGCTGCTTACAGAAAGGTGCATATCGTACAAGGCGGCAGCTTTCGTAGCATTAACAGTATACCATTCGTTGACATTAACTTTACCAGCAACATCATTTGCTGCGCTACCGTAAGTATTATTAATAAGATCTATGCTAGTGCCGTCTAAAATAGTAATATTCTTATCGTTAGCATCTGCAATTGCCAATTCCTCAAGTTTAGCAGTTTCTTCATCTTCGCTAACTTTTACTTCATATTCAGAACGTACAGTACCTCCAGCGGTTACAGCATAAGCTCTAGTTTCATTAGCGCTTGCATCCTTGTCAAATTGCTTTTTGAAAGCATCTATATCTTTTTCTGATACAAAAACTTCGTTCATAGACAAGCTGTACAAACCGTTTGCATTGGCTGCCTTTGTAACGGTAAGTAAATCAGTATATGCTTTGGCTGTCAGATTAACATTCGTTGGATAAACGTTTTTGCTGTCTACCAAAGAGAATGTGATGTTAGCACTTTCCAGATCCAACGTAGTCGGGTTGATTTGAATCAACGGATTTACAGTTGAAGTTAAAATGTAAACTATTTTATCCTTGTCAGCAGGCAGTGTACGCGGGCCTTTCCAATCTGTTATTTTTACTTGACCGTTATATTCAAAATTTGAATATTTCAGATCCTTATGATCTGTAACTACGATCAAATCTGTGATAGAGCTGATTGCAGAAGGCACCTTTACTTTCTGCTCGTTTCCTTCAGCATCAGTAATGGTCAGTTCCCAACCTTCTTTTTCGCTTCCTACTACTGTTACACCAGAAACAGCAATTCCGGTATCGGTGTATTTACCGTCTTCGCCTAGAACCCACCATGTTCCATTTTCGGCTTTTACAAGACCTGTCTCGATTTCAGCCTCTTCAGCAACTTTGATGCCGGTAGGTTTGTCATCGATGTACAGTTCATCGCCTATTACTTCAACTTTTTGAGCCTGTTCATTTTTTATCGTTACAGGCACTGTGCTATTGTCGCTGAATGTAAACGTGATAGTGTTTCCATCACTCGTAACACCAGTTACAAATTTGCCGTCACCTACCAAGTCTTGCAGTTTCTTGATGGCGTCAGCATTTGCAGTGATCTGCTCCTGCAAGTTGGTGATGTCATCGTCGTAGTCCTTACAAGACGTAAACGTCCCTGTCGTGCCCAGCATTAAGGCTCCGAACAGGATCACACTTAAATACTTTTTGTTCATAATAAAAAATTTAAATTTATAAATTTAAAAAATTAAGTAAGTAATTGAGTTTCTCATTTAATTCCAGTCCTTTTCTTTTCTATCTGCCTTGTTCCTGTTTTAAAGTTTGTAAATTATTATCATACATTTCCCAGTTTAGCTCCTATGGCTTCTTCCGTTATTTCGCAGATAACGGAATGATGCCTGAATTCGTTGTAAATCAGGTGGTTGTGGGATGGTCTGGTGATCGTGAGAATGTAAATATTGTTCCTGGAATATAGGAAATGAAATTATTCGTTTTTGCCGAGGAATAGGCGAATTAAGGGCAAAGGACGGAAGATGGTAATTGAAAACGAGGATTTATTTTAAAGGAATGTGTATGTATCCTTCTTGATCAAGGAACCGATAGTTGATTCCTAATTGTAAGCACTCAGTTGTTATGATTTTTTTTGAGTAGTTTGAGAGGGAACCATCCAAAATAACAGTTTGAATGTGAAACAAGGAGGTGAGTTCTCTGATACCACCCTGATAACCATGAGAGATGTAAAGGATGTCGATGGGGAGAGGATTCTTAGCGGTTTTCTTGTCCCAGCGGTTATCGTTAAGCAAGCAAATGTGTTTACCTCTGTAGGTCAGAATATTGTTGTGTAGAGAAATTGGATATTTATCATATTGTTGGGTTAAAATTTGAGGATCGGTTAGTCTCATGCTATTCCAGTGTGAGGCCAATGATTGGCAGAGCCAGTTGGTGCGAGGAATACTGTCAGGACATATGAGCCATGATTGTGGGCCGTTCGACAGGCAGTGTACTGAAGGACAGTCTGAAATGTTGTAGAAAGCAATGCTTGGAAAAGGTGTATGGCGGATGAGTATAATCGTATGGTAGATGCTAAATACCAGCAGTGTGCTTAGTAGGGCGTAAGCATTGGCCGGTATGCGGAATTTTAGAAAGCGATAGAATAGTAGCAATGTCAGGTATATGAGAAAGACCTCGCATGCATCCAGATAGAGATGGTCGAAAGAGGCGTATGGCCATAGCTCGATTTGTTGAAGTACATTGTTTTGTATTTGTATGAGCTTTTCGATGTAAGGTGCTATGAGAATTTGTAAAGGCTCGAAAGGTGTAAGTAATAATAAGAAGATTGCTGCGTAGAGTATGAAGGATACCATGGGAATGACCCATAGGTTGGTGAATAAAAAATGTGTTGAGAAACGTGCGAAATAGAAGATAACCAGAGGAGCCGTTCCTATTTGTGCAGCAATGGATATGCTCATCAGATTCCAAATTTTGCGGATAAGCCAATATCTGCTGTGGTAAAGGTGGTTCAATTGGGAATAAAACATCAGGATGGAAGTTACGGCTACAAAGGAGAGTTGGAAGCCCACGTCGAATAGCCACATAGGGTGGAGGATTAGCATGAAAAAGGCAGTTGCAGCCAGCGTGTTGGCTGAAACGGATTTCTCACATTGGAGGTGGGATAAAGTCAGTATGGAAAACATGCAGGTGGAACGTACCACGGAGGGGGATAGGCCCGTGAGAAAGGCAAATCCCCATAAGGACATGATAATCAGTATCAGTGACGGAACTTTTAACAACCGGAAACGCTTCCGGATGGGAGCGGTCAGGAACCATAGCAGCGCGTATAGAAAGCCAATGTGCAGGCCGGATAATGCCAATACATGGCTGGCACCTGTTATCGAATAGGTTTCGATGATGTCTTCGCTCAATTCGTCTTTGTCGCCTACGGTCAGAGCAGAAAGTACAGCCAATTCATCCCCTTGAAAACCTAATTTACGGTAGAGGTTGACAATCTTTTCCTGTTGGTCGGCTGCCTTTTGTCGAAAGGTCCGTAAAGAATCATGTCCGGCTTTTTCCCAATGTCCTGAAGGTATGAAAGCCGTTCCGCTGATGCCACGGCGCTGTAAGAAGCGTGCATAGTCAAATTCATGGGGAATACCTTTGTTGGAAGGAGGGGCGATACGGGCATATATCCATAGACGGTCGCCTCGTCTCAAAGTGGCGGCTATAGAATCTTGCTGAAAGTAGAGTAGAACCTGCGGATGATTATGGACAGTAGTTAAAGTCGAGTCTTTTGAGGAAGTTAATGTGACGACGGCTGGGCAAAGGATGCTGCGTGCCTTTTTTTCTGGTGTTTGGTTGATTGTTATTTGATAAATGGAAGGATGGTTAGAAGTCGGAAATGTCGTGTTTGACAGATGTTGGGCTGCTATAGTGAAACCTGTAGTGATGATTAATAGGAACAGAGAACCTCCGAACCAATATTTCCAATTCATGAAAAAGCAGATAGGAAGGAGGATAATCAGAAGAGCAATGAATCCTATACACATAATCATAGGAACTGCATGCGGAAAAGCGTCTCCGCATACAATTCCTATGACTAACGGCAACAACAGTCGCAGAAAAGGATGCTGTTGTAGTGCAGCAATGAACAAGGACTGTACTTTTACAGGTTTTTTAATGCTCGAATCATTTCTTCGGGGTTGGAGGCGGAGAAGACGGCATTCCCAGCTACAAGAGCGTCGACTCCGGCTTTCATGAGGCGGGCGCCAGTTTCCAAATTGACGCCACCATCCACTTCTATCAACGCTTTTGAGCCGGTTTGAGTGATAAGTTCGCGCAGTTCGTGTACCTTTTCTACTGTATTCTCGATGAACTTCTGTCCGCCAAAACCAGGGTTGACTCCCATGACAAGCACCATGTCTACTTCACGAACAATATCTTTCAGCAACATAACGGGGGTGGCTGGATTGATGGTAACGGCAGGTTTCATACCTGCTTCTCGTATTTGTTGTACCACACGGTGCAGGTGGGGACAGGTTTCATAGTGTACGTTCATGATTTCTGTTCCCAACGCCTTAACCTCAGCAATGAATTTCTCAGGTTGTACAATCATCAGATGTACGTCGAGAGGTTTCTTGGCCAACTTGGCTACATGCTTTAAGACTGGGAAACCAAACGATATGTTGGGCACAAAGACGCCGTCCATGATGTCGATATGCAGCCAGTCGGCTTCACTTCGGTTCAGCATGTCGATGTCGCGTGCCAGGTTCCCAAAGTCGGCCGACAGGATGGAGGGGGAAATGATAGGTTTCATAGGCTTTTAGTATCTCACTGTTTTCTATACAGGAAAAGGCTGTTTTTCTTGTCTTATTCCATTGTTATTTCATTTTAAACGAATTGTCCAGGTGGAAGCCGCGGAGCAGTTCGTCGGTCTTCAGGCGTTTCTTGCCAGGCAGCTGCAGGGAGCGGATGCTAACAAAACCGTCTTGTGCGGCTACATGGATATAGGTTTTGCCATCGGTGAGAAGGCTTCCTGTTTCCAAATTGTGGGGTTTAATTATCTTTTCAGTTTCGAAGACCTTCAAAACGACCGTCGTTGCGTCGGGTTGCACCAGTTCGGTCCAGGCCGACGGGTAGGGGGATAGTCCACGTATAAAGTCGTAGATTCGTTTCACGGGCTGGTTCCAGTCGATGCGGCACGTTTCCTTGAAGATTTTGGGAGCCGGTTTCAGTTCGCCTGTCACGCCCATTTCTTCCTGTGGAATACTATGGATGGTGCCGTCGAGGATGGCGTCTACGGTTTCAGTCACCAGCTTGCCGCCCAGTGTCATCAGCTTGTCGTGGACGATGCCCACGTCGTCCGTGTCGGCAATGGGGACGCGTACCTGCTGGATGACTTCGCCCGTATCAATCTCATGCTTCAGGAAGAAGGTGGTGATGCCCGTCTCCGTCTCGCCGTTGATGACGGCCCAGTTGATGGGGGCAGCTCCACGATATTGGGGCAGGAGGGAGGCGTGCAGGTTGAAGGTGCCCAGGCGGGGCATGTTCCACACCACTTCGGGCAACATGCGGAAAGCCACCACAATCTGCAGGTCGGCCTGCCAGGCACGCAGAGCGTCCAGAAACTCCTCGTTCTTCAGCTTCTCGGGCTGGAGCAGGGGCAGGTTGTGTTCCAGCGCATACTGCTTGACGGGCGAGTATTGCAGCTTGTGTCCGCGTCCGGCCGGTTTGTCGGGCATGGTGATGACGCCCACCACGTTGTAGCCGCCTTCCACGAGGCAGTGCAGAGCCTCCACGGCAAAGTCGGGCGTACCCATATATACGATTCTCAAGTCTTCTTTCTTCATGTCGTTCAGGAATTTGAAAGGCAGCCGCAACCGTTGGGGTTACCTTAAGTTACCTGCAAAGGTAGGCAATTCTTCCTTACCGTCAAAGCATAGCATGTATCCTTTTCCGAACTAATACAAACATCCGAAAAGCCATAGCGGTATTCTGTTTCCATTTCCTACTTCCACATTGTCGATGGCAAGGTAACTGTCGGGAAGATTGGCTATCTGGTCAAACGTCTTTTGTGCCCCGCCTACTTCGAAAAGAAACTTTTCATCTGCGATGAAGTCACCTTGTTTCGGCATTGTCAAGGTTGTCACCACTCCAACTTGGTTGGCGAAAAATGTTTCACGTTGTGTCCCTTTGGAAATGCTATTTCCCAATGCTTTCATTAAATTAGTATTGTTGAGGTATATTTTCTTGGGCCCTATCAGGTGTTTGTAATCCTTTACCTTTTCCGTCAATAGATTCAGAAGAGCGGCTCGATCCAACCAGTACAGCATCTTTAAGGTTTGGTCTCGGGTTGATCCCAGACTGATGGAAAGTTTGTTGATATTTGGCTCCAACGGTACATTCTCGGCTACAACCATCAGCAGTTTCTTGATTTTCTGTCTGGTAGCATAAGTTATTGTTTCTTCTACGGATGGAATGTCGCTGTCTATAACCAGTTGGGCTACTTCACCGATACGTGTCAGATAGTCTTTCCCTGCTTCCTTGTAATATGGATAGTAACCTCCGTCAAGGTATGTTTCAAAATGTTTCAAGACCTTTGTCCGTGCCGTCATTTCCATCGCACAATTTACATGTTTTTTCAGAATATCTTCGAACGAAAAAGGAGGCAGCTTGATGATGCCCTCATAATCAAGATATTCACGGAAAGACAAACCGTGCAAAGTATATAAAGACTGGCGGCGTGAAAGGTCACTTTTTGAGTTGTCTATTGCCAACATCGCCGAACCTGTATAGACTATATTCAGTTCGGGATAGTTGTCATATATGTTCTTGATGAATATACTCCAATTTTGATATTTGTGTACTTCATCAAAAAAGATGTGTGTTACACCATGGGTATAAAGGTATTCCACCAAGTCTTCTGCACTATGATTTTGAAACCACAGATTGTCAAGTGAAACGTAAAATACACTGTCAACAGGGTCGAATGCTTCTTTGATACGTTGTAAAAGCAGGGTTGTCTTTCCAACCCCGCGTGCTCCCTTAATACCTATCAGTCTTACATTCCAGTTGATTTGTCCGTAGAGGTATCTTTTGAATGTCACATCCGTGGAACGAAGTCTTCTGTGGAAAATGTTCATTAACGGTTGAATGTCTGCGTAATCCATAATTGTAAATTCACTGGTTTCAATTACAAATATACAAAACACTTTTGTAAAAGTGATTTTTTTGAAAAAAACACTTTTGTAAAAGTGATTTTTGATATCCGATAGGCTGTATCTGGCAGTAAATCCTTCGGTTGCACTGTCTATAGACCAATGCTGCGCTTATTCTTTCCGCTTCACCCAATACCCGTTGCCGTACCGTGTATGCACCCGCCTCCCCATCTGCGCCAGCAGGCGGCTGAACGTGGTGCACGAACAATCCTTCAATGCCGCCGGATTCTTCTTCCTCAATGCGGCATAGATGTCTGCCGCCGACATCAGATGGGCGCCCTGTTCGCCTGCCTCGGCCAGTTCGAAGCAGCTGCCAACGAGTTCTTCAGCGGGCGTCACGCGGTAGAACGGACGGTTATTTACCTGGATTTCCGCTTCCTCGGCCTTGCTGAACCAGCAACGCTCGCCGTTGTTCAACTCGTGCAGGAGCTGGGCGTAAAGCTGGGTATGGTCAACGGGGGTGGTACAATCGATGGGACGCTCCACTTCCACACAGATGAAGCGGCGGCTGCCCGACAGGTCGGTGAGCAGGTCGAGGCGGTTGCTGGTGCCGATGAAGGAGGCGATTCTTGGCAAGGCTTCGGCTGAACGGCGGTAGGCACGGCGCACCCGCAGGTCCTCCATCTGCATCAGGTTCTTCAGTTGGGGCATACGGCTGGCAGGCAGGCGGTCGAACTCGTCGAGGTTGATTAAGCCGTAAGAGGCCAGCTTGTTTTCCGCCGACGAGGCATTGGTCAGGTCGAAGCTTTCGGTAAAGTAATCGCGTAATTCCCTGGGTAAGAGCATGCGGCAGAAGGTGGACTTGCCCAGGCCCTGCGTGGTGCTGACGAGGAGCGGAGCCACGCTGTTGGCCCGCCGGCCGCGGTCGCCCGTGCCTGTCCACTGGGCCGTGACGGCCAGCATCCAGCGGTGGAAGGAACGTATCCATACGTCCTTGTCGGAAACGCGCTTAGCCAGCTCATCCACCCGGTCCTTGCCGTCCCATTGAGGCAGGTTGTGGAAGTACAAATCGAAAGGATGATAAGCCTGCACATGGTCGGACTCCACGTACCGCTTGATGTCCCGGTCCCAGCAGTCCACGCCGTCCTCCATCGCGCCGAGGGCGATGCCGTTCAGCGTGCGGTTGTCCACGGGTGTATATATAAGGTGACGGGAGTCGTCAACAGCCTCTGTGTTCAGGCAGGCGCACTCCGTGCGCTCCGTCAGCAGGTTGTAGCGGAAGGCGTAGTGCAGTTTCAGGTAGCGCGAGAGCCGTTGCATCATCCGCCGCTGCTTCGATTCCTTTTTGTCCTTTTGTTCTTCTGTCTTATTTTCTTCTGTCGTGTCGCCGTCCTCTATCCATTCCACCGCCTCGTTGTGCCCGTTCAGGCTGAAAGTCCGTCTGGCAGGTTTCTCCGTCTGGGGTTTCCAGGTGAGGCGGACGGTAAACTCGCCGTCGCCCGTGATGAGGAAGGCTTCGCCCTCCGGCAGGCGGGCGCAGAGCTGGTCGAGGTTCGAAAGCAGCTCCTTACAGGAATTGGCGGGAGCAGGCAGGGCTGCCTCCCGACGAGGGGTAAACAGGTTTCTTAACTGATAAATCAGATTCATAAGCGGATACGTTTTATTTCCCGTAAAGATACAACATTTTGAAACCTTTGTCAAGACCTGCGGAGGCTTCATTTTCTCCCTTTAGAAAGTTTTATATCTTTCATCGGAAAAACAAAGTGTGCCCCGGTGAAGTTTCACTGGAATGTGCTGATTAGAAGTTGGTTATGTTGAAGGCAGGCTATTGCGGGAGGGGGGATGGCGACTGTTTTTTGGGAAGTGAGAGAAGTTAAAAGTACAAGAGTTAGAGAAACAGGAGTTATAAGTTTCACAACTTCACTCCATCTGTCACAATATATCACTCATAAACAGTAACTTGAAACTCTGTGAAATCGTGAAGGCAAAAAGCGGAAAATCCTTTTTCTGTACCCTTGTCCGGCCTAAGATAACCAGTTGGCCAGGTGAAACCATACCGAACCAATCACCTGCTTTACCCCGCTAACTATCTGCTTTAGCTCGCTAATCACCTACTTTGGTTGCCCAAACATCCACTTTAGCCGGCTAATCTCCCTAGTCAGGGAAACAACATCGTTTGTCAAGAGACAAAAGGTCGTATCTTATGTACCCAAACATTGAATGTAATGGGACAAAAGCGTGCTTGTTATCAGGGGGAACAAGCACGCTTTTTTATAAAATATTTTCTATGAATCGGTTTCTTCCAATCTTTTTTGTATATACTCATGCGAAATCAGCTCCAAATTACAATGGAAAAGAAAAAAAGAATGAATTACCGTCCTTAGTCTAGGGTTTATTCGTCCGAGAAGCGCACCAGCACCTCGCGGTACGAATTGAATATCTTCGATTTTGAGACGAAGCCCAGGTACTTGCCTTCCTGGTCGACGACGGGCAGGTTCCATGCTTTGGTATCGTCGAAAGTCCGCATTACCTGTTCCATGCTGTCCGTGTCGTAGAGGCGGCCGGGGGCCGAGGTCATGAACTTATGGACAGTGAAGCGGTGGTACAACTCTTGGCGGAACATGATGTTACGGATGTCGTCCAGCTGGACGATGCCCAGCAGTTTGCCTTCCTGGTCGGTGACGGGGAAAATGTTGCGCTTCGACTTCGAGATGGCCTGCACCATTTCGCCCAAGTCCATTTCGGGATGGACGACGACAAAATCTTTCTCCACCACGTTCTCCACCTTCATCAAGGTCAGTACGGCCTTGTCCTTGTGGTGGGTCAGCAGTTCACCCTTCTTGGCCAGACGCATGGAGTAGATGCTATGAGGCTCGAATACGATGATGGTCAGATAGGAACTGACGGACACGATCATCAGGGGCAGGAACAGGTCGTAGCCGCCTGTCAGTTCGGCAATGAGGAACACGCCTGTCAGCGGGGCATGCATCACACCGCTCATCACTCCCGCCATACCCATCAGGGCAAAGTTCTTTTCGGTGAGTTGGGTCGTCACCTCGAATTCATTGCTGAAATGCGAGAAGACAAACCCTGCGATACAACCCAAGTAAAGCGAGGGGGCGAAAATACCGCCGCAACCGCCGCCGCCGTTGGTGGCGCTCGAGGCGAATACCTTGAAGAGGATGATCAGCATCAGATAGACGAGCAGCAGATTGCCGTGGCCGTAGAAGAAAGAATTGTTCATTACTGTATCCCACTCGGCATTGGTCGTGCCGTTCAACAGTAGTTCGATGGTTTCGTATCCTTCGCCGTAGAGGGGCGGGAAGAGGAAGATGAGGATGCTCAGCATGGCACCGCCCACGGCCAGTTTCTTGTAAGGCGTGCGCAGGCGGCCGAACAGGCCTTCTACCGAGTTCATGGTGCGTGTGAAGTAGAGCGATACCAGTCCGCAGAAGATGCCCAGCATGATGACATAGGGGATGCGGTTCAGCTCAAAGGGCTGGTCCAGATGGAACTGGAACATGGCCTCCTGCCCCGTCACGACGTAGGATACCGTGGCCGCCGTTACCGCCGATATCAGCAGAGGCAGCAGGGACGACATGGTAAGGTCTATCATCAGCACTTCCAGTGTAAATACCAGTCCGGCGATGGGTGCTTTGAAGATGCCTGCTATCGCACCTGCCGCGCCGCATCCCACGAGCAGCATCAGTGTGCGGTGTTCCATCTTGAAGATGCTGCCCAGGTTGGAGCCGATGGCCGAACCCGTCAGCACGATAGGTGCTTCTGCTCCGACCGAACCGCCGAACCCGATGGTGATGGAGCTGGCGATGATGGACGACCACGTGTTGTGTCGCTTGATGCGTCCTTGCCGTCGCGAGATGGCATAGAGGATACGCGTCACACCGTGGCTGATGTCGTCTTTCACCACGTAGCGCACGAACAGGCCCGCCAGAAAGATGCCGACCACGGGGTATACCAGGTAGAGGTAGTTGGCCGCCGTCGTATCGAAGTTTTCCGTCAGGAAGTTCTTTATCCAGTGGATGAGCACTTTCAGAATCAGGGCTGCCAGGGCAGTGAATATGCCTACCAGGAAGCTGAGTATCAGGATGAACCGTTTCTCCTTGATGTTTTTCTCGCGCCAGACGAGGAAACGTTGCAACAGATTTTTCCGTTCTGCCTTCATGCCTCTTTACTGTCTGATGATTTTGATGACGCCGCCCTTGTCCAGCTTGATGATGCTTGACGGCTTGGCCTGGGCGGTTTCCTCGCGTCGGTAGTCCACGATGTAGTCTACGGCCGCCTTGATTTCCTCGCTGATTTCGCTGAAGTTCTGCGGCGAAGGCTGTCCGCTCACGTTGGCCGAGGTCGACACGATGGCCTTGCGGAACTGCTGGCACAGGCGTTTGGAAAATTCCTCGCCCGTGACGCGGATGCCCACACTGCCGTCTTCGGCCAGGAGGTTGGGGGCCAGGTTGCGGGCGCCCGAGTAGATGATGGTCAATGGTTTGTCGGCCAGTTCGATGAGGTCCCACGCCACTTCGGGCACGTCCTGCACGTAGAAGTCTACCTTAACGGCCGAGTCGACCAGCACCAGCATGGCCTTGCTGTCAGTCCTACGCTTGATTTCGTATACACGACGCACGGCTTCCTCGTTGGTGGCGTCGCATCCGATGCCCCAGATGGTGTCTGTGGGATAGAGTATTACTCCACCTTCGCGCATCACCTGGCAGGCTTTCTTTATCTCTTCGTTCATCTTGTAAAGTCCGTTTAAAAGTGATTCTTACGCAAAAGTAGGCATTTTATTCCATTAAAGGAAGCCCGTCCGTGCTTTTTTGGTGGACTTCATCTTATGTCTGCTCCCCACATCATTTTATTACGTAGTGTATTGAAAAAAATATGGTCGAATCGTTTGATGACTTTAATGGTATAGTCGGCACGCGAAATGGTCAGTCGGGTGTTCTCTTTGCACGATTCGCTGCGCCCGTCGATGGCTACGAGGAAATTGTGGCTACGGCTTTCTACGTCGAGGGTAATAGTCCAGTCGTCGCAGATGACGATGGGGCGCATGTTGAGGCTGTGGGGCGCTACAGGGGTAATGGCAATGGTTTTGCTGTGAGGGACGATGATGGGGCCTCCCACGCTGAGTGAGTAGGCTGTGGAACCTGTAGGGGTTGCGATAATCAGTCCGTCGGCCTGGTAGGTGGTGAGTGGGGCGCCGTTGATGGCCGTATGGATGCTGATCATGGACGAACTGTCTCGTTTGAGGACGGCAATTTCGTTGAGGGCATAGGGACAGTGCATCAGGTTCTTGTCGTTGCAGTCCAACCGGAGTACGCTACGCTCCTCTATCTTATAATGGTGGTTGTAGATGTCTTCAAGGGTGTTTTCCATCTCTTCGGGCGAAATGTCGGCCAGGAAGCCCAGGCGGCCAGTGTTGATACCTAGGATGGGGATGTTTTTTTTGCCAACCCGGCTGGCTGCTTTCAGAAAGGTGCCGTCACCTCCAAGGCTGATGACGATATCTGCATCGAAATCATCATTGTTGAATAGTTCGACCGAGGGGAGGACTAAATGAAGAGTCTCTGTCAGAAATTTGTAGAACTCCTGGCAGATGCAAATTTGTGCATTACGTCGGGTCAGGAGCCTGAACAATTGTTCTGCGTACGAAGACTTTTTGGCTTGATAAATGTTTCCGAATATGGCAAATTTCATATGGCAGGTTTGTTATTAGCTTTGCAAAGATGCTATTTTTTTATAATATTCCTCTATACTTATGACTATTATTTGTACTTTTGCCCGAAACTTGCGTTGGATTATGACTAAATTAAGTGTAAATATAAACAAGGTAGCAACTTTGCGCAATGCTCGTGGTGGAAATGTGCCGGACGTCGTTAAGGTGGCGCTCGATTGCGAGAATTTTGGAGCAGACGGTATCACAGTTCATCCACGTCCAGACGAGCGTCATATACGTAAAAAAGATGTGTATGATTTGCGTCCTTTATTGCGTACGGAGTTTAATATAGAAGGATATCCTGCACCGGAGTTCATTGACTTGGTGTTGAAGGTAAAACCCCATCAGGTGACATTGGTTCCAGATAGTCCTACTCAGTTGACTTCGAATGCAGGCTGGGATACCAAGACTAATTTTGCCTTCCTGAGTGAAGTACTTGAACGTTTCAATAAAGCGGGTATACGTACATCTGTCTTTGTGTCAACTGATGTCGAAATGATAGAGTATGCAGCTAAGGCAGGTGCCGACAGAGTAGAACTGTATACGGAACCTTATGCTTCGGGGTATGTCCAAAACAGGGAAGAGGCTGTTGCTCCTTTTGTGGAAGCCGGCAAGTTTGCCCGGAATTTGGGACTCGGATTGAATGCTGGGCATGACCTCAGTTTAGAGAATTTGAATTATTTTTATCAAAACATCCCTTGGTTGGACGAAGTCTCGATAGGACATGCATTGATCAGTGATGCATTGTACTTAGGTCTGCAACGTACCATTGAGGAATATAAAAAATGTCTTCGTTAATGAATGCAATGTTATTATTGGCCCAAGTGGCTCCGGCAATGGCTGACTCGATAGCGGGTGCCAATCCGATTTTAACTCCGGTTGCAGGTCCGGAAGAGATGAGTTTATGGAGTATGGCTGTGAAAGGCGGCTGGATAATGGTAGTCTTGGGACTGCTTTCATTGCTGTGTTTCTATATTTTGTTTGAGCGGAATTATGTTATCCGCAAGGCTGGAAAAGAAGACCCTATGTTTATGGATAAAATAAAGGATTATATCCTGGCTGGGGAAATCAAGGCGGCTTTGTCTTATTGTCGCAACGTCAACACTCCTTCGGCGCGCATGATTGAAAAAGGTATCAGTCGCTTGGGACGACCTGTAAGCGATGTGCAGGCTGCTATCGAGAATGTAGGAAACATTGAGGTAGCCAAACTGGAGAAAGGGTTGACTATCATGGCAACCATTGCTGGTGGAGCTCCCATGATTGGTTTTCTGGGGACAGTGACAGGCATGGTCCGTGCTTTCTTTGAAATGGCTAATGCTGGAAATAATATTGATATCACCCTGCTGTCTGGTGGTATATATGAAGCCATGATTACCACTGTAGGAGGCCTGATTGTTGGTATTATTGCGATGTTTGCCTACAATTATTTAGTGACACTCGTTGATGGTGTGGTAAATAAAATGGAAGCCAAGACAATGGCCTTTATGGATTTATTGAATGAGCCATGTTAAAACGAAGAGCCAAAATATCACCCAATTTCAGTATGGCGTCCATGACGGACGTGATATTCCTGCTGCTGATTTTCTTTATGATTACATCGACAGTGGTTTCTCCCAACGCCATCAAGGTGCTGCTTCCTCAAGGTAAGCAACAGACGTCGGCCAAACCTTTGACTCGTGTGATTATCGATAAAGAGCTGAATTTTTATGCGGCTTTTGGAAATGAAAAAGAACAGACTATAACTTTGGAAGAACTGACCCCTTTCCTGCAGCAATGTGCAGAAAGGGAGCCGGAAATGTATGTTGCTCTGTATGCCGACGAGACAGTGCCTTATCGAGAGATTGTGAAGGTGCTGAATATTGCGAATGAGAATCACTTTAAGATGGTGTTGGCTACACGGCCGCCTGATGGAAAGTGATGGAGATAATGGATTGTCATTTGAAGTTCTACTAATAAATTCTGACTGTGACTCAAAAAGAAAAAGGTAAATATATAGGCTTGGGTGGGGCATTGCTGGTGCATGTCGCTCTGATAATCTTTTTGTTGTGGGCAGGGTTTATTGTACCGGCGCCTGCTGAAGAAGGGGGGATGCCTGTGATGTTGGGTGAAGTGCCCGACGCGTGGGGGGCCGCAGATCCTTCTTTGGTGGATGTGGATGTGATGCCTGAAGAGGCGGAGCCCTTGCCGCAAGAGACTGTCGAACAGGAAATTATGACGCAGGATCTGGAAGAAACGGTAGCGTTGAAGCCCGAGACGAAGTCTGTGAAGAAAGAGGAAGTAAAGAAGCCTGAGAAAACAGAGGCTGAGAAGGCGGAAGAAGCACGACGGCTGGCTGAAGCCAAAGCTGAGCGTGAACGTAAGGAAGCTGAGGAGGCTGCCCGTCGTAAGGTTGCAGGCGCTTTTGGAAAAGGGGCGCAAATGGGCAATAAAGGCAATACCGAAGGAGCGGGTATCCAAGGAAGTGCTACAGGGAATGCGCCGGAAGGTGCCACGACAGGAGTGGGAGGCTACGGTACGTTCAGCTTGAACGGCCGTTCTATTGGTGCAGGTGGTTTGCCTAAACCTGTTTATAATGTACAAGATGAAGGCAAGGTCGTGGTGAACATTACTGTAAATCCGGCAGGTCAGGTGATTGCTACCAGTATTAACCGACAGACGAATACTGTCAACTCGGCTTTACGTAAGGCGGCTGAAGATGCGGCGAAGAAGGCCCGCTTCAATGCAGTCAGCGGATTAAATAATCAATCGGGAACTATTACATATTATTTTAACTTGAAATAAAGGAGGACTTGACTATGGGAACTGTTTATGTCTTTTTTGCAGACGGTTTTGAAGAAATGGAAGCCTTTGCAACAGTTGATATCTTAAAACGTGCAGGCGTAAATGTGGCAATGGTATCTGTCACGCCGGATGAAATCGTCAAGGGGGCACATGGTATTTCAGTATTGTGTGACAAGAATATCGTAAATTGTGATTTTTATGATGCAGAGATGCTGGTGCTGCCTGGCGGACTACCAGGTGCGACGACACTGAACGAGTGTGAAGACTTGCGGAAGGAATTATTGAAGCAGGCATCTGCAAATAAGGCTGTTGCTGCTATTTGTGCGGCGCCTATGGTGTTAGGTAATCTTGGTTTATTGAAAGGTAAAAAAGCTACTTGCTATCCGGGTTTTGACAAATATCTGGTAGGAGCTGAATATACGGGGGAAATGGTAGAAAAAGATGGTAACTTTATCACAGGTAAAGGACCAGGTGCAGCCATAGACTTTGCATTAGCTTTAGTGGAACATCTCTGCGGCAAAGAGAAGGTGAAAGAATTAAAGAATGCCATGTGTCTTACAAAATGAGACTCCAATGACGCAATATGTTCTAATTGTAGCCGGGGGTAAAGGAATACGTATGGGGGGGGATGTCCCTAAACAGTTTCTACCAATTGGTGGAGTACCTGTCCTGATGCGTACCATGGATGCTTTTTATGCTTACAATCGGGACATACAGATTATTTTGGTACTTCCTCGTGATCAGCAGGCGTTTTGGCTGGATTTATGTAGGAAGTACCGTTTCGAGCGTCCTTATCGGATTGCAGATGGTGGGGAGACTCGTTTCCATTCTGTGAAAAGCGGTTTGGCTTTGGTTGAAACACCGGCTTTGGTTGGTGTGCATGATGGTGTACGGCCTTTTGTCTCACCTGAAATGATTCGACGCTGTTATGCGGAGGCTTCACAGAAACATGCTGTGGTGCCTTGTGTTAATGTAGTTGAAACGTTGAGGCATGTCCAGGAGGAGGGTAGTGTCACCGTGCCTCGTGAAGAATATCGGTTAGTACAGACGCCGCAAGTTTTTGATGCGGCTTTGCTGAAACAGGCTTATGAACAGCCTTATAACTCACAATTTACAGATGATGCATCAGTTGTCGAGTCGGTGGGAATGGTTGTCTCATTAATAGAAGGTAATCGCGAAAATATTAAAATTACGACTCCTTTTGATTTGAAAGTAGCTTCGGCTTTATTGGAAGAATGTTCGATTTAACAACTCAAGACATAAAATATTTGCCTGGAGTGGGGCCGCAACGTGCAGCTACGTTGAATAAAGAATTGGGCATTTATACCTTACATGATCTTCTGTATTATTTCCCTTATAAGTATGTGGATCGTAGCCGGATTTATGCGATTTGTGAGATTGACGGGACGATGCCTTATATTCAGCTGAAAGGAGAAATACGCAGTTTTGAGTTGGCGGGTGAGGGGCGGCAACGAAGATTGGTTGCACATTTTACGGATGGCACTGGTTTTGTCGATTTGGTTTGGTTTCAGGGCATTAAATTTCTGACAGGAAAATATAAAGTACATCAGGAATATATTGTTTTCGGGCGGCCAACCGTATTTAATGGGCGTATTAATATTGCGCACCCTGATGTAGACTTGGTTACGGAGGTAAGGATGGATGCAATGGGATTGCGCCCTTATTACAATACGACAGAGAGAATGAAACGGTCTTTTCTGAATTCGAATGCAATTGAAAAGCTGATAGGGACGCTTGTTCAGCAACTTCACGAACCTTTACCCGAAACTCTTTCTTCCGAGATCCTGACAGAACATCATCTGATGCCTTTAACAGAAGCACTTGTGAATATTCATTTTCCAGGTAATGCAGATTTACTGCGGAAAGCTCAATATCGGCTGAAGTTTGAAGAATTATTCTATGTGCAACTTAATATATTGCGTTATGCCTGCGATCGTCTGCAGAGGTATAGAGGATACGTGTTTAGTCGAATAGGGGATGTCTTTAATACTTTTTACAACCGTAATCTTCCTTTTGAATTGACTGGTGCCCAAAAGCGGGTACTAAAGGAGATACGGCATGATTTAGGAAGCGGGCGGCAGATGAACCGTTTGTTGCAGGGAGATGTAGGGAGTGGGAAAACATTGGTTGCCCTGATGAGCATGCTTATGGCTTTGGATAATGGCTATCAGGCGTGTATGATGGCGCCGACAGAAATTTTAGCCAATCAACATTATGAAACAATCCGGACATTGCTTTGTGGCATGGATGTGCAAGTGGAATTGTTGACCGGCTCAATTCGTGGAAAGCGAAGAGAAGCTATCCTGCAAGGTTTGTCTTCGGGTGAAGTGAAAATTCTGATAGGAACCCATGCTATTATAGAGGATACTGTCGGTTTTGCTTCTTTAGGCTTGGTTGTCATTGATGAACAACATCGTTTCGGGGTAGCCCAACGGGCTCGTTTATGGACTAAAAATGAACAACCTCCCCATGTGTTAGTGATGACTGCGACTCCTATCCCTCGTACGTTGGCTATGACTTTATATGGCGATTTGGATGTATCTGTGATAGACGAATTGCCTCCAGGACGCAAGCCGATTGCGACCATTCATCAGTTTGACAATCGTCGTGAAAGCTTATATCGTTTTGTCCGAACTCAGATTGCGGAAGGAAGACAAGTCTACATCGTTTATCCATTGATTAAAGAGAGTGAAAAAATAGATCTGAAGAATCTTGAGGAAGGATATTTGCATGTATGTGAGGCATTCCCTGATTGCCGGATATGTAAAGTGCATGGTAAAATGAAACCGGCGGAGAAGGATGCACAAATGCAATTATTTGCCTCTGGGGAGACTCAGATCATGGTAGCTACGACTGTAATCGAAGTAGGGGTAAATGTTCCGAATGCTTCAGTCATGATTATTGAGAATGCGGAACGTTTCGGATTATCTCAGTTGCATCAATTACGTGGACGGGTGGGGCGTGGAGCTGATCAATCATATTGCATCTTGATGACAGGTTATAAATTGGCAGATGATACACGTAAAAGGTTGGAAATTATGGTACGTACGAATGACGGATTTGAGATTGCAGAGGCTGACCTGAAGTTGCGTGGACCTGGTGATTTGGAAGGAACGCAGCAAAGTGGGGTTGCTTTTGATTTGAAGATTGCAGATTTGGCTCGTGACGGCCAGTTATTACAATATGTACGTGAAGTGGCACAGAAAGTCGTGAATGAAGATCCGGAAAGGAAATTGCCGAAAAACGAAATCTTGTGGAAACAATTGAAAGTGTTGCGCAAAAATAATGTTAATTGGGCAGCTATTAGTTGATGGGTGTTAAATATTCAGTTGCTGATATTGAATGTGTTGTAAAACATAAAACCGTTTAACTTTTTGTGTTTGAGTGGATTATGTAGCTTAAGGGAAGCTGCATGTCTGGGTTGAAATGAAAAAATACTTAATTTAGGGTGCATCGTTTCGAAGATTAATGCTAACTTTGGGACAATTTTTGAAAGAGCAGGTATCCGCATGTGTCGAATGGCATGGAATTTTAATGTTATTGGCGGATATGAAAAGACAAATTGACGAAGCGGAATGAATTTTACAGGATTTAAATTGTTTTTTTGTGCAGTTACGGCAATGGTGAGCTTGAACTCCTTTTCACAAGATCTCATTGCCCGTCAGGCACCTATCGATAGAAAGCTGAAGAGTGTGGATTCGTTGGTATTGCAAAAGCAAATTCGTGTGGAGCAGTCCATGTATCCTGCATTTGATATATATCCTTCGTGGAACACGACCTCTGTTCATGTTTATGGTGATGCCATTATACCTGATAAATATACGATTGATTTGACCGGCTTCTGTATGCCGACCGAGCATACACGTATCAATGATGTATTTGGTTATAGACCTCGTCGCCGTAGGGCACATTACGGATTGGATATTAAAGTTTACATTGGTGATACCATTCGTGCTGCTTTTGATGGAAAGATACGTGTTGTCGCCAATCAAGGTCGACGGGGGTATGGAAAATATGTTGTGATCCGTCATGACAATGGCTTGGAAACCATTTATGGCCACCTTTCGAAACAGCTGGTTGGGGTAGACCAATTGGTGAAGGCTGGCGAACCGATAGGATTGGGTGGAAATACTGGACGGTCTACAGGTTCGCATTTGCATTTTGAAACCCGTTTTTTGGGGATTGCTATAGATCCGGCTTTGATGTTTGATTTTGAAAAGCAGGATATTGTAGCCGATACTTATACTTTCGAGAAAAAGGCGAAGGACACAAACGGATCGGCGTCGCGTAGTGATTTATTCTATAAAGTGAAGAAAGGAGATACACTGTCGAAGATTGCGGCTCGCCAAGGGACGACGGTCAGCAAGCTTTGTCAGTTGAATCGTATTACTCCGAAGACGGTTTTGCGTCCCGGTCAGGTGTTGCGTTGTTCGTGATAAACGTAAAACAATCTTGATATGGGAGGGTGCTTTAATATAATTTAGAGCACCCTCTTTTCTTTATTTCTTAATTATTCCTAACTTTGCAGCCTATTTATATGGAAATGAAAGATACCAAGCAACAGTTTGAGCATGTTATAGCCATTTGTCGTGATTTGTTTACCAAGAAACTTCATGACTATGGTCCGGCTTGGCGCATTTTGCGTCCGTCTTCAGTGACCGACCAAATTTTTATTAAGGCCAACCGCATTCGTAGTATCGAAATCAAAGGCGTTTCTTTGGTGGACGAGGGGATTCGTTCGGAGTTCATTGCAATTGTGAACTATGGTATCATCGGACTTATTCAGTTGGAGAAAGGTTATGCTGAATCGGCGGATCTGGATAACGAAGAGGCGTTGGCACTCTATGACAAGTACGCTAAAGCTTCACTGGAGCTGATGTTGGCTAAAAACCATGATTACGATGAAGCATGGCGCGGTATGCGCATTAGTTCGTATACAGATTTGATATTGATGAAATTGTATCGTACTAAGCAAATAGAGTCCCTCGCTGGCCAGACATTGGTGTCTGAAGGTGTGGATGCCAATTATATGGATATGATAAATTATTCAGTGTTCGGTTTGATTAAGATTGAATTTGGAGATTGATAAGAAACATATTATCAGAAAAGTGTGGGTGAATGCCTGCCGCTTTTTGTTGGGAGGAGTTTTCGTCTTTTCCGGCTTTGTCAAAGCCATTGATCCGTTTGGCACTTTTTATAAGTTGCAGGACTATCTGAATGCTTTCGGCTTGGGCGGATGGTTCCCTCTTTCTTTATTGTTTTTGGGAGCAATTTTGCTGGCTGCATTGGAGTTTTGCGTGGGCGTGTATTTGTTTTTGGGCATCCGAAAGACATGGAGTGTCTGGATGGCTTTGCTTCTGATGGCGGTGATGACTCCTTTGACGTTGTATCTTGCCATTGCCGATCCTGTATCTGATTGCGGTTGCTTTGGTGACGCTTGGATTTTAACTAATTGGGAGACTTTTGGAAAGAATGTTGTCTTGTTGATAGCTTCTCTTTCTGTATTTCGTTGGCGGAAGGATATCATTCGTTTTATTACCCGTAAGATTGAATGGGTCTTTTCGATGTATACCATTCTGTTTGTATTCGCTTTGTCTGTTTATTGCCAGC
Organism: uncultured Bacteroides sp.; assembly: GCA_964419245.1. Classification (GTDB taxonomy): domain Bacteria; phylum Bacteroidota; class Bacteroidia; order Bacteroidales; family Bacteroidaceae; genus Bacteroides. Next base: position 130,761 of record CAYQOV010000001.1, on the reverse strand, counting down.
ATAACCTCCCAATTATTGATTTTCGCCCCTATAAGATTGGGGTTAATATCAAGCAGGCAATGGAAATACCTGAGGGAGCTAAACCTTCTGTTTATGATACGCGTTTCATCCTTGAAAAGGATGGAGTGAAAAAGGAGTTTTCTTTGGATGATTATCCTGATAGTACGTGGACTTTTGTAGAGGCGCGTACGGTCTTGAATGAGAAGGGATACGAGCCGCCTATACACGATTTCTCCATGTTAAGCGTGGAAACAGGGGAAGATATTACGGAAAAAGTGCTGACGGCCGAAGGTTATACCTTCCTGTTGGTTGCGCATCGGATTGAACAGGCGGATGATAGTAATATTGACCTGATCAATGAAATTTATGATTATAGCGTTGAACATGGCTATGGCTTTTATGCCTTGACTTCGTCGACGGAGGAAGATATCTTGCAATGGAGAGATCGGACCGGAGCTGAATATCCTTTTTGCCAGACTGATGACATTGCGCTGAAGACCATGATCCGTTCTAATCCGGGTATGTTCCTTCTGAAGAATGGTACGATTCTTCATAAATGGAGTGATGGGAATCTGCCCGACGAGTATGCGCTGTACGATTCGTTGGATAAGATTCCTGTGGGGCAGGAAGAGATTGTCAGCCTTTGGCATACGATGGGAAAAGTGCTGCTTTGGTTCATTGCTCCTTTATGTCTGGTGCTGGCTGTAGATATATTGGTCATCAAGCGTCGGGAAAAAAGGATTGGTCATGTGAAGACCGATGGGGGGCTTGTGGAAGGAAAGAAATGAGAATTTTTATATTAACCCTTTAAAAAATAAAGACAAAATGAGAAAGAACATTGTTGCAGGAAACTGGAAAATGAACAAGACCCTTCAGGAGGGCGTTGCTCTTGCAAAAGAATTGAATGAAGTATTGGCCAATGAGAAGCCTAATTGTGATGTAATCATTTGTACGCCGTTTATTCATTTGGCTTCTGTTACTCCGTTGGTAGATTCCGCTAAGATCGGTGTAGGTGCAGAAAACTGTGCAGACAAGGAGTCTGGTGCTTATACAGGTGAAGTTTCAGCAGCTATGGTAGCTTCTACGGGTGCCAAGTATGTTATTTTAGGCCACTCTGAGCGTCGTGCTTACTATCATGAGACTGTAGAAATTCTGGAAGAAAAAGTGAAACTGGCTTTGGCTAATGGCCTGACGCCGATTTTCTGTATTGGTGAAGTGCTGGAAGAGCGTGAAGCTAACAAGCAGAACGAAGTTGTCGCTGCTCAGCTGGCTTCTGTATTCTCTCTGTCTGCTGAAGATTTTTCTAAAATCATTCTGGCTTATGAGCCGGTTTGGGCTATTGGTACAGGCAAGACGGCTACTCCAGAGCAGGCACAGGAAATCCATGCGTTCATCCGTCAGACGGTAGCTGAAAAGTATGGTAAGGAAGTTGCTGATAACTGCTCTATCCTTTATGGTGGTAGCTGCAAGCCTTCAAACGCCAAGGAACTGTTCGCTAATCCTGACGTAGATGGCGGTCTGATTGGTGGTGCCGCTTTGAAGGTTGCTGACTTCAAGGGCATTATCGATGCTTTCAACTAATCGAAAGATATATTGGTAAAAAGGTGCTGCGCTGGGAAGCGCCATGCCTCGAGGCGCGGCATTCTTTTTTTATTCTATTACATCTAAACAACAGATACCGAGTGACATGAAACGTTTGTTTTTGACCCTTGCATGCCTTTCTGCCTTCCTGTTTGCGACGGCACAAGAGAATATTATAGAGAGTTTGGAACAGAAAGTTCCAGGCCAAGGAAAGGTTACTGTTCATCAGGATGCGCGTATTGAGGCGCTGATCGGTAAGGCCCGACCGGCTTCTGCCGCTGAAGGACAACAGGTACTCAAGGCGGCTGGATATCGTGTTCAGGTATATGCTGGAAGCAATACCCGTCAGGCTAAGAACGAAGCACATGCGGTGGCGGCGTCTGTCAAAGAACTCTTTCCCGATTTGTTGGTCTATACTTTTTTTACTCCTCCCCGTTGGCTGTGCCGAGTAGGAGACTATCGGAGCATTGAGGAAGCTGATGCCATGATGAGGCGTTTGCGTAGCTCAGGCCAGTTTAAGGAAGTTTCTATAGTCAGAGACCAAATCAATATTCCTCTATAATAGAACGGCGACGGCCGTTTGATAATTTAATTAAAGAAACCATGCTGGAAAAAGAAATCATCACCTCCCCTGCCTTGGACGAACTGAAAGAACATTATACGCGTATTTTGACTCTGTTGGGCGAAGATGTAGGCCGCGAAGGCCTGCTCAAGACGCCTGAGCGTGTGGCGAAAGCTATGCTGACTCTGACCAAAGGATATACGATGGATCCTCATGAAGTGCTTCGTTCGGCTAAGTTTAAGGAAGAATATAGTCAGATGGTGATTGTAAAGGACATCGATTTCTTCTCCTTGTGCGAACATCACATGCTGCCCTTTTATGGAAAGGCCCATGTGGCTTATATTCCCAATGGCTATATTACCGGTCTGAGTAAGATTGCGCGCGTAGTCGATATTTTCTCCCACCGTCTGCAAGTGCAGGAGCGTATGACACTGCAGATAAAGGAGTGTATTCAGGAAACGCTCAATCCGCTAGGTGTTATGGTGGTGGTGGAAGCCAAACACATGTGTATGCAGATGCGTGGCGTGGAGAAACAAAATGCCATTACCACGACTTCGGATTTTACAGGTGCTTTTAATCAAGCCAAGACTCGCGAAGAATTCATGAATCTCATCAAACATCATTCTGCGTTCTTGTAAAGGCCCGTTTTGCCAATCGTTTTTGCCAAGTGCAGCCTGGCGTTGCTAAAGTCCTCTCATTAGGAGCGTAATGTTCATCTTTACGATGCTGATGCGGGACTTTGTTTTCCCTCTCTTCAGACGTCGGAATCGTGATGACTGGTTTCCTCCAATAAAAACTATGTTTTACTGATGTCAAAGCTATGTTTTAGCCTCGATAAAGCATCGTTTTATGGTTCGGATATGTATGCCTGCTTGAGGATGGTTGAGCGAGGTATTGGGGATATCTAATGGTGGTGCTTTGCTTCTTGTTTGCTGATTTTGATAATTTTTGCAGTTGCAAGGAGTTTTTATGCTGGTTCTGTGGCTTGTAACTCAGAAAAAAGACGTAATTTTGTCGCCCGATAATTATCAACTGAATACGACGTATGGAACTGGATTTACTAACCGCTATCTCTCCGATTGACGGCCGCTATAGGGGCAAGACGGATGCCTTGGCCGCTTATTTCTCTGAATTTGCGCTTATTAAGTATAGAGTGCGGGTCGAGATTGAGTATTTTATCGCTTTGTGTGAATTGCCTTTGCCTCAGTTGGCTGGGGTAGACAGGGGCGTGTTCGAAACGCTGAGAAATATTTATCGTGACTTTTCGGAGACTGATGCACAGCGCATTAAGGAAATTGAAAGCGTGACCAATCACGACGTGAAAGCCGTGGAATATTTCTTGAAAGAACAGTTTGACAAGCTGGGTGGTATGGACGATTACAAGGAGTTCATCCACTTCGGATTGACTTCACAGGATATTAACAATACATCTGTGCCCCTTTCCGTAAAAGAGGCGCTGGAGCAGGTATATTATCCTCAGATTGAGGAACTGATTGCTCAGCTTCGCACGTATGCCGAAGAATGGGCCGATATTCCGATGCTGGCCAAAACGCATGGACAGCCTGCTTCGCCGACACGCCTGGGTAAGGAGATTCGTGTGTTTGTTTATCGTCTGGAGCGTCAGCTGGCTACACTGAAGGCTTGTCCGTTGACTGCCAAGTTTGGTGGCGCTACGGGCAATTACAATGCCCATCACGTGGCTTATCCTGCGTATGACTGGAAGGCTTTCGGTAACAGATTTGTCGCTGACAAGCTGGGATTGGAGCGTGAGGAATATACCACTCAGATTTCCAACTATGATAATCTGTCGGCCGTATTCGATGCCATGAAGCGTGTCAATACGATTATGATAGACATGAACCGCGATTTCTGGCAATACATTTCGATGGAGTATTTCAAACAGAAAATCAAGGCTGGCGAAGTTGGCTCTAGTGCAATGCCCCACAAGGTGAACCCTATCGATTTCGAAAACGCGGAGGGTAATCTGGGAGTGGCGAATGCCATTCTGGAGCATCTGGCCGTGAAGTTGCCGGTATCGCGCCTGCAGCGTGACTTGACCGATTCGACCGTGTTGCGCAACATTGGTGTGCCTTTTGGCCACATTGTTATTGCCATCCAGAGCTCTTTGAAGGGATTGCGCAAGCTGCTGCTGAACGAGACGGCTATTTATCGCGACTTGGACAACTGCTGGAGCGTAGTAGCCGAGGCTATCCAGACAATCCTGCGCCGTGAGGCATATCCGCATCCGTATGAGGCACTGAAAGCGCTGACCCGTACCAATCAGGCCATTACGGAAGCATCTATCAGGAATTTTATCGAGGAGTTGAATGTCAGTGAAGATATCAAGAAGGAACTTCGCGCCATTACTCCGCACAATTATACGGGAATGTAAATAATGGAAAATTGATAATGGAAAATTGAAAATGAACCATTACTGAAATTTTCAATTCTCAAATTTCCATTTTCAATTAAATAAGGCCGTGAGGCCGATAAGTTTAATTTTATTCGAATAAAAAGAACAATGAGTACAGAAAATGAAAACTGGCGTGATGCGTCAGATGTAGAAAGAAATGAAGGTGCTGACCGTGATGGTAATCAGTACAGGGGTGCTGGCTTCGGCCATTCTTCTTACAACCGTGAAAACAGAGAGCGGCCTTATCGTCCGCGTGTTAATACAGAGAATGGAGGGCGTTCGCAGAAGGCTTACAGCAGCGACCGTTCCTATCGTCCGCAACGTCCTTATGGCAATGCCTATCGCCCGCGTTTTAATGACAACGTTGAAGGTGGTGAGCGTCCGCAGCGTACGTACGGTAGTGAGCGTTCTTATCGTCCCCGTTTCAATGCTGAAGGTGGCGAGCGTCCGCAGCGTCCTCGCTTCAATCCGAATGCAGAACGTGTTCAGCGGGCTTATAGCGAACGTCCCCAACGTCCGCGTTTCAATCCGAATGCGTCTGGCGAGCAGGGTAATTTTGTGCAACGCCCTTATGGCAATGACAGTGAACGTCCGCAGCGTCCTCGCTTCACTGCGAATGCCGGCCGTGGCAACAACCGTGGAGGAAACAATGCATACGGTCGTCCGCAACGTCCGCGCACGGCTGACTACAATCCGAATGCCAAGTATAGCAAGAAGAAACAGATTGAATACAAGGAGCAGTTTGTCGATCCCAATGAGCCTATTCGTCTGAACAAGTTCTTGGCCAATGCGGGTGTTTGCTCGCGTCGTGAGGCGGATGAGTTTATTACGGCTGGCGTGGTTTCTGTGAACGGACAGGTTGTGACAGAGCTGGGTACAAAAATCAAACGTGGCGATGAAGTGAAATTCCATGATCAGGTGGTGAACATCGAACGTAAGATTTATGTGCTGCTGAATAAACCGAAAGATACAGTGACAACGTCGGATGATCCGCAGGCTCGTCGTACCGTAATGGATTTGGTGAAGGGCGCTTGTGAAGAGCGTATCTATCCTGTGGGCCGGCTGGACCGCAATACGACAGGGGTTCTGTTGCTGACGAATGACGGTGATTTGGCTTCGAAGTTGACTCATCCGAAGTATCTGAAGAAGAAAATTTATCATGTACACTTGGACAAGAACCTGACCAAGGCGGATATGGAGCAGATTGCTGCAGGTATCCAGCTGGATGATGGTGAAATCCATGCAGACGCTATCAGCTATACGGATGAAAACAAGAAGAACGATGTGGGCATTGAGATCCACTCGGGTAAGAACCGTATCGTGCGTCGTATTTTCGAATCCTTGGGATATAAGGTCGTAAAATTGGATCGTGTGTATTTCGCGGGTCTGACCAAGAAAGGATTGCGCCGTGGTGACTGGCGTTATCTGACAGAACAGGAAGTGAACTTCCTGCGGATGGGCTCGTTTGAATAAATTATAGATATAGATAGTAATTATGGAAAAAATTAGTAGAACAAAGATTGTGGACCTGCTGAAGCGTGAAGATTTCGGCGCTATGGTCAACGTGAAAGGCTGGGTTCGTACCCGCAGAGGTAGCAAACAGGTAAACTTCATCGCGCTGAACGACGGTTCTACAATAAATAATGTACAGATTGTTGTCGATCTGGAAAACTTTGACGAGGCCTTATTGAAGGATATCACGACAGGAGCTTGTTTGAGTGTGAACGGCGTGTTGACAGAATCTGTCGGTGCTGGGCAGAAGGCTGAAATTCAAGCTCGTGAAATAGAAGTGCTGGGTACATGTGACAATACTTATCCGTTACAGAAGAAAGGACACTCTATGGAGTTCTTGCGTGAGATTGCTCACTTGCGTCCTCGTACCAATACCTTCGGTGCCGTATTTCGTATTCGCCACAATATGGCTATCGCTATTCATACTTTTTTCCATCAGAAAGGCTTCTTCTACTTCCACACGCCTATTATTACGGCGTCGGATTGCGAGGGTGCCGGTCAGATGTTCCAGGTGACAACCAAGAACCTTTATGACCTGAAGAAAGATGAGAATGGTTCCATTATTTACGACGATGACTTCTTCGGCAAGCAGGCCAGTCTGACTGTTTCTGGTCAGCTGGAGGGTGAACTTGCTGCAACGGCATTGGGAGCGATTTATACATTCGGTCCTACCTTCCGTGCAGAAAACTCTAATACTCCGCGCCATTTGGCTGAGTTCTGGATGATAGAGCCGGAAGTTGCCTTTGCCGACTTGTCCGAGCTGATGGATCTGGAAGAAGAATTCATCAAGTTCTGTGTGAAATGGGCTCTTGACAATTGTGCTGACGACCTGGAGTTTCTGAACAAAATGGTGGATAAGGGACTGATAGAGCGCCTGCAGAAAGTCGTTGATACAGAGTTTGTTCGTTTGCCCTATACGGAAGGCGTTAAAATCTTGGAAGAAGCTGTAGCTAAAGGACACAAGTTTGAATTCCCTGTTTACTGGGGTTGCGACTTGGCCAGCGAGCATGAACGTTACTTGGTGGAAGAACATTTCCAGAAGCCGGTCATCATGATAGACTATCCGAAGGAAATCAAGGCTTTCTATATGAAGCAGAATGAGGATGGAAAAACAGTGCAAGGCACGGATGTGTTGTTCCCGCAGATTGGCGAGATTATCGGCGGAAGTGTGCGTGAGGAAAGCTACGACAAGCTGATGGCCCGCATCACCGAATTGAATATCCCGATGAAGGACATGTGGTGGTACCTGGATACACGCAAGTATGGTACGTGCCCCCACGCCGGTTTCGGTCTTGGCTTCGAACGCTTGTTATTGTTCGTGACGGGTATGGCAAATATTCGCGATGTTATCCCCTTCCCACGTACGCCGCGTAATGCTGAATTCTGATGTGGATAAGGGCATCTGAGGAAAGCTCAATTCAATATCGTTTTTTCCCCGATTGGAGAAATATTTTTCTTCAGTCGGGGAAAAATATTTTGGTAAGTGCGTCGTTTTTCCAATCTGACTTTCAGACAAAAAAAAGACTAAATCGTTTGTCAGTTAGCAGAAAAACCGTACCTTTGCAAGCCGATTATTATCTAATAAGGATAAACAATTAATTCATAGCGAGTTAATCGACCTTTGTCCGGGCGGTTGGCTGGTGGTGAAGAAAAAACAATTAGTAGTAACATTTAAAAAAACATTTAAGAGTGGATACTTTAAGTTACAAGACCATTTCTGCAAACAAGGCTACGGTGACGAAAGAATGGGTCATCGTTGACGCTACAGACCAGGTATTGGGTCGTCTGGGCGCTAAAGTTGCGAAACTGTTGAGAGGAAAGTATAAACCCAACTTTACCCCTCATGTAGATTGTGGCGATAATGTAATCATTATCAATGCCGACAAAGTGAAAATGACTGGCAATAAGTGGACTGAGAAAATTTATCTGTCCTATACCGGTTATCCCGGCGGCCAGAGAGAGATGACTCCTGCCCGTCTGCAGGCTAAACCCAATGGCGAGGACAAACTGCTGAGAAAAGTAGTGAAGGGCATGCTCCCCAAGAATAAACTGGGCGCTAAATTGCTGGGTAATATGTATGTATACGCCGGCAGTGAACACAAACATGCAGCTCAGAACCCCAAAATGATTGATATTAACGCACTTAAATAAGAGATGATGGAAGTAGTAAATGCATTAGGCAGACGTAAAAGTGCAATTGCACGTATTTTCGTAAGCGAAGGTACTGGAAAGATTACCATAAACAAGAGAGATCTTGCTGTGTATTTTCCTTCAAGCATTCTCCAGTACGTGGTTAAACAGCCGCTGAACAAGCTTGGCGTAGCTGAAAAGTATGACATTAAAGTAAACCTTTGCGGTGGTGGTTTCACCGGACAGTCTCAGGCTTTGCGCTTGGCTATTGCCCGTGCACTGGTGAAGATCAATCCTGAAGACAAGGCTGCTTTGCGTGCAGAAGGCTTTATGACTCGTGACCCGCGTGCTGTTGAACGTAAGAAACCGGGTCGTCCCAAAGCACGTCGCAGATTCCAGTTCAGCAAACGTTAATCAGTTACATAAGTTAACAAGTGGACAAGTTAACGAGCCTATAAGCCTATTGTCTTGTAAACTGTCAACTGATAACCTCGTCAACTGGATACGTTTAGCATCTAAACTACCGGGACTCTCGTCTTTGTGGGCAAGGCTACCCGGCGGTTGGTTTAGAAAAACAAAAAAGAAAGTAAACGATTTAAGATTAAAAAGACAATGTCAAGAACAAATTTTGATACATTATTGGAGGCCGGTTGCCACTTCGGTCACCTGAAAAGAAAGTGGAACCCTGCAATGGCTCCCTATATCTTCATGGAGCGCAATGGTATTCATATCATTGACCTCAACAAGACGGTTGCTAAAATTGACGAAGCTGCTGAAGCTTTGAAGCAAATCGCTAAATCAGGAAAGAAAGTCCTGTTTGTTGCTACTAAGAAACAAGCTAAGCAGGTGGTTGCTGACAAGGCAGCCTCTGTAAACATGCCTTATGTAATCGAGCGCTGGCCGGGTGGTATGTTGACCAACTTCCCGACTATTCGTAAGGCCGTTAAGAAGATGGCTACTATTGACAAGCTGACTAACGACGGTACTTATGCAAATCTCTCTAAGAGAGAAATCCTTCAGATTTCTCGTCAGCGTGCCAAGTTGGACAAGACTTTGGGCTCTATCGCTGACCTGACCCGTCTGCCGTCTGCATTGTTTGTTGTAGACGTTATGAAGGAAAATATTGCAGTTCGCGAGGCTAACCGTTTGGGTATTCCTGTATTCGGTATTGTTGATACGAACTCCGATCCTACTAATGTAGATTTCGTAATCCCGGCTAATGATGACGCTACCAAGTCTGTAGAAGTTATTTTGGATGCTTGCTGTGCTGCTATGCAGGAAGGTCTGGAAGAACGTAAGGCTGAAAAGATCGACATGGAGGCTGCCGGTGAAGCTCCTGCCAATAAGGGTAAGAAGAAAGCTACCAAGGCTCGTCTGGACAAGTCGGACGAAGAAGCTATCAATGCTTCTAAGGCTGCCGCCTTCATGAAAGAAGACGAAGAAGCTTAAAAATATTCTTGAGAGTTGAGAATTGAAAGTTGAGAGTTACTTTAAACGGCAATTCTCAATTCTCTGTTCTCAGCTCTCAATTGCTTTATATAGAAGAGTAGTATTATTAACTTATTAAAAGATAAAGAGATTATGGCTGTAACAATGGCTGATATAACCAAGCTCCGCAAAATGACCGGTGCTGGTATGATGGACTGCAAGAATGCCTTGAATGACGCTGAGGGCGATTTTGATAAGGCTATGAAAATTATCCGTGAGAAAGGACAGGCAGTGGCTGCCAAGCGTTCTGACCGCGAGGCTTCCGAGGGTTGCGTGTTGGCGAAGACAACGGGTGATTTTGCTGTTATTATCGCATTGAAATGTGAAACAGACTTTGTTGCTCAGAATGCTGACTTCGTGAAACTGACTCAGGATATTCTGGATCTGGCTGTTGCTAACAAATGCAAGACATTGGATGAAGTGAAAGCTTTGCCGATGGGTGATGCAACGGTTGCTCAGGCGGTAACAGACCGTAGCGGTATCACTGGTGAAAAGATGGAGCTGGATGGCTACATGACTGTTGAAGGTGCAGACACTGTGGTCTATAACCACATGAACAGAAACGGCTTGTGTACTATCGTTGCTTTCAATAAGAAAGTTGATGAGCAATTGGGTAAGCAGATCGCTATGCAAATTGCAGCAATGAATCCTATTGCTATCGATGAGGACGGTGTGTCAGAAGAAATCAAACAGAAGGAAATCGAAGTTGCTGTTGAGAAAACAAAGGCTGAACAGGTACAGAAGGCTGTTGAGGCTGCTCTGAAGAAAGCAGGCATTAACCCTGCTCACGTAGATAGCGAAGATCACATGGAAAGCAACATGGCCAAAGGCTGGATTACTGCCGAAGATGTTGCCAAAGCAAAGGAAATCATCGCTACTGTTTCTGCAGAGAAAGCTGCTAACTTGCCTGAGCAGATGATCCAGAACATTGCTAAGGGGCGTCTGGGTAAGTTCCTGAAAGAAGTCTGCCTGTTGAACCAGGAGGATGTAATGGATGCAAAGAAAACTGTAAGAGAAGTGTTGAAAGAAGCAGATCCCGAACTGAAGGTCACAGATTTCAAGCGTTTCACTTTGCGTGCTGAGTAAATCTATATTGGGATTTTGATATAAACTGAGGATGTGCTAATGTGGTACATCCTCTTTTTTGTTTTCTTACAACTGGGGGACTGATGAGAATTTCCTGTAATTGGCTCAGTTTCTCGCTTTTTTATATTATCTTTGTTGCATTCTCCCAAAGATTTAACTTGGTAAGAAGAATATGAATACGAATATGTCCAAACCTCAAGTCATCGTGTCCATGACTTCCTTTCCTGCTGCGATATCATATGCGGAACGGGCTATTCTGTCTCTTTTGGAAGGTTCTGTCCTTCCTGATAAGGTGGTGCTTTATCTTACTGTTTCACAATTCGGTGAAAATGGAGTTCCACAAAGCTTACTTGAACTGGCAGATAGAAATCCAATATTTGAAGTACGGAACTATGATCGGGATATCCGTTCATATCGGAAATTAATTCCGGCTTTGCACGATTTTCCAGATGCAATAATTGTTACGGTGGACGATGATGTAGCGTATCATAAACACATGCTGCGTGATTTGTTGTGCTTACATGAACAGTTGCCCAAGGCGGTATTAGCACATCGGGCCAAGCGTATGAAGCCGGGATTGCCTTATCGTAAGTGGACGAAATACAGATGGTATAGTTTCGTACTGAAGAAGATACATGTCGGCTTTAAGAATATACAGACCGGAGTAGGAGGAGTGTTGTATCCACCTCATTCTCTGAAACCGGAGATGCTGGATGTGGATCTGTTCACCCAAATTGCTCCAACAACAGACGATATCTGGTTTTGGGCGGCAGCTGTGGCTAATGGAACTCCGGTCGTTCCTGTTCCCTTTGGTTACAACAAACCCAAAGGGCTGGAGAAACCACGTGAATTGTCGTTGAAAACCACTAATTTCAAGTTGGGAATGGACCGGAATGCCGCTGCGTTGAAAGCGATTGTGGAGAAATATCCTGAAGTCGGTAGAAGAATAGGATATGATGTGAAAACGAACTAATCAGTCAAAAAATGAATGATAGACCGAAGATAATTGTTTCACTGACCTCGTTTCCTGCAGCAATCCCTTATGCTGTGCAGGCGATACATTCCGTTCTCGAAGGTACGTTATTGCCCGATAAGCTTGTGCTTTATCTTACTGTTTCGCAATTCGGTGAAAGCGGAATTCCGCAAAGTCTGCTTGAACTTGCTGACAGTAGCTCTATTTTTGAAATTCGGAACTACGACTGGGATATTCGTTCGTATCGGAAGCTGATCCCTGCATTAAAAGACTTTCCTGATGATATTATTGTGACTATGGACGATGATGTTCAATATCATCCGGATTGGTTGCGTGATTTGGTAGTTATGTATAAGCGGGTTCCCGATGCCATTATTGCGCATCGTGTGAGAAGGGCACGGTTGAATACTCCTTATCGCAAATGGAGAAAATCCATTGGTATGACTTTGTTTTCAGGAAAATCCATCGTACTCACTTAGCAATGCAGACGGGTGTGGGTGGGGTGTTATATCCACCTCATTCATTGGACGAAAAAATGCTTGATCCCTCTCTTTTTATGGAATTAGCCCCTACTGTTGATGATGTGTGGTTTTGGCTGGCAGCTGTGTCGCGTGGTACTTACGTGGTTCCTTTGCCTAATGTAAAACGGAAGCCTTTGGAGATTGGGAAGCCGGGGGAGATATCTTTGAAAACAGTGAATACGCAATCTGTTGATGACCGTAATCGTAAGGCTCTTGAAAAAATTCTTGAACGTTATCCAGAGATTAAACGAAAACTAATAGAATAATTGTCATTTTGATCCTTTTTTTAAATGGTTTATTATTTATCCAGGGACTATAAGTCCAAGCACATCAATGATGCGGGTAGCAAGGCTCGTTTAGATATTGAGCAAGTGATGGACAAATTGGGCTTTTCTCCAGCAGGGAAGCGCCATAGTATCAGCAAAAATCGATTGTATCATTTTATACGTACGATTGTGATTGTTGTCCGTATGCTGGTACGTATAGATAAGGGAGATGTGCTTATTTTGCAATACCCGACAAAATATTATTCTATTGTTTGCTGCCTGGCTCATAAGCGTGGAGCAAATGTGATAACATTGTTACACGATTTGATCTGTTTTCGTAACAAACACTGTTCTGTCCAAGAGGAAATATGTCAGTTGAATAAGTCGGATGCGATTATCGGTCACAATCCAGTCTTTTGCAAATGGTTATGTGATAACGGATTTGTTGAATATAACGGAAAAAAGATTATAGAACCTCTCCGTATATTTGATTTTTTATCTGATTCCCAATCTCCAGACCGGAAGAAAACTTGGCCTTTGCATAAAGTCGTGTATGCCGGACAATTGGCTCGTCGAAAGAACAATTTCCTATATGAATTGGGTCGTTATGTTGAGAGGTATACCATGAATGTATATGGTAGAGGATTTGACAAGTCAAGTGCAGAATGCCCGGAAAAATTTAATATAAAAGGATTTATGCTTCCCAACAAACTGATCGGCGAGGCTGAAGGGGATTTTGGACTTGTGTGGGATGGAGACTCGGTTGACAGCTGCAGTGGGGATTGGGGAGAATATCTGAAGGTCAATACACCTCATAAGATTTCTCTGTATATTCGTTGCGGTTTGCCTGTTATTGTATGGCGTGAGGCTGCGATGGCCGGATTTATAGAGGAAAACGGTATTGGTATCAGTATTGATTCCTTGCGTGATATAGAGGGGGTCTATGAACGCATGACACAGGATGAATATGAGCAAATGTGTGATAATGTACGCCGTGTAAGTGATTTGATGTCCGAGGGAGGATATTTTAGCAGAGCTATCTCTGAAGTCGTTTCTCGTGTTACTGATTTAAAATAGAAATGATTTATTAATATTCTTAGGCACGAATGGAGTAGGAATTCTACGGATAAATGCCATTTATGTTATTCTACGTTATTCGTGCCTAAGAGTTTTAAAGAGGTAATTTTATCCTAAGTTGGAACGTGTTAGCAAATTTTCCACGATCTGGTGCATGTCATAGTATTTATATTCAGCTAGTCTTCCACCGAAAATAACCTTTTCTTCTTTGCCTGCCAGCTCCTTGTATTGTTGGTATAGACTGTTGTTCCGTTCATCATTTACTGGATAGTAAGGTTCCATTCCATCTTTCCATTCTGTGGAATATTCCTTGGAAATGACAGTTTTAGGGCAGCTATATACGTCTTGGCCGAACATCTCAAAATGTTTGTGTTCGATGATGCGCGTGTAGGGGATTTCCCTGTCCGTATAGTTGACGACTGCATTCCCTTGATAGTTAGGCATATCTTGTATTTCTTCCTCAAACCGTACGGTACGATATTCCAGCTTGCCGAAACGATAATCGTAATATTCATCAATTTTCCCGGTGAAGACAATTTTATCAGCCAATCCTTCCCAATAAGATCGGTTTGCAAAAAAATCAGCTTCAGTCTTTGTTTCGATGCCGTTCAGTAAACCTTCGATCAGCTTGTTGTATCCGCCTATAGGAATACCTTGGTATTTGTCATTAAAATAATTATTGTCGAAAACGAGTCTGACAGGCAGACGTTTGATAATGAAGGCTGGAAGTTCTGTACATTTGCGTCCCCATTGTTTCTCTGTATAACCTTTTATCAGCCGTTCATAGATATCTTTCCCTATTAACATCTGTGCCTGCTCTTCCAAATTACGTGGAATCGTCACCCCATCATTTTTCATTCTGGCTGTTACTTCAGCCTTTTGCTCTTCAATTTTTGCCATTGCTTCAGCAGGGGTTGTAACTCCACACATCTGATAAAAGGTATTCATATTGAAGGGCAGGTTGTATAGTTTGCCTTTATAATTGGCTATAGGAGAATTGGTATATCGGTTGAACTCTACAATGGAGTTGACAAAATCCCATACCTGCTTATTGCTGGTGTGGAAGATGTGTGCACCATATTTATGTACATTTATTCCTTCTATGTTCTCGCAGTACAGATTGCCGCCCAAATGGGGACGCTTGTCTATCACTAGGCAATGTTTACCTCGCTTGGCAGCAAGATTGGCAAAAGTTGCTCCATACAAGCCGGAACCGACAATCAAATAGTCATACTTCTTATCCATCTTTCTTTATTATTTTATAATAAATGTTTCGGTTTTGTGAATTTGATCATGTACTGTTTTTACTAACGGTTGCATGCTTTTCTTTATGCATTTTGTTATAGAATCCTTTATCGTACGAGATGACTTGAGGGCAATTGGTTTACGATATGGAGACGGTTGCGACATCAAATGTTTTTCATCTGTGGCTATGTCAGACAGAATATTTTGTATTTCCATATAATATGGATAGAATAGTTCTTTCTTTCTGGAAGCGATGAAGGCACCATATCGTTCTAGAATTCCTGCTTTGTCGAGAAAATCTCGTTGGGTGAAGAAAGCAAAGTGGGCCATGATGACATCACCATTCCAACAATTACACATGCCATGAGAGGTTGGATACATACACGATAGGAATTCTTCATCATCTCCAGGTACAACTCCTTGTATTTTTTTCATTTCTGCTCCAAACCATAGTATGGCATTAATGGAGAAACGGGTCATACCCATTTCTTGCTTGCCTACATAAAGAGACGGATATTTATCTGTTGATAAATATTTCTCAATGAACCATTCGTGTAATGCTGTTGCAAATTGTCCGCTTTTCCATAAAAGAGAATGGGTGGGGGAAGATTTGCAATACTTTTTCAATGTTATTTTATCTCTGATTTGCAGCAGGTAGGTTGATAAAGAGTTGTTGATGACCAAAGGAGTTACTAGAAAGTACTGTGGATTATCTATACGGAAGTCAACCATTTTCTGGATGGCATTAGGTTCCATCCATACAATGTCATCGTCCAGTTTGAAATAAATAGCATTCTCTTGGGTACAATCCCGATAAAAAGCATTAATGGATTTGTTTCCATCTACTATTCCGTCGGGTTGCCAACAGAGATTAATCTTGGAATACTTCTTTGCAAGTATCTTGAAAAATTCGATATCCGCTCCGTTATGGGTGTTGATCCATATATCATATCTGTCAACAATGTCTGATGCTAACACAAATGGTACAAGATACTGCATATATCTTCGACGGCCTGCTGCCGTATTGACAATAATCTTATAATTTCTATACATACACGCTCTGTGGTAATTTTTTTGATGAGGTATTGATTAAGATATTCCCATTTTCAAATGGTAATGCTAGCAAATGGAATTTCGTGTATTTTAGCTGCATATACAGGAAATTCACTTGGATACATATACGAAGTTCCTATTCGATAAATCTTTTGCGCTTCGCTCAATAAATAAAAGTCCAGAAAAGATTTCAAATAAGCTTCATTCGTGTTATCCGAGATGTACTTCTTTTGACCATCCATGTGGATTAATGTTCCCGGTATGATGTACACACCTTTCATCTGTGAAGCCCTTTGCAGGAATTTCACGCTGTCCGAGGTGACCAATAATGGTTGGTTTGCATATGAGGTTTGTAGTTCTTTAATAGCGTTGAGGCATTTTTCAATAAGATCTTCTGCTTTGTCTTGTTCCTTTATGGGTTGATAGTTGTATTCCTTGAAGTCTCCGAGTAAGTTCTGGAAACGGAATACGGCTGCATAATAATTATTACCCAAATCTTTTTTAATGGTTCGAATTCGCTCTTCTAAAACAGGGCCAGGTTTGAACAATTCGCAAAATAATTCCCCCCAGTTATAATGATTGGCTGGGTTTGTTGCATATGCTTCATTGATGTATGCCAGGCTATCTCTATTGCCATAATAGTGAACTTGTTTTTTTGTTTTCAAATTCAGAAGCCTTTTGGCAAGATATTCTTTCCTCATGTATAGGATCCTGCAATATCGAGGATTGTCTGTGTATTCATTTTTTTTGAGTGTCCAGTCGTAAGCAGCCGGAGACAGATAGTCTTCTAGCCGAAAAGGATGCGTGTATTTTATTCTGAACGGTAATCCGCGATATTTGCAGTATGCGTACAGGGTGATGATGCCTTTGAAACGGTCGCACATCCCTCCATGTATGGCTGTTCCGTCTACCATAGCAATGTAGGCGGGATTTTTCGTCGTCAATTTACAAACCGTTTTTGATTTTAATGCTATTTTGTAGGTAAGTACGATTTCTTTGAACAAGTGCTTTAGTTCTAATAATCTGTATTTTCTTCCGTAATATGTAGCCATTTTGAATGCTGTTTGGGGGGAATGTAATATATGTGTGTGAGAAGAAAGCCTATTCCTCGATGTCGTTCAAGTCATATTGCTCGAAATAACTGAAGTCTCGTAGTGTGTTGATCCGTGCCCGTCCGCGTGCCCGTTTGGCAAGGAATTCTTCGTATGACTTTACTGCATAATGATTGATGCGTATGACATCCTGTTGCGGTTTACGGTCACCAAAGTGTTTTTTGATGGGGACACCATGGGAATCTGCTGGACGTCCCGAAATACGTGCTGCTTCATGACATCCTATCATGGTACAGACACGGCGTGGGTCAGCAATACTTTTGACGTGGGTATTTAGTCGATGTTCGGGGAGAGAATGCTTGCGAAAACGTTCCATGATGCCTCCAGGTTCACGGGTCTTTGCACCTCCACTGCCATAGACTAACCAATTGATTTCTACGACTGCGAATTCCTCCATGCGATGCAGGAATTCTGGAATTGTTCGATCCTTTATCGGTACGATATATTCGTCAAGGTCGATGACTGCAATCCAGCGTGCTTCCGTCCGATGTCTTTCAAAGCAGTCGTCGTAGGCAGCTAGTTGTTGTTTTCTACCGGGCCAATAACAGTATTCCACTAGTCCGGACTTAATATAAGGTTCAAGTACTTCTTTGGTACAATCTGTACTTTCGTTATCGTAGATATAAAACTTTTCAACACCTTGTTTGTGGTGCCATTCTATCCATTCCTTGAAATAAGGCCCTTCGTTTTTGGCTATAGCACAAACCGTCAGATAATATTGTGGAACAGTGTGGTCATGCTTCATCCGATATTTCAGTCTGATTGCATTGAAAAGTCCATAGCGCAAAAGACCGCGCCATCTGTTTCTGGTCATTTTGTGGGGAATGACCCCCGCTATAATTTCTGCAAGAACTTTATTCATGGCTAATTTATAAAGGATTAGGTCATATTAATGTTCAAAGCTTGACTTTTCCGGTAAAATGTGCTCAAAGGCGTTTCGGATATTCTCCATGACTTGTGCATAGTTACGGATATGTACATTATCGTTTAGACAGACTAATGAGTATGATTGTTCATAAATAGCTTTTACAGCCTGTTTGGGCCGTATCATGAGGGGGAACATTTTGGTGTCTCTGTAGGTATTGTACGGTTCAAAATTTCCCCGACAGATTTGCCAGGTACGGAAGAGTTCTGGTGTATAGTCAGTCAGTGCACGGAATCGGTTGGCTGATGTCTCGGTCAGTTCTTTGCCGGCGACAGCCCATACTTCTTCAAAAGTGGTTTTCAGATAGGGTTGTGCATTGTGTGGCGTACGGAGGGTGATAAATTTGCCATAGGGTTTCAGAATATAGTTCCAGCGGGCTCTTGAACCATAGCTTTTGTGGAACCATTTATCGTGGAAGCGGGTCATCACCTCTTTCTTGTTAAAATGGCGGTTGATGATTTTCAGATTATTCTTAATCCTTTTATACCATTGAGACCATGAAGGGTTGTATAGGAAAGTAGCAATGTCGCAGGGCAACCCATTTTTGAAGAAACGTTCCGTTCCAATGGTATTCGTAATGTAAAAGTCATCGTTGAAATAGACAAAGTGTTCTGCCAAGTCGGGTATTTTGTGCAGATACCGTTCGATCACCACAGAATTGTAAGTGGGCAGGAACTCCTCCGGAATATAATCCTTATGGTTCACCAAATGAATTTTGGGGTTGTTCTCATCCAGCCATTCTGGTTTCTGTCCACTAGTCACAAAATGTATCTTGCGCACCCAGGGGGCGAACTTCTCCACTCCACGGAACCAATACTTCAGAAAACCGTAATCGCGAAAACGGGCTTCAGAGACTCCGTTCTTGGTATTGTCCTTATTACCGGAGTATTTCATAAAATCCGCTTGCCATTTTGGATCATTCATGTCAACCCATGTGATGATAAAATCTATATCCATAATTATGAGAACTTTCTGTGAAAACTTTTTGGTCTTGAGGCTCTAATTAATTGTTCGTCTCCAGCTTTTCTGCGTGCTTGAAGCGATTGTGGGTCCACAAGTATAACTCCGGTTGACGCAGAATGGTTTGTTCTAGTCGCTGAAAATAGAGTGTTGTCAGTTCAAAGTCTGGCAGTGATTGGAGATTTTCGTGAAGCTGAGTGAATTCGGCTTCGTAATAACCTCTTTCCTTCCTTTTTACGTCAAGGTAGAAGGCCTCAAATCCGTAATGCTTTGTAATTTTTTCTGTTCCTGTCAACACGGGAGTACTGTGATGCAGGAAAGGCAAGAAGAAACGTGATTCTTGTTTTCTAGGTGATTGATCGGCTATAAATCCAATAATGCAGACTTCGTGGCGATTGGCCAATTCTGTGATGCAACGGGCTGTTTTGTGCATCTCTACACAAGTTCCCCCCATACGTTCTCGAATGTGCATCATCAGTTGTTCCATACTTTTGTTGCGTAACTTATGGTAGATTTGGATACCTGTTGCGCTCTTCTCCAACCACAAGGGCATGGAGGATACCCATTCCCAATTTCCATAGTGGCCAATATAGATGGAAACGGATTTACCTTGTCTCAGCATTGAATTTACAGCTTCTGTATTTGTGAACTGCATTCTTTGTTTTATCTTTTTGGGGGATATGGAAGCTAACTTGCAGCTCTCTAGGGTCATGTCAATAAAAAAGTGATAGAATTTTTTTTCTATCTGCTTGATTTCAGACAAACTTCTTTCAGGAAAAGATTCCGTTAGGTTTTTTCGTACAACCTTACGACGGTAGCGAACAATGTAGTATAACGGATAGAACAAACCGTCTGACAAGATGTAAAGCATACAGAAAGGAATGTATGACAGTAGCTTTAGAAAAAAATGAAGCAAACGGTATATCATAATATATTCATTATTGCTTTAGGGAATTTCCTGAAAATACGTTGCAAATATACAAATAATATACGGAACGGGAAAAACATAGGTGATGGAATGTGCCATTATGGCTATCCTATAGTGTTAGTCCGTTTATCCCACGGGTTTTGTTTGTGTGTACCCTTCTTTTTTCAGTAATTCGATAACCTTTTGTTTGAAGTCGCCTTGTACAATGATTTCACCGTCTTTGGCACTACCACCTACACCACATTTGCTCTTTAGCATTCGTCCTAGTTCTTTTAGATCATCGTCGGTGCCCACAAAGCCGGTAACGAGGGTCACTACTTTGCCCCCACGGTTCTTACGATCTAGTTGCACTCGCAATTTTTGTTGATTGGGAGATAGGGTTTCAGCCTCTTCTGTATTTTCTGTTTCGTATTGGAAGTTTGGATTAGTAGAGTAGACCACATTCAAACGGTCCTTCCAATCATTATTTTTGGTGTCTTTTGCCATTATGAGAGTTGATTATAAATTTTGCATCAAAAGTACGCTTTTGAGATGAAACTTCCAATCCGACGTAGAATTTATGTTAAGCTTTTCTGCGCATTTTCTCGGACATTGGAAAAAAAACAGTACTTTTGTCCATTACAATCTGATAAATTTATAGAAAACGATGAGCAGTTTGTTGCAGAATAGAGAGTCCTTGCGGGTGCCGGAGCCGACGTTGCGACGCCTTCCGTGGTATCTTTCTAATGTCAAGTTGCTGAAACAGAAGGGAGAACGCTTTGTCTCCTCAACTCAAATATCTAAAGAAATCAATATCGACGCTTCGCAGATAGCTAAAGATCTTTCGTATGTCAATATTTCGGGACGTACGCGGGTGGGTTATGAGGTAGATACGTTGATTGCCGTACTGGAAGATTTTCTGGGCTTCACTAATTTGCATAAGGCTTTTCTCTTTGGCGTGGGAAGTCTGGGTGGTGCTTTGCTTCATGATTCAGGTCTGCGTCACTTTGGGCTGGAGATTGTGGCGGCCTTCGATATTAATCCTTCGCTGGTGGGTACGAAACTGAATGGCATTCCCATTTTCCATACCGACGATTTCCGTCAGAAAATGCAGGAGTACGATGTGAATATTGGGGTACTGACTGTGCCCATTGAGATTGCTCAGCAAATAACGGACTACATGGTGGAGGGCGGCATTAAGGCCGTGTGGAACTTTACGCCTTTCCGTATCCGTGTGCCAGAGTCTATTGTCGTGCAGAATACTTCGCTTTATGCTCATTTGGCGGTAATGTTTAACCGCCTTAACTTTAACGAAATCAAGTAATGAAGATTATAGCTGTAGGAATGAACTATGCCCTGCACAACCGTGAGCTGGGGCATGAGCAGGAAAACAAGGAGCCTGTAATTTTTCTGAAGCCCGACTCGGCTATCCTGAAGGATGGCAAACCTTTTTTCCTTCCTGATTTTTCGAACGAAGTGCATTATGAAACCGAAGTGGTAGTTCGCATCTGTCGCTTGGGCAAGTGTATCGCGCCGCGTTTCGCTCATCGTTATTATGATGCTGTGACGGTGGGTATCGATTTTACAGCTCGCGACATGCAGCGCCGTTTCCGCGAGGTGGGTAATCCATGGGAACTTTGCAAGGGGTTCGATGGTTCGGCTGCTATTGGTAATTTTGTACCGTTGGCTGAGGTTGGAGGCGATGTGCAACGGTTGAACTTTCATCTCGATATAGATGGAAAAACAGTGCAACAAGGATGTACTGCCGATATGTTGTTCTGTGTGGACGACATTATTGCTTACGTCAGTCGTTTTATGACTTTGAAGATTGGCGACCTGCTCTATACTGGCACGCCCGTAGGAGTGGGCCCCGTGAGCATAGGGCAACATTTGGAGGGCTACCTGGGCAACGATAAACTGCTTGACTTCCATATCCGATAGACTACCCTGCAGGGGTACTGATGAATTTTCAATTATCAATTCTCCATTCTTAATTATGAAAATACGTGTAGGTTTTGGCTTTGATGTTCACCAGTTGGTGGAGGGCCGTGAATTGTGGTTGGGCGGTATTCGCTTGGAACACGAGAAAGGACTTTTGGGGCATAGCGATGCTGACGTGCTGATACATGCCATTTGTGATGCCCTGTTGGGAGCCGCTAATATGCGCGACATTGGCTATCATTTCCCTGATACGGCAGGTGAGTTCAAGAATATTGATAGTAAAGTACTGCTGAAGAAAACCGTGGAGCTGATTGCTACAAAGGGTTATAAGGTAGGCAACATTGACGCCACCGTTTGTGCAGAGCGGCCTAAGCTAAAAGCACGTATTCCTGAGATGCAGCAGACTTTGGCTTGCGTGATGGGGGTGGATGCGGACGATGTTTCTATCAAAGCTACTACGACCGAGAAGCTGGGTTTTACTGGTCGCGAGGAAGGTATATCGGCTTATGCGACAGTACTGGTAGAAAAACTCTAAGTGCTGGGATTCTATTATTCATAATCTTATATTTTAAATCTCTATGAAACGTGTTTTGTTTTTTCTGTTTCTGATGGGCGTAGGACTTGTTTCCTTGTATGCCCAAAAATCAGCCTTGAAGTTCAATGAGGCGGGTGAGTTCAAGATTGTTCAGTTTACCGACGTTCACTTCAAGTATGGCAATCCGGCTTCGGACATTGCGCTGGAGCGTATCGACGAAGTGTTGGAGGTCGAACGTCCTGATTTGGTTGTGTTGACAGGCGATGTGATTTATGCCAAGCCGGCCGACAAGGGAATGCGTACGGTGCTCGAACGGGTGTCGGCCCACAACGTGCCGTTTGTCGTGACTTTCGGAAACCATGACGACGAGCAGGGCATGACTCGTACGCAGCTGTATGACATCATCCGCTCCGTGCCGGGCTGTCTGATGCCTGATCGTGGTGAGCAGGCTTCACCTGATTATACCTTGACGGTGCAGTCGTCCGACGGCAAGGGAAGCCATGCCGCCGTGCTCTACTTCTTCGATTCCCATTCTTATTCCAAATTGAAGGATGTGAAGGGGTACGATTGGCTGACGTTCGATCAGGTGGAGAACTACCGCCGACAGAGCGCTGCGTTTACGGAGGCTAACGGAGGCCAACCCTTGCCTGCTCTTTCTTTCTTCCACATTCCGCTGCCCGAATACAACCAGGCTGCATCCAGTGAAGGAGCCATCCTGATAGGTACACGTATGGAGAAAGCCTGTGCGCCTGCCCTGAATACGGGTATGTTCACCGCCATGAAGGAGGCGGGCGATGTGATGGGTGTCTTCGTGGGCCACGACCATGACAACGACTACGCCGTGATGTGGCACGGTATCCTGCTGGCCTACGGACGCTATACAGGCGGAAATACTGTCTACAACCACTTGCCCAACGGTGCACGCGTCATCGTCCTGAAGGAAGGCCAGCGCATGTTTGATACGTGGATTGACTTGGCCGGCGGTCAGCAGGTGAACCGTTCGACCTATCCCGACAGCTTTGTGAAGAAATGATTTGGATGAAAAACCGATAGTAAGCTGTATCCATGCAGAATATACTGATTGTTGAAGATGAAAAGCGGGTTGCCGATTTGCTGAAAATCGGTCTGGAAGAAAATGGCTATCAGACCATGGTGGCTTATGATGGTGCTATGGGACTGCGGCTGTTCCGCTCCACTTCTTTCCAGCTGGTTATTTCAGACATTATTCTTCCTAAGCTGGATGGCTTTGAGCTGTGTCGTGAAATACGCAAGCTCAATGATCGTATTCCTATTCTGATGCTGACAGCTTTGGGCTCGGCAGACGACAAATTGGAAGGCTTCGATGTAGGAGCAGACGACTACATGGTGAAGCCTTTCGATTTTCGCGAACTGAATGCGCGGGTAAAGGTGTTGTTGAAGAGAAGTTCGGAAACGGTTGTTCCTTCGCCGGAACAGCTTTATTATGCCGACCTTTGCATCCATCTGAAGCTGCGCGAGGTGGAGCGGGGCGGTATCCCCATCAAGCTTTCCCCGAAGGAATATAACCTGTTGCTCTACATGGTGGAACATGCGGAACAGGTCGTCAGCCGTGTGGAGATTGCGGAAAAGGTGTGGAATACCCATTTTGATACTGGCACGAATTTTATCGATGTGTACATCAACTACCTGCGCAAAAAAATAGACAAAAGTTTCGAACGGAAACTGATTCATACCAAACCTGGAGTTGGTTTTATTCTGTCTGACAAGCTATGAAGATAAGAACCGCCCTTACACTAAAGAATACTTGTGCTACGGCAGTTGTGTTTTTGGTATGTCTGGTTATGATCTATTTGGTCAGTGAACATACACGCAGCCGGACTTTTTTCCATGATTTGCGGGGTGAGGCGGTAACCAAGGCCCACTTGTTTTTGCAGAATCAGGTCGATGCCCGCACGATGCAGTCCATCTACCTGAACAATCGTAAGTTTATCAACGAAGTGGAGGTGGCGGTCTATACCACCGATTTTCAGATGCTTTATCATGATGCTGTGCAGAACGACATTATTAAGGAAGACAAGCCTATGATAGACCGCATTCTGAAGGAGAAGGAAGTAGAGTTCTATGTAGGGCGTTATCAGGGGCTGGGGATGTTATACTCTTTTGAAGGGAAGGAGTATGTTGTGACAGCCGCCGCTTATGACGGGTATGGTTACAATAATCTGAGAGTACTGAGGCAGACCTTAGTGGTTCTTTTTGCCATTGGTGTTTCTTTGTTGGTTGTTGTAGGTTATCTTCTGGCGCGTTCGGCACTGAAGCCCATTCGCGATATCGTGCATGAAGCCGAGAGCATTACCGGTTCGCAAATGGACAAAAGGCTTCCTGTGAAAAATGAAAAGGACGAATTGGGCGAACTCAGTACGACGTTCAATGCTTTGTTGGATCGTCTTGAGGCCTCATTTAATTCGCAGAAGATGTTTGTCAGCAATGCGTCTCACGAACTGCGTACCCCGCTGGCAGCTCTCATTGCTGAGCTGGATTTGTCTTTACAGAAGGAACGTACAGGACAACAGTATCGGGAGGCGATGGAAAATGCCTTGTCGGATGCCCGCCGGATGACCAAACTGATCGATGGCTTGTTGAATCTGGCCAAAGCGGATTACCAGAAGGAGCAGATCAAGATGCAGGAGATACGGCTGGACGAACTTCTGCTCGATGTCAGGGAATATCTGCTGAAGGCCCATCCCGAGTACACCATCCATTTGCTGTTCGAGCAGGAAGATGCGGAAGACGACCGTCTGATTACGGTAATGGGCAACCGCTACTTGCTGAACATTGCTTTCTCCAATCTGATAGAGAACAATTGCAAGTACTCGGAAGACAAGTCTTCGTTCGTACAGATATCCAGTTGGGACAAGTGGAGTATCATACGCCTGTCGGATAGCGGTATAGGTATGAGCGATACCGAAAAACAGAAATTGTTCACTTTGTTTTACCGGGGGGAACACGAGAAGAAGGTGGGGGGCCACGGTATCGGCATGGCACTTTCGCAGAAAATCATTCTCCTCCATCAGGGGAGTATTGCCGTCCATTCCCGGCAAGGCGAAGGTACGACTTTTGTGATTGAACTTCCGCACATCTGAAAAAGAACAGCCGGAGTTCCGTTAAAGCGGTATTGGAAAACCAGAGTGGCATTCTAATGGTTTTCTAATACCGCTTTAATTGTTCTCTAACGGCCATTCCCATGGGGCTTGCCTACTTTTGCGGCGTGAAAAGGAAACATTATGTAGGAACCTAATCAAAAAAAAAGCGATCATGTGGAAGAACAAGAAGCGTAAGGTACAGTTTGCCTTCAATGCCGAAAAGGTGTTTTTGGCGGCCACCCAGCCGCTGGGATCTGTTTTCAGCTATTTTCAGACGAGCCGTTTCGGCCTGACTGCCGAGGAAGTGGAGAAAAGGCAGTCTCTCTATGGGAAGAACGAAGTGGAGCATGAACAAAGGAAAAATCCGGTTTCCACCTTTATCAAAGCCTTTATCAATCCCTTTATCGGAGTACTGACGGGGCTGGTCATTGTTTCGTTTGTTCTCGATGTCTTGTTGGCCGACCCCGGCGAGCAGGACTGGACTGCCATCGTCATCATCTCTACCATGGTGATCGTCAGTGCCATTCTTCGTTTCTGGCAGGAATGGCGGGCCGACGTGTCGAGCGGCGCACTTCTGCGGATGGTGACCAATACCTGCTACGTGAAGCGGGCGGGTAACCACGATGAGGAAATCAACATTGCGGAACTGGTGCCCGGTGATGTGGTTGTACTTGCCGCCGGCGACATGATACCAGCCGATATCCGTATCATCGAGGCGAAAGACCTGTTTGTCAGCCAGTCAGCGTTGACAGGAGAATCAGATCCCATTGAAAAGTTTCCAGAGATAAAGGGAAAGAAGTATCGCAAAGGGAGTGTGGTCGAACTGGACAATATCTGTTATATGGGTTCTAATGTCGTCAGCGGTTCGGCTACAGGTATCGTTTTTGCTACGGGCAACAACACTTATCTGGGTACTATCGCCAAGAGCATTGCTGGCCATCGTGCGGCTACGGCTTTTGACAAGGGTATCAGCAAGGTCAGCATGCTGCTTATCCGTTTCATGCTGGTCATGATTCCCTTTGTATTTCTGATAAACGGGCTGACCAAGGGTGACTGGCTGGAGGCTTTCATCTTTGCCATTTCGGTAGCTGTGGGACTGACTCCCGAAATGCTTCCGATGATTGTGACGGCCAATCTGTCGAAAGGGGCGGTTGCCATGTCGAAGAAGAAAACCATCGTAAAGGATCTGAATGCCATACAGAACTTCGGTGCCATGAACATTCTTTGTACGGACAAGACGGGGACTCTGACCTGCGACCAGATTGTGCTGGAGAAATACATCAACGCCGACGGCAGCTGTGACGATGACAAACGCATCTTGCGTCATGCCTATTTCAACAGTTTCTTCCAGACAGGACTGAAGAATCTGATGGACAAGGCCATCCTTTCGCACATCAGGGAATTGTCTTTGGAATATCTGAAAGACAATTATACCAAAGTGGACGAGATTCCTTTCGACTTCACACGCCGGCGTATGTCGGTGGTGGTGGAAGACCGCTTCGGCAAGCGGCAGATCATTACCAAAGGGGCGGTGGAAGAGATGCTGGACATCTGTGCTTATGCGGAGTTTGGCGGGGAAGTCCATCCGTTTACGCCCGAACTGCGGCAGAAAGCGAAGGAAATCAGTACACAGATGAACAGGCAGGGCATGCGTGTGCTGGCCGTTGCCCATAAGAGCTTCCTGAACAAGGAGTGTGATTTCAAGGTGGAAGACGAGGCGGACATGGTTTTGATTGGTTATCTGGCTTTTCTTGATCCTCCCAAACCTTCGGCGGCAAATGCCATCAGGCAGTTGTACGAACATGGCATAGAAGTGAAGA
Organism: uncultured Bacteroides sp.; assembly: GCA_964419245.1. Classification (GTDB taxonomy): domain Bacteria; phylum Bacteroidota; class Bacteroidia; order Bacteroidales; family Bacteroidaceae; genus Bacteroides. The sequence continues at coordinate 103,535 of CAYQOV010000001.1, read as the reverse complement.
TTCTGTCGGGCGACAACGATGCGGTGGTGCAGACCATTGCCCGACAGGTGGGAATCGACACGGGCAATGCGCTGACCGGGCTGCAGTTTGAAGCGATGGAAGAAGACGAACGTCGTCGGGCGGTTCGTGAAACGACGGTTTTCTCCAAACTGACGCCCATGCAGAAGACGCAGATCATAGCGTTGCTGCAGGACCAGCAGAATACCGTAGGCTTTCTGGGTGACGGCATCAACGATGCGGCAGCCTTGCGTCAGTCCGACATCGGCATTTCAGTGGATTCGGCGGTCGATATCGCCAAGGAGAGTGCCGACATCATTCTGCTGGAGAAGGACCTGATGGTACTCGAAGACGGTGTGGTCGAAGGGCGGAAGACTTTCGGGAACATTACGAAATACATCAAGATGACGGCCAGCTCCAATTTCGGCAATATGTTCAGCGTGATGGCAGCCAGTGCCTTCTTGCCTTTACTGCCCATGTTGCCCATTCATCTGCTTATCCAGAACTTGCTTTACGACATTTCGCAGATAGCCATCCCGTTCGACCGCATGGATGCCGATTACCTGCGGAAACCCCGCAAATGGGAAGCTTCCGACTTGAGCCGGTTCATGATTTGCATCGGTCCCATCAGTTCCATCTTTGACATCGTAACTTATCTGGTGATGTGGTACGTCTTCGGTTGCAATTCCGCTGTGCACCAAACGTTGTTTCAGTCGGGTTGGTTCATTGAAGGACTGCTTTCGCAGACATTGATTGTGCACATGATCCGCACCCGGAAGATACCGTTTGTGCAGAGTCGTGCGTCCTGGCAGGTGACGGGACTGACTTTCCTGATTATGATAACAGGCATCATCGTTCCTTTCACGACGTTCGGCAGTTCGATAGGCTTGCAGCCCTTGCCGTTGAGTTATTTCCCCTGGCTGGTGGGAATCCTGCTTTCGTATTGTGTGCTGACGCAGCTTGTCAAGAACTGGTATATCAGACGTTTTGTAAAATGGTTGTAGGCTATGGATATGAAAAGATTGCTTGTGACGTTGGCGATAGCGGCGGTTGCGCTTGGCGGCCGTCCGCTCACAGCCCGCGACTTCGGGCTGGACTACACAACCGAGTGGCAGACCGATTTTCGGGGGCAGGCGAACTGGGTGAATTTGTTTCGGGCCGATTTCGGCCTGTCTCTCACTCCTTCGCTGGGTGTGAAGGCGGCCGCCATCAGCGTGGCCAAGACGAGGGAAGGGCGTTTGATGGACGACCTGCTGACGTTCTCCAACATCGAAGAAGACAACGTGTCCCTGGCATTGGCTGTATGCGGACTGGAATGGCAGGTGAAGCGTTCGGCCTTCTTCATTGGGATACGCAACGTCAACGAGGATTATTTCACCTCGGAGTGTACCTCGCTTTTCACCAACAGCTCTTGCGGCATATTTCCGACGCTGTCGTGCAATTACCCGATAGCCAACTATCCGCTGGCTTCGGTGGGTCTTGACTACAAGCTGACGTGGGAGCATTGGTCGCTGGAGACTTCCCTCTACAACGGCAGGGGGTACAATCGGTTTGCCGGCAGGCAGACGGTGTTTCGGTTCTGCCCGCGGGCGGACGGCTTGTTCAGTATAACTTCTTTAAACGGACGGACAGATGATGGAAACTATTTCAGTGGTTTTGCTTTATATGATGGGGTGCCTGTGGCTGATGAGGGCGGAAACGAAGAACAGGCGGTGGCGGCGCAGAAGAAAGAAGTGAACGCCACGTGGTGGGCTTATGCCGAGCAGAAGCTCTCACCCTGCCTGTCGGCACTGGTGCAATATTCGTTCAGTACGGTCCGGCAGGGATGCCGCCAGTATGCCGGAGGCGGACTGGTGCTGCATGCGGGCACTACGACCGGCGGATTGTTTGTGGGGTATGCCGGTTTTGCTGCTTGCCACGAGTGGGCTTGCGAAGCGACCTGGCACATCCCCTGCCTGCGAAGAGGCTATATACAGCCGGCCCTGCATTGGGTGAGGAACTCGTACGGTGGTGGGGTGGCAGGGCTCCTGCGCCTGGGATTCGAGCTTTGATGCGGTTGTCTTTCCGCAGGCGGCATGCGCGCTTTATTCCAGCCTGACGTAATGTAGCCTCGTGCAGGGCGTAGCCCCCAGCATATAGGTGCGGGCCACCTTTGCCGAGGCTATTCTGATGGTCTCGCCCACCTGATAGGCGTGCTCAGTGGCGGGCAGCGTACAGGAGTGGCGGCTGGCCGTGCGGGCATTGACGGTCAGCGCGACGCTGTTGCCCGACGCGTCTTTCAGCCGAAGCTGCTGGCGGACGTAGAAGAAGGCCGTACCGTTGCGCACCCGTGTCTTGTAGGGATTGTCTTCCACGCGCACGGCGGTGACCCTCAGCGTCAGGTTTTCCAGCCTGTCGCCTTCCTTGCCCAGGAAAGTGCCGGTGGGCTTCTGGTGCATCTTGCGGCGCTGGATGTCCAGGTAGGCGGAGTGGTAGATGCGGGCGATGAGCACGAAGCGTGCCTGCTTGGGGATGCGCGGTTCGAACTTGTAGGCTATCCACCCCAGATAGGCAGGGTCGATGTTCAGTATCTCGTGCAGGAAGTGGCCGCGGTATTTGCCGAAAGGGATGAGGTCGTCGCCCCTGCTCTGCATGCGCTTGGCGTTGTATTCCGTCAGATACAGGCTGCGGGTGGAGTAGAAGCAGAGGGTGCTGGCCATGCGCAGGGCTTCGTGGACGTCGGTCGAGAGGTCGCAGAGGTAGAAGATGGACTGGCGGCTGGGCAGGGGAGAGTAGACCCACAGGGTGTACTGCGGTTTTCCCTCGCGCGGAAGCACGACCAAATAGGCTCCGGCCTCCTTGTAGGAGGCTCTGCCCCGGTTGTACAGGTTCAGTTTCTGGTACAGCAGGGCCTGTTCGTTGTCCGATAGGTTCGGTAGTTTAGGTTGGGCCATAAGCTGTTTTTTCTTTCGTCCAAGATACGGATTTTTTCTGAAAAAAGCAAGCCGTCGGGCGGAAAAGTGTGGGAAGGGCAGAGCCGGCGCGTTGTTTCCGTGAAGAGCAAAGTGTCGTAGAATGTGGGAAAATGCCGGCAAAAAGAAATTTAATGGACTTTTCTGCTGACAGATTCCTTTTGCAAAAAGGCTGAAATAGAGGGAAAAACAGGGCTGAATGCGGCTTTTCAGTGGGGCGGAAGCCTGTCTGTGGGCATCCGATTGTATGTTTTGGGGCGGCGGAAAGTATGTTTTCGGATGGAAAAAGCAATGTTTTCTGTCAGAAAAGTGCATGTTTTCTGCTCCTAAAGTGCCACTTTACGCCGCTGAAGTCCATAGTTACGCCGCCAAAGTGCCATATTTCTGTTGTTTTCTTCTCTGGCGGCGGTCGTTTTCTTCTCTTTCAAATGTAAGGATTTTGCTATCCTGCTGATGGATAGCGTGATACAGAAAAACGCTTCGTTCTTTGGCGACGGCCTTGCCTTGGGGCGGAAATACGCGATTCTCAGGCGGTCGGGAAATCAAAGTGTCATTTCGTCAGAAGCGCACCATCAGCTCCAATACCACCTTGTCCTGCTCCGATTCCTTGGCGATGCTGCCTTCGGGGTAGAAGTATTTCTCGTAGTTCAGGCGGATGTCCGTGCGGAAGGCCTTGCTGAGGCTGAAGGTGATGCCGCCCGTCAGTCGGTGGCGTTTGTAGTCGGTAATGGTCAGGATGCCCGTGGCTTCGTCGCGGGTCTTGGCGTCGCTCTGGTCGGTCATCATGTCGTAGCGGGCCAGGAAAGACATCTTCTGGAAGACTTTCTTCAGTGGCTGGTCGTAGTTGATGAAGGCATCGACGGAGTGCACGTCCTTGAAAGCGTTGTCCGAATATTGCTTGTAAAGGTATTCGCCCTCGATGTGGAAGCGGCCTGCCTCATAGTAGGTGCCGATGTCGTAGGAGCGCATCCATACGTCTTCGGGCTTGATGCCCTGCACGCTCAGGGTGAGATTCAACCCTTCGGTGGGCAGGACGACGGCTTTGGCAGAGTAGTTCACCTCCTTGTGCCACACCTTCTGGTTCGTCAATCCTGTGCCGTTGTAGAGTCCTCCTTCCAGTTTGACGGGCAGGGCCGTGGGCAGTTCGTAGCCCAGGGTGAGGCCCACGTCGCGCACGTTGCCCACCTGCTTGGCGATGAACGAACGGTTGGCGAAGTATTGCTGGTGGGGCGAGCGGTGGGCATCGATGGTGAAGGGCACGCGCATTTGTCCGGCCGTCACCGTCAGTCCCTTGGCGGGGAAGATGCGGGCATAGGCGTCGAGCATCTTGATCTGTCCTTCGTCCGAGAGGTCTATTTCCGCCTTGTAGGCCACGATGGGCAGGATGTTGCCCGTCAGGCTGACGCGTGCGTTGCGCACCTCGAAGCGGCCGGCTCCCATGCCCGTCTGGTATTCGTATTTGGCACGGATGGTTCCGTTCACCTTGGGCAGGTAGTCTTTGGCTTCCAGCTTTTCCTTGTCGATTTTCTTCCCGTCTTCATCGTTTCCCGCGCTTTGGGCGGAGAGGGTGGACGCGGTCATCAGCGCAACCGCCAGCAGGAGGATTGTTTTCTTCATCTTGATTGTTTGAATGGTTTTGCTCATTGATTTTCGGGTGCAAAGCTCGGAAATAGGTGTTATGAAAGTGTGTCATATATATTTCGTTTGTGTTACAACGATGAAAGTGCGGATATTTTTATATTTTTGCCCGAAACAAAAGAGGAGGAATGCGGATGAAGGACTTTGCAGCCATCGATTTCGAGACGGCCAACGGCGAGCGGAGCAGTGTGTGCAGCGTGGGCATCGTCATCGTGAGGGACGGAGTGGTCAGGGAGAAAATCTACCGACTGATACGTCCCTTTCCCAACTATTACAGCTACTGGAATACGCAGGTGCACGGGCTGACGCGGCAGGACACCGACCGTGCGCCTGAGTTCCCGACCGTGTGGCAAGAGGTGGCCCCGCGGCTGGAGGGACTTCCGCTGGTGGCCCACAACAGCCCTTTCGACGAGGGATGCCTGCGGGCGGCCTTCAAGGCTTTCGGTATGGGCTATCCCGACTATGCCTTCTATTGCACATGCCGTGCCTCTCGACGTACCTTCGACAAGCAGCTGCCCAACCACCAGCTTCAGACGGTGGCCGCCCGATGCGGCTACGATCTGATGCGCCACCACCATGCCCTGGCCGACGCCGAGGCTTGCGCCTGCATCGCTTTGGCCATTTTGTAGGCGAGGCGTGCGGAAGAATGAGCAAAAAACAGTACCTTTGTCTTTCCATAATAGAACCAACAATTTATGAACGGACCTGAAAAGAGAGTTTTGGTGGGCATGAGCGGCGGCATAGACAGCACCGCCACGTGCCTGATGCTGCGCGAGCAGGGCTACGAGATTGTGGGGCTCACCATGTGGGTGTGGGGCGACGAGCCGGTGGAGGCACGCCGCCTGGCTGGGAGCATGGGCATCGAGCACCACGTGGCCGACGAGCGCGAGGGCTTCCGCCGCACCATCGTACAATATTTCATCGACGAATACCGAGCGGGACGCACGCCCAACCCTTGTGTGATGTGCAACCCGCTGTTCAAGTTCCGCATCCTGACGGAGTGGGCCGACCGCCTAGGTTGTGCCTGCATCGCCACGGGCCACTATACGCGGCTGGAGGACCGGAACGGCAAACGCTACATCGTGGCAGGCGACGACGACAAGAAGGACCAGTCGTACTTCCTGTGGCGGCTGGGGCAGGACGTGTTGCGCCGCTGCCTCTTCCCCCTGGGCGAATACACCAAGCTGAAGGTGCGCGACTACCTGCGCGACAAGGGCTACACGCTGAAGGCCGACGAGGGCGAGAGCATGGAGGTGTGCTTCATCAAGGGCGACTACCGCGACTTCCTGCGTGAGCATAGCCCCGAGATAGATACGGAGGTGGGCAAGGGATGGTTTGTGAACGCCGAGGGCGTGAAGCTGGGCGAGCACAAGGGCTTCCCGTACTACACCATCGGGCAACGCAAGGGACTGGAGATAGCCTTGGGCAAGCCGGCCTACGTGCTGAAAATCAATCCGCAGAAGAACACCGTGATGCTGGGCGACGCCGAGCAGCTGAAGACGCGCTACATGCTGGCCGAGCAGGACTGCCTGACGGACGAGGCGGAGGTATTCGGAAGCGACTGCCTGACGGTGCGCATCCGCTACCGCAGCCGCCCCATTCCCTGCACGGTGAGCCGTCTGGAGGACGGACGCCTGCTGGTGCACTTCCAGGAAGAGGCGTCGGCCATCGCACCCGGCCAGTCGGCGGTGTTCTACATCGATCGTCGCGTGGTGGGCGGAGCGTTCATCGCTTCGCAACGGGGAATTGGGATGTATGTAGAAAATGCAGAATAAAAATAATGAAAAAACGATTCCTATGAAACGAATGATTGGGTTATTGGTTTGCACCCTGGCCGTCCTGTCGGCGGGTGCGCAACAGGATACGTTGAAGTTCCGTATCTGCTTGAAGGACAAGGCGGCTACAGAGTACTCCTTGCAGCGTCCTGAGGAATTCCTGTCCGCGAAGGCTTTGGAGCGCCGCCACCGCCAGGGACTGGAGGTGGACTCTACCGACCTGCCTGTGTGTCGCAGCTATGTGGACGAGATACGGCGGCAGGGAGTGAACATCGTGGTGACGGGCAAGTGGGAGAATTTCGTGACGGTGTCGTGCAACGATTCGTCGGCCATCGGCCGTATCGCCGCCCTGCCTTTCGTACGCTCCACCGAACGGGTCTGGATGCGCCCTGCCAAGGAGGTGGTGACGCCCCAACGCGATTCGCTGGTGAACCGTCCCGAGAAGCATCCTGAGAGTTACTACGGTGCAGGTGCTGCACAGATTCAGCTGAGTCATGGCGACAAACTGCACGAGGCGGGTTTCCGCGGACAGGGGATGACCATCGCCGTCATCGACGCGGGTTATCACAACGCCGACCGCATCACAGCCTTCGATATGAACCGTGTGCTGGGTACAAAGGACTTTGTCAACCCCCGTGCTGACATCTTTGCTGAGCAGAGCCACGGCATGGCTGTGTGGTCGTGCATGGGGTTGAACCGTCCGAAGGTGATGGTGGGTACCGCTCCTGAGGCTTCCTACTGGCTGCTGCGCAGCGAGGACGACTACTCCGAGAACCTGGTGGAGCAGGACTACTGGTCGGCCGCAGTCGAGTTTGCCGACAGCGTGGGCGTGGACGTCATCAACACTTCGCTGGGCTACTATGAATTCGACGACAAGCAGAAAAACTATGAATACCGCCAGCTGGACGGCTGTTACGCACTGATGTCGCGTCAGGCTTCGCATGTGGCCGACAAAGGCATGGTGTTGGTATGCAGCGCAGGCAATGCGGGAGCCGGTTCGTGGAAGAAAATCACCCCTCCGGGCGATGCCGACAATGTGCTGACCGTGGGAGCGGTGGGAAAGGACGGCGTGCTGGCCACTTTCTCGTCCATCGGCAATACGGCGGATGGACGCATCAAGCCCGATGTGGTGGCCGTGGGTTACAAGGCCGACGTGATGGGTACCGACGGTAACCTGCGCCAGGCCAACGGTACTTCGTTCGCCTCGCCCATCATGTGTGGCATGGTGGCTTGTCTGTGGCAGGCCTGCCCCAAGCTGACGGCCAAAGAGGTGATTGAACTGGTACGCCGTTCGGGCGACCGCGCCGCTTATCCTGACAATATTTATGGTTATGGCGTGCCCGACCTTTGGAAGGCTTATCAGGAATATCTGTCCCAATCCCGCTGACCATGGACGCTTTATCCCTAAACGACCTCAACGCCCTGGTGCGCCGCAGCCTGGAGCAGTGTCTGCCCGATGAATATTGGGTGCAGGCCGAGCTGAGCGAGGTGCGCATGCATCCCGCCACGGGCCATTGCTACGTGGAGTTCGTGCAGAAGGATCCGCGGGGCAACAACCTCGTGGCCAGGGCGCGCGGCGTCATCTGGAGCAATGTCTTCCGCCTGCTTCGTCCCTACTTCGAGGAAAGTACGGGGCAGGCCTTCGAGGCAGGCATCAAGGTGCTGGTGCAGGTCAGCGTCTCTTTCCACGAACTCTACGGCTTCAGCCTGACCGTGCATGACATCGACCCCATCTATACGTTGGGCGACATGGCACGCCGCCGCCGCGAGATACTGAAGCAGCTCGAGGACGAGGGCGTGTTGACGCTGAACAAGGAGTTGCCCATGTCCGTGCTGCCCCGGCGGGTGGCCGTCATCTCTTCGCCCACGGCGGCGGGTTATGGTGATTTCCGCCATCAGTTGGAGCACAATCCGCGTGGTTATGCCTTTCAGGTGACCCTCTTTGCCGCCGCCATGCAGGGCGACCGTGTGGAGGCATCCATCCTCGAGGCGCTGGATGCCATCAACAGCCGGGTGGAGCAGTTTGATGTGGTGGCCATCATCCGTGGCGGAGGCGCCACGTCCGACCTTTCGTGCTTCGACACCTACCTGCTGGCCGCCGCCTGTGCCCAGTTCCCCCTGCCCATCATCACCGGCATCGGGCACGAACGCGACGACACTGTGCTCGACTCCGTGGCCCACGTCCGTGTGAAGACCCCGACCGCCGCCGCCGAATACCTCATCGCCCGTATGGAGGAGGCTGCCGACCGCCTGAACGAACTGGCCGTCCGCCTGCACGAAGGTGTGACCGCCTGCCTGGAGCAGGAGCGCCGGCGCCTGTATCAATGCCGTAACCGCATCCACGCGTCGGCCGTCCGCCGCGTGTCGTCCGCCCAGCTGGAGCTGCTCACCGCCCGCAAGGACCTGCACCGCTCGGTGGAGACGCTGCTGGCACGCCATCGCCATCGGCTGGAGCTGCTCCGCCAACGCCTGGCCGACGCTTCGCCCGAGAAACTTCTGGCCCGTGGCTACAGCCTGACGCTGAAGGACGGGCGTGCCGTGAAGGACGCTTCCGGGCTGCACGAGGGCGACGTGCTGGTGACGCAGGTTCATAAAGGGACATTCACTTCCATTGTAAAAAACATCAAATAGCAATCAAGATATGCCCGTACCCAAGAAAAAAGAAACCTACTCGCAGGCTATGGCCCGCCTGGAAAAGATTGTCAACCAGATTGACAACAACGAACTGGAGATAGACCAGCTGGCCGAAAAAATTAAGGAAGCCAACGAAATCATCGCCTTCTGCGAGAGCAAACTGACGAAAGCCGACCGGGAAATCGAAAAAATACTGGCCGAAAAGCAAGAAAGTGAAGAATAAAGAGTATTTTTGTTGCAAGTTGTACTATAGGAATACTCAAAATACAAAAGATATGAAAGAAATTGATTGGTCCAATCTGTCCTTCGGATATATGAAGACAGACTACAACGTGAGAATTTACCATCGTAACGGTCAGTGGGGTGAGCTGGAAGTATGCAGCGAGGAAACCATCCCCATGCACATGGCAGCCACCTGTCTGCACTACGGACAGGAAGCCTTCGAGGGCCTGAAAGCCTTCCGTGGCAAGGACGGCAAGGTGCGCATCTTCCGTCTGGAGGAGAACGCTGCCCGTCTGCAGTCTACCTGCCGCGGCATCCTGATGCCCGAACTCTCGACCGACCGCTTCCGCGAAGCCGTGCTCAAGGTTGTGAAGCTGAACGAACGCTTCATCCCGCCCTACGAGAGCGGCGCGTCGCTCTATATCCGTCCGTTGCTGGTGGGTACCGGCGCACAGGTAGGCGTGAAACCCGCCAATGAGTATCTGTTCCTGATCTTCGTCACGCCCGTAGGCCCGTACTTCAAGGGCGGGTTTGCTACCACTCCCTACGTCATCACGCGCAAATACGACCGTGCGGCTCCGCTCGGTACCGGTACGTTCAAGGTGGGTGGTAACTACGCAGCCAGCCTCCGTGCCAGCAAGGAAGCCCACGAGGGCGGTTACTCTGCTGAGTTCTACCTCGACGCCAAGGAGAAGAAATACATGGACGAATGTGGTGCTGCCAACTTCTTCGGCATCAAGAACAACACCTACATCACGCCGCTGTCCACCTCCATCCTGCCCAGCATCACCAACAAGAGCCTGATGCAGCTGGCCGAGGACATGGGCCTGAAGGTAGAACGTCGTCCCATCCCTGAAGAAGAGCTGGCTACGTTCGAGGAAGCCGGTGCCTGCGGTACGGCTGCTGTCATCAGTCCCATCCAGCGCATCGACGACCCCGAGAACAACCGTTCCTATGCCATCTCGAAGGATGGCAGGCCGGGCGAAATCAGCTCCAAGCTCTATCACAAGCTGCGTGCCATCCAATATGGTGACGAGCCCGACGTACACGGCTGGGTAACCATCGTAGAATGACAGGCGTGAACGGAGACATCCAGATAACGACCCTCGTCGAGAACGTTGTTTACGGTAAGGGATTGCAGGGAGAGCACGGGCTTTCCCTGCTTGTTGAGGTAGGGGACCGCAAGGTGCTGTTCGATACGGGAGCGTCCGATCTTTTCATCCGCAACGCGCGGCTGATGGGCATCGACATGCGCGAGGTGGACTATCTGGTCCTTTCGCACGGACATCGTGACCATACGGGCGGCCTGCACCATTTCCTGCGGTTGAACGAACGCGCCACGGTGGTGTGCAAGCGTGAAGCCTTGCGTCTCAAGTTTAAGGACGAGCGCGAGAACGGCCTGATGCACCCCGATACCCTCGACATCGCCCGCTTCCGCTTTGTGGACGATACGGAGGAACTCCTGCCGGGCGTTTTCGTCTTTCCTCGTCTGCCCATAGCCGACGAGGAAGATACCCACTTCGACCGTTTCTACACGCTGGTCGACGGAGAACGGCACCCCGACAGTTTCGACGACGAACTGGCGCTGGTGTTGAAGCGCGGACGCGACGTGGCCGTGCTGAGTGCCTGCTCGCACCGCGGCATTACCAACATCCTCCGTACGGTGCTGGACACCTTCCCCGACGCCAGTCTGAGGCTAGTGCTGGGCGGTTTCCACATCCGTACGTGTGGGGCAGGGAAGAACGAAGTGATAGCCCACTACCTGGCCGACCACCTGCCGCAACGGCTGGGCGTATGCCATTGTACGGGCATCGACCAATATGCATTGTTTCATCAAATCTTCGCCGGCCGGCTGTTCTACAACTACACCGGTTGGGTGGAGACTTTCTAAATTATGGGAAAAGGAAAATTAGCCAAGTTTGCAGATATGCGGGATTACCCGCACGTGTTTGAATACCCTTATTCGGTTGTGGATGATGTCCCCTTCGACATGAAGGGTCACTGGGGCGAGAGGTTCTTCAAGAACGACCGTCCCATCGTGCTCGAACTGGGTTGCGGCCGCGGCGAATACACCGTAGGCCTGGGCCGTCTCTTCCCCGAGAAGAACTTCATCGGGGTGGACATCAAGGGCGCGCGCATGTGGACGGGAGCCACCGAGTCGCTCCAGGCAGGCATGACCAACGTTGCCTTCCTGCGTACCCAGATTGAGATTATCGACCGCTTCTTCGCACCGGGCGAGGTGAGCGAGATATGGCTCACCTTCTCTGACCCGCAGATGAAGAAGGCCACCAAACGCCTGACGTCCACCTACTTCATGGAACGCTACCGCCGATTCCTCGTGGATGGCGGACTGGTGCACCTCAAGACGGACAGTAACTTCATGTTCACCTACACCCGGTACATGGTGGAGCACAACCACCTGCCCGTCGAAGTGATGACCGAGGACCTTTACCACTCCGGCCTGGCCGACGAGATACTCGGTATCCGTACCTATTATGAACAGCAATGGCTGGACCGCGGGCTCAACATCAAGTACCTCCGCTTTCGCCTGCCGCACGAAGGCACTCTCACGGAGCCCGACGTGGAAATCGAGCTGGACGACTACCGGAGCTACAACCGCAGCAAGCGGAGCGGACTTCAGACAAGCAAATAAAAAACAGATATATTATGACTCTCTATCCGAAACTCATTCTGGACGCACTGGCCACCGTGCGCTATCCGGGCAACGGCAAGAACCTTGTCGAAGCCGAAATGGTGGCCGACAACCTGCGTATCGACGGCATGAAGGTCAGCTTCTCGCTCATTTTCGAAAAGCCTACTGATCCCTTCATGAAGTCCATGCTGAAATCGGCCGAGACGGCCATTCATACCTATGTGTCGCCCGACGTGGAAGTGACGATCACCACCGAAAGCCGTCAGGCCGCCCGTCCCGAACCGGGTAAGATGCTGCCCCGTGTGAAGAACGTCATCGCCGTCTCCAGCGGCAAGGGTGGTGTGGGCAAGAGTACCGTGGCCGCTAATCTGGCCGTAGCCCTCGTGAAGCTGGGCTACAAGGTCGGCCTGCTCGACGCCGACATCTTCGGTCCCTCCGTCCCCAAGATGTTCCAGGTGGAAGACGCCCGTCCCTATGCCGAGCGCATCGACGGCCGCGACCTCATCATTCCCATCGAGAAGTATGGCCTGAAGCTGCTCTCCATCGGTTTCTTCGTCAACCCCGAACAGGCTACCTTGTGGCGTGGCGGCATGGCCAGCAACGCCCTGAAACAGCTCGTGGGCGACGCCGACTGGGGCGAACTAGACTATTTCATCCTCGACACTCCTCCGGGCACCAGTGACATTCACCTGACTCTGCTGCAGACGCTCGCCATCACGGGTGCCGTCATCGTCAGCACGCCGCAGCAGGTAGCCTTGGCCGACGCACGCAAGGGCGTGGACATGTACACCAACGACAGGGTGAATGTACCTATTCTGGGACTGGTGGAGAACATGGCATGGTTTACTCCCGCCGAACTGCCGGAGAACAAGTATTACATCTTCGGTAAGGATGGTTGCAAGCAACTGGCCGAGGAATTGAAGGTGCCTTTGCTGGGCCAGATCCCCATTGTGCAGAGCATTTGTGAGAGCGGTGACAAGGGTACGCCCGTGGCTCTCGATTCGGACACCGTCACCGGCCGCGCCTTCCTGCAGCTGGCTGCTGCCGTGGTGCGTCAGGTAGACAAGCGCAATATCGAGATGGAACCTACACGGATTGTGCAGGTGAAGAAATAAGCATTCACCACAGAGCAACGGGGCGTTTTCTGATTCACCACAGATTGCCCGGATTGACACAGATGTTTATATAATCTGTGATAATCTGCGTAATCTGTGGTGAATGCGTGTTAGGACTCCCTTGTCCTCTGTGGTGAACTAATTTATGTAAAGAGAGAATTTCCTATTGCAGGCGGAACACGACCGGGAAGGTGTATTTCACGTTCACGGGCTTGCCGTCCTTGGTGCCGGGTATCCAGTCGGACATGGTGCCGGTGACGCGCAGGGCTTCCGCATCCAGGCTGGGGGCGACGCCCTGGACGATTTTGGCGTTGGTCACCTTGCCTTCGGTGTTGATGATGACCGATACTACCACTCGTCCCTGTATGTTATTGGTGTGGGCTTCGGCCGGATAGCGGATGTTCTTGCTGAGGTGTTGCATCAGTCCCGTCATGCCGCCGGGAAATTCGGGCATCTTGTCCGCAACTTCATATACTTCGCCCGTCACGGGGGCGTCGGGGTTTCGGTAGCCTACTACTATCATCTCGTCTATCTTGTCCACCGGTTCGGGCGTCAGGCGGAACATGACGGGGACGGTGTATCTCACGTTGACCGGTTCGCCTTTCTGCGTGCCCGGTTTCCACTTGGGCATGCTGCTGATGACGCGTATGGCTTCGGCGTCCAGGTTGGGGTCGACGCCTCGCAGGATGCCTACGTTCCCGATGCTTCCGTCCTTGCCGACCACAAACTGCACGGTGACGCGTCCCTGCGTCCCGGCCTTATGGGCCGCTTCGGGGTAGCGTATGTTGGCGGACAGGTACTTTATCAGTCCCGGCATGCCTCCGTCGGGGAATTCCGGCATGTTTTCTACGACTTCATAGACATCGGCGTCTGTCACGTTGGGCTTGATAATCTTTACCGGTATTAGTTTAATAACCATGTTGTCAGGATCCATCTTGGCCAATTCCGTAGTCCTGCACATCCATGCCAACGTCTTACCGTCTTTGCCAGTATATTCAAACAGGATATCTGCTTTGGAAGAAGTCTCCACCCGAAACTCTCCTTTGTCGTTGACTGTACTTGTGGTCATTGACTGATACTTTGGGTCGATGATGATTTTTACGTCGCCCAGCGGATTGCCCGCTTCGTCCACGATCTTTCCTTTGTACGTTACCTTGTCAGACTTCTCCTGCTGGAGCTCTTTTGTTCCTTGTTCGTCGGCAAGAATAAGAGGATTGTCCGGCATGACAATTGTTTTTTCATGATTTTCTCCCCATTCTTCCGGTTTGACTTGCACAATTTGTTTTCTTTCAGAGTTGACCAGGGAAAAACCGATAATGTCGTTGGAACCGGCTTCGAACGAGAAGCTACCGTCTGCCTCGCTACGGGCATTTATTTGTCTGAATTCCGAATTTTCGCCTTGTGTCAATGCCAGTATTTCCACGCCTTCCAGCGGGCGGCCTTTGGAATCTTCCACAACTCCCGTGTAAGTCACCGTCTTGTTGCTCATGGCAGGCGCGACGGCCTCGATGACTTCGGTTGTAATCTTCTGTGTGGCGCGTGCCACGGCCTCGATGTTGCTGACGATCATCAGCAGGGCGGCCAGCGGGAGGAACATCAGGTATTTGGTTCTCCCTATTGCTCGGGTTCTTCGTTTGTTCATCATAATGATACGCTTTTTTAAGGGTAATACATTGAAACTGTTATAGATGGTTGCTGCAGCCTTATGATGTGACAAACCCAACAGGTGGTATTGGTAGGTGCGGGAGTCGTGGCCGGTCTCCAGGACTTTTTCATCGGCCATGTACTCCAGGTTGGTGCGTATTTCCCGCTTCATGAGCCAGGCAAAGGGGTTGAACCAGCAATGATGCATGCCAGTTCGCCCGTCAGCACGTCGATGGAGTGCCATTGGCGGGCATGGGTGCGCTCGTGGGTCAGAATCTCGTGCAGCTCGTCGCCGGTGTGGGCGTCGGGGCAGACGAATATCCAGCGGAAGAACGAGAAGGGGCCTTCTGCGTGGGGCAGGAGGTGTACGGTGGTGCCGTCTATCTTCTGCGTGGGGCAGCGGCGTGCCAGGCGGACGATGCCAGCCAGCTGGAAGAGGAAGCGCAGGGCCAGCAGGGCGGCCACGAGCCAGTAGGCGAAGACGATGCCGTCGGCCATCAGTTGCCGCCAGTCCGTTTCGGGCTGCGGCGTCAGGGTCAGGGTCAGCTCGGGCAGTACCACGGCGGCGTAGAGGTCGGCCATGGCTGCCATCGGCTCCTGCTGTACAATCCAATGCTGGATGTTGAGCAGCGGTACGGCGGTCGATACGGCGAAGAAGCAGAGCAGGGCCGTCCGCCGCCAGGCGAAGAACGTGTCCTTGTAGAAGAACAGCCGGTAGAAGGCGTAGAACAGGGCTATCGCCACGTTGATTTTCAGAAAATAGACCATATCTTTCAATTAAAAATGAAGAATTAGGAATGAAGAATTAAGAATGTGGCGGATGAAGAACTTTTCTTGTGTGATGGAGAAATTCTTCATTTGTCCGCAAGGCGGACATTCTTCATTCTTCATTGAAAAGGAATTTTTCACTTTTCCTTTCCTTTCTCAATCATCTCAATTATGTCTTTCAAGTCGTTGGCCGAAATCTTCTGCTCCTTGGCGAAGAACGAGACCATCTCCTTGTACGAATTGGCAAAGTAGTTGCGGACGAAGCCGCTCATGAATGTCCGCTTGTATTCGCTTTCGCGGATGAGCGGGGTGTAGCGGTAGGTGTTTCCCACGCGGCTGGGCTTCACGTATTGTTTCCGCTCCAGGTTTTTCACAATCGAGGCCACGGTGGTGTAGGGCGGCTTCGGTTCGGGGAATTCGGCGAGGATGTCCTTCACGTAGCAGGACTCCAGCTTCCAGATGTACAACATCACTTCTTCTTCTTGTCTTGTCAATTTTTCCATGGAATACAGTTTTAGTTTGAATTCTATGCAAAGCTACGAATATTTCGTAATATCGCAATGGGCAGAAGGTTAATAAGTTTAAAAGGACGGGATTTATTTGTCGTCGGGCGGGCAGCCAAAAACTTTAGGGAGGGTTTCCGAAGGCTCGGACGGGCTGCCGAAAACTTTTGGGAAGGCGTTTCCGCCGTCACTCACCGCGCAGGGCTTTGTAGCGCCTGTAGGCTTCGATGACGTGACGGCGGCTTTGCAGGATCTGCCAGCGGTAGACGAGGCAGGTGGTCAGGAAGTAAATGCCGGTTTGCAGCCAGAGGGCCTGGTATTCCCACTGCACTTCGTTCAGCGTGGCCCCCATGCTGTTGATGCGCACGTAGCCGTTGATGCCGAAGGTCGATGGGAACAGGTACGAGAAGTAGCGCCAGAAGGGCGGGATGGCCGAGGCGGGCCACGAGATGCCCGAAAGGAACAGCAACGGCACGGAGGTGAAGACGAACAGCAGCATGCACGTCTCGCGGTTGCGGATGGCGATGGAGGCCGTCATGGCGAAGAAGATGCAGGCGCTCAGGTAGGGCAGGGTGAACAGGATGAGTTCGCCCGGCAGGGCTATCTGGTTGAGGCTGAAGAGCCAGGGTACGACGCAGAGCACGTAGGCCGACACCAGCGCATACACAAGGAAGTAGCTCAGTCCCTTGCCCATGACGATGCGCAGCGTGCCGTTGTAGTGGCGGTTGATGGGCACGAGGTCGCGGAACTGGTTCTTCTCGCGGGCCGTTCCGGCCGAGAGGCCGATACCCAGCAGCAGCGTCTGCTGGATGATGAGCATCAGCACGGCGGGTATCAGGAAGGCGGCAAAGCCGTTGGTGGGGTTGTACAGCGCCACGTCCTTGTATTCGATGGGGTAGGCCGTTACCTCGTCCTGGCGGTCGGTGGTGTTGCCGGCGCGGGCTATCTTGATTTCCGTGTTCATCTCGAGCGAGACTTCGGTGTTGGCGCTCAGCATGGCCTTGTAGTACATCAGTCCGCTCATGTCGCAAAAGATGCTCACCTGCGTCTGCCGTCCGGCGGCAATGTCGTCGCTGAAGGTTTCGGGCAGGTAAACAATGCCGTAGGCGTCGCGGTTGCGCAGGGCGAGCTTGGCTTCCTCCATGTCGGCGCAGTGGGCCACGACGCGGATGTCGGGGCTGGCGTCGAGCATGCGCACGTACTGTCGGCTCAGTGAGCTGCGTGAGTCGTCCACCACCACGGCGGGCACGTCGCGCAGCGTCTCGTTGGTGTAGATGAACGAGTAGATCAGCGGGTAGACCAGCGGTACCAGGATGAAGAAAATCAGCACCCCCTGGTCGCGGAAGGTCGTGCGGAATTCCTGCCGCCAGATGTAGAACAGGTCGTAGACGCCCTGTCTGATATGTTGTTTGAACGTAGGTTTCTTTTTCATCACGGTACGTATTTATAGTAAATGAGGGCTGCTTTCAGTCGGTGGGCGATGAAGAACGGTAGCATCATGAACAGCAGCAGGGCCACGTAGTTGGTCCATGAATAGATCATCGGATACCCGTTCAGCGCCTGGTCCACGTAGATCAGGAAGTAGTGGCGCAGCGGGAAGAGGTTGGCCAGCGCCTGCAGTGTGGGGTGCATGCCCATGGCCGGGAACGACAGGCCGCACATCGAGAACGACAGCACGCCCCATAGCGAAGCGAAGCTCAGCCCCAGGCGCAGCGTAGGCAACACGCCTATCATCAGCACGCCCATGCCCTGCGAAGCCAGTACGAGGCACAGGGTGGCGAAGAGCATTGGCAGGATGCCGCTGTTGCAGGGGAAGTGCAGGAAACCATACAGGTAGACGTTGTAAAGGATGCCCATCAGGAAGAAGACGACGGTGTGGGGCAGGAGTTTGCCGGCGAGAGAAATCCAGATGGAGTTGTTGCCCGTGCGCAGCCACTGGCGGGCGGTGCGGTCCTTGATTTCCACGCCGATGGAGAACACCGTCACCATGAAGATGAGCAGCATCAGCACGCCCGGCGCGAACGTGTTGTTCAGGTAGACCGAGTAGTTAATCCACGGATTGTTCAGCGGATGTGTGTCGATGACGATGGGCTGCAGGAATCCCATGGCCTGGTCTTCCGTCGCTCCCTTGGCGTAGAGCACCGAGCGGGCGGCGGCTCCCGAGGCCAGTTCGCTCATCATCTTCATGTCCTTGTAGAGCAGCGAGCCGGCAATGAGCAGCGTGTTGTTGGTGTAGAACGACACCTTGGGCTGCCGCTGGGCCTGCGCTTTGGAGGTAGTTCCTTCTGGAATGTAGTAGAAGCCGTAGATGTCGCCCCGCTGCATGGCCTGGCGTGCCTCGGTCACGTTGGGGTAGTGGCCCACGACGGCCGTCTGTTCGAAGGCGTCGAGGTTGCGCACCAGTTGCCGCGAGGTGGTCGTCATGTCTTCGTCCACCATGCCCACCGGCATGTTCTGAGGCAGCCCCGAGTCCATTAGCGTGGTGAAGAACACGTAGCAGAATAGCGGTGCCACTACCATGCAGAACAGGTAGAGCGGACGGGAGACGAGACGCTTTCCTTCACGCTTCATCACGTTCCACAAGGCTTTGTATTTCGTTGCGTTCATTTCGATAATTGATAATTGAGAATTGAAGATTGAAAATGGGAGTAATCTTCATTCCGCATTCTTCATTCTTCATTTTTCCAGCACCATGCTCATACCCGGCCGCAGTCCGTCGACTTTCTCCACTGGGCTGGCCTTCACTTCGAACGTCTTCAGGTCGAACTGGCCGGTGGTCTTCGTGGCTTTCCAGGCAGCGTAGGTGCCCAGGTCTTTCATATAGTACACTTTCAGTCGGATGTCACGGTCCAGTGCCGGGACGTAGGCTTCAAATTCTGTACCCACGGTCAGTCCCTTCAGCAGGTCCTCGCGTACGTTGAAGCTCACCCACATGTCCTCCATCACGGCGATGTTCATGATGGGCGCTCCTGTGCCTACCAGTTCGCCCACCTTGGGGAAGATCTCCGAAACCTCTCCCGCCGTCTGGGCAATGAGGTATGTTTCGGCGATGTACGATTGTACTTCGGCTACGGCTCCGCGTGCACGTTGAACCAAAGCTGCTGCAGCTGCCTTGTCTTCGCGCTCGGCACCGTTCTTGGCCATGTCATACTGCGATTTGGCAGCCTTTTCCGTAGCGATGGCGGCGTCGCGCTGTGCTGTCACCTCGTCCAGCTTCTGTGCCGACATCACTCCCTGATCGTACAGGTTCTTCACGCGTTTGTACGATTTTTCGGCAATGGTCACGCCGGCACGTGCTTTCTGCCACATTTCATAGGCGCCCTGGATCTGCTCCTGGCGTGCTCCTTTGATGGCTTTTTCGTTCTGTGCTTGTGCAGCGGCTTCGGCTGCCTGTGCCTGTTCCAGCTTGGCCTGTACGTCAGGCGCTTCCAGCAGGGCGAGCGTATCGCCTGCCTTCACTTGTTGTCCTTCTTTTACGCGGAACTCCAAGATGCGTCCCGGCACCTTGCTCGATACGCGGTATTCGTTGACGTCTGCTTGTCCTTGGACGATTTCCGGCCCTTTGTGAAGCATGAAGAAACCTACTAGGGCCACTACTGCGATGACGCCTACCAGTGTCAGGAAGGCCAGCAGCATGTTACTGTTTTGCGATTTTGTATCCATTTCGATAATTGATAATTTTATAATTGATAATTGAGAATTGATAATACTTCATTCTCCATTTTCAATTCTCCATTGATGTAAGTTCTCCCGTAGCTTTCTTCAGATAGAGATCCGTCAGTTTCACGTCTATCTGGGCATCTATCTTCTCGGATTGGGCGGAAAGCCAGGCTGTGTGAGCTTCTAATACATTGCTGGCAGGGATTACTCCTTCCTCGAAGCCCAAGGTGGCGTAGCGCAGATTTTCATCTGCTTTTTCAAGGTTCTTTTCAGCCATTACCAGTTTCTTGGCTGCTTCGTTCACCTTGAAGGCGGACTGGCTTACCTGTAACTGAATCTTTTCTTTCGCCTCTTCCAGCTGATAGCGTGCGATGTTGGCTTCTGCCTTGGCTGCTTTCACCTTATTGATACCTTCGCCCCAGTGCCATAAAGGAACTGATACCATGACACCTACATTCCACATGCCTTTGAACTTCTTTTCGAAGCTGTTCAGTACGGACGGATTGGTAGCCATATAGCTTCCCATCAGGGCGATGGAAGGCAGCATTTCCGAACGGGTTACGTTCACCTTTTGATCATAGATTTTGGATGCCAGTTCCAAGCTACGGACTTCAGGGCGTATGGCATAAACACTTTCCATATTGATTTGGTTGCTAGCTATTCCGGCTTCTTTCAGGTTTTCTTCCCGTTCGTCCTCCAATACGATATCCGTCGTCAGGTCCAGTCCGCACAGTTGGCATAGCAACATGCGCGACAGACTTAGCCCATCGTCCACTTTGGTCAGCGTCATTTCCGCTTCGTTAACTTTCACCTTCACTGACAGACCATCGGCTTTTGTCGCTACTCCTTCGTTGATCATTTTGTCGACATCGCTTTCCAATTTCTTCAGCAATTCCAGATATCCTTCAGCCAGTTTCTTTTTGTGTACCAATGATACTACCTGCCAGTAGGCCTGGTCTGTGTTCAGTATCACTTCCTGCATGCCCGTGCTGTGCTGTTGGCGTGCCAGTTCTTCGGCATATTTGGTTATTTTATTGTAGGCTCGTATTTTTCCACCCATGTATAGGGGCTGTGTCAGGGTAATGGCGCCGACATACATGTTTCGTGTATCAGTGCGGAAAGCATCTACTAAAGAACTTCCTACCTGATTTAACGGACCTGCCAGGTCTACACTTCCAAAAGCCTGTAACAGCTGCATGAATTGTGGGTTTTGTAACAGGCCTGGGTTTTGTGCAATCATGTTTTGTACTCCGTTCTGCAAAGCGCCGCTCAGGTTGGTGCCGATATTGGATAAAGCATTTTTCTGTGCATCACTCAGCAGTGATATTTCCTTCTGATTACGGATGTAGGCACCTGTAGCATCAAACTTGGGCAGATAATTCGCAAAGGCTGCTTTTTTCTGATAGTGAGCGGCGTTGATTTTCTCCTGGCTTATCAATAGCTCCTTGTTGTTGGCCATTGCTAATGCACGACAACTATCCAGACTTAGTACCTGCTGTGCGCCTGCCGTATAGATTGATAAACTTAATAGGATGGAACATAAGAACTTCTTCATTGCATTCATACGTTATAATCGCTTTTATTTGATTGCCGAAACAGTCGGCAATGATTGCATAAACAACAATGCAAAGATAAAAAAGTTCTGCATACAGGTTTAAAAAAAACTGTTAACTTACGTTTTTGTGATAAAGCAAAGGGATAAAGCAAGACTTCTTTCTCGAAAGTCTTGCTTTATCCCTTTATGGGTTGGTTGAGGATTCTTCAGATTTTTATTTGAGCGAGAAACTTTGTGATCCGATTAAGGTTCCGTCTGCAAAGATGTCGACACGGTAATTGCCTGCATATAGATATTCTTCTACATTCCAATATACTGTGACGGCTTGTTCTTCGCCTGTGTATTCAATGTATTTCTTGATGGAATAAGTCAGGTTTCGATTTTCGTATTTGAATGTATTTGCCTCGCTTTTGGTCAGTACTCCATTATCAGGCTTGGTGATGCGCAGATACAATGTCTTTTCGCCTGTTTCAGCTGTAATGTTTTTCACGATGCTGAAATCTATTTTGAATTTCACTACGTTCTTCACCTTGTCTGTTTCGCGTCCGCGCTTGTTTTGTGTCTCAATGCGAATGTTTGTTACATCCAGCTGCGCGGCTAAAGCGACTTTTTCGTTCAACGTCTTTTTCTCTTTTGACAGGTTGGTTATCTGTCGGGAGGCATCGTTATACTTACGTGTTACGTCTTTGATTACTTCTTGCTGGCGGGCAGTCAGCTGGTTGAGTGAGTCAATCTGATTGATATAACTGATCATGACTTTTCTCAAGCTGGCCAATTCTTTTTTCAGTCGGCGTATTTCTGATGCATTGCTGCTTTTTACTGTCCTTAATTCTTCCAAGAGGCGTTGGGTTTTCAATTGTTCCTGTTCCAGCAGGACGGAAAGCGAATCGTTTGAGATTGTCAGTTTTAATTCGTCATATTGTTGTGCGAAGCGAGTGTATTCGTTTTCCAGGTCTTCTTTTTCCAGTTCGAATTCTTGTACCAATTCTTTGTTGGTTGTCTTTTCCATAACCAATAATGTAGTAACTCCTACCAGCAGCAGGACGAGGGCGCTTCCTATAATAATCAGTGATTTGTTTTTATTCATTGTTCGGATTTGCTTATTGTTGTTATCATTGAGCTATACATTTTCAGCTTGTCGTCTATTACCGGGGCAAAAATAGGAATTAATTGTCAATTTGTTAACATCACTTGGAAGGTAAATGTTCATTTAACTAAAATTATTATGGAAAAATTTCTTTAATTGATAACCTCGTCGTACTTTTGCACTGTCTTTAAACAACCTAAAATAAAAGAATCAATTATGTCAAAAGTAACCGTAGTAGGTGCCGGTAATGTAGGTGCTACATGTGCTAATGTGTTGGCTTTTAATGAAGTGGCCGACGAAGTGGTAATGCTGGACGTGAAAGAAGGCGTTTCAGAGGGTAAGGCAATGGATATGATGCAGACAGCTCAGTTGCTGGGCTTTGATACGGTAATTACCGGCTGCACCAATGATTATGAGAAGACTGCCAATTCTGATGTTGTTGTCATCACTTCAGGTATTCCTCGCAAGCCAGGAATGACTCGTGAAGAACTGATCGGCGTTAATGCTGGCATTGTTAAGTCAGTAGCTGAAAATATCTTGAAATATTCTCCCAATGCTATTTTGGTCGTTATTTCCAATCCGATGGATACGATGACTTATTTGGCTTTGAAGTCTCTAGGCTTGCCTAAGAACCGTATCATTGGTATGGGTGGTGCATTGGACAGCTCACGTTTCAAATATTTCCTGTCCCAGGCTTTGGATTGCAACGCCAATGAGGTAGAAGGAATGGTGATCGGCGGACATGGCGATACGACTATGATTCCTTTGGCACGTCTGGCCACTTATAAAGGACAGCCTGTAAGCAACCTTTTGAGCGAAGAAAAATTGAATGAGGTAGTTGCCGCTACTATGGTAGGTGGTGCTACGCTGACCAAACTGTTAGGTACGTCGGCTTGGTATGCACCAGGTGCTGCAGGAGCGTATGTCGTAGAATCTATCCTGCACAACCAGAAGAAGATGATTCCTTGCTCTGTATATCTGGAAGGCGAATATGGCGAAAGCGATATCTGCATCGGTGTTCCTGTTATTTTGGGTAAAAACGGCATTGAGAAGATTGTTGAGCTGGAACTTACTGAGGATGAAAAGGCGAAGTTCGCTGCCAGCGCTGCTGCTGTCCACAAGACAAATGCTGCCCTGAAGGAAGTGGGTGCGCTTTAATCAGTTTTTATAGATATACATAAGCCTTGTAATTTCTGAAAGGGAGTTATAAGGCTTTTGTTTTTTGTTTTTTTACTTGTGTGATTGTTTGTTCGAAAGAATGAACTATTTTTGTGGAAAGAAGCTGGTTGAAAAGCAGATATTTATGAAGAGAGTTTTAATGAAAGGACAGGTCATATGGATATTGGGCTTCGCAACCGCCTTGTTGGCGTGTTGTGTTGAAAGTAAGAAGAAAGAGAATGTGTCCGAACAGGATGCTTTCCAAGCTTTTTTTGCCAGTCATAGCGACTCCATCTCGGTTGCTCCTCGTTGGATGAGGGCCGAAGCGCTGAAGCGGATGGATGAAGCGGAAGATAGCCTTGTGAAGTGTAATTACCTGTCTTTGACGCTGAAAACTTATTTGATGACTTCACAGATTGACTCAGCGTGGTTGGTGTTGCATTACATCCAGCGCTTTGCAGCCTGCCAGCCTTTCTCGCCGCAAGTAGCCGATTTACAATCCGAGTGTTTGAATATGGCTGGCAATCTGTTTGCCCGTACAGGAGTGATGGATTCTGCCAAAAAAGCCTTTCAAGCTGCTTACGAATGTCGGCTGAAGGGAACGCGTGTTGCTGACGTACCTGATATTCTGATGAATCTTGCAGATGCCTGCAATCGTTTGGGGGAGTTGGATCTGGGAGCCTCCTGGTATCGAAAGGCTTTGTTGTTGTGCGACTCCCTGGAGTTGCCTTCCACCAAGCGTACTCCGATTTATTATGGGTTGGCGCAGGTTTACGTCGCTTTGCGTGATTTTGACCAGTGCGATTATTATTACAATCTGGCAGGTCAGGAATATGAACGGATGCTCCCTTATGAGAAATACATCTATTTGAATAATCGGGGGACTTCCTATTATTATCGGGGGGATTGTCAGACAGCCATGTCTTATTTCCGAAAGCTTGTTGAACTGACCGGGGGATATCCTGACATGATGTTCGAACAGAACTTGGGAAAGCTGAACCTGAGCGATTGTTTTTTACAGCTGCAACAACCCGATTCTGCCGCTCGTTATATGGACGAATGCCGGCCTTTTTTTCAGAAGATAGGGATGACGACGGCTTTGTATTATCTGGACACGCAAGCCATTGCACAGGCATTGCTTCAAAAAGAATTTGGTAAGGCCCGTCGTGTGTTGTCTCGTGGTGTGACGCCTCCCGATATTGACCCCGATATGGTGCATATCCGTAACAAATATTTGCAGCAGTTTTATGAAGAAACGGGAAACTACAAGCAAGCCTATTATTATCAAAAAAATAATTTGAGGTTGGATGACTCCATCCGCAACGAGCGCATTCGGATGCATACGGCCGATTTGGCTTTGCGTTATCAGCAGGACTCTACCCTGCTAGCCCATCGTGTCATGATACGTGAAGCGGAGAATGAAGTGCTGAGGCTCAGGCAAGCTCATTTGATTGTAGCAGGCATGGCTGTTTTCGCTTTTTTGGTAGCCGTTTTCCTTTATTTGTATAATAAGAAGAAGCGTGCGTTGATATTGGTGGAAAACCGTCGCATGGTTTCGTCCTTGCGTTTGGAAAACATTCGCAACCGTTTGTCTCCCCATTTCATTTTTAATGTACTCAACCAGGAAATGTTGAGTCGTAAGCAAGAGGCCGAACAACAAGAGCTGGCTTCTTTGGTCAAACTGATGCGCAGGAATTTGGAACTGGCCGAACAGCTGTGCGTTACGCTGGAAGAAGAATTGGATTTTGTCAAGACTTACATTGATTTGGAACGACGTTCGTTGGGAGATAATTTTTTTCCTGTTATTCAGATTGCGGCCGATGTGCATCCAAGTTTGGTATTCCTGCCTTCTATGCTGATTCAACCTGTAGAGAATGCAGTGAAACATGCGTTGCGTGGAAAGGAAGGGGAGAAACGGCTTTGGATTGATATCTGTCGTCGTGATTCGGGTGAAGTCAGCATTCAGATTACAGACAATGGGGGAGGATATCGTCCCAACAGTCTTCATCGGGGGACAGGTACCGGCATGAAAGTCGTCATGCAAACCATTCAGATCCTGAATGCAAAGAACAAACAGGCGTTGGATGTAGAAGTACATAATGTGGTTCTTCCCAGCGGTGAGACGGGGTGTCAAGTCTCATTTCTTTTGCCTGTAAAGTATGACTACAGACTTTAAATGAGAAAAAAAGAATTGCTGGATAATCCTTTATTTTTATAGAATAGTTCTACTATTTAAATAAATAGTGCAAGACTTTCATTTCATTCTTTGCATTGGATTGATTTAATGCCTATATTCGCTACATAAACAACGACAAATTAGTATGTGTGCATATAAGGTCATAGTAGTGGATGATGACGAAATGGCGGCTGAAGTTTTAGCGTTTGAGCTGGAGAAGAAGCCAGAGTTCTCATTGGGCGGCATTGCTCGGAATGCGCGTCAGGGCAAGAAACTGATTACTGCTGTACGGCCCGATTTGCTGTTTTTGGATGTTGAAATGCCTGAGATGACAGGTATGGAGTTGTTGCGCGATATACGTGACAGCATCATCTGGAATATGAAAGTTGTTTTCTATACGGCCTATGACAAGTATATGATAGAAGCCATACGGGAGTCTGCCTTCGACTATTTGTTGAAGCCTTTTCAGCCTCAGGAGTTGGATCAAATCCTGCATCGTTTTCTGCAGCAGGTACAAGGAGGACAGCGGACGGGACTCGCCTCGATGCCATCGTCAATAAGCGATACGTTTATGGTATACACGCCGACCAATGATATGCGTGTGTTGCGGACTTCAGAAATAGGTTTTTTCCGCTATTCTTCCGAACGTAAGTTATGGGAGGTCATTCTGAGCAATGATCCTCCGTTGACATTGCGCAGGGGTATGACGGCCGATTTGATTATTCGCAACTTGCCAAGGTGCGTGCAGATTCATCAGTCATACATCATCAATATGGACTATCTGATGTTGATAAAGGACAATCACTGCCTGTTGTATCCTCCTTTTGACAGGGTGACAGAGCTGCTTGTCTCAAAGAAATTCAAGAAAGAATTGCAGGATCGTTTTTGCTTGTGAAAGTAGGGCGGACCCTTTATATATTGGTTAGGGAGTCAGCATGAGCTCTTTCATGTTGGCAAAAAAAAAGAAAGCGTTGGAACTTCCCAACGCTTTCTTCGTATGTAAAACCAGTTAATAATCAATCTGTTTTTCGCATCTTCCTTACTTGATGTCAAAACCTTTGTTACGCAAGGTCACATTCAGTACCTTGGTGTAGTTGGCATATTGCTTTTCATTCAAGGTATTCTTCATCAGCTTCAGGTTACCGTAGACTGCGTTGCGCAACAGCTGTTCACGATTCTTTTTCGCATTGCTTGCACGTGACATCTCTCGGTTGAAGAAATCGATGATGTTCACTACTTCTTCATGCTGCTTGCTATCCAAATCCAAGTATTTGCTCAATCGGGCTACGTTGATAGAACCGTCCCATTTTGCAGTTTCAGTTACAGGTTGGTTACCTGCAGCAAAAGTTGTAACTGTAAGGCAGAATGCTGCCACTAATGTTAATCCTAAACGTTTCATAATACTTCTCATTTTTGTTAATCCTAAAAACTAATCTTATAAATCCAATAGCTAATACCTATTGAAACCAGGGCTGGGCGCCCAGCCTTTCTTTTTACCGATGCAAATATATGGGTATGTTTTATAACATAAAAATGTTTGGTGAAAAAATGCTCTCCTAATCCTTATTTCTTGATATAAATCAAAAATCCAATCAATATAGAGCTTATTTCTTGTAATTTGTAACATATTTGTAATAAAATGTAGATTATTGTTTCATATTGTTTTTGGGGCGTTTGTGGAGGAAAATGGTTGTGACATAAAAATACAGGCAATGCATGGGTTGGAAACCTTCTGCATTGCCTGTAATGGAGTATAAGCGTTTGGGTACGTTTTAGTCTTGAAGCTGGTGGTGCATGGCTTCTGCTGCGCGTCGTCCGTCGCCCATGGCGAGGATGACGGTCGCTCCACCGCGCACGATGTCACCGCCTGCATAAATTGTGGGGATGCTGCTCTGCATCTGCTCGTTGACGGCGATGGTGTTCTTGCGACCCAGCTCCAGTCCTTTGACGGACTTGGGCACAATGGGGTTCGGCGATACGCCTACGGCCACTACAGCCATGTCGATGTCGAGTGTGACAGTAGCGCCAGGGATGGGCACAGGGCTGCGTCGTCCGCTTGCATCGGGTTCGCCCAGTTCCATTTGCTGGAGGACGACTTGCTTCACGGCTCCCTTCTCGTCTGCGATGTATTCGAGCGGATTGTGCAGGGTCAGGAATTCGATGCCTTCTTCCTTGGCGTGTTTCACTTCCTCCAAGCGGGCAGGCATTTCGGCCTCGCTGCGGCGGTAGACGATGTACACCTTCTCCGCACCCAGACGCTTGGCGGTGCGGCAGGAGTCCATGGCTGTATTTCCGCCGCCCACTACCATGACGCGCTTGGCGGGGTTGATGGGGGTGTCGGTTTCGGGGTTGGATGCGTCCATCAGGTTGACACGCGTCAGGTACTCGTTGCTCGACATGATGTTCACGCTGTTCTCGCCTGGGATGTTCATGAAGTTGGGCAGGCCGGCACCCGAGGCGATGAATACGCCCTTGTAGCCTTCCTTCTGGAGTTCTTCCACGCTTTCTGTCTTGCCTATGATGCAGTCCTTGACGAACTTCACGCCCATCTTCTCGAGGTTGTTGATTTCCACGTCCACAATCTTGTTGGGCAGGCGGAACTCGGGGATGCCATATTTCAATACGCCGCCAATCTCGTGCAGGGCTTCGAAGACGGTGACGTCGTAGCCATACTTCACCATGTCGCCTGCAAAGCTCAAGCCGGCAGGACCCGAACCTACGACGGCCACCTTGATGCCGTTCTTGGGAGCCAGTTCGGGCAGGATGATGTTGCCGCTCTCGCGCTCATAATCGGCCACGAAGCGCTCCAGATTGCCGATGGCCACGGCGGGTTCGTTCATCTTCAGGTGGATACACTGGCTTTCGCACTGCTTCTCCTGCGGGCAGACGCGTCCGCAGACGGCAGGCAGCGATGAAGTGTGCTTCAGCACGCGGGCGGCTTCGAGGAACTCGCCGCGCTCCACGTTCTTGATGAACGAGGGGATATTGATGCTGACGGGACAGCCTTGCATACACGTCGGGTTGGCGCAATCCAGGCAACGCTTGGCTTCGGTTATGGCCTGTTCCCTGGTATAGCCTGTGTTCACTTCTTCCGTGCGGGTTGTGGCACGATAGACGGGGTCGAGCTCGTTCATCGGGCAGCGGGCGATGGCGGTACGTTCCTTCGGCTTCATGCTCTTGCGCAGGGCTTCACGCCAGGGGGCTTTGCGGTCGAGGAGTTCTTCCATCGGGGTGGTGGACGTCATGGCTCTTCCTGTGGCAGCCGTTTCGGCCGATGCTTCCTCTTGTGGGGTGGCGTGGCAGACAGACTCAGCCAGGTGCTTCATTTCTTCGCGCTCCACGTCCTTGAACGAACCCATTCGCTTGAACATCTCGTCCCATTCCACCTGATGGCCGTCGAACTCAGGGCCGTCCACGCAGACGAACTTCGTCTTTCCGCCCACGGTGATGCGGCAGGCACCACACATGCCCGTGCCGTCCACCATGATGGTGTTCAGCGACACGTCGGTCGGAATGTTGTATTTTTGGGTGAGCAGGCAGCAGAATTTCATCATGATGGCGGGGCCGATGGCGAAACATTTGTCCACCTTCTCGCGCTTGATGACGCTCTCGATGCCTTCGGTCACGAGGCCTTTGTTGCCATACGAGCCGTCGTCGGTCATGATGATGACTTCGTCCGACGACTTCCGCACTTCATTTTCGAGGATAATCAAGTCCTTGGTGCGGCCGGCCAGGACAGAAATCACACGGTTGCCTGCTTCTTTCAGGGCTTGGATGATGGGCAGCATCGGGGCTACACCCACGCCACCGCCGGCACATACCACCGTACCGAAGTTCTCGATGTGTGTGGCTTGTCCCAGCGGACCCACTACGTCGAGAATATAGTCGCCTGCGTTCAGCTGGCACAACTTGGTGGACGAGAGGCCTACTTCCTGCACCACCAGCGTGATGGTGCCCTTCTGCACGTCGGCTCCTGCGATGGTCAGCGGCATACGTTCGCCCTTGGCGTCCACGCGGACGATGACGAAGTGGCCTGCTTTGCGCGAGCGGGCGATGAGCGGGGCTTCCACTTCAAATTTGAACACTTTCTCTGAGAATTGTTCTTTGCTAATGATTTTGTTCATTATCCACTAATTTTGTTTGTATAATTACGTAAATGCTTTCAAATTGATAGATTTTGCAAAGATACGTCTTATTTGTTAAAATCAAAGAAAGAAGGGGAAGAAAGTTTGGGGAAGGGGAACTGGGGAGGAGTTAAGAAGCCAAAAAGTTAAGGAGCCAAGCCCATGCCTTGGTATGCGAAAACCTGGCATTTGGCTTAACTCCTTAACTCCTGGATTCTGAATTCTAAAATCTAAATCTTATTTCGTGCGGATCTTATATCCTGACACTCCATAATAGAGAATGAACAGGAAGCACGGCAGGCAGAGCCAGTAGGCCTGCTGGGGGCTGGTCACGTCCTTCAGCCATCCGTAGAGGGTGGGGATGACGGCACCGCCGAACATGGCCATGATGAGCAGCGACGAACCGGCCTTGGTAAACTTGCCCAGGTCGGCCATGGCCAGCGGCCACAGGGCAGGCCACATCAGCGAGCAACCCAGTGCCATGAACGAGATGAAGTAGATGGAAATCGCCTGCGGAGTCAGCACGACGAGCAGCGAGCCGATGACAGCCAGGATGGAGCACACCTTCAGCGCGGCGGCCTGGCTGATGTATTTGGGGATGAAGATGATGCCGCAGATGTAGCCGATGACGATGCCGATGGGAGCAATCCAGGCGTAGTTGGCGGCACCCGGCAGGCCCAGCGAGTTGGCATAATCGACGAGCGTACCCAGCGAAACGGTTTCAACGCCCACGTAGAGGAACAGGGCGAGGCAACCCAGCAGCAGGTGGGGGAACTGGAAGACGGACGTCTTGCCGGCGGCATAGCTCGATGCGCTGGAAGTGGTGTCGTCCTCGTCCTCACCCTCAGCCTTCACTTCGGGCAGGGGGGCGAAGAAAGCCATGATGCCCAGGGCCACGAAGGCGCAGATAATGATGACGAACGGCTTGTTCAGGTCTTCAATGCCGATGAGGTGTACGTCCTTGCCCAGCAGCCACACGATGAAGATGGACGGGATGGGCCAGGCCAGCTTGTTGCAGATGCCCATGATGCTGATGCGCTTGGCGGCACTCTCCAGCGGGCCCAGGATGGTGATGTAGGGGTTGACGGACGCCTGCAGGTAGGCGTTGGCCGCACCGCTGATGAACGAAGCCAGCAGGAAGAGGCTGAAGCTCTTGTAGTCGGCCGAGAGGATGAACAGGTAGAAAGCCACGGCAAAGATGATGAACGACAACGACATCGTGCGCTTGTAGCCGATGGCCTTGATGGTCAGTCCGGCAGGATAGCCGAATACGAGGAAGGGGATGAACGTCGCGGCGATAATCAGGTAGGAAGCGGCGTTCGAGATGCCCAGCGAGCCTTGCAGAACGGGTACAAGCAGTGAGTTGATGCCCAGCGCGAAGCCGATGGCAAAGAACATGATGCCGATGAATGTCAGCGGCAATGCGAAACTTTTGTTTTTTGCATTCATGATGAAATAGATTATTGGGTTAGAATTTTATTTAATTGATCATTGAGAATTGAAAATGGAGAATGAGTGTATCCCTCCATTTTCAATTTTCAATTTTCCATTCTCAATTAATCAAGTCGAAGCCGCAGTAGGGCACCAGTGCCTTGGGGATGCGGATGCCTTCGGGCGTCTGGTTGTTCTCCAGCAGGGCGGCCACGATGCGCGGCAGGGCCAGGGCGGAGCCGTTCAGCGTGTGGCAAAGCTCGGTCTTCTTCTCCGCCGTGCGGTAGCGGCACTTCAGGCGGTTGGCCTGATAGGTGTCGAAGTTGGATACGGAGCTAACCTCCAACCAGCGTTTCTGTGCTTCGCTATATACTTCGAAGTCGTAGCAGATGGCGGCCGTGAAGCTCATGTCGCCGCCGCAGAGGCGCAGGATGCGGTAGGGCAACTCCAGCTTCTGGAGCAGGCCTTCCACGTGGTCGAGCATTTCCTGATGGCTCTGCTTGGAGTGTTCGGGCTTGTCGATGCGCACCAGCTCTACTTTCGAGAACTCATGCAGGCGGTTCAGGCCGCGTACGTCCTTGCCGTAGGAGCCTGCCTCGCGGCGGAAGCACTCGGTGTAGGCGCAGTTCTTGATGGGGAGCTGCTTCTCGTCGAGGATGACGTCGCGGTAGATGTTCGTCACGGGCACTTCGGCCGTGGGGATGAGGTAGAGGTCGTCCACCTCGCAATGGTACATCTGTCCTTCCTTGTCGGGCAGCTGGCCTGTGCCGTAGCCCGAAGCGGCGTTCACCACCGTAGGCGGCATGATTTCGGTGTAGCCCGAAGCGCGTGCCTCGTCGAGGAAGAAGTTGATGAGGGCGCGTTGCAGGCGGGCACCTTTGCCTTTATAGACGGGGAAGCCTGCGCCGGTAATCTTCACGCCCAGGTCGAAGTCGATGATGTCATACTTCTTCGCCAGTTCCCAGTGGGGCAGGGCGTCCTTGGGCAGCTCGGTTTCCATGCCGCCCATCTTCACCACGAGGTTGTCTTCGGCCGTAGCGCCTTCGGGCACTTCGTCGTAGGGCACGTTGGGGATGGTGTAGAGCAGCTGTTGCAGGTCCTGTGCGGCCTGGTCCATGTCTGCCTGCAGGGTCTTGTTGGCCTCCTTCAGTTCGGCCACGCGGCTCTTGGCGGTTTCGGCCTCGTCCTTCTTGCCTTCCTTCATCAGCTGGCCGATGGACTTGGACAGGGTGTTCACCTCGGCGAGGTTGTTATCGAGTAAAGTCTGTGTACTTCTACGTTTGTTGTTCAGGGCCAGCACCTGTTCGATGGCTTCCTTGGCATTCTTGAAATGCTTCTTCTCCAGTCCGCGTACTACCGCGTCAGTGTTTTCAGTGATTTGTTTGATGGTAAGCATATCTTGTTCGGTTAAGAATTATTTCTTTGTTTTCGTGCGGCAAAGGTAACTTATTCTTTCCTAAAAAGAAAGGGATGCAACCGTTTTTTCGATTGCACCCCTTTTCTTTATGTTGTCGGGAAACTATTATGCTTCTGCGTTTTCAGCCGGGATAACAGATACATAGCGTCTGTCTTCGCGACCTACTTTGAACTGTACAGTTCCGTCTACCAAGGCGTAGAGAGTGTGGTCACTGCCCATGCCGATGTTGTTGCCCGGATGGAATTCTGTACCTCTCTGACGAACGATGATGTTGCCTGCCTTGCAAGCTTCGCCACCGAATATCTTAACGCCTAATCTCTTACTTGCTGATTCACGGCCGTTCTTAGAACTACCAACACCTTTTTTATGTGCCATTTCTTCTTACTGTTTTAATTTGATTAAGCTACTACTTCTTTGATTGTCAGTTCCGTAAACTGCTGACGGTGTCCGTTCAGCTTGCGGTAACCTTTTCTTCTCTTCTTGTGGAAAACGAGCACCTTGTCGCCCTTTACCAGCGGAGATGCCACTTCGCAAACTACCTTTGCGCCTTCTACCGTCGGCAGGCCTACGGTTACGTTTCCGTCTTTGTCTACCAAAAGAACTTTCTCAAATTCTACTGTCGCACCAGCTTCTGCGTTCTGGATGTGGTGAACGAACAGTTTCTTGCCAGCTTCTGCCTTGAACTGCTGGCCGTTGATTTCTACAATTGCGTACATGCTTATAAATGAACTATATAAGTTAGCTCCGTCGGGTGGTCTCCAATCACTTGGAAAGCTCTTCGTCGAACCCGTTTCGGAATAATCGGGCACAAAATTACTGCTTTCGTGCGAAACGTGCAAATGTTTCTGCAATTATTTCTACTTCTTTTTCAGCCTTGTAGCTCCGGACGGCCTGTCTCTTCGTTTTCGCTTGTCACTCCTGATGACGACTTCCGGCCTCTCGCCGGTACTGTTTCCCCTGTTTGTTATGATATCCCCTTTTTCCTGCCTGCTGATGCAAATATAGGGGCTTTCTGTGGGGCGGCCAAAAACGTGGCATCTGTAATCTTTAAAAATCCGTTAACAAATCGAGCGCTTTGTGTTAATAAAAATAATACATTGATTTACAGGGTGGAAAGCGGTGCTTTCGTACGTGGAAAGCGGCGCTTTCTGTTTCGGCGCGGCGCGTGCGTTCTATGGATTTTATGTGCTGCCGCTTGGGTTGGGGAGGTGTTTGCACAGGATGGATGTCTATTGATCAGGTTGTGTGACTCTAAAAGCAGGAATGGTCTGCTTACCCCGGTGATGAAAGGGAATAAGAGGCGTTACGTTACAGTTGTTACAGTAAAAAATAGTCGTTTTTCGGATTTTAAAAACGTCATCAGAAAATTAATACTATATATATTATATATAATATATATAGTATTAAAATATTTAACACTTTCTTTTAAGGGAGACTGAGAGTTGTTTTTCGATTTTTGTTACTGTAACAACTGTAACGTAACGGGTGATTGTCTTTTCCTGATATCAATAGACACAGAGCATTTTATTTCCTGAGCGGCTGGACACCCGGTATCCTGAACAAGTCGATATTTCCCTGTTTTCGTGATGTGCCCGAAAAAACAGCATTGCAGCTCTTGCACAATTCAAACGGAATACATATCTTTGCGATATCAAAATGATATCACTTTAAAACAATGCGTATGGAAACAAAGGAAATGAATTTCAAAGGTTTTAAGATGAACGGATTCCTGGCCCTGTTCCTCTTTCTGTTTGTATGGGCGGGTGCCACGGTGTGGTGCTTCGTGGCGGGCGGCGTGCTGCTCTATGTGCTGGGAGCGGTGATGTCCGTGCTGTGGATCATCCTGAACTGCGGCTACATGATGCTGGAGCCCAACGAGGCGCGGGCCATGGTGTTCTTCGGTCGGTATAAGGGGACGTTCCGCGAGACGGGCTTCTTCTGGGTGAACCCCTTCATGGAGGCCAAGAAGCTGTCGCTGCGTGCACGCAACCTCGACGTGGAACCCATCAAGGTGAACGACAAGATAGGCAACCCCGTGCTGATAGGTCTCGTGCTGGTGTGGCGGCTGAAGGACACGTACAAGGCGATGTTCGAAATCGACGCGCAGACCATGGCCAGTGCGGGCACGACGTCGAGCGACGGCAAGGCGGTGAACATGGGCAACGCCGTGGCCAACCGCATGAACGCCTTCGAGAACTTCGTGAAGATTCAGAGCGACGCCGCCCTGCGCCAGGTGGCCGGGCAGTATGCCTACGACGACAACGAGGGCGCCGACGGCGAACTGACCCTCCGCTCGGGCGGCGAGGAAATCAACGACCAGCTGGAGCAGAAGCTCAACGAGCGCCTGGCCATGGCGGGCATCGAGGTGCTGAAAGCCCGCATCAACTACCTGGCCTATGCGCCCGAGATTGCAGCCGTGATGCTGCGCCGCCAGCAGGCGTCGGCCATCATCAGTGCCCGCGAGAAGATTGTCGAAGGGGCCGTGTCGATGGTCCACATGGCGCTGGACAAGCTCTCGAAGGAAGAAATCGTGGAGCTGGATGAGGAGAAGAAGGCGGCCATGGTGAGCAACCTGCTCGTGGTGCTCTGTGCCGACGAGGCTGCCCAGCCGGTGGTGAATACGGGGACACTGAACCATTAATCGCTTAAAGCACGGAAGCGTTATGTTCGGATTGAATCAAGGCAGTGAAGTGGTCTATCAGTGCAGCACCCGCCTGACGGCAGGTTCCGGCATCGGAGTGGGGGTGTTCATCGCGCTGGTGTTTGCCTGGATACTCGGCCGCGACTGGCTGCTGATGGACAAGGGCAACCTCTGGATGATTGCCGTCTTCATGCTGGTGGGCGTGCTCATCGCCCTGCGGGGTGTTTACCTCTATTGCCGTCCGCGTGTGGAGACGAGGCACATCATGGTGGGCAACCTGACGCATCGCCTCTACCTGCGCAACAAGCCCCTCTTCGTGCTCTTTACCGGCGGCGTGTATGCGCTGGTGGTGGTAGGGGTGACGCTCGTCTTCGACCTGATAGAGTGGGCGGTGGAAGGCTTCGATGCCGCCGTATGGGCCGACCGCTTCCGCCTGCGCAACCTGATGATTGTGGCGCTGGCCTTTGTGGGCGGTGCGCTGAAGTATTACCTGGATTATTACTATTACAGCCGTTGGCTGAAGAACAATGGATAATTGATAATGGACTATGGATAATTGGAAGATTACGATATGGACTTTGCTCTTCCTGCTGGGCGGAAGCGCCCTGCGGGGATGGGCGCAGGACGACCGTCGGGCGCGTGCGGAGCGCATCTACGAACACCTTGTCGAAGGCCGGGGTGACAGCATCTATGCCGCCCTCAACGACGAGGCGCAACGCCAGCTCTCACCTGCCGTGTTTGCCGATACCTGGCGCCAGCTGACGGGCCAGTTCGGCGCGTTGCAGTCGGCCGGAGCCTGGACGCAGGAAGCCGTGCAGGGCGTGGAGCTGTGCCGCCGCGACCTGACCTTCGAACGCTACCGCCTGCGTCTGCTCGTGGGCTTCGACGCCGACGGGCGGCTGAACACCATCCGCGTGGTGCCCGCCCCCGAACCTGCCGGAGCGCCTGCCGTGGCCTTCGACCGCACGCTGATGGAAGAACGCGACACCGTGGTGATGACCGACGGCTACCGCCTGCCCGCCACGCTGACCCTGCCCCGCCTGAAGGAGGAGGGCCGGCGGGTGCCCTGCGTGGTGCTGGTACACGGCTCGGGTCCCAACGACCGCGACGAGACCATAGGCCCCAACAAGCCCTTCCGCGACCTGGCCTGGCTGCTGGCCTACCGCGGCATCGCCACCCTGCGCTACGACAAGCGCACGAAGGTCTATGGCGCCGATTGCGTGCCGCAGGGCCGCCGGCTGGACATGGACGTGGAGACGGTGGACGATGCCCTCTCGGCCGTGCGTCTGGCGGCCGGCCTGCCTCAGGTGGCGGCCGACAGTGTCTTTGTCCTCGGCCACAGCCAGGGCGGCATGATGGCTCCGCGCATTGCCCAACGTTCGCCGCAGGTGGCGGGCATCATCATTGTGGCCGGACCTGCCCGTCTCTTCGAGGACCTGCTGGTGGAGCAGTCGGAATACCTCGCCTCGCTGACCACGCCCAGCGAACAAACGCGCGCCCAGCTGGACGAGCTGAAGCGGCAGGTGGCCAACGTGAAGCGCCTGGGCACACCCGCCTTCAGCGACACCATCGCCCTGCCGCTGGGCCTGCCCAAGGGGTATTGGGAATTTCTGCGCGCCTATCGCCCCGTGGAAGTGGCCTCGGCTCTGACCTGCCCCCTGCTGGTGCTTCAGGGCGAGCGCGACTATCAGGTCACCATGCAGGACTACGGCCTGTGGCTCATGGGCCTGCTCACCCGTCCCAAGGCGCAGCTCAAGTCCTATCCCGCGCTGAACCACCTGTTGCAGGAAGGCAAGGGCAAGTCCACCCCGCTGGAGTATAACGAGGCGCGCCCCGTGCCCTCCTGCGTGGCCGACGACGTGGCCGGCTTCATCCGCGGCAGGGATGTGCGTTGATTGTTGTTTGTCTGGTAAAAATACGTATAGAGAAAGTGGCAACGAAGAAAGAAAATACAACCAAGAGTTTTGTCCTGCGCGTGGACGCCGCCACGATGGATGCCATCGAGAAGTGGGCGGCCGACGAGTTCCGCAGCACCAACGGCCAGCTCCAATGGATCATCAACGAGGCCCTTCGCAAAAGCGGGCGGCTGAAGAAGTCGAAAAAAGGCGGTGCGGCGAAGAATGAGGAAACGTTGGAAAATGAAGAATGAGGAATGAAGAATGAAGAATTTTTCATGCCTTGTTCATCAAAGCTATCGGCCTTTAACTCCCAAGCCCGCCTGTGTGGGCGATAACTCCCTCTGATTCCTATTAACTTTAAAGAAATATAATATGATACGAATGAAATCTTTCAATCTGTTTGGCGTGAACCTGGGTCCTTTTTCGGCCCACGATTGTCCCGATGTACATTTCCGCCCCGCCGTCGTGGATTGGGTAATGGAAGGCGTGGCTCTGCTCCTGGTCGTGCTGGGCTGGGTGGGTGTGCTTTGGCAATATACCGCTCAGGGTGGACAGGCGGATGGCAATATGTGGGTATCGGCCCTCCTGTCGACGCTCGTGTTTGCGCTGATGGTGACGGGTGCCCGTCTGCCTGCGCGCTTCATCCGCTTCCCTGTGCGCGTGAATGCCCGCAACGTAGGACCGCAATACGTGTGCGTGGTGCGTCTCCTGCGGGCGTTCAATGTCTGCATCAGCCTGCTCTTTGCCGTCGGCCCCTGGACCGACCACCATCTGTGGGCACGCATCACCTTCCTGACCTCGCTGGTGCTGATGGCTCTCTCCCTGGCCGTCTATTACGTTGTGGCCCTGCGGCTGAAGTAATATACCTAAAACTTCCTATTTTTCTCCCCACAATACCCGCTTTTGGGTATTGTCCCCCTTTGAGTGCCCCCGTACCTTTGCATCAACAAAAAATTATAAAAAAATAGTGAAATGAAACAAAAGGTATGGGGCTTGTCGTTCGGCCTGATGCTCTGTGCAGGAGCCTTGTATGCAGGTAACGGGACACAGCCGAAGCAGAAGGCCGGCGAAATGGCCCGACAAGAAAGTATTGAAGCAGTAGAGGAAAACCATGCAGAAGCCGCTCCACAGAAGAAAAACCGCTTTACAATAGGCGGTTATGGCGAGGCGGTGTATTCACGCAATTTCTACAGTGACCATTATTTGAGGTATCAAAGTCCCGATACGTATAAAAACGCGAAGAGTCACGGGCGTTTCGACCTGCCCCACGTCGTTATTATGCTGGGGTATGATTTCGGCAAGGGCTGGACGCTGGGAAGCGAAATCGAGTTTGAACATGGCGGTACGGAAAGTGCCATCGAAATCGAGGAAAGCGAGGGAGGAGAATACGAAAGCGAGATTGAGCGCGGAGGTGAAGTGGCCCTTGAGCAGTTTTGGATTCAGAAATCCTTCTGCCAGGCTTTCAATATCAAGTTGGGGCATATCATTGTGCCGGTGGGCGCGACCAATGCCTATCATCTTCCGACAGAATTCTTTGGTGTATATCGTCCCGAAGGTGAAAATACCATTTTGCCCTGTACGTGGCACGAGACAGGCATCAGCCTGTGGGGAAAGGCCGGCGACTGGCGTTACGAGGCCATGCTGCTGCCAGGGCTCGACTCAGACCGATTCGGACGCCAGGGCTGGATTCATGACGCTGCCGGAAGCCCTTACGAATTCAAGATAGCCAATGCCATGGCCGGCGCCTTCCGCGTGGACAATTACTCGGTGAAGGGCCTGCGTCTTTCTTTAAGCGGATATGTAGGCAATTCGTTCAGTAACAGCTTGATGCGAAGCACTTCGGCCAAGTATGAAGGCGTGAAAGGCACGGTGATGATCGGCGCTTTCGATTTCAACTATCACGGCCATAACTGGATTATACGGGGCAATTTCGACTACGGGCATCTGTCGGATTCGGACATCATTACTACATGGAACAAGAACCAGCAGAAGAGCTCTCCCTCCAAGAAGCAGGATGTGGCTTCGGATGCCATTGCAGCAGGTGTAGAGGCCGGATATGACTTGTTTTCCCAATTCAACAAGCTTCGCGGGCAGGAGCAGAAACTCTACCTGTTTGCCCGCTACGATTATTACGACTCGATGTACAAAGTGGAGACCGGCGTCTATCAGTATAGCTGGTGCGGACGGACGCGTTTGGCTGCCGGCGTCAATTATTATCCAATGAAAGAAATCGTAATCAAGGGAGAGTATTCCATCGGTTTGCTTAAAAGTCAGTATAACAACGAACCGTCCCTCTCATTGGGAGTGGCGTATGCAGGTTTGTTCAATCTGTAGGAAACAATTAACCAATAATCAATTATATTACAGTATGAAAGTAAAGAACGTTTGGAGAAATGCCGCTTGCCTGATGATGGGCGTAGCGTTGAGTTTGAGTAACATGGCTTGTGATGACAATAATGGCAATGGAGCCGACGAATTGTCTGCCCAGGAGCAAGCTTTGAAATTAGTGGCAAAAGACTATATTGAAAAGACCGTGATACCTACTTACCGCGGTATGGCCGATGCGACAATGGAACTGTATGAGAAGTGTCTGGCCTTGAGGAATGCAGGGGCGGGCAATATCACGAAAAGCATGGTGCAGGATGCCTGCGATTCATGGGAGAAAGCACGCCGCTACTGGGAGCTGAGTGAAGCGTGGCTCTATGGCGCGGCTGCCGACTACAACATCGACCCCCATATTGACACCTGGCCGCTGGACAGAACAGCCATGGAAAACATGCTGAACAACGAGCAGCAGATGGCGAACATGGCCGAGGACGGTGTGTTTATCTCTACATTGGGCGAAAGTCTGTTGGGATTTCATGCAGTGGAGTACATGCTGTATGGCATAGGCACCGATGGTATCGGTACAGGAGAGCCGCGTGACGTGAGTCTGTACACAAAACAGGAACTGATCTATCTCACTGCCGTGGCTGCCGACCTGCGTAACCAGTGTATCCGCCTGGAAGTGTCGTGGGCTGATGGAGTGGCCGACATTGACCAGGAAAAGCTTGACCTGCTGGCCGAACTCGAACTGGAACCGACCCGACAGTATGGCTATGAAATGATACACTCGGGGCAGTTGGGATCTACGTGGGTAAGTTATGCCAACGCCGTTCAGGAACTGCTGGTAGGTGCTCAGGATATAGCCGATGAGGTGGGCGGATTGAAAATCGGAAACCCGACCGGACATGGAGAGGAAGACGATCCCGATTACATTGAATCGCCTTATAGCCTGAATTCGATTGCTGATTTTACAGATAACATCAAGAGCATTCAGAATGCCTATGAAGGGTATCAGGTGGGCAAGAACGGCAACGTGGCCGATGACTACATACAGCCCGTGGACTATTCGCTCAGCGCCTATGTCAGCACCATCAACTCCGAAGCGGATACGCGTCTGAAGAACGCCATCCAGACTGCCATCGATGCGATCGGGAAAATGCAGGAACCATTTGCCAAGACTGCTCGTGACCCGCAATACGATGCAGTCAACCAGGCTGCTATTGCGGCTTGCAATGAAGTGTCCGGCGCCTTGAGTGCAGTGATGAGTGTGATAGCCCAAAATTGATATGGGAATACATCTGACTATGTTTTGGATTGAGAAGAACGTTATGAAACGCTATTGTTATTTTGGGTGTGTTGCGGCCCTTTCATGCCTGGCGGTCGCTTGTCAGGACAATGAGCCGGCCAACACTGGAGGCGGAGAAACATCCGACCTGCCCGAATGGTATTATACCGGAGGCGAACTGGGAACATCCTATCTGCAGACCACAACGGCTTTTGAACAGCCTACGGCTGTTGCGGAAGAGAACTTCTTTGAGGAATTCAAGAGAGGCGAACAATTGTTTGAAAAGTCTTTCAACTCGAACAACGACGGTGTGCGCCATGGCCTGGGGCCGCTCTACATCCGAACCTCGTGCATGCATTGCCACCCTGGCTACGGGCACGGCAAGAGTCAGAACAACGGCACGTTCAATACCAGCGAGATAGGCAACGGCTATCTGCTGGTGGTCTATAACCCCGAGACCAATGCTTACGTGTCGTGGCTGGCTGGCATGCCGCAAACCAAGGCCGTGGCCCCCTTCAAGGCACCGCTCGACGAGTCGCAGATCACCATCACCTGGCACGAATATACCGACGCCTTCGGCAACAAATTCCCCGACGGCGAGACCTATCAGCTGCGCTATCCCGAGGTGGACATCCCCAGAAGCGCCATCTACGTGGCTAACAAGGGATATGATGTGGGCAACTACGAAGTGCGCCTGGAGTCCACCATCGGCATCTATGGCACGGGCCTGCTCGATGCCATCAGCGACGACGACCTGAAGGCGGAATACCTCAGGCAGGAGCAGGACGGCTATCTGCCCAATGGCCTGAACCCCAACATCTTCGCCAACGGCGACTGGACGGGGCAGTACGCCAACACCGCTCAGGGAGGCGACGGCACGAAGTATCCTTACCGCTATACCTACGCCTTGAGCCGTGGCCCCTTGCAGGACGCGGCGGGTGCCAATGCTTTTTGGAACATCACCAACGCCACGCGCAGCGACCGCCGCTTCCATTACCTCGACGCGGCAGGCTCCTATGCCCGATATGCTTCGCAGGACCCTGACATTCAGGCGGGCTTTCCCAGCTACATCGCCAAGGTGTCCACACCCGAGGAACACCCTGAATGGTTTACGGACAACGTGGCGGACAACATCTACAACTACCTGACGTCG
Organism: uncultured Bacteroides sp.; assembly: GCA_964419245.1. Lineage (GTDB taxonomy): Bacteria > Bacteroidota > Bacteroidia > Bacteroidales > Bacteroidaceae > Bacteroides. The sequence goes on along the minus strand of CAYQOV010000001.1, from coordinate 61,725 downwards.
AAGACGCTGCCCGTCGAGGTGAGCGACCAGGACTACATCGACCTCATGGTGTGGCATCGGGGCCTGGCCGTGCCTGCCGCCCGCAACGTGGACGACGAGGACGTGCTCCGCGGCAAGGAACTCTTCTCGGAGATAGGTTGCGCCTACTGCCACAAGCCCACATGGACAACGGGCGATGACGAGATACGCGACCCTGCCCGCTTCTTCGTTGGTGAGAAGGCCAATCTCCTGCCCCGCTATCCGTATCAGAAGATCTGGCCCTACACCGACATGGTGCAGCACAAGCTCCACATGGTGAACGACATCCGTACAGGCTGGTGCCGCACCACGCCGCTTTGGGGGCGCGGCCTGCACCAGCGTTGCACAGGGGCCGAGTATGCCGACCGCCTGCACGACTGCCGTGCGCGCACCACGATGGAAACCATCATGTGGCACGGCACCAGCGAGCAGAGCGATGCCTACTACACCGTCCAGAAGTTCCGCGAGCTTTCGAAAGAGGACCGCGATGCGGTGGTGAAGTTCATCGACTCCATCTGATTGCTTCAGCCACCACGGATTACACTGCTTTGCACAGATTAAAACATGGCGTTCGTCTGTGTAAAGCAGTGCTTTCTGTGGAGGAAAGCACTGTTTTTCCTATAAACTCTTTTCTGGTATGAAAATATTGCGAAACGTCTCTTTCGGCCTGTTGGGCCTGCTTGTCTGTGTATTGATGGCCGCCACGTGTGTGGAGAAGGTGTGGGGCACTCCCTTTGTCGTGCACCACGTCTATGGCTCGCCCTGGTTCGTGGCCTGCTGGGCGCTGATGGCCGTTGCGGGTATCGGTTATCTGTGGCGCCGTCGGGTGCAGAAGCGTCGGGCGACTTTTTTGTTTCACCTCTCCTTGGCGTTCATCCTGCTGGGGGCGCTGGTCACCCACGTGTGGGGCATGCAGGGACGTGTACACTTGCGTCAGGGCGAGGCAGTGGGGGCCTTTACCACGTCCGACGGGCAGACGAAGACCTTCCCCTTCCGCCTCTCGCTGGAGGAGTTCAAGGTGGAGCATTATGCAGGCACATCGGCGCCGAAAGACTTCGTGAGCCGCTTCACGCTGGACGTAGGCGACAAAGCGTATCAGGGCGAGGTGTCCATGAACCGCATCTTCCGCCATGAGGGCTACCGCTTCTACCAGTCGGGCTACGACTCCGACGGGCAGGGCGTCACCTTGTCTGTGGCCTGCGACCCTTGGGGCATCGGCCTCACTTATGCGGGTTATGCCCTCCTGCTGCTTTCGGCCCTGGCCTTCTTCCTTGAGCCTCAGAGCGGGTTCCGACGCCTGCTCCGCCATTCGTCGCTTCGGTCGGCGGGCGTGGCAGGTCTGTTGCTGGCCGCTCCCTTCGTGTGGGCGGCCGAAGACCTTCCGCGCACCTTGCCGCGCGAGACGGCCGCCGGCTTCGGTCGGCTCTATGTCTATTACAACGACCGCGTCTGCCCCCTTCAGACGCTGGCCAAGGACTTCACCATGAAGCTCTATGGCAAGCCTACGTATCGGGGCCTCACAGCCGAGCAGGTGCTGACGGGCTGGTTTTTCTACTACGACGACTGGAAGCGCGAGCCGTGCATCCGCGTGAAGAGTGCCGACGTGCGCCGCCTGCTGGGGATTGGTGGGCGCTATGCCTCGTTGCAGGACTTCTTCGGTCCTGAGGGTTACAGGCTCGATGCCGAAGCCTTGGCCGACGCTTCCATTGCCGACGCGAAGGCCTTGGGCGAGGCCAACGAGAAGTTCAGCTTGGTGAGCAGCGTGGCAACGGGGGCGGCGTGGCGCATCTTTCCCTATACGCCCCCGTCGTCGGCCGATGCCTCCCGCCTGGAGTGGCTCTCTCTGGCCGACCGCCTGCCGCGCGACATGCCCCTCGAAGAAGGCGCCTTCGTGCGTGGGGCGATGAACTACGTGGCCGAACAAGTGGCGCGCAAGGATTTTGCCGAGGTGGAACGGCTGGTGGGCAAGATAGGCCGCTACCAGCAGCGCGAGGGTGGGGCGTTGCTGCCCTCGGACCTTCGCTTTCGTGCCGAGCGGGCCTATAACCGACTGAATGACAGCCTTCCGCTGGCCGTGGCCTCTGTCGTGCTGGGACTTCTCTCCTTTGCTTATTCTGTCCGCTGCCTGATGCTTCGTCGGCGGGAGAGGCGAGGGGTGGGGCGTGTGCTGCTGGTCGTGTTGGCCCTGATGGCCTCTTGGCTGGCAGGCCTGATGGTGCTTCGCGGCCTGGTGAGCGGCCACCTGCCCATGTCCAACGGGCACGAGACGATGCACCTGCTGGCCCTTTGTGCCGCTCTGCTCACTCTCATTTTCCATCGCCGTCTGCCCTTAGGGCTTCCTTTGGGCTTTTTGGTATGCGGATTGGCGTTGGTGGTGTCCATGCTGGGCGAGCGCAATCCGCAGGTGGGGCAGCTGATGCCTGTCCTTGCCTCACCCCTGCTCAGCATGCATGTGGCGGTCATCATGGTGGCCTACGCCCTGCTGGCCTTTGTCATGCTCAATGGCGTGGCGGCGCTGGTCCTGCTTGCTTCGCGCAGGGAGTGTGAAGCTCAGGTGGAGCGCCTTCAGGTGGTGAGCCGCCTGCTGCTCTATCCGGCCGTCTTTCTGCTGGCGGCGGGCATCTTCATCGGCGCCGTGTGGGCCAATGTGTCGTGGGGACGTTATTGGGGATGGGACCCCAAGGAAGTGTGGGCATTGGTTACGATGCTTGTCTACGCCCTGGCCCTTCATCCTGCCTCGTTGCCCTGTTTCCGTCGTCCGTTGTTCTTCCACGTGTTCAGTGTGGCGGCCTTTTTCTGTGTACTGATTACTTATTTTGGTGTCAATTTCCTTTTGGGAGGCATGCACAGCTACGCATGAAGCGTGCTTCCCTATTTCTTCTTTTTTATTTTCAGACTTTTTCAGTTAAAAGATACGGTTGTTTAAACTTTAATCCTTTTCTTTGTTCTAAGTAATATATTCAAAAACTGAACAGACATCTATTAGAGAACGAATGAAAAGGAAATGCTTATGAGAGGTTTACAATGTATCTGCAAGATTGCTTTGTGGAGCATGCTCCTTGGATGGGGGATATGCGCCCAGGCACAATCGTATGACAAATTATGGAAGCAAGTGGAGCAGGCACAAAAAAAGAGTCTGCCACAGACAGTCGTGAATTTGACAGGTGAAATCTGCCGGAAAGCATTGGCCGAAAAAAACTCGCCACAACTGCTGAAGGCCTATCTATGTCGGGCTGCTTTTCAGGAGCGTCTGACTCCAGACAGCCTTTATACACGCCTGAACGAGATGGAGCAATGGGCCGTTACGGAAACAAATGAAATCGACCGTGCCATCCTTCATTCGATTTTGGCGAGCGAATATGCCGGCTATTGGCAGAATAACCGTCGTGTCATTGCCGCACGAACAGATTTGGCTACGGACAAACAACCTGCCGACGTTCGCGAATGGACACCTCGCCAATTTGTGGAGAAAGTGGATGTTCATGCTCTGGCTTCGACCCACGATGTCGATAGGCTCATCAAGACCTCGACAGACGGCTATCAGCCTTTCGTGGAGCAGGGCGAACAGAGCGATTACTACAGTCACGATCTCTATCACCTGCTGGCACGTAGGGCCATCAGTGCGTTGAAATCCATGACGGGAGCGGGAGCCGACTCCTTGATGCAGACACGCGTTGAACGCCTTTATCTGCAGATGATGGATGTCTATGCTGCCCGCCCTGACGGAGCGGATGCTTGCCTGCTGGCTACGCTCGATTATTGGGAGTGGAAGAATGGAAGTGTCTTGCAGGATGAGGTTGCTTACCTACAAGCTCTTGACGAATTGATGACTCGCTATGCAGACCGTCCCTTGTGTGCCGAAGTTTACCTGCGCAAGGCTCAATGGATGAGCCGTGGAGGTGAAGGGCGAAGTGTGGGTGAGGCCATCCGCCTGTGCGATGAGGCCATTCGCCGCTATGCTTCCTATGCGCGCATCGGGCAGGTGAAGCAACTCCGTGCTGAACTCTTGCGCCCGCAACTGGCTATTTCTGCCGAAGGTATAGGCTATCCGGGCGATACCTTGGATTTGCGCGTGCGCTATCGTACGATGGATGCACCTGTCACATTGAATATCTATGCCACGAACCTGAGTGGCTATTCTACTCGCTATGATTGCAATAACGACAAGACTTTTCGTAGCTTGTCGCCTCGCCGCGTCTATAGTCGGCAACTCACTTTGAATCCTTTGCCAGCTGAACATAAGTCGGAGGCTGATCTTCCTTATCTGGAGAGCATCACAAACCTGCCCTTGCCTGTACCTCAAGAGGCGGGTGTCTATGTTGTGGAAGTAGTTCCTCAAGCCAAGAATGGCCGCACGAGCCGTTGCCTCTTGCCTGTGAGCCGCCTGCGTGCCCTGACGCTCGACTTGGGCGAAGGGCAGATAGAAGTGACCACACTCGACGGGCGTAGTGGCCATGCTGAGGGAGGTGTTCGCGTCTGCTTTTTTTCATCGAGCGACGAAGAGAACCGCCGCTTGCTGAAGGAAGTCGTGACCGACGAGCAGGGGAAAGCCCTTGTGACTCTTGAAAAGTATGACTATAACACCTGCTATACCCTTAGTAAAGGAACAGACACGGCATTGCCTTCTACAGGTGTGTATTTGAGCCGCTTGTCACGAACCTCGACCGATAATCGCTACGAACTTTCGCTCCTCACCGACCGAAGCATTTATCGCCCTGGTCAGACCGTTTACTTGAAAGGAGTTGTCTATAATAAAGAAAAGAACAGTGCCAAGGTGGCAGTGGGCGAATGGGTGAGCCTGGAGCTGCTCGATGCCAACCGCAAGCAGATAGCCACCCGACGCATACAAACCAATGAGTTTGGTTCCTTTACCATCGACTTTGCTCTGCCTTCCGTTTGTCTGAACGGTCAGTTCATGGTGCGTGCCCAAGGAAATATATCGGGTGCCGCTCGCTTCCAAGTGGAAGAGTACAAGCGCCCGATGTTCGAAATCACCTTCCAGCCCGTCACCATTCCCTATTGTCTGGGCGAGACGGTGACGCTCCGTGGCGAAGTAAAGGCTTTCAGTGGGGCTTCTGTTCAGGAGATGCCGCTGGCCTGGAGCCTGAAGCGATACGACCGCCTGCGTGGCTATCTGAATACGGACAAGATGCTGAAGGCCGATACTGTTTGGCTCGATGCGCAAGGTCGCTTTGCCATCGACATCCATTTGGAAGGCGAAGTGGCAAAGGCTCTTCAGCCTTGGCAAATCAGACAAGGGTGTAGCTTCGAAGTAGAAGCGGCTGTTACCGACGAGGCAGGCGAAACGCAAACTGCTTCCTACACCCTTTCGGCCAGCTCGCAGGCATTCAACCTGAACCCATCCATCCCCACGCAAGTGTGCAAGGAAGACACTACCCAATGGATGATTCATGCTTCCAATCCCCAAATGTCGCCCCTCACACTGATTGCTGACTGGCGTATCGAGCCTGAAACGGAAGATGGAGAATTGATAACAAAGGATGCCAAGCCCACCTTGAGCGGACGATGTCTCACAGGCAAGAAGAATCCTTCAGACACTTGGCACAATGTACCTTCAGGCCGTTATCGCCTGACGGCATGGGCTACCGACTCGTTGGGCCATCGGGTGGAGAGTACCGCTTCGTTTGTCCTCTTCTCGAAAGAAGACCGCCGTCCGCCTGTCCACTCTCCTCTCTTCTTCCACGAACGGAAGATGGAGGTAGTTGCTGGCGAAAAGGCCTCCTTCTGCCTGGGTACTTCGTTCAAGGATGCCTGGGTGTGGATGGATGTCTTTACAGGTGGAAAGCGCGTGGAGAGCCGCCTCTTACAACTCTCAGACACCCTGATGTGCGTCGAAATGCCTTACCTGGACAGTTACGACGAAAGCGTCACGCTCCTGTTCAACACCCTGAAGGAAGGCGAGCTGTATAGCCGAACCGCTTTCTTGAAGCGCACCCAGCCCAATCGCACTCTGCAGATGAAGTGGGAAGTCTTCCGCGACCGCCTGCGTCCTGGTCAGGAGGAGGAATGGCGTCTTGTGGTGACTACGCCCGAAGGCCTGCCCGCCTCGGCCGAGATGCTGGCGTTGATGTACGACGCTTCGCTCGACAAACTTTATCCCAACCGTCAGTCATGGGGAGTCTTCTTTGCTCCGCAACTCGACTGGCGCAATGTGCGTCTGAATACGGCCAGTCGCCTTTACCTGTCGCCCTACTTTACGATACCCGACTGGAAGATACCCGGCTGGTCGTTCGACCGCTTCTGCTCGCCATGGCTGGTACCCCAGGTCATAGAGATACGCGATGATGCCCTCGTCGTAGGATACGGCTCCAGCCGTACGCCCACTTTGGTAAGAGGAACCGTCCTGCAGAAGTCGGCCTCCAACGCCCTCTTCAACACGAAGGAAGAAGCTGGCCTTGCCGTAGAAGTCGCCTACGCACCTCCTACGGCCGACGGTGTCTTGTTCGAAGAAGAAGTGGTGAATACCGCCGAAACCCTCCAACCCAATGCCGACCTCCGCACCAACTTTGCCGAGACGGCCTTCTTCTATCCCCAGCTCCGCACCAACGAACGGGGCGAGGTGGTTGTGGCCTTCACCCTGCCGCAAAGCCTGGCCCGATGGAACTTCCGCGGCTATACCCACACGAAGGACATGCAGACAGGCCTGCTCGAAGCATCGGTTGTCAGTGCCAAGGAATTCATGCTGCGCCCCAATCTGCCGCGCTTCTTCCGCATGGGCGACCAGGCTCAGGTGGCCGCCACGGTGAGCAACCTGACCGAGGGCACGATAAAAGGGCGTGTTACATTACAATTGTTCGACCCCACAACCGAAAAAGTCATCTTGACCCGCCGCGAAAAGTTTGAAGCGGAAGCCGGCCGCAACGCCGCCGTCGGCTTCGCCTTCGATGTGGACGACCGCTATCCCCTGCTGGGCGTACGCCTCACGGCCGATGGAGGTAACTTCAGCGACGGCGAGCAGCATGTCCTTCCTGTACTTAGTAACCAAGAGTACGTGACGGAAACCTTGACCTTCGACCTGAAGGGTAACGACGCCTGCACACTCCGCCTCGATACGTTGTTCAATCACAACAGCTCTACCGCCACCCAACGACGCCTGACCGTCGAGGTGACAGGCAACCCTGCCTGGATGGCCATACAGGCCTTGCCTTCCTTGACGCAACCCGATGGCGAGAATGCCATCTCGTGGGCCGTAGCCTATTATGCCAACACCTTGGCCGCCGCTATCGCCAAGTCGCAACCTCGCATCCGCGAAGTCATCGAGGCTTGGCAAGCCAGCGGACAGAGCAAAGAAACCTTCCTCAGTCGTCTGGAGCAAAATGAGGATTTGAAAAATATGTTATTGAGCGAAACACCTTGGCTGGTCGAAACCACTTCGGACACGGAGCGCATGCAACGCCTCGTACAGCTGTTCGACGCCAACCGCCAACGCAACCTCACCCTCTCGGCCATCACCCGCCTGAAGGAATTGCAAGGCGAGGACGGTGCCTGGAGCTGGTACAAAGGCATGGGCAGCAGTCGTGACATTACCACCTACATCACCACCCTGCTTGTGCGCCTGCCCCTGCTGACAGGCAGCCCGCTCGATGCCGATGCCGCGGCGATGAAGCAACGTGCCTTTGCCTACCTGCACCAAGAAGCCCTCAAGGAGTACAAGCGCTTGTGCGAAGCCGAGCGCAAGGGCACGCAGATAACCGCCCTTTCGCCCGACGCCTTCGACTACCTCTACCTGCTGGCCTTGGATGCCGATGCGATGAAGCAGGCGGACAAGGACGTACACAGCTATTTCCTCTCGCTTCTGCCCCGCCAGCTGACGACGGCCTCCATACAACGAAAGGCACAAGCCATCGTCATCCTTCAAGCCGCAGGGCGCAAGGCCGATGCCCAAGCTTTCGAAGCCTCACTCAAGGAACACCTCGTGCAGGAAGGAACGATGGGTGCCCACTTCGCCTTCAACGACGGCTACTATAGCTGGGGCATGATGCCCGTCACCACCCACGTGGCCGCCATGGAAGCCCTGTTGCACTTCGAAGGCAACGCATCTGTCATCGAGGAGATGAAGCGTTGGTTGCTGAAGCAGAAGCAGACAACCCAATGGAATACACCTGTAGCCTCTGCCGACGCCATCTACGCCCTCTTGTGCAACGGCCGCAACTGGTTGGCCGACCGTGGCGACGTCACCCTCACCTTGGGGCATGAACACCTTCGCACCACCGACACTTCCGCCCGTCCGTTGCAGGGCTTGGGATACATCAAGGAAACTTACGAGGAAGGCAACGCCGCCCTCAACGCCCGTACCCTCGAAGTGGAGAAACACGACGAAGGCATGGCTTGGGGAGCCGTCTATGCCCAGTATCTTTCGCCCGTGGCCGATGTCCGAGCACAAAGCACTGGTTTGTCCATCGAAAAGCAATGCTTTGTCGAGCGTAAAACAGCCTTTGGCCGTTCGGAACTCTATCCGTTGGAAAATGGAAGCGGCCTTCGCGTGGGCGACAAGCTGGTCATCCGCCTTGTGCTACGCCTCGACCGCGCCATGGATTATGTCCAGCTGAAGGACAGCCGTGCCGCCTGCCTCGAACCGACCGCCACACTCTCTGGCTACCGCTGGACAGGAGGATTCGGCTATTATGCCGAGACGAAGGATGCTTCGACGCGTTTCTTCTTCGACCATCTGGGCAAAGGCACCTACGTATTGGAGTACAGCTGCCGCGTATCGCAGGCAGGTACTTACCAGCCGGGGCTTGCCACCGTCCAATGCGCCTATGCGCCCGAGATGGCTGCCCATTCCTCGGCTGGTACACCTCTGCAGGTGAGGGAATGAGCGGGGAAACCAAAAACTTGCCTAAAATATGTAGAGCAGGATGTTTCTTCGGCTTGAATTTTGTAAATTTGCGGCAAGTAATAAAGATAAAGACGAAATAGATGAGACGATTTTTTGCGATAATTGCTTTGAGCATGGGGCTGACGGCTACGCTTTCGGCACAGGCACGCTTCACTTCGAGCACCCAAATGCAACATTTGGGGCAGATTGAATGGAAGCGTCCCGTGACCGTGCAATATACCATCACCAATACGGGCGACGAGCCTTTGGTGCTTTCCGAGGTGGAGCCCGATTGCGCCTGTACGGCCGCCCGCTGGACGAAGACACCCATCGCGCCTGGCGACAAGGGAACGGTGGATGTGACTTTTGATGCCGAAGCGCTTGGACATTTTCAGAAGGCTGTGGCCATATTCACCAATGCATCCCCCAATCTGGTGTATCTGAAGTTCGATGGTGAGGTGGTGACGGAAATCAAGGACTTTGCCCGCACCCATCCCTATCTGGTAGGACAGATACGCATTGACCAAAACGAAATAAACTTCCCTGACGTACAGCAAGGCGAGCATCCTGTGGTATATCTCAGTGTGGTAAATCTTTCCGATAAGCCTTATGAGCCTGTCCTGATGCACTTGCCGCCCTATCTGGATATGAAGGCCGAACCTGAGGTCTTGCAACAGGGCGAACGCGGTAAGCTGACCTTGACATTGAACTCCGAGAAGCTGGCCGATTTGGGCTTGACCCAGTCGTCCGTTTACCTTTCTCGCTTTTTGGGCGATAAAGTCAGTGAGGAGAATGAACTGCCCGTTTCTGCTATCCTTTTACCTGATTTTTCAGGGTTGACGGAGACAGAGCGCCTGAATGCTCCCGCCATTCGCCTTTCGGCCGAAGATATCGACTTGAGCGGCGACCTGGCGAAGAAGAAACGTGCGCGGCGAGACATTATCGTGACCAATACAGGTCGTTCGCCTTTGCAGATCAGTAAGCTTCAGGTGTTTCATCCAGCGGTGGGTGTCAGCTTGAAGAAGACCGTCCTCCAGCCTGGTGAGTCCACCCACTTGCGTGTTTCTGTTACAAGGAAAAGTATTGGCAAGCATCGCCGTCACTTGCGTCTGTTGCTGATAACGAACGACCCTATACAGCCGAAAGTAGAAATCAACATTAAAGCCAAATAACCATGGAACATCCTGAAAACTGTGCTGAATACAAGGGCTTGACCGTCAACGCAGGTGTTGAGCAACCCTCGTCCGTGAATCCTTATCTGAAGAACCGTCCGCGGCGTAAGAAACGCGAACTGACCGTGCCCGACTATGTGGATGGCATCCTGAAAGGAGACGTCACTGTTTTAAGTCAGGCCGTGACTTTGGTCGAGAGTGTAAAGCCCGAGCATCAGGCCGTGGCGCAGGAGGTTATCGAGAAGTGTCTTCCCTACTCGGGTAATTCTGTCCGTATCGGTATCAGTGGCGTGCCGGGTGCTGGCAAGAGTACGTCCATCGATGTTTTCGGACTTCATGTCCTCGAACAATATGGGGGAAAGTTGGCCGTGCTGGCCATCGACCCCAGTAGCGAGCGTAGCAAGGGCAGTATTTTGGGTGACAAGACCCGTATGGAGAAGCTTTCTGTCCATCCGAAATCCTTTATTCGGCCCAGCCCTTCGGCGGGGTCGTTGGGAGGAGTCGCACGCAAGACGCGCGAAACCATTATCCTTTGCGAAGCTGCCGGCTATGACAAGATTTTTGTCGAGACCGTGGGCGTGGGGCAGAGTGAGACGGCTGTCCATTCGATGGTCGACTTCTTTCTGCTCATCCAGTTGGCAGGTACGGGTGACGAGTTGCAGGGCATCAAGCGTGGCATCATGGAGATGGCCGACGGCATTGTCATCAACAAGGCCGATGGCGACAACATCGAACGCGCCCGTCTGGCTGCTGCCCAGTTCCGCAACGCCCTTCATCTTTTCCCTGCTCCCGAAAGCGGATGGACGCCCCAAGTGCTGACCTATTCAGGTTTCTATAACTTGGGTGTAAAGGAGATTTGGGACATGGTCTATAAATATATTGACTTCGTGAAGGAGAACGGTTATTTTGTCTATCGCCGCAACGAGCAGAGCAAGTATTGGATGTACGAAAGCATCAACGAGCAGTTGCGCGACAGCTTCTACCACAATCCGAAGATAGAAGCTTTGCTGGCCGATCGTGAGCAACAGGTACTGCAAGGCAACCTGACCTCATTTGTGGCTGCCAAATCATTGTTGGACACCTATTTCGGAGATATGAAACAAGTGAAATAGCTGGTTTAGAAACCTGCAACGAACTCATCGAAGCTGGTGTCGGTAATGCCAATCTTTTCTTTCAGGCGCATTTTCTTACGTGATATACTTCCCTTGGCTATGTGGTAGATTTCTGCCAATATGGCCAAGGGAAGTTCCATTTTCACCAGGCAACAAAAGTCAATCTCTTCATCCGTCAGTTGTGGATAAGTTGTTCGTAAACGTCGGGTGAAGTTGTCGAAGCAAGCGTCAGTATTGTTGCGTAAGGTTTGCCAGTCTTCTTGGGAAAGGTGAAGGGCGCCTGCCTGGTTTCGACTGCGCATGAGCAGGGGAATGGTGATTTCGTTCAGTTGCTTAAAGTATTCTATCTTCTGGGTCAGTTGGGCGTTTTCGAGTTGTTCCTTTGCTTCCTGTTCTTTCAGATAGCGTATTTCCATTTCCTGTCGGGATAGTTGGGCTTGCATCAGGTCGCGGTTGAGCAAGGCTTGACGGCGGCGGGTGTAGATGTAGTAGATTCCCCACAAGATGACGAGAAAGCCGATGAGAATGGCCAGACGGTAGACTTGCAGCATACGACGTGTCAGCTGTTTTTCACTTCTTTCGATTAGTTGTTGTTGCTTGCGATATTCGCTGATGGCGTGTACTTTGTCCAATAGTTCGGCTTTTTTATCAGCATCGAGCGAGTCGCGGTAGCGCACGTGTTCGCGCAAGAAGTCAAAAGCTTTGAGGCTTTCACCGCGATGGTATAGGGTTTCAGACATGTAGCGATATGCTTCCGTCTTTCGGGGCAGGGGATACATTTCGGCAATCCGGCGGAAGTAATGGAGTGCCGAGTCGTTGCGGGCGATGTGGAAGCGGATGCCTTTGCAGAGGGCCTGGTAGAATTTCTGCCGCCCCGCACCTGTGGCGATGGCACGTTCGATGTCTGCCAGGGCGGAGTCGGACTGTTCCATATAGAGGTGGACTACGGCCATTTCGGCTCGTATCTCGGCTTGCTTTTCAATGCTGGCGGAAGCGGCGTATCGGTCGGCCATACGTAGTTCCGCCAAGGCTTGGTCAAATTCTTTTTTGCTTTTGAAGCGGCTGCTTCGGATGAGTCCGATGCGTACCAGCATCAGGCTGTCCTGTTCCTGCAAGGCCTTGTCGAGGGCTTTGTCCAAGAGGCGTGTCTCTTGTGAGGCGAAGTGGTTGAAACGGCAGAAGTCGGCTTGTGCGATGTCCAGCTCCATTTGCAGGCGCGACGGTGATGGAGTGGGGAGGTACTGGCGGGCTTTCTCATAACACTCCTGAGCGCGTAGCAGGAAGAAATCCTGATGCAGCTTTTTTCCTTTGAAGAAATAGATGAGGCTGATGTGAAGCGAATCGTCTGCTTCGATGGCCTGCTGTAGCCCTTTGTCGAGCAGACTGTCTGGTAATAGAACGGAGTCGTGCAGGGCAATGCTGTCCCAAAATAAGCTCGGGAATTCTTCGTGGCGGTGGTTACACGCACTTAGCCATGAGGCAAACAAAAGGAATAACAGGACTTTTCTCATAATTATTGCAAATATATACAGAAAGTCTGAAACTTCCTCGTGAAGCTCTATTTTTTTGCTTTTGGAGGACGTCTGCTGTTATTTGTACATCGTGTACATTACGTTTAGCTATTTATCCATTTGAAAAACAGTGATTTATTACTCTTTTTTATGTACATCGGGTTTGCTTGTTCGCTTGTGCGTTATCCTATAATTTTGCCGTCGAAAGTCATCACTAAGCGATGCAATGGCTGGATTTCGACAAGATTAACCATCTATACTATCAATACGCTATTTTGTGATTTTATGAAAGAGAGAGTTTTGACATTGATTATGTGTGTGTGCCTGGGTGCGGGAGCGCTTTGGGCACAAGTGAGGCAAGTGACGGGCGTGGTTACTTCTGCGGAAGACGGACAGCCTGTTATCGGCGCTTCGGTGCTGGTGAAAGGAGCCTCGCAAGGTACAGTGACGGACGTGGATGGCAAGTTTGCCTTGGACAATGTACCGGCTTCAGCCAAGATGCTGGTGGTCTCGTTCGTTGGTATGAAGACACGCGAAGTGCCTGTAAGTGACCGCGTGGAAATTGTGTTGGAGAGCGATCAGCAAGTGCTTGATGAAGTGCTTGTTACGGTGGCGTACGGTACGGCCAAACGTTCGTCGTTGACGGGAGCTATTTCTTCTGTCGATCAGAAACAGATTGAGCTGCGCCCCGCTTCGAGCGTCACTTCCGCTTTGGAAGGAAGCACCTCGGGCGTGCAAATCAACAGTACTTACGGGGCGCCGGGCAGCTCGCCTGAGATCCGTATTCGTGGCATCGGGACGGTGAACGGTTCCAGTTCGCCCCTGTATGTGGTGGACGGCGTACCCTTCAGCGGAAGCATTGCCGACATCAATCCTGCCGATATTGAAAGTATGTCGGTGCTGAAGGATGCCGCCTCGTGCGCCCTCTACGGCAACCGTGCTTCGAACGGTGTCATTCTGATTACCACCAAGAGAGGTTCGGCGGGAAAGCTGAGCTTCAATCTGAAGGTGAACCAGGGCGTCTACACGCGAGGCATCAAAGAATATGCCCGCACCGACGCGCGGCAGTTCATGGAAGCCAGCTGGCAGAACCTGCGCAATGCCCGCATCTCCGCCGGCGACGCTCCCGACGTGGCGGCACGCTACGCCAGCGAGAACCTCATCGGCGAGCAGCTCTACCTGAACATTTTCAACAAGCCCGACAAAGAGCTGTTCGATGCTGACGGACGTCTGGCCGCAGGCGTGCAGATATTGCCCGGCTATGCCGATGACCTCGATTGGTACAAGGCCTCTATCCGCAACGGATACCGCCAGGAATATCTCTTCAGCGGCAATGCGGCCAACGAGAAGAGCGACTATTACTTCTCGCTGGGCTATCTCGACGAAGAGGGCTACGTGCGCAATTCGAGCTTCGACCGCCTTTCGGCCCGTGTTTCGGTCAATGTGGCGCCTGTGAGCTGGCTGAAGGCGGGAGTCAACCTGTCGGGCAGCCATCAGAACTCCCGGATTACGGCCGGCGACCAGGGCGCGTCGTTCACCAATGCCTTCATGTACTGCCGCCAGATAGCGCCCATTTACCCCGTGCATCTGCACAATGCCGACGGCTCCTACCGCCTGACGGCCGACGGGCAGCGACAGTACGATCCCGGTTACTATACCGACGACAAGGGCGTCGAGATAGCTACCCGCAACCAGTATGCCGACCGTCACGTGGTATGGGAAAACGAACTGGACAAGAACGAGACCGTGCGCAATACGCTGCAAGGCATCGCCTACATGGACGTCAAGTTCCTGAAGGATTTCACGTTCACCGTGAAGGGCGACATGAACCTGAGCCAGTCGGACAATACGGCTTACGACAACGCCGTCATCGGCAACGGAAAGGGCAGCGACGGGCGCGGACGCCGCGAGCTGTACCGCACCAAGAGCTACACCTTCCAGCAGCAACTGAAGTGGACGCATCTCTTCGGCGGGCATCTGCTGGATGTGCTGCTGGCGCACGAGAATTTCTCCTATAACTATAATTATCTGTATGGATTCAAGACGTCGCAGATTTTTGCCGGACGTCCCAACTTCAGCAACTTCACCGAGATGACCAGCCTGGACGGCTACGAGAACAACTACCGCACGGAAAGCTACCTGGGACGCATCCGCTACAACTACCGCGACCGCTACAATCTGGAGGTTTCTTTCCGTCGCGACGGTTCCTCGCGTTTCCATCCGGACAACCGCTGGGGCAACTTCGGCAGCGTGGGAGCCAACTGGATCATTAGTGAAGAAGATTTCATGAAGGATGTCAGCTGGGTGAACGACCTGAAGCTGCGCGCCAACTACGGCCAGGTGGGCAACGACGCCGGAGCCGGATACTACGCCTACATGAGCCTCTACTCCGTGGAGCAGAACGCGCATAAAGGAGCGCTTTACCTGACGCAGAACGACTCTTACGCCCTGAAGTGGGAAACAGGTGAGGCCTACGGTGTGGCCGTCGAGGCACGCCTTTTCGATCGCTGGAACCTGAGTGCCGAGTATTTCGACAAGCGCAACAAAGACCTCCTGTTCGACATCTACCTGCCTCTTTCGGCCGGTGGCACTTCTACTTCGGCTGCCGAGTCGACCGTGACGCGCAACCTGGGAACCATCTCCAATCGCGGCATCGAGGTGAACACCGACGTCGATGTCTTCCGCAACCAGAACTGGACCATTAACCTGGCGGCCAACGCTACCTGGCTGAAGAACAAGATCGTGAAATTGCCCGATCAGAACAAGGACGGCATCATCTCCGGTCCCTACAAGATTGTCGAAGGCAAGAGCCGTTACGAATTCTTTACCTACACTTTCGAAGGTGTGGACCAGCTGACGGGCAATTCGCTCTACAAAGCCAATCTGGAGGACTATTACGTCACTCTGCCCGACGGCACAACGCTGGGCAACAAACAGAGCGGCGTTGACATCACCAAAAAGGCAACGGTGATTGGCGGCGTTCCTTACGTGACCAACACTACCTACGGCCAGCGGGAATTCCACGGGTCGGCCCTCCCCACGGTGTATGGCAGCTTTACGGGCACCATCGGCTACAAATCGCTCACTCTCTCTGCTCTTTTCACATATTCGCTGGGCGGAAAGACGATGGACGGTGTCTACCAGTCGTTGATGACCACCGGCACCAGCCCGAGCAGTTACCACGCCGACATCATGCAGTCGTGGACGAAGGCTCCCGAAGGAATGAAGGAGGATTCGCCCGACCGCATCCGGAAGGACGGCATACCGCAAATCAACAGCACGTTGAGTTCGGACAACAATGCCGTCTCTTCCCGCTGGCTCACTTCGGCCGACTATCTGGTGGTGAAGAACATCACCCTGGCCTACCGCCTGCCGCAGGCGTGGGTCACCCGCATGGGACTCCAGGCCGCGGGACTGAACGTCACCTGCGAGAACCTCTGGACCTTCACCGCCCGACAGGGCATGAACCCCCAGCAGTCTTTCTCAGGCGGACAGGGCAACTACCTCGTGACGCCGCGCATCTTCTCCGTGGGAGTGAGCGTGACTTTGTAAAACCGTAAACACCGAATTCGTATGAAACTGAAAAATAGATTTTTCCTGGCCGCCGCGGCAGCGCTGCTGTCTGCCTGCTCGGCCGACTACCTCGACACCCTGCCGCAATCGTCTACCGACACGGGCACCGTCTTCGAAACGACCGAAAACGCCCGCATGGCCGTCAACGGCCTCTGCCTCATGATGACCCAGCAATACCTCGGACAGCAGGGCGTCAACGGCGAGGGGACCATCAAGACCTGGTATGGCAACTATCCGGGCAATGACTTCCAGAAGTGCAACCTGACGGGATGGGCGGACATCATCAACGCCACGTCGTATCTGGAACGCAACTCGTCGCTCTACTGCTACTATCCGTGGTTCTACTACTACAAGCTCGTGGGCAACGCCAACCGCATTCTGGCCAACATCGACAAGGCCGAAGGGACGGAAGAAGAGCGCCTCTTCATCCGCGCGCAGGCCCTCACCGTCCGCGCCTACGCCTACCTGATGCTCAGCCAGCTCTACTGCCACCGCTGGGCGGACAGCAACCAGGGCGCCTCGCGCGGCCTGCCCCTGCGCATCGATACCTCCGACGGCGACCTGCCCGCCTCCACCCTGGCGGAAGTCTACCGGCAAATCTATGCCGACCTCGACGCCGCCATCGACGGCTATACGCGCAGTGGCCTGACGCGCCCCCGCGACGACAACCACAGCCCCGACCTTGCCGTGGCCTACGCCATCTATGCCCGTGCCGCCCTGACGCGCGAGGACTGGGCCGCGGCCGCCAAGTATGCCCCCCTGGCACGCAAGGACTATCCGCTGATGAGCAATGCCGACTACGTGGACGGCGGGTTCAGTACGCCCAACAGCGAATGGATCTGGAGTAGCTACAGCGCCCCCGACCAGACGCTCTACTACTTCTCCTTCTTCGCCCAGCAGGGTAGCAACTCCAGCGCCAACATCTGCCGCAGCTATCCCTGCGCCATCAGCAAGGAGCTCTACGACCGCATCCCTGCGACCGACGTGCGCCGCCGCATGTTCCTCGCCCCACAGGAGGGCGACGCCTACAACACGGCCAATGGTCGCGTCACCGCCGGCCCTCTGCTGGAGCGCGCCCGCCGCGACTACGCCTCGAAGCTCTTCTCTTCGAGTCTCATTTACGCCTACATGCAGTTCAAGTTTCTCTGCACCGGCCAGCCCGGCGTGGGCCAGCTCAATCACTTCCGCTCTGCGGAGATGTACCTCATCGAGGCCGAAGCCCTCTGCCGCCTGGGCGGCAAGGACGCCGACGTGCAGGCCCTGATGCAGGCGCTGGTGAAGGACAGCGGCCGCGACCCGCAGTATGCCTGCACCAAGACGGGCGCCGACCTGCTGGAAGAAGTTAGGCTCTACCGCCGCATCGAGCTTTGGGGCGAAGGCTTCGACTGGTTCGACCTGAAGCGCTGGCGCCAACCCATCGAGCGCCACGCCCATCCCACGGGCAGCTTCCACGCCCAGTTCGCCGTCAGCGTGAAGCCCGAGGAAGGCAACCAGTGGACATGGGTCTATCCCGCCAAGGAGGTGGACTACAACGGTGCGCTGGACAGTTACATCGAGTGATAGAACTTCTTTACCCTAACCAATTTCATATTTTTTTCTTCATCTATTCTCTCTGATGTCAGGTCGGGAGGCCCGGTTTCTGCGGAAGCCGGCGTCTCCCGACGTTTTTTTGAGAGGAATCGGCTGATTTTTCTATAAATTAAGTCCGCTTGCGTCAGAATTTCTTATATTTGTATTCCATCACTAAGATGATGTGTTCCCAAAGCTGGAAAGCTTCATCTCACTGAGATAGCGTTTTTCCAAAGCTGGAAAGCATCATCTCACTGAGATAGCGTTTTCCCGAAGCTGGAAAGCTTCATCTCGTTGAGATAGCGTTTTCCCGAAGCTGGAAAGCTTCATCTCGTTGAGATAGCGTTTTCCCGAAGCTGGAAAGCTTCATCTTGCTGAGATAGCGTTTTCCCAAAGCTGGAAAGCTTCATCTCACTGAGATGGCATTTTCCCAAAGCTGGAAAGCTTCATCTTGTTGAGATGACATTTTCCCAAAACGGGAATGGCCACCCAACCCTAAAACAACAGATGCTTATGAAAGGAATTCTCTATGACTTTTCGCGCCACAACGCCCGCAACGCGCAACACGCCCAGTTCGTCACCAACATTCTCGACGCCGTTCCCCGCGACGTGGCCGAGGCACAGGGCTTCGCCACCCAGCGTGTCGCCTTTGCCGAGGCCGTTGACAACGAGTTGCGCTATTTTCACTCTGAAAAAGCCTATCTGGACACGCCCCAGATTGTTGCAGCCAACCAGAAACGCGATCAGGCGTTCTACTTCTACAAACAGATCATCCTGGCCCATGCCGCCTATCAGTCCGACGCCGCCCTGAAAAAGGCGGGCACCACGCTGGCTTTCGCCTTCCGCGGGGTGGGCCGCCTGACGAACATAGACTATTCCTCGAAAACGAGTATCCTGACCGATCTCATCGGCAAGCTCCGCGAAGAGCCCTACGTCACGGCCCTGGCCGCCATCGGCCTCGCCGACGCGCCCGACGCACTGGAGGAGGCAAACACCGCCTTCAACACCATCTACCTGAAGCGTGCCGCCACGGAGCGCGACCGTGCCCAGTCGTGGAGCATGAAGACCCTGCGCCCCATCACCGACGACGCCTTCAACTCCCTGGCCAAAGCCATCAACGCCCTGTACGCCGTCAACGAGATGGTGACCGGCGACGCTGGTGTGCGCGAGGCCCTGGGCAAGGTCATTGACGACGTCAACGCCATCGTCATCCGCCTGAAGAAAACCATCGGCCAGAGCGCCTCCGGCACCTCCGATGGCGGCGAAAGTGGTACCGATACGGCCGAAACCACGCCCACGCCCGAACCCGGCGGCGATGAAGGCGGAAGCCCGTTGTAAATGGCAAACTTTCTGTTCTCCATTTTTATTTCTCCCCGCAACGCCCTTGCTTTTCTCCCGCTTTGTGCTAACTTTGCCGTCAGTAGAACCAAGCTGAAACAAGATATGGAAATACAAGCCAACTATATCCGCCGCATCGAAATCGACGGCCTGTGGCACCGCTACAACGTGGCCTGGGACCTGCGCCCCGACGTCAACATCCTGGCCGGCATCAACGGCGTGGGCAAGACCACCATCCTGAACCGCTCCGTGGGCTACCTGGAGCACCGCACCTCGGGCGAGGTGAAGAACGGCGGACTGGAGGGCGTGCGCGTCTACTTCGACCGCCCCGACGCCACCTCCATCCCCTACGACGTCATCCGCTCCTACGACCGGCCGCTCGTTATGGGCGACTTCACCGCCCGCATGGCCGACCCCAACGTGCACTCTGAGCTCGACTGGCAGCTCTACCTGCTGCAGCGCCGCTACCTTGACTATCAGGTGAATGTAGGCAACCGCATGATCGAGCTGCTGGGCAGCGACGACGACGCGCAGCGCGCCCTTGCCCCGCAGCTCTCCCTGCCCAAGCGCCGCTTCCAGGACATGATCGACGAGCTCTTCGGCTACACGCGCAAGACCATCGACCGCCGCAGCAACGAAATCGCCTTCTATCAGGACGGCGAACGCCTGCTGCCCTACAAGCTCTCTTCGGGCGAGAAGCAGATGCTCGTCATCCTGCTCACCGTGCTCGTGCGCGAAGGCACCCACAGCGTCCTTTTCATGGACGAGCCCGAAGCCTCGCTCCACATCGAGTGGCAGCAGAAGCTCATCGGCATGATCCGCCGCCTGAACCCGCAGATGCAGCTCATCCTTTCCACCCACTCGCCCGCCGTCATCATGGAAGGCTGGCTCGATGCGGTGACGGAGGTGAGCGAGATAACCAAAGAAATGGAGAATGGAAAATTGAAAATGGAAAGTTAATTCTCCGCCTCCAATTCTCAATTATCAATTCTCAATTCTCCATTGAATCATGTCTCTCACCCTCCGCCATAACCTCACCTCCGACTACCTGGACGCCGCCCGCCGCCTGTCGCCGCCGAAGAAGCGCCGCCGCATTGTGGCCTACGTCGAAAGCTACGACGACGTGGCCTTCTGGCGCACGCTGCTCTCCGAGTTCGAGACCGACGAACGCTACTTTCAGGTGATGCTCCCCTCGCAGACTTCGCTGTCGAAGGGAAAGAAAACCGTGCTGCTCAACACGCTCAATGCCGACAAGCTGGGCGGCAGCCTCATTGCCTGCGTGGACAGCGACTACGACTTCCTGATGCAGGGAGCCACCGCCCTGTCGCGCCGCATCAACCAGAACCCTTACGTGCTGCAGACCTACGCTTACGCCATCGAGAACTACCTGTGCTACGCCGAAACCCTGCACGACGTCTGCGTGCAGGCCACGCTGAACGACCGTCAGCTGCTCGACTTTCCCGAGTTCATGCGCCGCTATTCGCGCCTGGCCTATCCGCTCTTCCTGTGGAACATCTGGTTCTACCGCCACCACGACAACACGACCTTCCCCATGTACGAGTTCAACCAGTGCGTCCGCCTGCAGGACGTTAGCCTGGCCCATCCCTACCGCTGCCTGGACGACGTGCGCCGCCGCGTCGACGCCAAGCTCTCCGAACTGCGCACCCGCTTTCCGCAGGACATCGAGCACATCGACGCCTTGGGCGAGGAACTGACGCAGCTCGGCCTGACGCCGGACACGACCTACCTCTACATTCAGGGCCATCACCTGATGGACGGCGTGGTGATGAAGCTGCTCAACCCCGTCTGCACGCAGCTCCGCCGCGAACGCGAGAAGGAGATTCGCCGCTTGGCCGTTCACGACGAGCAGTTCCACAACGAACTGACCGCCTACGAGAACAGCCTGGCCGCCGTGCAGCTGATGCTGAAGAAGAACGACGGCTACAAGGGCCTCTACCTCTACCAGTGGATGCGCGAGGACGTGCAGCGGATACTGGAAATGAAATAAAGAATTTAGCTTATGGAACTATTGAAACGTATTGACGAACTCTTGATAGGCTGGGGAATGAACCCAGCCACAGCCGACTGGCTCGACCAGTTCATCGCTTTCATGCTGGTACTGCTCCTGGCCTTTGTCGCCGATTTTATTTGCCGCAAGGTGTTGCTCAGGGCCATCGCCCGTCTGGTGCAGAAGACCAAGGCTACGTGGGACGACATCCTGTTCGACCGCCGCGTGATGGGCTATCTCAGCCACATGGTGGCGCCCGTTATCATCTACCTGTTCATTCCGGTCGTCTTTGCCGATACCGATTCGGCGACGCTGAACTTCATCCGCCGCTTGTGCTACATCGTCATCATCCTTTCCTTCCTCTTCTTCATCAATGCCTTCCTCAAGGCCGCCTATACGGTCTACAGCGAGAAGGAATCCATGCGCGACCGTCCGCTGAAGGGGTTACTCCAGACGTTGCAGGTATCGCTGTGGACCATCGGAATCATCGTGGTCGTGGCCGAACTGCTGGGCAAGTCGCCCCTCTCGCTGCTGGCCGGACTGGGAGCCTCGGCCGCCATCCTGATGCTGGTGTTCAAGGACAGCATCATGGGCTTCGTCAGCGGCGTGCAGCTCTCGGCCAATGACATGCTGAAGGTGGGCGACTGGATCACGATGCCCAAGTACGGAGCCGACGGAACGGTCATCGAGGTGACGCTGAACACGGTGAAGGTGCGCAACTTCGACAATACCATCACCACCATCCCGCCTTACTTGCTGGTAAGTGACTCCTTCCAGAACTGGCGCGGCATGCGCGAGAGCGGTGGTCGTCGCGTGAAGCGCAGCATCAACATCGACATGACCAGCGTACGTTTCTGCACGCCCGAGATGCTCGCGAAGTACCGCAAAATCCAGCTGCTGAAAGACTACATCGACCAGACCGAAGCCGTGGTTCACGCCTACAACGAAGAGAACGGCATCGACAACGAGGTGCTGGTGAACGGCCGCCGGCAGACAAATCTTGGCGTATTCCGCGCCTACCTCACCGCTTACCTCAAGAGCCTGCCCGTCGTGAATAAGGAACTGAACTGCATGGTGCGCCATCTGCAACCCACCGACCACGGCTTGCCCATTGAGCTTTATTTCTTTTCTACGATCAAGGATTGGATTCCCTACGAGGGTGTGCAGGCCGATGTTTTCGACCATGTGCTGGCCATTATTCCCGAGTTCGACCTTCGCGTTTTCCAATCGCCTTCGGGAGCGGACTTTCAGCGGTTGGCGGAGAAACAGCATTAGAAAACTGCGGTTTCGTTTGTCGCTGCTCTCACCTTTCGCTATATTTGCGCTGAAATTTATATTAATACATTAAAAAAGAAGAATTGATTTATGAAGACGAGAGTATTTTTAGCTGTAGCGTTGGTGTTTTCGTTGGCTATGATGTCCTGTGGCAACAAGAAGGCGGCAGAGGCAAATTCGGAAACGACCACGCAAGTTTGTGATTCTGCATGCACAAAAGGCGCAGGAGAATGTTGTGCCAACGATAGTACTTGCAATGGAAACTGCAACGGAGCTTGTGCCGGTGATTGCGAAAACGCCGCCTGCCCGAAAAAGGCGTGCGACAATGCTTGCGAGAAATAACCTTTCGATAAAGAAATAAAAAAAGATCGGGGCGTGTCCACAGAGGATACGCCTCGATTCGTTTCATATTAACTGCAATAATATGCGTATTGTTATAGAATGTCGCATTTTGATTGAAAAAAGTAACGGATTTGTTTGCATGCTATGAAATAATCTCTACCTTTGCAGCGTTTTAAAGTCAAAAAGAAGATAAGATGATTCAGAACTTTACATATATTCTGCTGTGCGGCATTATTATTCTGCTAGGAAGATGTAGCGGAAGTGAGTGTCGTGCGTGATTATATGTATGTTGAATGATATATGAAGCCTTTCTCACTTCCGTAGTGCGAAAGGCTTTTTTGTTGGACATAACTATAAATACGATATACAAGATGAGTGACAGATTATTTATTTTCGACACAACGCTCCGCGATGGTGAGCAGGTTCCGGGATGTCAGTTGAACACGGTTGAGAAAATCCAAGTGGCCAAGCAACTGGAACTGTTGGGCGTGGACGTTATTGAAGCGGGCTTCCCCATTTCGAGCCCGGGCGACTTCAATTCGGTGATTGAAATATCCAAAGCAGTGACATGGCCTACCATTTGTGCCTTGACACGTGCCGTACAGAAAGATATCGACGTAGCGGCTGAAGCCCTGAAATATGCCAAACACAAACGTATCCACACGGGTATCGGTACTTCGGATTCGCACATCCGCTATAAATTCAACTCCAATCGTGAGGAAATCATCGAACGGGCTGTGGCAGCCGTAAAATATGCCCGTCGCTTTGTGGACGACGTGGAATTCTATGCCGAAGATGCCGGTCGTACGGAGAATGAATACCTGGCCCGTGTCATCGAGGCCGTCATCAAGGCGGGAGCGACGGTGGTGAACATCCCCGACACGACAGGTTACTGCCTGCCTTCGGAGTATGGCGCCAAGATCAAATACCTGATGGAGCATGTGGACGGTATTCACAACGCCGTTATTTCTACTCACTGTCACAATGACTTGGGTATGGCGACGGCCAATACGATGGCAGGTGTATTGAACGGCGCCCGTCAGGTGGAAGTGACCATTAACGGTATCGGCGAGCGTGCGGGCAACACGTCGTTGGAAGAAATTGCGATGATCATCAAGTGTCACAAGGATATCGACATCGAAACGAATATCAATACGCAGAAGATATATCCTACGAGCCGCATGGTATCCAGCTTGATGAACATGCCTGTACAGCCCAACAAGGCCATTGTGGGTCGCAATGCTTTTGCCCACTCTTCGGGTATCCATCAGGACGGCGTGCTGAAGAACGTACAGACGTATGAAATAATCGACCCGCACGATGTGGGTATCGACGACAATTCCATTGTACTGACCGCCCGTAGCGGACGTGCAGCTTTGAAGAATCGTCTGCATGTGTTGGGCGTAGAACTGACACAAGAAAAGCTGGATAAAATATACGAAGAATTCCTCAAACTGGCCGACAAGAAGAAAGACATCAACGACGACGACATCCTCGTCTTGGCCGGTGCCGACCGTACCCAAAATCATCGCATTAAGTTGGAGTATCTGCAAGTGACCAGTGGTGTGGGCGTTCGCTCTGTAGCCAGCCTTGGTTTGAATATCTCAGGCGAAAAGTTCGAGGCGGCCGCCAGCGGAAACGGTCCGGTAGATGCTGCCATCAAGGCATTGAAGAAGATTATCGACCGTCAGATGACGCTGAAGGAATTCACCATTCAGGCTATCAGCAAGGGTAGCGACGACATGGGTAAGGTACACATGCAGGTGGAGTACGACAACCGCATCTACTACGGCTTCGGTGCCAATACCGATATCATCGCCGCTTCTGTCGAGGCTTATATCGACTGTATCAACAAATTTAAGTCATGATTTAATAGCATCCATTGATAGATATGAATACACTCTTTGATAAAATATGGGACGCCCACGTGGTACAGAAGGTGGAGGACGGCCCTACACAGCTTTACATCGACCGCCTCTACTGCCACGAGGTAACCAGTCCTCAAGCTTTCGAGGGTTTGCGTGCCCGCGGTCTTCGTTGTTTCCGTCCTGAGAAGATATTCTGCATGCCTGATCACAACACGCCGACGCACGATCAGGACAAGCCGATTGAAGACCCGGTTTCTCGTACACAAGTAGATACGTTGGCAAAGAATGCTGAGGAATTTGGATTGACACACTTCGGCATGATGAATCCAAAGAACGGTATCATTCACGTCGTAGGTCCTGAACGGGGACTGACGTTGCCGGGCATGACCATTGTCTGCGGCGACTCACACACTTCTACCCACGGAGCGATGGGTGCCGTTGCCTTTGGCATCGGTACCAGCGAGGTGGAGATGGTGCTTGCTTCGCAATGCATCCTTCAGACGCGTCCCAAGACGATGCGCATTACCGTGGATGGTAGGCTGGGCAAGGGAGTGACGGCCAAGGACCTGGCTCTCTACATGATGTCGAAGATGACAACCAGCGGTGCTACGGGCTATTTCGTGGAATATGCGGGCGAGGCCGTACGCAGCCTGACGATAGAGGGCCGTCTGACTTTGTGTAACCTTTCCATCGAGATGGGGGCACGCGGCGGCATGGTGGCACCCGACGAGGTGACCTTCGCCTACATCAAAGGTCGTGAATATGCTCCGAAGGGCGAAGCATGGGACAAGGCTGTGGCTTATTGGAAGACGTTGAAGAGCGACGACGATGCCGTCTTCGACAAGGAAGTACGTTTTGATGCCGCCGATATTGAACCGATGATTACTTACGGTACCAACCCCGGCATGGGCATGGGTATCACCGCCCACATCCCTACGACTGAAGGCATGGGCGAGGCGGCACAGGCTTCGTTCAAGAAATCGCTGGGTTACATGGGTTTCAAGCCGGGCGAGTCTTTGTTGGGCAAGAAGATCGATTATGTCTTTCTTGGTGCCTGCACCAACGGCCGCATCGAGGACTTCCGTGCCTTTGCCTCCATCGCCAAAGGACGCAAGAAGGCTCCGCACGTGGTGGCTTGGCTGGTGCCCGGCTCGTGGATGGTCGATGCGCAGATACGTGAGGAAGGGCTGGACAAAATATTGGCCGAGGCTGGTTTTGAAATCCGTCAGCCGGGCTGTTCGGCCTGTCTGGCGATGAACGATGATAAAGTGCCTGCAGGCAAGTATGCCGTGTCCACGTCGAACCGCAACTTCGAGGGCCGTCAGGGCCCCGGTTCGCGCACGCTGCTGGCCAGCCCGCTGACTGCTGCCGCGGCCGCCGTGACGGGCGTGATTACCGACCCGCGGACATTGCTGGATTAAAACAGTGTTTTGTAGTCCGTAAAGCACTGCTTTAAGGACTGCAAAGTATTGCTTTATTGAGAACAAAGAAAAGATGTATCGTAACATTCAATAGACGAATAATGAAACAGAAATTCAACATCATAACCTCCACCTGCGTTCCCCTTCCGCTGGAGAACGTGGATACTGACCAGATTATCCCCGCCCGCTTCCTCAAGGCTACGACCCGCGAGGAAAAGTTCTTTGGCGACAACCTCTTCCGTGACTGGCGCTACAACGCCGACGGCACACTGAACAAGGACTTCGTACTGAACAACCCTGCCTATAGCGGCTGCATCCTTGTGGCCGGCAAGAACTTCGGTTCGGGCTCCAGCCGCGAACATGCTGCCTGGGCCATTGCCGGATATGGCTTCCGTGTAGTTATCTCCAGTTTCTTTGCCGATATTCACAAGAACAACGAACTGAACAACTTCGTGCTGCCCGTCGTGGTGAGTGAAGGTTTCCTGAAGGAACTGTTCGAAAGCATCGCCGCCGACCCCAAGACCGAGGTCGAGGTGAATCTGCCCGCCCAGACCGTCACCAACAAGGCGACGGGCCGCAGCGAGACCTTCGACATCAATGCCTACAAGAAGCATTGCCT
This sequence comes from uncultured Bacteroides sp., assembly GCA_964419245.1. GTDB lineage: Bacteria > Bacteroidota > Bacteroidia > Bacteroidales > Bacteroidaceae > Bacteroides. The sequence continues at coordinate 35,060 of CAYQOV010000001.1, read as the reverse complement.
GATGAACGGCTTGGACGACATTGACTTCCTGGTAGAGAACAAGGAGAAGATAGAAGCATGGGAAAGCAAGTCAAAATAGAAATCATGGACACCACCCTGCGCGACGGGGAGCAGACCAGCGGCGTGTCCTTCGTGCCCCACGAGAAGCTGATGATTGCCCGTCTGCTGCTCGAGGAGCTGAAGGTGGACCGCGTGGAGGTTGCCTCCGCCCGCGTGTCCGACGGCGAGGCAGATGCCGTGCGCATGATTTGCGACTGGGCGGCACGCCGCGGCCTGTTGCAGCGTGTCGAGGTGCTGGGTTTCGTGGACGGCCATGCCTCCGTCGACTGGATACACGCCGCGGGGTGCCGTGTCATCAACCTGCTGTGCAAGGGCTCGCTGAAACACTGCACTTACCAGCTCAAGAAACCCCCCGAGGAGCACATCGCCGATATCAAGGCCGTGGCCGACTATGCCGAAGGGCTCGACATGGAAGTCAACATCTACCTCGAGGACTGGAGCAACGGCATGAAGGATTCGCCCGACTACGTCTTCCAGCTCATGGACGCCCTCAGCGGCACCTGCATCCGCCGCTTCATGCTGCCCGACACGCTGGGCATCCTAAACCCCTTGCAGGTCATCGAATACATGCGCAAGATGAAGAAGCGCTACCCGCAGGCACACTTCGACTTCCACGCCCACAACGACTACGACCTGGCCGTGTCCAACGTGCTGGCCGCCGTGCTGAGCGGTTGCCGGGGATTGCACACCACTATCAACGGACTGGGCGAACGAGCCGGCAACGCTCCGCTGGCCAGCGTACAGGCCATCCTGAAAGACCACTTCAACGCCGTGACGGGCATCGACGAGAGCCGCCTGAACGAGGTGAGCCGCGTGGTGGAGTCGTACTCGGGCATCGCCATCCCCGCCAACAAGCCCATCGTGGGCGAGAACGTCTTCACGCAGGTGGCCGGCGTACATGCCGACGGCGACAACAAGCGCAACCTCTATTACAACGACCTGCTGCCCGAACGATTCGGACGCCGGCGCGAATATGCCCTGGGCAAGAATTCGGGCAAGGCCAACATCCGCAAGAACCTGGAAGACCTGGGGCTGCAACTGGACGACGAGTCGATGCGCAAGGTCACCGAGCGCATCATCGAGCTGGGCGACAAGAAGGAACTCGTCACGCAGGAAGACCTGCCCTACATCGTTTCCGACGTGCTGAAGCACGACGTCCGCACCGAACGCGTCAAGCTGAAGAGCTACATCGTCAACCTGGCTTACGGGCTGAAACCGATGGCCACCATCAAGGTGGAAATCAACGGCAAGGAGTACGAGGAGAACAGCAGTGGCGACGGTCAGTACGACGCCTTCGTCCGCGCCCTGCGCAAGGTGTACAAGGGCACGCTGGGCCGGCGCTTCCCCATGCTGACGAACTACGCCGTCAGCATCCCCCCCGGCGGGCGCACGGACGCTTTCGTACAGACGGTCATCACGTGGAGCTTCGACGACAAGGTGTTCCGCACCCGCGGACTGGACGCCGACCAGACGGAGGCCGCCATCAAGGCTACGATGAAGATGCTGAACCTCATCGAGGACGGCTTTGGAGAGCCTTCGGAATCCCCTTTGCAAAACACCGGCGTGTAGCCGGAACCGGAGCAGCGTGTAGCCGGAACCGGAGCAGCGTGTAGCCGAGACCGGAGCAGCGTGTAGTTCGGAGCGGAGCAGCGTGTAGTTGTGACCGCACCGGCGTGTAGTTCGGAGCGGAGCGGCGTGTTTCCGGTCCGTCTCTCGGAAGAAGGTTGGGAAGCAGTGTAGTTTTAAGAAAAATTAGAGCCGGAGATACGGAATAAAATGCTTATTTTGAGCCCCAAAAGCGAGAATCGGATATGAAGAAGATACACCTGAAACCCTGGCAGCGCTACGTGCTGGTCTTCGTCCTGCTGCTGGCCGTCAACGGCCTGTTGCGCTGGATAAGCCCCGGCGAGGAGTGGAAAGACGGAAATCTGCTGGTCAGCCTCGTGACGGCGGCCCTGCTCACCGCAGGCTTTATCGCCGCCGACCGCGTGCGCCTCAAGAACAAGAAATACAAAGATAAAGTAGAAGAATTACTAAAAAACAACGAATAAACAACATGGAACTGAAAGTAGCAGTGTTGGCCGGTGACGGTATCGGCCCCGAAATATCCGCCGTAGGGGTGGATGTAATGACCGCCGTATGCGAGAAGTTTGGACACAAGGTGTCGTACGAATATGCCCTCTGCGGCGCACATGCCATCGACGAGGTGGGCGACCCCTTCCCCGAAGAGACCTATCAGGTATGCAAGAACGCGGATGCCGTGCTCTTCTCCGCCGTGGGCGACCCCAAGTTCGACAACGACCCTACGGCCAAGGTGCGTCCCGAACAGGGACTGCTGGCCATGCGTAAGAAGCTGGGCCTCTTTGCCAACATCCGCCCCGTGCAGACCTTCAAGTGCCTGCTCCACAAGTCGCCCCTGCGTGCCGAACTGGTCGAAGGCGCCGACTTCCTGTGCATCCGCGAGCTGACCGGCGGCATGTACTTCGGCGAGAAATACCAGGACAACGACAAGGCCTGGGATACGAACTACTACACCCGTCCCGAAGTGGAGCGCATCCTGCGTGTGGGTTTCGAGTATGCCATGAAGCGCCGCAAGCATCTCACGGTGGTCGACAAGGCCAACGTGCTGGCCTCCTCCCGCCTCTGGCGTCAGATTGCCCAGGAGATGGCTCCGCAATATCCCGAGGTGACGACGGACTACATGTTTGTGGATAACGCTGCCATGAAGATGATTCAGGAGCCGCGTTTCTTCGACGTCATGGTGACCGAGAATACCTTTGGCGACATCCTCACCGACGAGGGTTCCGTTATCAGCGGTTCGATGGGGCTGCTTCCCTCGGCTTCCACAGGCGAGAGCACGCCGGTATTCGAGCCCATCCACGGTTCGTGGCCGCAGGCCAAGGGGCTGAACATCGCCAATCCGCTGGCACAGGTGCTGTCCGTGGCCATGCTCTTCGAGTACTTCAACCTCAAGGAAGAGGGTGCCTTGATACGTCGTGCGGTCGATGCTTCGCTCGATGCCAACGTACGCACCCCTGAGATTCAGGTGGAAGGCGGTGCCAAGTACGGTACGAAGGAGGTCGGCGCCTGGTTGGTAGATTATCTGAAAAAAGCCTGATGCACCATGATAGCCCGGAATCTCATCGACCTTGTGGGCCGCACGCCGCTTATGGAGCTTGCGGCCTACAGCCGCCTGCACGGCCTGACGTGCCCGCTGGTGGCGAAGCTGGAGATGTTCAACCCCTCGGGCAGCGTCAAGGCACGTACCGCCCTGGCCATGATCGAGGATGCCGAGGCGCGCGGCCTGCTGCGTCCGGGCGCTACGCTCATCGAGCCCACCAGCGGCAATACGGGCATCGGACTGGCTATGGTAGCCACTATCAAGGGTTACCGCCTCGTCCTCACCATGCCCGAGACGATGAGCCTCGAACGCCGTAACCTGCTTGCGGCGCTCGGTGCGGAGATTGTCTTGACACCTGGTGCCGAAGGTATGGTAGGTTCCATTGCCAAGGCCGAAGCCCTGCGCGATTCTACGCCCGGATCCGTCATCCTCCAGCAGTTCGATAATCCCGCGAACGCCGCCGTGCACGAATGTACGACCGGCGAGGAAGTGTGGGCCGATACGGACGGGCAGGTCGATGTCTTTGTGGCGGGCGTCGGTACGGGCGGTACCGTCAGCGGCGTGGCCCGTGCGTTGAAGAAGCATAACGCTGCCGTGCGTGTGGTAGCTGTCGAGCCCGCTTCCTCGCCCATACTCAGTGGCGGTACGGCGGGGCCGCACCGCCTGCAGGGCATCGGCGCCAACTTCGTGCCCGGTAATTACGACGCTTCTGTCATCGACGAGGTGCTTCCCGTGGCCGACGACGATGCCTTTCGTGCCGCTCGTGAGCTGGCTGCTACCGAAGGTCTGCTGGCGGGTATCTCCTCAGGTGCCGCCCTTCATGCCGCTCGCATCCTGGCCCAGCGATCCGACTTGCAAGGCAAACGCATTGTGGTGCTCCTGCCCGATACAGGCGAGCGCTACTTGTCGGCGGGATTGTATTGATTGCGCATCGTTTTATACCATATTAGTATATTAATGAATTAGAATAAATATGAGGAAAATCGTCCTATCCATCCTTTTAACTCTGGTCTCTTGCCTTACAGCTCTGTCGCAAACCTATGATGAATGGTGTGAACGTGCCGTAGCCGCTACGGAACAAGATAGCCTTGAATTAGCAGAAAAGTGTATCCGTCAGGCCTTGAAACTGGAGCCTGCCAATCCGCGCAATGCCCTTCTCTTTTCCAATTTGGGTACCATTCAACGTAGCCAGCGTCGCTATGAGCAGGCTTTGGAGTCTTATCGATTAGCTTTGAACATGGCTCCCATGTCTGTACCTATTTTGATGAATCATGCTACTCTTTCGCTTGAGCTGGGGCAGAATGACAAGGCGCGTGCTGATTATTCACAGGTTATTGAATTAGAGCCTCACAATGTTGAAGCATTATTGATGCGAGCCTATATTTATATGCAGCAACGTGACTACAAGTTTGCCCGCCTTGATTACGATACGCTTCTGAAAGTGGATCCACAGAATTATAGCGCTCGTTTGGGGCTGGCAACTTTGTGTCAAAGGGAAGTTCGTTATGATGAAGCGTTGGTCGTGTTGGATGGTATGCTGGCCGATAAAGGCGGGACGAAACCTTATACCACTGGTGAATTGGCCACTGTTTGTGTGGCTCGTGCCGGTGTGGAGCTTGACATGTTGAAGCCCGACCAAGCCTTGCTGGATTTGGATGAGGCCATTCGCCTTGATCCTCGTCAATCGGAAGCTTATCTGATGCGTGGTCGTGTACATCTAATGTTAAAGAAGAAAACACTGGCCAAACGCGATCTGGAAAAAGCAGTATCGTTGGGCGTGCCTCAAAGTGAGGTACGAGAGTTGATGAATCAATGCAAATAGGAAAGTAGAGTATCAGACAAAATTTCGGATGAGCTTTACAAGCTCTTTCCCATATTTCTTTTTCTTATAGTCGCTGATGCCGCTTACGTTGCCGAAAGCGTCGAGCGTGGTTGGTCGTTGAACGGCCAGCAGATGCAAAACTTTGTCGGACAGGACGAGGTAAGCAGGCAGTACCTCTTCGTCAGCCAGTCGTTTGCGTAGGCTTCTAAGAGCTTCGAAAAGGTCGGTGCTTTCTCCGCTTTCCATGCCCAGAGACAGTTCGCGCATGACGGGAGCAGATGTCCTTTTTTTCCTTCCTCGTGTGGCCGATATATCTTCTCTACGTATCACTACCAGGTGTGCCTTTTCCCTGCCAAATAGCACATCACTTCCGGCTGGAGTAATCTTCAGATGGTTGCTTTCGTTGTAGGCCACCTCGAAATATCCCATTTGCAACATCTGTAGCAGGTAGTCCTGCCAGTCGCGGGCCGGTATATCGCGTCCGGCACCATAGGTTTTCAGTTGGTGATAACCTTTTTCTTTCAGTTCTGCATTCAGGTTGCCGCGCAGGATATCTACCAGCATCGGGGTGCCTACCTGCTGGTTGGTACGGGCGATAGCACTCAATGCTTTTTGTACGATGATGGTACCATCGAATCGTTCAGGAGGATTTTTGCATACGTCGCAATTGCCGCAATCGTGTGTTCGTTGCTCGCCGAAGTAGTTCAGCAGGATGCGCCGGCGGCAAATGTCGGCCTCGGCATATTGTTGCATGCGTTGGAGTTTTTCCAAATTGATTTCACTTTGTCCACTTTCGGTTGCAAATTTGGTTAGCATGATGAGGTCGGCCATCGAATAGAAGAGTAGCGTGTCGCTCGGCAAGCCGTCGCGTCCTGCACGTCCTATTTCCTGATAGAAACTCTCAATGCTCTTGGGCAGGTTGTAGTGGATGACCCATCGCACGTTGCTCTTGTCGATGCCCATGCCGAAGGCGACGGTGGCACACACTACCTGTACACGGTCGTTGATGAAGTCGTCCTGCGCGCGATTACGTTTTTCTGCTTCCAGTCCTGCGTGGTAGATGGTAGTCTGGATACCGTTCTTTTGTAGCATTTGTGCCACGTTTTCCGTATTCTTCCGGCTCATGCAGTAGATGATGCCGCTTTCACCCCGATGGCGGGCGATGAACTCGAGGATGGCTTTGTTCTTCTCTTTCGACTGGTATCCCCGCTTGACGGTGAGGCTCAGGTTGGGGCGGTCGAATGAGGAGAGGAAGATGCGTGGCTCCCGCAGGTGGAGTTGTTTGACGATGTCTTCACGCGTCAGTTTGTCCGCCGTAGCGGTCAGGGCGATGACGGGCGTCTGCGGGAAGAGGCTTCGCAGGATACCCAGTTGGGTGTATTCGGGGCGGAAGTCATGTCCCCATTGCGAGATGCAGTGTGCCTCGTCGATGGCAAAGAAGGATACATGTATGTCGCGCAGGAAATAGTTGGCTTCGGCTATCAGCTTCTCGGGCGAGATGTAGAGCAGCTTCAGCCTGCCTTCCATACAGGCCCGTCGGATGCGCAGGTTCTCCGTCTCATCGTTGTTGCTGTTCAGAGCCGCGGCGGCGATGCCGTTGTTGCAGAGGCTTTCCACCTGGTCCTTCATCAGCGAGATGAGGGGGGATACCACAACAGCGGTACCTTCACACACAATGGCCGGCACTTGGTAGCAGACAGACTTTCCACCACCTGTAGGCATCACCACCAGTGCATCTTTTTTTTGTAGCAGGTGGCTGATAATTTCCTCTTGTAAGGGACGGAAATCTGTATAACCAAAATAGGTTTTAAGTACTTGTTGTATTGAGCTCATCAGTTGCTGTCTGCTTTTTTTCTTGGACAAAAATACAGCAATTATTTGAATATCCGTTTCTCTCTTTTCATGAATGTTTGAAAAAGCTTTTTTCATTTTTGAGGGTGCTGTTAAATAATTATTCCTTTATTCAACTTTTTTTATCCTTTTAACGTTGAAAAAAAGTACCAAAACTCTTGCATATCTCAAAAAAAAAACAGACTTTTGTCAAGCCTAAAATTGGGCAAATAATGTACAACCCCTAACCAGTTTATTTGATGAGTGATTTAGAAAACAAAACGCAAGAAGAGGCTCCGAAGAAACGCCCCTACAATTTGCGTGAGAAAAAAAAAAAAGATGCGGCTTATCGCGCATTGATCCGTCCAGAGTTGGCTGACGAGCTGTATGACAAGATCCTTAATATCATTGTTGTGCAGAAGAAGTACAGGGATCGTGACTATTCTGCCAAAGATTTGGCTAAAGAGTTGGAAACCAATACCCGTTACTTGTCTGCTGTAGTCAATTCGCGTTTCGGGATGAATTATTCCTGTCTTTTGAATGAATATCGTGTGAAAGAAGCCATGCATTTGCTGAAAGACAAGCGGTATGCCGACAAGAATGTGGAGGAAATCAGTACGATGGTAGGTTTTGCCAATCGTCAGTCTTTCTATGCCGCTTTCTATAAGAATGTAGGCGAAACTCCTAACAGCTACCGCAAGAAACATGCGGAGAAGAAGAAATAATCCGCCTCTTGAAGAGGAGGAGAGAGATTGAAAGGAAATATCCGGGGCTTCCCCCGGATACTTCCTTTTTTATTTGTAATCCTAATAAGCTGATAATATGAAAAAGCATCTTTTTTCAATTTCAATGGTGGCCGCCTTGTCAATGCTGACGGCATGTGGAGGTGCTCCTCAAACTACTGCTGAAGCAGAAAAATTTGATTATAACGTGGAACAATTTGCTGATTTACAGATTTTACGCTATCGCGTGCCTGGATTTGAGGAACTCTCACTCCAGCAAAAACAACTGGTTTATTATCTGACAGAAGCCGCTTTGCAAGGTCGGGATATTCTCTTTGACCAGAATGGTAAGTACAATCTTCGCATTCGTAAGGCATTGGAGGCGGTTTATACAGGTTATAAGGGCGACAAACAGTCGGCCGACTTCAAGGCGATGGAGGTTTACCTCAAGCGCGTATGGTTCTCCAACGGCATCCACCATCACTACGGATGCGAGAAGTTTGTGCCGGGCTTCACCCCCGAATTCTTCAGGCAGGCTTTGGCCAGTGTCGATGCTTCTGAGCTTCCTTTGGCCGAAGGACAGACGCTGGAGCAATTCTGCGACGAGATTTTCCCCGTCATTTTCGACCCGGCCGTGATGCCCAAGCGCGTCAATCAGGCCGATGGCGAAGACCTGGTGCTCACCTCCGCCTGCAACTACTATGAGGGTGTGACGCAGAAGGAAGCCGAAGACTTCTACAACGCCCTGAAGGATCCCAAGGACGAAACGCCCGTTTCCTATGGATTAAACAGCCGTTTGGTGAAGGAAAACGGCCGTGTTCTGGAAAAAGTATGGAAAGTGGGCGGACTCTACGGCCAGGCACTCGAGAAGATTGTCTATTGGTTGAAGAAAGCCGAAGGCGTGGCCGAGACACCCGAACAGAAAGCCGTCATCGCCAAGCTGGTGGAATACTACGAAACAGGCGACCTGAAGACCTTCGACGATTATGCCATCCTGTGGGTGAAGGATTTGAATTCACGTGTGGACTTCGTGAACGGCTTTACTGAAAGCTATGGTGACCCGTTGGGCATGAAGGCCAGCTGGGAGTCGCTTGTTAACTTCAAGGACCTCGAGGCTACTCGTCGTACGGAGACCATCAGTGCCAATGCCCAGTGGTTCGAAGACCATTCGCCCGTGGACAAGCAATTCAAGAAAGAAGAAGTGAAAGGCGTTTCGGCCAAGGTTATCACCGCCGCCATCCTGGCAGGAGATCTTTATCCGGCTACAGCCATCGGCATCAACCTGCCCAATGCCAACTGGATACGTAGCCGGCACGGCTCCAAGTCAGTGACTATCGGTAACATTACCGATGCCTACAACAAGGCCGCCCATGGCAATGGCTTCAACGAAGAGTTTGTTTATAGCCAAGCCGAGCTGGACAACATCAACAAGTATGCCGACCTGACCGACGAGCTTCATACCGACCTGCACGAATGCCTCGGTCATGGTTCGGGCAAATTGCTTCCTGGTGTCGATCCCGATGCCCTGAAGGCTTACGGCTCTACCATCGAGGAAGCCCGTGCCGACTTGTTCGGCCTTTATTACGTGGCCGATCCCAAGCTGGTTGAGTTGGGACTTCTGCCTGATGCCGATGCCTACAAGGCCCAGTTCTATACCTACCTGATGAACGGCTTGATGACTCAGCTGGTACGTATCGAGCCGGGTAATCAGATTGAGGAAGCCCACATGCGCAACCGTGCCCTCATCGCTCGTTGGGTGTACGAGAAGGGAGCGGCCGACAAGGTGGTCGAATTGAAGAAGAAGGACGGCAAGACCTACGTGGTGGTGAACGATTACGCCAAGGTGCGCACCCTCTTCGGCGAATTGTTGGCCGAAATCCAGCGTATCAAATCGACGGGCGATTTCGAAGGTGCCCGCCAGTTGGTAGAAAACTATGCCGTGAAGATCGATCCCGAACTGCATGCCGAGGTGCTCGAACGCTATAAGAAACTGAATTTGGCTCCCTACAAAGGTTTTGTCAATCCGAAGTATGAGCCTGTGACCGATGCCGAAGGCAACATCACCGACGTGAAGGTAACCTACGACGAAGGCTATGCCGAGCAGATGCTCCGTTATAGCAAGGACTACGCTACCCTACCTTACGTCAACGAATAAGGCCTGACGTACGCTATACCTGTCTTTAGGCACGGATGCCACGGATTTTCACGGACGAACCCATGTGACTATTCGTGTCGTTCGTGCCTAAAGTGTCCAAAGAAACGGCCTTATGAGGCTACTATTGTTATTTTCACTATATTTTGAATAATGGATTTACACGAACAACTGAAAGATATCAAGACCCAGCTCCGCCTTTCGATGAACGGCGCTGTGTCGCAAAGCATGCGCGAGAAGGGGCTTGTCTATAAACTGAACTTTGGTGTCGAGCTGCCCCGTATCAAGGGGATTGCTGCCGCCTATGAGAAGAATCACACTTTGGCCCAGGCCTTATGGAAGGAAGACATCCGCGAGTGCAAGATTTTGGCCGGCCTGCTCCAGCCCGTTGAAACCTTCCTGCCCGAGATTGCCGACATATGGATAGACACCATGCCCACGGTCGAGATTGCCGAACTCACGTCGATGAACCTTTTCCAGCACCTGCCTTATGCACCCGCCAAGGCTTTCCGTTGGATAGCGGACGAACGCGAGTTGGCGCAGGTGTGCGGCTTCCTCACCATCGCCCGTCTACTTCAGAAGAAGGGCGATATGGAAGATCGTGTGGCCAATGAGTTTCTCGACCAGGCCGTGTCGTGTTTCCTCGCCGGCTCCTATGCTGTACGCAATGCCGTTTCCGCCGCTCTCCGCCGCTTTATGGAGCATAGCGAGGAACATGCGTTCAGGGCTTGCCGATGTGTGGACGGTATGAAAGATTCTTCATCCGAAGGCGAACGCTTGCTTTACGAGGTGGTAAGTGCGGTAATCGAATGACTTGGTGGTGGTTGTAACTTTTCCCGCTTTTCCTTTTGCTTTCCACAAAAAAGGCTTAACTTTGTTGGCTGATAAAAAAAGAAAATGGACTGAAGGATGGAGGTTCAAAATGTGAAAGATACGGTCAAGCAGATATTCACCGAATATCTCAATGCGAACGGGCATCGGAAGACTCCCGAACGCTATGCCATACTCGATACCATCTACTCCATCGACGGGCATTTCGACATCGATACGCTCTACTCGCTCATGGCCGACCAGGAAAAGTTCCGCGTCAGCAGGGCTACTCTCTACAATACCATCATCCTGCTCATCAACGCGCGGCTGGTCATCAAGCACCAGTTCGGCAATTCGTCGCAATACGAGAAGAGCTACAACCGCGATACGCACCATCATCAGATCTGTACCCAGTGTGGCAAGGTGACGGAGTTTCAGAACGAAGACCTCCAGCACGCCATCGAGCACACCAAGCTCAGCCGCTTCAACCTGACACACTATTCTCTTTATATCTATGGGTTGTGCAGCAAGTGTGAGCGGGCTAACAAGAAAAAATTGAAAAACAACATTCATAAGAAAGAAAAATGAAAGTAGATGTACTGTTAGGATTACAATGGGGCGACGAAGGCAAAGGCAAAGTCGTCGACGTACTGACGCCGCGCTATGACGTGGTGGCCCGTTTTCAGGGTGGCCCGAATGCCGGCCATACGCTGGAGTTCGAAGGCCAGAAGTATGTACTCCGCTCGATTCCTTCGGGAATTTTCCAGGGCGACAAGGTGAATATCATCGGTAACGGCGTGGTACTCGACCCCGCTCTCTTCAAGGCTGAGGCCGAAGCGCTCGAAGCTTCGGGTCACGACCTGAAGCAACGCCTTCACATCTCGAAGAAGGCTCATCTCATCATGCCTACCCACCGTCTGCTCGACGCTGCTTACGAGGCTGCCAAGGGCGATGCCAAAGTGGGCACGACGGGCAAGGGTATTGGTCCTACCTATACCGACAAGGTGAGTCGCAACGGTTTGCGCGTGGGTGACCTGTTGCACAACTTCGACCAAAAGTACGCCGCCGCCAAGGCCCGCCACGAGCAGATACTCAAGAGCCTGAACTTCGAATACGACTTGGCTGAGGCTGAAAAGGCATGGTTCGAAGGCATCGAATACCTGAGGCAGTTCCAGCTGGTGGACAGCGAACACGAAATCAACGGCCTCTTGAACGAAGGCAAGTCCGTCCTCTGTGAGGGTGCACAGGGCACGATGCTCGACATCGACTTTGGTTCTTATCCTTTTGTTACTTCGTCCAACACCATCTGTGCAGGTGCCTGCACGGGTTTGGGCGTGGCTCCTTGTAAGATTGGAGATGTCTATGGCATCTTCAAGGCCTATTGTACGCGCGTAGGTGCCGGTCCTTTCCCCACCGAGCTCTTCGACGAGACGGGCGACAAGATCTGTACCCTCGGACATGAATTCGGTTCCGTCACCGGTCGCCGCCGCCGTTGCGGATGGATCGACCTCGTAGCATTGAAATATGCCATCATGGTAGACGGCGTGACGAAGCTCATCATGATGAAGAGCGACGTGCTCGACACGTTCGAAACCATCAAGGCTTGCGTGGCCTATAAGATGGACGGAGAGGAAATCGACTACTTCCCCTTCGATATCGCCGAGGGCGTGGAGCCTGTCTATGTAGAGCTGCCCGGCTGGCAGACCGACATGACCAAGATGCAGAGCGAGGACGAGTTCCCCGAAGAATTCAATGCCTACCTGTCTTTCCTCGAAGAGCAGCTGGATGTGCCCATCAAGATTGTGTCCGTAGGTCCCGACCGCGAACAGACCATCGAACGATATACCGAAGAATAATTCGGATGCGATAGACAAAACGTAGGCTTTCCTGTCCGTTTCAGGAAGTCTACGTTTTTCGTTCCTTAAAACATAGTTTTCATTCACTTAAAACACCATTTTCTTCATGAAGACACATCTTTTAGCTTTAGCCCTGTTAGTAGGGGCTTGTTTGTCACTTCCCGTACGTGCCCAAGGTTATACGCCTACGGAAGAAAATCTGAAATCCCGTCAGGAGTTTCGTGATGCCCGTTTCGGTATTTTCCTCCATTGGGGCTTGTATGCCATGCTGGCTACGGGCGAATGGACGATGACCAACAACAAATTGAATTATAAAGAGTATGCCAAATTGGCAGGTGGATTCTATCCTTCGAAATTCAACGCTGCCGAGTGGGTGGCTGCCATCAAGGCGTCGGGAGCCAAGTATATCTGTTTCACAACCCGCCATCACGAAGGCTTCTCCATGTTCGATACGAAATACTCCGACTACAATGTGGTAGATGCTACACCTTTCAAACGCGACATTTTGAAGGAGCTGGCCGATGAGTGTCACAAGCAAGGTATTCGTCTGCATCTCTATTATTCACACCTCGACTGGTATCGTGAAGATTATCCCTGGGGACGTACGGGTAGGGGGACAGGCCGTCCTGACGCCAAAGGCAACTGGCCGAGCTATTATCAATTCATGAACAACCAGCTGACGGAGCTGCTCACCAACTATGGTCCGATAGGTGCCATCTGGTTTGACGGCTGGTGGGACCAGGACCAGAATCCCGACTTCGACTGGCAACTGCCCGGCCAGTATGAGCTGATACATAAGCTCCAACCCGCCTGCCTTGTGGGTAACAACCATCATCAGGTGCCTTTCGAGGGCGAGGATATCCAAATCTTCGAACGCGACATGCCTGGTGAAAACAAGGCGGGCCTTTCGGGGCAGGACATCAGCAGCCTGCCGTTGGAGACATGCGAGACGATGAACGGCATGTGGGGCTACAAGATTACCGACCAGAATTATAAGTCGACCAAAACCTTGATTCATTATCTGGTGAAGGCCGCCGGCAAGGATGCCAACCTGCTGATGAACATCGGCCCTCAGCCTGATGGATGCCTGCCTCAGGTAGCCGTAGAGCGCTTGAAGGAGATGGGCGAGTGGATGAAGACCTATGGCGAAACCATCTATGGTACGCGTGGCGGTTGCGTGGCTCCTCATCCTTGGGGTGTGACTACGCAGAAGGGTGATCGTTTGTTTGTCCACATCCTTGATTTGCAGGACAAGGTACTCTTCTTGCCTTTGGAAGGCCAGAAGGTGAAACGTGCGATGGATTTTGCAAGTCGTCAGGCCTTGAAATTCAAGCGCGTGGATGGTGGCATCGTTCTTCAGCTTGATGAAGTGCCAACGGAGGTGGACAAGGTTGTAGAATTGCAACTTGATTGATTGGGACGTAAAACAATGGAAAATTTATAATCTGTGTTAATTCCTGAGGCTACTTGCCTGTCATCGCTTATCTTTGGCAAACTATTTGCACTTGGTAGAAAAACGCATATTGTCAAATGATTAAAATAATAGAGAATAATAGATTATGGTAATAGGAATGCAATGGATTATATTTATCGGCGTAGCCGTTGTGAGCTGGTTGGTGCAGATGAACCTGCAAAACAAGTTCAAGAAATACTCGCAAATACCTACAGGTAACGGTATGACAGGTGCCGACGTGGCTCGTAAGATGCTCAACGACAACGGGATCTATGATGTGCAGGTCACTTGTACGCCCGGTCATCTGACCGACCACTACAACCCTGCCAACAAGACCGTCAACCTGAGCGAGAGCGTCTACTCCAACAATAGCATCATGGCCGCCGCCGTAGCTGCCCATGAGTGCGGACACGCCTTGCAACATGCCCGTGCCTATGCGCCGCTCACCCTGCGCAGCAAGCTGGTGCCGGTCGTTTCGTTTGCGTCGAGCATCATGACGTGGGTATTGTTGGCCGGTATCTTGTTGCTGGACGTCAATTCGAACTTCCTGCTGGCAGGTATCATTCTCTTTGCGATGACCACGTTGTTCAGCTTCATCACTCTGCCGGTGGAAATCAATGCCAGCCGCAGGGCGTTGGTATGGCTCAGTGCGAGCGGCATCACCAATTCCTATAATCACGACAAGGCCGAAGACGCCCTCCGCTCTGCCGCCTACACCTATGTAGTGGCCGCCTTGGGTTCGTTGGCTACGCTTATTTACTACGTTATGATTTTTATGGGCCGTCGCGAGTAATGTCGCTGTGTCGATAGCCTTTGTAAAGAATGGTTACGGCCGATATCTTTCTTCCTTTTTCGGGGAGGATAGATGTCGGCCGTATTCCTTTTTATAGAAAAGATGATGGTCATTTGGTGGAAAATGGCTATCTTTGACCGCTGGCATTGTTAACTTTAACCAATTTCTATATGATTAAAATCCGTTTTGTTTCAAAGGCTTTGTGCCTTGTTGTATTTTCATTATTTGTGCAGATGGGTTTGTATGCCCAGAATGAGAAACCTTTTGTTGTCCCCGAACTGAAAGAGTGGAAGGGGAGTGAAGGGGCTTTTATTCCTTCGGCTGATATGCGTGTCGTTTATACGCAGGATGCTTTACGTTCAGTAGCCGAAGCATTTGCCGCCGACTATGGGCAGATGTTTGGTGTCACTCCTGAAGTAATTCAGGGCAAGCCTTCTGCTGGTGACATTTATTTTACGCTGAAGAACGACAAGAAGTTGGGTCGAGAAGGTTATGCTATCCGTACGGATCGCTATGTCACCGTTTCTGCCCCTGAGGCTGTTGGTGCCTACTGGGCTACGCGAACTTTGCTCCAGATGAGTGAGCAGACAGAAAACCATCAGTTGCCGAAAGGTCAGTTGCGCGACTGGCCCGACTACGCCATGCGCGGCTTCATGATGGATTGTGGGCGCAAGTTCATTCCCATGCCCTATATGCGCGACCTGGTGAAGATGATGGCCTATTATAAGATGAACACCTTGCAGGTACACCTCAACGACAACGGCTTCAAGCAGTTCTTTGGCCACGACTGTGGACGCACCTACGCCGCTTTCCGTTTGGAGTGCGATACCTATCCCGGCCTCACCGCTCGCGACGGTTACTACACCAAACGCGAGTTTATCGACTTTCAGGAGGAGGCTGCTTCACGTTTCGTAGAGATTATCCCCGAAATCGATGCGCCCGCCCATACGCTGGCTTTCACCCATTATAAGCCTGAAATAGGCAGCCTGGAGTATGGTATGGACCATCTCGACCTGTTCAATCCCGAGACTTATAAGTTCATGGACGGCCTCTTCAAGGAATATCTGGAAGGTGACAAACCCGTATTCCGCGGCCCGCGTGTCCACATCGGTACCGATGAGTACTCCAATAAGAAGAAAGACGTAGTCGAGAAGTTCCGTGCCTTTACCGACCATTACATCCGTCTGGTGGAAAGTTACGGCAAGCAGGCCTGCGTATGGGGCGCTCTGACTCATGCTGCCGGCGAAACGCCCGTCAAGTCGGAGAACGTTATCATGAGTGCCTGGTACAACGGATATGCCGACCCCAAGGAGATGGTGCGTCAGGGTTATAAGCTCATCAGCATCCCCGACGGGCTGGTTTACATCGTGCCTGCTGCCGGTTATTACTACGACTACCTGAACACTCAATACCTCTATGAGAAGTGGACGCCTGCCCATGTGGCTAAGGCTGTCTTCGAGGAGAAAGATCCTGCTATCTTGGGCGGCATGTTTGCCGTATGGAACGACCACGTGGGCAACGGCATTTCCGTTAAGGATATCCACCATCGCCTTTTCCCCGCCTTGCAGACGTTGGCTGCGAAGACTTGGGGTGCGCAGGTCGACTTACCTTATGCTGACTTCGACCACCTGCGTCAGGGCTTGAGCGAAGCTCCTGGCGTCAACCAACTGGGACGTATCGGACGCACAGAAGGCTTGGTTTATGAAGTGGCCGAAGTACATCCAAACACCAATCTCGCCCACGAGGAGATTGGCTACGGCTATACCGTCAGCTTCGACCTCGAGGCAGCTGACGAGGCTCCCGGTACTGAGCTGTTCCGTTCGGATAACGCAGTCTTCTACCTGGCCGACCCAGTCAGCGGCCGTTTCGGCTTTGCACGCGATGGCTATCTGAACTCCTTCCAGTTCCGTCCTTATCCGGGTGAGAAGCTGAACGTGCAGGTGAAGGGAGACAATCGCTCCACCTCGCTTCTCATCGATGGTAAGCTCGTCGAGACGATGGACATCCAGAAACGTTACTTCAACGGTGGCAAGGACTCCATGAACTACGTTCGCACCCTCGTCTTCCCGCTCAAGAAGGCCGGCTCGTTCAAGAGCAAGATCACCAACCTGAAAGTCTATAACCAATAATTTACCTTTGCATGAAGAATTTCAACTTCTCAGCTTCCCTGCTGTGCTCGCTTTCAGGAACGGCGGTCGTACTGCCTCTTCTTTCCTCCTGCTCTGCGCAGAAGAAGGCCGAAGCTAAGCCATACAACATCGTCTACATCATGACCGACGACCATACGGCGCAGATGATGAGCTGCTATGACCAGCGCTACATCGAAACGCCCAACCTCGACCGCATCGCCGCCGATGGTGTGCGCTTCACCAACAGCTTTGTGGCTAATTCGCTGAGTGGTCCCAGCCGTGCCTGCATGATTACGGGCAAGCACAGCCACGCCAACGGCTTCACGGACAACACTACCTGCGTGTTCGACGGCTCCCAGCAGACCATGCCCAAGCTCCTCCAACAGGCGGGCTACCAGACGGCCATTGTCGGCAAGTGGCACCTCGAAAGCTTGCCCACCGGCTTCGACTATTGGGAAATCTTGCCTGGCCAGGGTGACTATTACAATCCGCGCTTCATCACTATGCAGAACGATACCGTCACGGAGAAAGGTTACCTGACCAACCTTATCACTGACAAGAGCATCGACTGGATGGAGAACCAGCGCGACAAGGATAAGCCCTTCTGCCTCTTCATCCACCACAAGGCCATCCATCGCAATTGGTTGCCCGAGCTGAAGTACCTTTCCCTGTACGAAGACAAGACTTTCCCCATGCCCGACAACTTTTATGACGACTACGAAGGCCGTCCGGCCGCTGCTGCTCAGGAGATGAGCATCTGGAAGGACATGGACATCATGTATGATACAAAGATGTATCGCAAAGACTTGAAGTCGCCGCTGAAGGGTGCTTACGAAGCTTATGTCGGCCGCCTTACGCCTGAAGAACGTGCTCAATACGACGCTTTCTATGCGCCCATTATCGAGGAGTTCTACAAGAAGAACCCGCAGGGACGCGACCTGGCCGAATGGAAGTACCAGCGCTACATGCGCGACTATGCCAAGGTAGTGAAGTCGCTCGACGACAACGTGGGCCGTGTGCTCGACTACCTGCAGGAGAAAGGCTTATTGGACAACACGCTCGTGGTCTATACCTCCGATCAGGGCTTCTACATGGGCGAGCACGGCTGGTTCGACAAGCGTTTCATGTACGAGGAGTCCATGCGCACGCCGCTCGTGATGCGTTTGCCTAAAGACTTCCAGACCCGTGGCGACATTCCGCAACTGGTTCAGAACATCGATTATGCGCCTACCTTCCTCGACCTGGCCGGAGCGCCCATCCCCGACGATATCCAGGGCGTCTCCCTGCTGCCCCTGCTCCGCGGCGAAAAGCCGGCCGACTGGCGCAAGTCGCTCTATTACCACTTCTACGAGTATCCGGCCGAGCACATGGTGAAGCGCCACTATGGCGTGCGCACCGAGCGCTACAAGCTTATCCACTTCTACAATGACATCGACGAGTGGGAACTTTACGACCTGCAGGAAGACCCCACTGAGATGCACAACCTCTACGGCCAGCCTGGCTACGAGCAGGTGACGGAAGACCTCCGTGCCGAGCTGAAGAAGCTCCAGGCCCAGTATCAGGACCCCATTGAAGAGAAGCTTCAGACCGAAAAGGCGCAGAAGAAGTAAGCTTTATCATTATCTATCGGATGAGTGGCAGACCCCCGTTGTTTGCCGCTCATCCCCCTCTTTCCCTGTCGGCAGAAGCAAAGGTATGCCATCTTCTTCAGGCGACCAAAAACGGGGTATCTGTATGTCCTAAAAATCTGTTAACGAAAATCGGATTTCGTGTTAATAAAACTAATGCGTTGATTTGCAGGGAGGAAAACGATGCTTTCGTGCGTACAAAGCGGTGCTTTCCGATTGGCAGCGCAGCGTGCGTGTGCTGTGGATTTGGTGTTGCACTTCGCTTGTTTTTTATGTCTGCACGGTTCTTGTGGCTATACTTTCAGGAAAGTGTTTATTGGCTTGGAAAATAGTAGATAAAAGCGTGACGTGTGACAATTGTGACAAATGACAATTAGCAAATCTGTAACAGGAAAACGTGAGATAGAAAATTAATACTATATATATTATATATCTATATATAATATATAGTATTAAAATATTTAACATTTTTTTCTTTCGATTCAGTTCAAAAGTCGATTTTACTAATTGTCATTTGTCACAATTGTCACACTGTCACGTTTTCGTGTCTTTCCCATCTCCAAAGAGCAGTACATCCAGTTCTTTTTTGAACCGTTGTATGTTTCAGTTTTTCAGCTTGTTAAGTATTTTGTTGATTGTGGATGCCCTGAAATGATGTTTGTGTGCTTGGTAATTCGCTTGCTTTTGAGTATCTTTGGGATGGCAATGGAGACAAGAACATTTTACAACGATTTCCCGACTTTTCTGAAGCGCTTTTTCCCCGGCAAAGTGCAGAAGATTTCGCTTAATGCGGGATTTACGTGCCCCAACCGTGACGGAACGGTGGGTTACGGAGGATGTACGTATTGCAACAACCAGACGTTCAACCCCGAATATTGCCGTACGGAGAAGACGGTGGCCGTGCAGTTGGAGGAAGGGAAACGCTTCTTTGCGCACAAGTACCCCGAAATGAAGTATCTGGCCTACTTCCAGGCCTACACCAACACATATGGCAAACTGGAGGCGCTGAAGCGCAAGTACGAGGAGGCATTGGCTGTGGACGATGTGGTGGGGCTGGTCATCGGTACGCGCCCCGACTGTATGCCCGACGCCTTGCTGGACTACCTGGAGACGCTGGCCAAGGGTACATTCGTGCTGGTGGAGTATGGCATCGAGAGTACGCTGGACCGCACCCTGCGCCGCATCAACCGCGGACACACGTGGCAGGCGGCGGTGGACGCCGTGGAGCGTACGGCCGCCCGCGGGCTGCCCGTAGGCGGACACGTCATCCTGGGGCTGCCTGGCGAGTCGCGCGAGGACATGTTGGGACAGGCGGCGGACATCTCGCGTCTGCCACTCGACACCCTGAAGCTGCACCAGTTGCAACTGATACGAGGCACCCGCATGGCGCGCGAGTACGAGGAGCGGCCCGAAGACTTCCACCTGTTCGACGACGTGGACGAATACATCGCTTTGGTGGTGGATTACATCCAGCGTCTGCGCCCTGACCTGGTGCTGGAGCGCTTTGTGTCCCAGTCGCCCAAGGAGCTGCTCATCGCACCCGATTGGGGGCTGAAGAACTACGAATTCAACCACCGCCTGCAAAAAAGAATGAAAGAACTGGACGCCTGGCAGGGAAAGTTGTATAATCAATAAAAATATTGTATTTTTGCACCACGTATCATGACTGGAATGAATCCAAATAAGACTATCAAAGTATGAATCAGAAAACATTGATTAAAGGAAAAGTACATTACGTGGGAGTGAACGACCGTAACAAACACCTTTTCGAAGGAATGTGGCCTTTGCCCTACGGCGTTTCTTATAACTCGTATCTGATAGACGACGACATCGTGGCGCTGGTGGACACCGTGGACGCGTGCTTCTTCGAGACGTATCTGCGCAAAATCCGTTGCATCATCGGCGACCGCCCTATCCAATACCTCATCATCAACCACATGGAGCCCGACCACTCGGGATCTATCCGCCTTATCAAGCAGCACTACCCCGACATCGTCATCGTGGGCAACAAGCAGACCTTCGGCATGATCGAGGGCTATTATGGAGTGACGGGCGACCGCTACGAGGTGAAAGACGAGTCGATGCTCGACCTGGGTCATCATAAACTGAAATTCTACCTGACACCGATGGTACACTGGCCCGAGACGATGATGACTTTCGACGAAACCGACGGCATCCTCTTTGCCGGCGACGCTTTCGGCTGCTTCGGCACGCTGGATGGCGGCTTCCTCGACACACGCATCAACCTGGACAAGTACTGGGAGGAAATGGTGCGTTACTACTCCAACATCGTGGGTAAGTATGGCAACCCCGTGCAGAAGGCACTGGCCAAGCTGGGACACCTGCCCATTACGACCATCTGTTCAACCCACGGGCCGGTGTGGACGGAGAATATTGCTCGCGTGGTAGGCGTTTACGACCGCCTGAGCCGCTACGAGGCCGAGGAGGGCGTGGTCATTGCCTACGGCAGCATGTATGGCAATACGGAGCAGATGGCCGAAGCCATTGCCGCCGAGCTGTCTGCCCAAGGTATCAAGAACATTGTGATGCACAACGTAAGCAAGAGCAATCCTTCATATATACTGAAAGATATCTTCAAATATCGCGGCCTCATTGTGGGCAGCCCTACGTATAGTAACCAGATTTATCCCGAAGTGGATTCGCTCCTCTCCAAGATACTGGTGCGCGAAGTGAAGGGACGCTATCTGGGCTGGTTCGGTTCGTTCACGTGGGCAGGTGCCGCCGTGAAGCGCATCGCCGAGTTTGCCGAAAAGAGCAAGCTGGAAATTGTGGGCGACCCTGTAGAAATGAAGCAAGCCATGAAGGAAATTACCTACGAGCAGTGTGAAAACCTGGCTCGCGCCATGGCCGACCGCCTGAAGAAGGATCGGAAATAAATATTACTAACCTTATAAATTAATCAGACATGAGACTAATCATTCAGCCGGATTACCAATCCGTATCGAAGTGGGCAGCTCACTATGTAGCTGCAAAGATCAAGGCCGCCAATCCTACGGCGGAGAAACCCTTTGTATTGGGATGCCCCACAGGTTCTTCACCCCTGGGCATGTACAAGGAGCTGATTGACCTGAACAAGAAGGGACTCGTTTCCTTCCAGAATGTTGTTACTTTCAACATGGACGAATATGTAGGCCTGCCGAAGGAACACCCCGAAAGCTACTATTCTTTCATGTGGAACAACTTCTTCAGCCACATCGACATCAAGCCGGAGAATACCAACATACTGAATGGCAACGCTGCCGACCTCGACGCCGAATGTGCTCGCTACGAGGAGAAAATCAAGTCGTACGGTGGTATTGATCTCTTCATGGGTGGTATTGGTCCTGATGGTCACATCGCTTTCAACGAGCCGGGTTCTTCCCTTTCGTCTCGTACCCGCCAGAAGACGCTGACTACGGATACTATCATTGCCAATTCACGCTTCTTCGACAACGATGTGAACAAGGTGCCCAAGACGGCTTTGACCGTAGGTGTAGGCACTGTACTCAGCGCCAAGGAAGTAATGATCATTGTAAATGGCCACAACAAGGCACGCGCCCTGTATCATGCCGTAGAAGGCCCTGTAATGCAGATGTGGACTATCAGCGCCCTGCAGATGCACGAGAAGGGTATCATTATCTGCGACGATGCCGCTACTGATGAACTGAAGGTGGGTACGTACCGCTACTTCAAGGACATCGAGGCCGACCACTTGGATCCAGAGTCACTTTTGAAGTAAAACTTTTTAAATGAAGAATGAAGAATTAAGAATGAAGAATTTCCCAGCGTACGGAATAATTCTTCATTCGGAGGCGAAGCCGATATTCTTCATTCTTCATTTTTTATCCTTCCTCCAGCCATCCGGCTCCCTGGCGTATGATTTCCGCCTCGCCCTGCGTACAATCCACTACCGTAGAACCTTCCATGTTTCCGATACCGCCGTCAATGACGAGGTCCACCGTGTCGCCCCATTTCTCGTCAATCAGTTCGGGGTCGGTGACGTATTCGATGTCTTCATCTTCGTCGTGAGGCAGGGTAGTGGTCATAATGGGTGCATCCAGTAGGCGTGCAATTTCTCGGATAATGGGATTGTCGGGCATGCGGATGCCTACTTCCTTGCGGTTGCGGAAGATTTTGGGTAGGCGTGTAGTGCCGTTTAGGATGAAGGTGAACGGGCCGGGCAGATTGCGCTTCATTAGCTTGAAGGTGGCGTTGTCCACCTTGGCATACTCGCTGATGCTGCTCAAGTCGTAGCAGATGATGGAGAGGTTATTCTTCTTGGGGTCGATGTCCTTCAGGCGGCAGATGCGCTCGATGGCACGTTCCTTCAGGCCGTGGCATCCGATGGCATACATGGTGTCGGTAGGATAGATGATGAGGCCGCCGTCGTTCAGCAGGTCGACTACGCGTTGCAGGTCGGCGGGGTTGTTGTTCTTGTTGTAGAGTTTCAGTAGCATGACTTTTGGCAATAATGGTTACGCAAATGTAGTTATTTTTCCCCTCTTTGCGTTTATTCTTTCCGCATTTCCTTATCCAGTTTCTTGATTTTTTTCCACGCTTCCTTGAACTTGGGGCAGAGAGCCACAGCTTTCTCATAGTTGCGCAGGGCAGCTTCCTTCATGTCGTGCTTCAGGCACTCGTCGCCCATGTTGATGTATTCGCGAGCGTATTTCACAAGGGCTTTTTCTTTCTCGAATGCGGCGGTACGCAGGGCACGGTTTTCTTCGCGCAGGCGGTTGATGACGTTCAGCTTGCGGCGGATGAGGCGCTGGGCGGCGGGGCGCTCGATGTCGTAGCGCGAATGGATGGCCTTGAAGAACTCCGTGAGGAAGGTGTCGAAGTCGCCACGGTCGAAAGCCTTGGTTGCGGCAGCATATTGCACGTCGGCCTGTGCCTGCTTCAGGGCGCGGTCGATGGCCTGGCGGTTGTTGAAGCGTTCGGCGAATTGTACAATTTCGGGGCGGACAAAGACATCGGCACGGCTGACGGGCTTTCTCAGGCGGATACCTTCGAGCGAGGTACATCGGCTCAGGGCCACGTAGGTCTGCCCGCCCGCAAAGACACCGCCCGTGAAGTCGATGACCACGCGGCTGAACGTCAGTCCCTGGCTCTTGTGGACGGTGATGGCCCACGCCAGACGGACGGGGAACTGGGTGAACGTGCCCAGTTCTTCTTCCTCGATCAGCTTCTTCTCTTCGTTGTAGGTGTAGCGGATGTTGCGCCACGTCTCGCGGCGTACGTCGCAGGCACGGCCGTCGTCGGTGGTGATGTAGAGCGTTTCGCCGTCGAGGTCGAAGCCGCTCACCACGCCGATGGTGCCGTTCACCCAACGGCGTTCGTAGTCATTTTTGATGAAGATGACCTGTGCGCCAGGTTTTAGTACCAGTTTCTGTGAGGTGGGCAGGCTGCTTTCGGGAAAGTCGCCGTGCACTTCGCCGAGGAAGCTTTCGGGCTGGCCGGGCAGCTCCTTGAGGCGGCGCTCGTTGATGTAGTCCACGTTGTCGCGGCGGGTGGCCAGGGTGATGTAGAGGTCGTCGGCATCGGCGGGTTCGGCAGCCGTGGTGTAGCGGGTGTTGAGCAGCTGGAGGTCGGCGGCACCGGCGGTGTTGTTGCGGATGTGGTCCAGCACGCCGATGAACTTCGGGTCACTCTGGCGGTACACCTTTTGCAATTCGATTGATACCAGTTCTATCTGGCCGAATACACGGGCGGAGAAGAAATAGGGCGTGGGGTAGAAGCGGTTCAGGATGTCGCGCTCGTCGGCCTTCACCACGGGCTCCAGCTGGAAAACGTCGCCCACGAGCAGCAGCTGCTTGCCGCCAAAGGGCTCGCGCAGGTTGTGGCTATAGACACGCAGGATGCGGTCGACGGCATCGATGATGTCGGCCCGCACCATCGAAATCTCGTCGATGATGACCAACTCCAGCTCTTCGAGCAATTTGCGGTGGGGCTTGGTATACTTGAAGAACTCGTGGATGCGTCCCTTCTGCAGGCTCAGGTTGGGATCGTCGGGCAGCAGGGGGTGGAAGGGTAGCTTGAAGAAGCTATGCAGGGTACTTCCGCCCGCGTTGATGGCGGCGATGCCTGTGGGTGCTAGCACGACGTGTTTCTTGCGTACGTTGTCGCAGACGTAGCGCAGGAAGGTCGATTTGCCCGTGCCGGCCTTTCCTGTCAGGAAGAGCGACTGGCGGGTGTACTTCACGAGGTTCAGGGCGTCCTGAAACTCACGGTTGCTGGTGTCGGGGAGGAAGGCTTTATCCATTCTCCATTATCCATTTCTGAATGGCTTTCGCTATACCGTTTTCGTCCACTGTATCGGTGACATAGCGGGCGGCGGCTTTCACCTCGTCGCGGGCGTTGCCCATGGCGATGCCGATGCCGGCATGGCGCAGCATGGGGATGTCGTTGCCGCCGTCGCCGAAGGCAATGGTGTCTTCGAGGCGAATACCGAAGTGGCGGATGATTTCGTCGATACCACGTTGCTTGGTGTTGCCGCGGGCGGTGACATCAACGAAGGCGGGATGCCAACGGCCCATCTCGCAACAGGTGAGGGAAGGTACCGCTTCCGCCTCCTGCGCTTCGTCGAGGAAGGGCGTCAGCTGGAAGATTTCCTTGCCGTCGATGGCCTCGTGGAGGGGCGCGTCGGGGATGGGGGCAGTGACCCGCAGGTGTTCGTGGAAAATCTGCTGCACGCGTTCGTCGGGCTGGCAGACGCAGATGGTGTGCTCGCCCACCACGATGCAGGGGATGCCGTGCCGAGCGCAATAGCCGATGAGCGTACGGACATCGTCAGCTGGTATAGAGCTCTTGTAGATTACCTCGTCGCCCACGAAGCAATAGGCGCCGTTCATCGTGACGTAACCGTCTATCAGCCCTCGTTCCTGCAGGGGACCAAGGTTGTTGATGATGACGCGCGGACGGCCGGTAGCGATGAAGATGCGGTGCCCCTTGGCCTTGGCGGCCGACAATGCCTCGACGGCCGAGGCGGGTATCTCGTGGGTACGGAAGCTGACGAGTGTTCCGTCGATGTCGAAAAACAGTGCTTTGGTCATTGTGTTCGTTTTTAATATGGGGTACAAAATTAACGATTTTAGAGGAAATAAGCGATGCTATTCTCTGCCCTTTTTCGGGAAATGGCAAAGATATTTCGTACCTTTGCAAACCCTAACCAATTAACTATTCTTTTTTATGATGAACAAACATTCCCTGAAAGACTGGCTGGTGGCCGTGCGCCCCTGGTCGTTTCCCGCTTCGGCAATGCCCGTGGCGGTGACGCTGGCCTTCCTGTATTGGATGCAGCAAGACGTGAACTGGACAAACGGTGTGTGGGCGCTGCTCAACATCATCGTGTTTCATGCCGCAGGCAATACGTGGAGCGACTACTTCGACTACAAGCACCGTGTGGACCGCGAAGATACCCACGGCGTGCGTACGCTGACGGGCGGCCTCTTCCGTCCGCAGGAGATTTTCCGCCTTTCGCTCTCGCTGCTTGTGGTGGCGCTGGTGGCAGGCATAGGGCTGCTGGTGCGGACAGGGCTTCCTTTATTATATATAGGTATAGGTGGAGCGGCCTGTACGCTGCTCTATCCGGCACTGAAGTACCGCGCGCTGGGCGATGTGGTCATCTTCGTGGCCTATGCCCTGCTGCCCATGCTGGGCACGGCCTATGTGGCTACGGGCGTGATGGACTGGACAACGATGTGGGCGGGTGTCCCCGTGGGGCTTATCACCGTGGCCATCCTGCATGCCAACAACACGCGCGACATCGAGACCGACGTGCGGGCCGACATCCGTACCTTGGCCATGACGGTGGGGGCACGGACGTCCATGCTGGTCTATTATCTGGAAGTGTTGCTCCCCTTCGTGTGGATCATCGGCTGTGCAGCTACAGAAGTCTTTCCTTGGTGGAGCCTGCTGGTGCTTCCTGCGCTGGTACCTGCCGTAGGGAATGTGCGGCTGATGGCTTCTTACTCGATGTGTGGCATGGAGGGTATCTCTCGCCTTGACGAGCTGACGGCCAAGCTTCAGTTATTGTTTAGCCTGCTTTTTGCCTTGTCGTTCGTTTTAGCCCGTGTATTCTCATGAAAAGATTGGTCCTGTCCATCGTGCTGGCCGCCGTGTTGTGGTCGGTCATGTTCTCGCCCCTGACGGCGCCGCATGTCAACTTTTGGCTGATGATGTCTCTCTCGGCTCTGACGCTTTCCGTCTTGTCCCTTCGTTTCGATGCGGGTTGGCGGCGTGAGGCCGATAGCAGCTGGACGAATCTGTTGCTGGGCATAATCATTGCCGCGGTTTTGTGGGGCATCTTCTGGACAGGCGACAAAGTGTCGGCGTGGATTTTCGACTTCGCCCGCCCGCAGGTCAATCTGATTTATGGCATGAAGGAGGGAGCGTCGCCTTGGTTGCTCTCCGTCTTGATGCTGGTATTGATAGGCCCTGCCGAAGAAATCTTTTGGCGTGGATATGTGCAACGCACGCTTTCGCGCCGTTGGACTCCTAATGTCGGTTTTGTGGTGACGACGTTGGTTTACGCGTTGGTGCATGCTGCTTCGTGCAACTTCATGCTCGTGATGGCGGCATTGGTGGCAGGCGTGGTGTGGGGCGGACTTTACCGCTTGTATCCGCGACGTATGTGGGCCGTCATCGTGTCGCATGCAGTGTGGGACGTAGCGGTGTTCGTCTGGTTCCCCATCTGACGGAAGATCAGTTTCGGTCAGGGCGCGCTTTGGAAGGCAGAGTGGAAAGCACTGTTTTCTTCTCGATAAAACTATGCTTTCCCATCAAGAAAACATAGTTTTACGGATAAGTGATAGATGGAATAAAGAAGTGAAACCTTATAAATCAAAAAGGAAATGCAATATAATTTCGATGAAGTAATAGATCGCCGCGGCACTGATTCGGTGAAGTGGGACGGTATGAAGAACGTTTGGGGGCGCAACGATCTGACGGCTATGTGGGTGGCTGATATGGATTTTCGTACGCCGCCTTTTGTGATGGATGCCTTGCGCCATAGGCTGGAGCACGAAGTGTTGGGATATACTTCGGCCTGTGAAGGTTGGGATACCACTATCTGCCGTTGGTTGCAAAAGCGCCATCAGTGGGAAGTACGCCCCGGGTGGCTGACGTTTGTGCCGGGTATCGTGCGTGCCCAGGCCTTTGCCCTGCTCTGCTTTACGCAGCCGGGCGATCGTGTGCTGGTAATGACGCCCGTCTATCATCCCTTCTTCCTCGTTACCGAACGGCTGAAGCGCGAGGTGGTGCGTTCGCCGCTCGACCTGCGCGACGGGCACTATCACATCGACTTCGACCGCCTGCGCCGCGACG
Organism: uncultured Bacteroides sp.; assembly: GCA_964419245.1. Classification (GTDB taxonomy): domain Bacteria; phylum Bacteroidota; class Bacteroidia; order Bacteroidales; family Bacteroidaceae; genus Bacteroides. Next base: position 7,360 of record CAYQOV010000001.1, on the reverse strand, counting down.
TGCAGAGGTGCAAGGCACTCATCCTCTGCAATCCTCACAACCCCGGCGGACGTGTGTGGATGGTGGACGAGCTTCGCCGTATAGCCGACATCTGCAAGGAAAGCGGTACGCTGGTCATCTCCGACGAAATCCATGCCGACCTCACCTTGCCGCCCTACAAGCACCATCCTTTTGCTTCGGTAAGCGAGGCGGCCGCATCGAACTCCATCACGTTCATGGCGCCCAGCAAAACGTTCAACATGCCTGGCATTCAGAGTTCCTTTGCCATCGTGCCCGACGACACTTTGCGCGAACGCTTCCAAACCTTTATGGAGGCAGGCGAATTTTGTGAAGGGCACCTTTTTGCTTACATTGGTTGCAAGGCTGCTTTCGAACACGGCGAGGAATGGCTGGAGCAGATGCTTGCCTATATTCAGGGCAATATAGACTTCACCGAGGCTTACCTGAAGGAGCATATCCCCTCCATCGGCATGATACGTCCACAAGCTTCCTATCTCGTGTTTCTCGATTGTCGTGCTTTGGGGCTTAGTCAGGAGGAGTTGGAGCATTTGTTTGCAGACAAGGCCCGTCTGGCACTGAATTCGGGCACTATGTTCGGCGAGCCTGGCCGTGGTTTCATGAGGCTCAATGTCGGTTGTCCGCGCCAGCAGCTTCGTAAAGCTCTCCAGCAATTGGAAATGGCTGTTAATATGTAATAGTCAAAGCGTTAAGATTTATGGAATACAAGGTCTATCTTTTTGACTTCGATTACACGCTGGCCGACTCGTCGCGAGGCATCGTCACTTGTTTCCGCCATGTGCTCGACCGTCATGGCTACACTTCGCCTACGGATGATGACATCAAGCGCACCATTGGCAAGACGCTGGAAGAGTCTTTTTCTCTATTGACCGGTGTGACGGATGTTGCCTGCCTGGCCGAATTCCGTCGTGAGTACGTGAAGGAAGCTGATGTTTACATGACGTCCAATACAGTGCTCTTCCCCGAAGTGGAAGGCGTACTTCGTCGGCTGAAGGCGGGTGGTGCACAATTGGGTATCATCTCTACGAAGTTTCGCTATCGCATCCGCGAGCTGCTTGTGGCCAGGGGAATGGATGATGTATTCGACCTTATTGTGGGTGGTGAAGATGTATCGGTTGCCAAGCCTTCTCCTGAAGGCGTATTGATGGCTTTGGATCGCTTGCATGTCCGTAAGGAAGACGTGCTTTATGTGGGCGATAGTGTGGTCGATGCCGAGACAGCTCAGGCGGCCGGTGTTAGCTTTGGAGGTGTCACCCATGGTGTTACGACAGCGGAAGAACTCTCTGCCTATCCCCATCGGCTGATTATGGCAAGTCTTGAGGAATTGGTTTAAACATAAAAGAAGCGGCCAATTATTGGGTCGCTTCTTTTATGTGGTGCCACCAGGAATCGAACCGGGGACACAAGGATTTTCAGTCCTTTGCTCTACCAACTGAGCTATGGCACCATTGCTTTTGATTTACGGTTGCAAAGGTAGTGAAAAATTTGGATTCTGCAAGCGGCGAGCGAATAAAAAACACTGGTTTAGGAGTAACTTCCTTATAACCAGTGCTTAATGAATGAATCTTTTTTTAATTATCTTCTTGTTGTTTCCCTTATTCGGCAGGTTCAGTCGTGTTTCCACCATTTTTTAGGGGATTCCATCCTTGGGCTTTCAATTCGAACTCCTGACCGTCACGGGTAATGAGGGCACAACCCAGCTCGGGTTTGGTGATGTGTCCTATCAGCTTGACGCCTTCCATGTCGGCCACTTTTTCGTGGTCGGCGATGGGCACAGTAAACAACAATTCGTAGTCTTCGCCTCCGTTCAGTGCACAGGTAGTTAGGTTCATATTGAACTCTTCGGCCATGACTGCCGTTTGGTAGTCGATGGGGATGTGTTCTTCGTAAACGCGGCAACCTACCTTGCTTTGCGAGCAGATGTGCATCAGTTCGGACGAGAGGCCGTCGGAGATGTCCATCATGGCTGTGGGTTGTACGCCTGCCTTACGCAACCGCTCGATGATGTCTTTGCGGGCTTCGGGCTTGAGTTGGCGCTCCAGCAGGTATTCCTTGCCGGCGAAGTCGGGCTGTACGTCCTTGTCGGTACCTTTCAGTACGGCCTTCTCGCGCTCCAACAGCTGGAGGCCCATATAGGCCGCACCCAAATCTCCGCTGACGCATATCAAGTCGGTTTCCTTGGCGCCGTTGCGATAGACGGTTTTGCCTTTTTCACCTTCGCCGATACAGGTAATACTGATGGTGAGGCCTGTGTAGGACGAGCAGGTGTCACCACCCACGATGTCCACATTGTAGGCTTCACAAGCCAGACGGATGCCGGCATACAGTTCCTCCATATCTTCCACACAGAAGCGTTTGGACAGTCCCAGTGAAACGGTAATCTGTTTGGGAGTGCCGTTCATGGCATAAATGTCGGAGAAGTTGACCACGGCAGCCTTGTAGCCCAGGTGCTTCAGAGGCACGTAGGTCAGGTCGAAGTGTACGCCTTCGAGCAGGAGGTCGGTGGTGACCAGCACTTCCTTGTCGGCAGGATAGGAGAGTACGGCGGCATCGTCGCCGATGCCGTAGCGGGTCGATTCATTTCGAGGTTGGATGCCCTCGGTCAGATGGTCTATGAGGCCAAACTCGCCGAGGGTAGCTATTTCTGTTCTCATCTTTACTTGTTTATAATATCAAATATCGTTTGTCTCAAGCACGGTTGATGAGTTCGCGCATGATTTCGGTCATGCGGGGTTGGGCGGCATCGGCTGCCTTCTGAACTTCTTCGTGCGACACTTCTACAATCTTGCCTTCGACACCCAGGTCGGTGATGACCGATACGCCGAAGACCTTGATGCCGCAATGGTTGGCCACGATGACTTCGGGCACGGTGGACATGCCGACGGCGTCGGCTCCCAGGATGTGGAAGAGTTTGTATTCGGCAGGCGTTTCGAACGTCGGGCCCTGTGTGCCCAGGTAAACGCCGTGTTGCACCTTGATGCCTTTTTCGGCGGCAATGGCATCGGCCTTGCGGATGAGTTCCTTGTCGTAGGCTTCGCTCATGTCCGGAAAGCGGGGACCGTAGGGGATGTTCTTGCCGCGCAGAGGATGTTCGGGGAAGTAGTTGATGTGGTCGGTGATGATCATCAGGTCGCCGATTTCGAAGGCTGGGTTGGTGCCGCCGCTGGCGTTGGACACGAACAATGTCTTGATACCCAGTTCGCGCATGACACGGACGGGGAAGGTCACTTCCTTCATCGAATAGCCTTCGTAGTAGTGGAAGCGGCCCTGCATGGCCATGATATCCTTGTTGCCCAGCTTGCCGAAGATGAGCTTTCCGCTATGCCCTTCGACGGTCGAGACGGGGAAGTTGGGGATATCCTCGTACTTTATTTCATACTTCTTGGTGATTTCGCCGGCCAGGCTTCCCAAACCGGTGCCGAGGATAATAGCTGTTTCGGGTTGCGTGTGCATCTTACTTTTGAGGTAAGCTGCTGTTTCTTGAATTTTTTCTAACATAGCCAATAATGTTTTGGTTAAAGGATTCTTGTTGGTTCAATAGGATTTCCACTTCGATGGGGATGGCGTAAATGTAGGGCTTCAGGTCTTCGCTCAATGCTGGTTGGGCCTTGAGCCGTGCCGCGTCTTTCTCGGTTGTGATGATGAGACGCTGGCATCCCTCCATTTGTGAAAATTCTTTTTCGATGAGCCTCAGGTCTTTCTCGCCGAAGTCGTGATGGTCGGAGAACGAGAGCTGCCTGAGGGTCTTGGCGTAGAGCCTTACTTCCTCGACCAGCGGTTGCGGCGATGCAATGCCGGTGACGAGGAGCACATGCTCTTCACCGCTCAGTACCTTGGACAAGGGACGGTCGGCCACGGCTTGTGGAAATACGGCCACAGGCATGCCATAGCGTATGCGTGTGAAGTAAAGCCGTTGGAAGGGATACAGGTTGAGCTGCTTCCCTGTGATATTGAAGTCGATCGGCTTGATATCTTGCGGACACTTGGTGACGATGATTATCTGTGCACGGGTCTTGCCCGAGGCGGGTTCGCGCAACCGTCCTGCGGGCAGCAGGCTGTCTTCGGTGAACAGACGGTTGTAGTCGGTCAGCAGAATGTTCAGGCCTGCCTGCACGTAGCTGTGCTGGAAGGCATCGTCCAGCAGAATGACGTCGGGGCGGGGATTGTCCAGCTCCAGCAGTTGGCTGATGCCATGGCGGCGGTCGGCATCCACCGCTATGCGTGCCTGCGGGAATTTTTCTTTCATCTGATAGGGTTCGTCGCCTATCTGGGTGGCATTGCTATGGGCGTCTGCCAGTATATAGCCCTTACTTTTGCGCTTGTAGCCGCGGCTCAGTACGGCGACGTTCAGTCCTACCTGTTGCAACAATCGTATCAGATACTCCGTGTGGGGCGTCTTGCCCGTACCGCCTACGGTCAGGTTTCCGATGCAGATGACAGGGACGTCAAAGCTCTTCGACTGGAGAATCTTCCAGTCGAAGAGCTTGTTACGGAGCCATACTCCCCCTCCATAGATCCATGAGAGGGGGAGAAGCCAGCGGTGTATGGGTACGGTACGTTCTGTCATCTGTACAGGAGCGGCATTATTCTACATTCAGTTCGAAGGGCAGGCGTGCCTGGATGCGGTCGCGCTTGTCAAAGTTCTCCAGGATGCTGAACTGGCGGTAAAGTTCGCCAGCCTTGCCACTGAGGAAACGCGACTTGAGGTAAGTGCCCGGATTGGTGCTCATCAGCATCTCGAGGAACGTCTGCTTGGCCGGATAGGATACGACGGTATAGGCATCGATGCCGGCTTTCTGGCAGGCAATCTCCAGCGCACGGTCCAATCCGCCCAGCTCGTCGACGAGGCCCAGTTCCTTGGCGGTGCTACCTGTCCATACGCGGCCTTGGGCAATCTTGTCCAGCTCCTCCTTGGCAATACCGCGCCCTTCGGAGCAGCGGGTCAGGAAGAGGTCGTAACCTTGGTTCACCATCTTCTGTATCAGGGCCTTCTCACCCTCGTTCATGGGGCGGCCGGTAGCGCCGAAGTCGGCGTATGCGTTGGTTTTCACTACATCGAAGTCAAGACCTATCTTGTCGGTCAGTCCCTTCACGTTGGGGTACATGCCGAAGATGCCGATGGAGCCTGTCAGGGTAGTGGGCTCGGCCACAATGGTGTCGGCATTGCACGACATATAGTATCCGCCCGAGGCGGCATATTCGCCCATGGAGACGATGACGGGTTTCTCTTTCTTCAGTTGGCTGACGGCATACCACAGCTGTTCGGAGCCGTAGGCGCTTCCGCCAGGCGAGTTGACGCGGAGTACGACGGCTTTTACGTCGTCATTCTCCTGCAGGCGGCGCAAGTCGCGGATGACCTTGGAGGGGATGATGGTAGGTTGGTCGCTGAACGATGAACTTTCGTAGTCGACGATTTCGCCGCTGGCGTAGTATACGGCCACGATGTTGCCGCTCTTGTCCTTCGGCTGGTTCTTGCGCACGTTCACCATGTCCTGCAATCCTAATACGGGCAGGTCGTCGTCCTTGTCGAGGCCGGCCAGGGGCTTCAGGTAGTCGCGTACGTCGTTCTTATATATTAAGGTGTCCACCAAGCCGCATTTCACGGCTTCTTCCGAGGGTTCGAACATGATCATGTCGTCGGCATATTGGTTGAGCTTGTCTACGCTGACGTTGCGCGACTCGGATACGGCCTTGGTCACAGCACCCCATACGGAGTTGATGTAAGCCGTCACCTGTTCGCGGTTGGCAGGGCTCATTTCGGTGGCGATGAAGGGCTCGACGGCCGACTTGTAGGTACCCACCTTGAAAATCTGCATCTCGACGCCTATCTTTTCGAGCAAGTCTTTGTAGAAGATGGGAGTCGAGGCGATGCCTCGCCATTCGAGCGAACCTTTGGGATTCATCAGCACCTTGTCGGCTACGCTGGCCAGGTAGTACAGGCTCTGCTGGTAGTTGTCGGCATAGGCTACGATGAACTTGCCGCTTTCCTTGAAGTCGAGCAGCGTGTTGCGTATCTCCTCGATGGCGGCATAGCCGGCGGTCAGGTAGCTGAGCTGCAGGTAGATACCTTTGATGTTTTCATTTTCCTTGGCCTTGCGGATGGAGGAGAGAATGTCGTCTAATCCATATACTTGATAATCGTCACTGAACAATGTCTCGTAAGGCATCGCTTCGTTTCTTTCTCTCAGTTCGCCTTTCAGCTCGAGCATCATGACGGAGTTGGAGCTTACTTGTGTTTCGGCTTCCGATGAGGCCAGGGCGCTGAACAGTATCAGCATGCCTCCAAAGAACAGCACGACGCAGGATAGGATGATACCCGTGACGGTCGCGAAGGTAAATTTGAAGAAATCTTTCATATTGGTAGTCTTGTTAATTGCTAACTTTATTAAGCTAACAAAGATAAATAATAAGGTTGATATTTGCTTTATCTGTCGCCAACTTTTTTGTTTTGTCACAAGAAAGTCTGTCTTTCGCCTGAAAATATCCCTTGCGTCAGGGCGATTTGCTTGTCTTGCAGGGGCGTCTGTGACTATTTGTGCGGAAAAGGCCGTTTTGTCAGGTGGAAAACGGTGCTTTCTTCCTACGAACGCAATGCTTTATGATATGCGAAATAATGGAATAAAGTCGTATCTTTGCACCCGCAAAAAAGTGATAGCAGTGAATTTGATTATTGACATAGGGAATACGGTGGCCAAAATTGCCCTTTTTGAGGGGACGGATTTGAAGGATGTGGTCTACGACTCCAACTTCACGCTGGGGTCGCTATCTGATGTCTGCCGCCGCTATCCCATCGAAAAGGCTATTGTGGCTACGGTTATCGACCTGACAGACGAGGCAGAAGCCCGTTTGGCTGAATTGCCCTGCCCCCTGTTGAGGCTGGGTGCTGATACCCCTCTCCCTGTGGAGAACCTTTATGAAACGCCCCGCACGTTGGGCTACGACCGTATGGCGGCTGTGGTGGGCGCTGCTGAGCGATTCCCTGGTAGGGATATTCTGGTAATAGATGCCGGCACGTGTATCACGTATGAATTTGTGGATGCGGCCGGCCGATATCATGGCGGAAATATTTCGCCCGGCCTACAGATGCGTTTCAGGGCTCTGAACCACTATACAGGGCGCCTTCCTCTTGTCGAGGCCGAGGGACGCTTGCTCCCGATGGGAAAGGATACAGAGACGGCCATCCGTGCAGGAGTGTTGAAGGGTATTGAATACGAAATGGCAGGCTACATCCGTGCAATGAAAGATAAATATCCTGAACTTTTGGTTTTTTTAACGGGGGGCGACGAATTTTCTTTTGATACAAACTTAAAAAGTATCATCTTTGCAGACAGATTTTTAGTGT